>CAZSAL010000015.1:0-51812 GCA_964604825.1 uncultured Elusimicrobia bacterium
GAACTTTCTCGCGCGCAGGATTAACGACCGCGCGGATAGATTCGATCCTGTGCGAAGCCTCCTTTGACTGGGCGATCATGTATTCAAGGCGCTCCCGGATCTTCGGAGCAGCTTCTTCAAAAGGGATTTTTCCATTTTGAATATCCTGAATATCCACTAATGTCATTTCCGCGGGCCAGGCAATGTTGGCAAGCGGGCGCCTGATTTCATGTGCAATACCGCGAGTCATTTCCTGAAGGAGGTTCTCATCCAGCGTATTCTTAAAAAAGTAACGATCAACAAAGCGTTGGACCCGGCGAAGAATGGGAAGGAACGCCAAAGTAATCACTGCTGCTGCGCCGATTGAGGAAAAAAGACCTTTTCCCCCGCTCAAACGGGTCAGAGTAGAGATGACGATTCCATACAGGACAGTCACTGCCACCGTCAGGACGGTATAAATGACTGTCCGGCGAATAAAAATTTGAATGTTAAGCAAGTTATATCGAGAAATTGCATAGTATACGACAAAGACATAAATCATCCCACCGCATACTCCATATGGAAGAATACGAATATTGTAAGTCATGAAAAAACTTGTGCTTCCTCCTATAAACCCTAGGAGTGTTCCACCAAAGAGCAGTTTCAATTGTGGACGAAAATCGATTTCAGAGGCTTTTATCCGTTGCCAAAGGAAGTAGTGCGAAAGAATTACTAAAGTGAAGAAAAATATCGTGAAATAATGGAAAGGTAACAAGGGTTCTGTGTAATAGTTAAATGGTGATTTCGGCAGAACAGTCGATAACTTGCCTGATAAACTAATAATGGCTAGTACAATCGCAATAAAATAACTAGAAGAAATGACCAAAGGAGATTTCTTTTCAGTGACTAGACAAACAAAGTGTAGATAGAAGACCGGGATGAAAGTAGCACTGGGGTAAAGGAAGAAATTTTGCCAAAATAACGCCTCATACATATTATGCGAGTGAACCATCATCGCGATTCCAAGAGACCACAAGGCTATTGAAAAACAGGTCAGTGCCCATAAACGGTTTAACTTATTGTTTGCTTTCCATAACACAAAAACCCCAAGCAGGATGCTTAGGGCGGAATTTATCAGGCAGGAGAGAAAGAAGAATGCAACCATAATTAATCAGGCGGCTTTTTCGTCCTTTATTTTGTCGGGCATAGAAGCCTTAGGCAGGCGGATGATGAAGGTGGTTCCTGTCCCGGGTTCGCTTTCTACATCGATGGTTCCGCCATGGGCCTTGATCACCTGCTGCGAAAGGAACAGGCCAACACCGGTGCCTTCAGTCCCTTTGGTTGTGAAGTAAGCGTCGAATAAATGGTTCATGTCGGTTTTACGTATGCCCGGTCCGGAATCACGTACTCTGGCTTCGATCCATCCGTTGTTTTCTTCAACCGTTATCCATAAATTGCGGTTGGTAAAATCAGTTTTATTCAGCATCATTGCTTCCGCAGCATTCTTTATAAGGTTTACGAAAACTATCTCGAGCTGTTTCAAATTGCCATGAATCGACGCGGCCTTTGGAAGAAGAGTGGTCGAAACCTTTGTCGCGGATTTACGGATAATATGTTCAATCAACTGGAGGCTGTTTTGTATGACCTGATTGAGATCAATAGTTTCCAGTTGGACGCGATCACCGGGTTTGGAAAACTGTCGTATGGCCTCGACTTTTTCACTGACTTTCATGGCCTGCATCATAATATCCCGCATGCGGTTTTTAAGTTCCGGGAGAATTTCCTGAAAAGTACGATTCCCCTCCTCAACGTCTTTCAAATCCATATATGCCATTTCCGCAGGCAGGCTGATATTGGCAAGAGGGGTTTTGATCTCATGCGCGAATCCGCCGGCAATCTGCCCCAACATTTCGGTGCGCGCACCCCTGACAGCCATTTCAAGGTAGCGAACGCGCTGATAAGCGAGGGCCGTCTGGTTGGCTACGATCCGCAGAAGAAGAATATCATCTCCGCTATATGGTGCCTCAGACATTTTTTCGCCAAGCAATAAAAATCCCATTAATTCTCCCTGATTAACCAGGGGGAAAGCTGCATTAATGCCGGACTTTCTCATTTCGATTGATACTGTTTTTTGGCGGGCATTTTCGTCGGACGACTTGCTTCCAGTTGAAAGCTCAGTAATTTTACGGTGTAAAACCTTGCGGCAAACAGTTCTTATTGATATCCCATTATCTTTACGGTTAAGACTGCGGGTATTCTGTGATTCACCAACGGCTTCTTCCCCATCCAACGTGAGAGGCTGCGAATGATCCGAAAAATAATTGGCAAGAGCATTATCTTCAGGCATCAATTGCGGGAGATCAACTTCCGTACCATGCCCTGAAATTTTCAAAAATCCGTTGCCGTCATTTGGTTTTAAATAAAGGGCAACAGTTTTGGGATGCAAAGATTCAGTTAGTACGCGCATTAATGCTTCGGCCATTCCCTCAGATGTTGTATGAGTGATAACTTCCCGGGAAAGTTCGTAAAGCTTTTGTTCACGGTCGACATATTCACGGAAGAATTTTTGATCGACGAAAATTTGGACGCGTTTCCGGAGAGGCTGAAATCCAAGAGTAATGAGAGCCGCAGCTATTGCTGAAGAGAAAATAGTTTGGTACCCGGCGAGCCCTTCAAAAATGTGGGCGAAAATAGCAATCGTCACCAAGTAAACAGCGGTGAGGACTCCCGTTACAGTTGAGTATATTAGAGTTTTACGAATGATAATGGATATATCCATTAGGTGATGTTTGAGTATAGCGATGGTAATTGCTATGCCGAAAATTGAAACCAGAGGAACACCTAAAGGTAATATGCGCACGTTATACATAGGAAGAAAAGCGGTGGGTCCGCCGATATAACCAACGACAGAACTCCAAAATATGTAATTTAGCTTACTCCTTTCCATGCCGCTAGATGATTGCAGGGCTCTTAATAATAAAAATAATGAATAAATAACACATGCCCCAAACATGAATAAAAAAAACGAATAGATATATCCTGCTTTAGGAAAGTAGGGAAAAATATATATTGGGGATACTTCTTTTAGAAAAATGTTTGAAAATAAAAGGCATAGGACGAAGAGGCCTCCTAAGCAATAAAGGCATTGCATCAGCAGAGGCTTTTTTTTATTTAGGAAGGAAAGAATAAAATGTAAATAAGTAATTGGAACAAAAATAGCGCCGATGTGAAGGAATTTACTCCAAAACATGCCCCATGTTTCGGTCTCTGTGAGAGCGTGAATCGAAACGCCTAAACTCCACCAAGCAATGCAAAAAAGACATAGAGAAAAGATCCGTTTCTTGAAATCGCCTTGTGCACGGCCCGCCAAAAGGATGCCCAGGCCGGACATCGTTACGGCAACAATTAGGACAGCAAAGGAGTAAGTTATTAATACCAATGAAATGCCTATAATAGAAAATTAGTGTTAAACAACTTCCCGACGTGATGATCTTCGGTCTTTAAAGTCAATTATGATCTTCCTTTGTCGTCGATCGTTTGGCATAGCTTGGATAGATTTGTTCCGTGGGAAGAAAGACAATTTTTCTTCGGCGTAAAGAGCATAATCCCCACCTAATAACTGTAGTAATTGTTTTTCTTCAAGCCTCGATCTCAGAACTTGTAGAGGAATATTAACTAATAAAACAAAAATAAAAGTTAAGAAGGCATTAACCGTTAGCGGAATGCTTAGAAGTTCTAGAATGACGCCAAGATAAATTGGATGACGGATAAAACGATATGGGCCTTTGCGAATAATTTGTTTGTTATTTGCCATTGACCATTGGTGCTGGCCCATAACGTGGATCTCCCATTGGGAGCCTAATGAATGCATTCCCCACCAACGGATCGCAAAAGAAATTGCCAACATTACCATCCCAAGAAATGCCAATGGGATTGATATCGTCCGTCTGAAAAACAAGGCTTCAATGCTAGAAGAAACAATCATGCAAGCATAATAAAATGAAACGGCAGAAATTGACCAATCTTCGGTCGCCTCCATGGTGCCTTTTCTCTTAACAGTAAAAAAAGTCTCTATAGTTCTCTCTGCGGCAATTAAGAGCAGGAATAATGAGACGGCGAAGTTTTTTGTGGTGGGTTGAAGGACGTCCCCGATAACAAGAATGCTAGGGAGGACTACAAACAGTCCACCCAGCACAGTTATTTTTATTACAGATATTTTAAGGTACGAGCTATTCTTAGGATTTGATTTGATTAAACTGCGAAGCGCCGCGTCAAATTTGAGTGATAAATCTCCAAAATGCAAAGCATATGAACGAATGTTTTCCTTGGAATTGTCTGATTGACGAACAACGACAGCTATGAAGGGAGCCAATGAAACAGGAGAGCATGAAATTGACCAAAGAATTATCTCAGTGCTATTCTCCAAATTTACGCCTGTCAGAAACAAAGCTCCTGTTTGGCTGATATTTAAAATTTCACCTCCGTATGTCTCCTTAGCCCCTTTTATTTGAAACATGACAGGAATTCGTATTTCTGTTCTGAAGGCTAAACGTTTCATTGATGGTCAGTACTTCTAAAGAGAATACAGGCATTTTTCCCACCAAAACCTATACAGTTAACCAACGCCGTATCAACTTTTTGGTATCGAGTTTTTGAAACAACATCTAGCCAACCGTCATCCCCTTGACCAAAGCTTATAATTCCTGGAATAAAATCTTCGTAAATCGCTAAGCTTGCAGCAACCGCCTCCATTGCGATACAAGCTCCTTGTGTATAGCCTATAAGTGCCTTAACATTTGTTACTGGCTTGGACTTCTTTGTTCTTGAGAAAATCTTTCGTAACAT
Source organism: uncultured Elusimicrobia bacterium (assembly GCA_964604825.1). GTDB lineage: Bacteria > Elusimicrobiota > Elusimicrobia > 2-01-FULL-59-12 > 2-01-FULL-59-12 > CAZSAL01. Next base: position 4,804 of record CAZSAL010000015.1, read on the forward strand.
TCGTATTTCCACGGTATCGACTTGTTTTGTCCCAGGAGCGTGAGCGAAAACAACGTCAATATCGTTAGAATTAATTCCCAATTCATGCAGCAAGGTTGTCGCTGCTCGGGCTGGTTCTTCAGCAGAAGGGTCAGGAACAACCATGTGGTATCCGTCGCATGTGGTGTAAACGCCAAGTAATTCCGCATAAATATTGGCTTTACGGGCAATTGCAAATTCGCGATCTTCTAGGATTAAAAAGGCAGCACCTTCGCCCAAGACTATGCCACTTCTGCCTTGATCGAATGGTTTAGGTATGGTTCTGCCAGCGGCCAAAATTCCTGATTGATCAAAAGCAGCATATAGTGGATAGCTTAATGGTGCTTCTGTCCCACCAACAATCATTGTAATTGCCCTACCTTTTTGGATTTGATTAAGTCCGAATTCTATTGCGCTAGCTGCAGAAGCGCATCCTTGTGAAAAACTAGCGCATGGTCCTTTAAGTGATAGAGTCGCAGCAATTTCGCCAGAACACGCATTAGGACTTCCAGCGGCGATTGTGTAAGGATGGATATCATTTACTCCCTTTTGTTTCATGCGCTCATATTGTTGGAAAACCCATCCAGTACCTCCTGCGGAACTTCCTGCCGCTATTCCAATCTTCCGTCGGTTCAATGCCTCCAAGTCTAAGCGGGAATCTTGCAATGCAAGCCGGGTTGCAATTAGTGCCATTAAGGTACTTCGATCAAATCTTCTTGCTTCACGCTGGATAACATAATTTTCAATCTCCTCAGGCAAAACATAACCAGCAGCTTTACATGAAAATTCTGAGCAATCGAACTGAGTAATTGGACGAATTCCAGAAATTCCTGCTTTAAGGTTTGCACTAAAAGACTCTCGCCCAATGCCTATAGGCGACACTACCCCTAGCCCAGTCACCACAACACGCTTTTCCAGATGATGAGCTAAAGTCTTATAAAATTGATGTAATTGAGATTTTTGCAACCAATCTCTATCTACAGAACGCCGCCCAACAATGCGATCCTTTTCAGGGACTGGTAATTGATGTTTTTTTGTAGATGATCTTCTGTCGAGAACGTCCATCTGACTGTTTATGGGAATTCGCTGTTCCAGTAAAGCATGGATTCTTTCTATTGCATTTTCTTTAAAATCAATAAAGGTTCCCCCTGCTATAAATTTTGCTTGGCTAGTTGTAGCAATACGTTCGATCTTTACAGTGACGGATGCAAAGCACTTGCTATCTATATACATATCCAATGGATAAATCTTTTGCTTTCTCAGCGCAACTGAAGTTTGAAAAGCAACATCGTTAAGGCTTATATCAATAATATTAACTGGCAATCGGACTGACTCTTTTTCATCTTCTTCAATGGTTAGTTGAGCTTTTAATGAAAGTGTAAAACGTTTGTGTAAACGCCGGTCAAAAGATTGGTCATCATTTATGTTAAATCTATTTGTCATTATCGATGGAAGAAACTGATAACGGCATAGACTCGGTTAGAGTTAATATTTGATGCAAAAAGAATTTTAAATGCTGAAATTGTAGTACTAGTATTATCTCGGTTAGACAAAAAGGTGGGATTTGTATCGGAATCGACGTCAAAATAATCTCGAAACGCGTTTGGATCCAATCAGCCCCCCTTAGGGTGGAACCTAATTTCAGGAACGCTTCTATATTCAGATCAAATCGGTTACTTTATTGAGAGTGTTTTATCAGTGGTTTGCGCGGCTGTCAAGGCCCAAAGTTTACAGCGATGTTAAAAACAACTCCCAAACAATTTGGATTGTGGTATTTGGAGATTAGTTATTGTCCGCTTGTCTGGTTATTTTCTTCGGAAGCCGAGGCCTGGCCGTCGGTTGTTTCTTTCGGAAGGAGTACTTCGATATCTTTGTGGTAGAAAAGTAGGGCGCTGTTTTTCCCGGCGCCTACGCGCTTCCAGACTTTAAGCTTTCCCTTGCGGATCCACGCAAGCAGCGTCTGCCGGGTGATCCCCAGCTTTTTGCAGGCCTCGGTCCGGTCGAGGATGTCGTCCGGGTTCACGACATTTGTATATCAATGATATGCATAGATTGTCAAGCGAGGGGCGGTGGAAGGACTGGCTCGCTCCGCTGCACGGAGGCAAATTGAAGCAGAAAATCCTTCCGGGTTAAGCTTTGCAGGGAAGCTGGAGCGGCGCTGCTGGCGAAAAAGCTTCCGGCGGAACTAAGCGCGGAATGACAACCCCGTGCCACCGTTTCAACGGAGCCCGCACTCCTCGTCTTCGGCTCGTCAGACACGCGGGCTCCTGACGTTGAAGCGGCGTCCCGGCATTCCGCTAGGGTTTGTCTTCCAGCGCTTTGAAGTGGGTTCTGTGGTTGGCTGAAGTTACCCGCACGCCGACATCGCATGCGTCTTTGCGTCTGCTGATTTTTATCCAGCAGACTTTTCCCATGATCGGCTCGGAGCCTTTTTCCGTATAGATCAGGTCGTCGAGATTCACTTCCTGTCCCACGCGGATGTCCGCCATTTTCTGCCCGCAGAGGCAGTTTTTGTTTTCGCAGGCCTTGTCTGAGGGAAAATGATCGCACTTCGGGCATAGAGACATTGCCAGGCGCCGCGACCAGCGCAGACCCACGCCGTCATGGGCGATATTGCGCGCTTCCATGCGAATGGCGCGCCCGCGCGCACGGCGGTCTTTTTTTGCCGTTCCGCAGTTGACTAAAACGCCGATCGGCACACGGTCACAGGTTCTGCGATTGTCCCTCATAAAATCCCCCCTCATTACCCTTCGTGTACACAGTATATCAGGAGTTTGGTCGGACGCAAGGGGTCTGGCCCGGAACTCCGGCGTTGATTCTGATCGACTTATCTGGTTCAGCGGCGGCGAACTCGCCCGCCAGAAGTCTGGCGGGCTCAGATATGCGGCGCCGAATCCTTCACCAGATAAGCCGGAATCAACGAGTCGTTCCTGGCCAGACCCCTTGCGCCTTCTGGGAAAGAAAGCGCTAGGCGTGAAAGGGATGACGTATTGCGACTCGCGGAGTCCCGTAACGAGCTCCGGCTGAGATGTCAGGAGCCCGCATGTTTGACGAACGAAGTGAGGAGTTCGGGCTCCGCCGGAGCGAGGGGATGGGAAGTGATTCCGCGCTGGAGCAGGCGGCAGCCCTTTCACGCCTAGGGCTGATACTGGATTTGGTCGAAGAACACCGTGCCGCCCTGGCCGTAGGTTGTGCTGAAGCAGGGCTGGTTGTATATGAATGTGGCTTTGAAAAGATCGGCCACGTTGGAACTGTTTACGATGGTGAGGCGGTAAGACTGCCAATTGGCCGAAAGCTGGGCTTTGGAACAGCCGCTGGGTGTTGGCTGAGAATTGCATTGGTCTGCGATATTCACTATGTCGTCAGTGCCGTTCATCGAAAGGACAACACACTGCCCGTTGTTGGAAGGGTTTGCAGCTTCAACTTTGAGCACGGTATTCGTGCTCAAACCGCCGCGCGCATAAAACGTTACCTTACCGTATCCTGCGCCGGAAAGGTTCCTGCCGGTATTCGGATTATAGGTTGAGAGCGTTGGAGTGTTCATCAGATCAAACCCTGCGAAAAGGGTTCCCCCCACCACGGGTGTGCCGTTCCAGTTGTAGCGGATTGAGCGTGTGCTGATGGGGTTTGACGTGTCCTGGAAACTGAGCGTCTGGTTGTTTCCGCCCGGGTACAGGAACGCTCCGCCGCCGGTTTTGAGTTCGCTCGAGAACACCACCAGGTTCACGCTTGGACTTAGCGATCCGGTCGCGCCCCCTCCCGAGGCGTCGCGCGACCGGTCAAAGGGAGATTTGTTGCAGGAACAGAGAAAAACCGCGATGGAAAGCGCGGCGAACAACCTCCCAACCGTCATTCCCGAGGTAGTAATCGGTCCCAATCCTTTTAAATCTAATGGAAGGGACCGTCCCATGTTCCGGGACGGGAATCCCTCATTGGAGGCCTTTGCGATGGATTCCCTCCTAATGCCTGCGGGGATGACAGAATAAGAGGAATTATTACTCATTGCTCATCGCTTGTGTTCTTCAGGATCGTTATCTCGACTCTCCGGTTCATTATTCTTCCTTCGTGCGAATGGTTGTCCGCGATCGGGCGGGTGTCGCCGTAGCCCACAATGCGGAACCGCGCCGGATCATAGCCGCCTTCCCGGATCAAAAAGTCGCGAACGCTTCCGGCGCGCAGCTCTGAAAGCTTCAGATTGAATCCCTGGTCTCCGGTATTGTCAGTGTGGCCCTCGATCAGGACTTTGTTCGCAGGATAAGCGTTGAGCAGCTTCACCACCTCGCGCAGTATATTTTCGCTGTCCGGATCAAGCGTAGCTTTTCCCGGATCAAACATCAGTTGTCTGGTGAAGCTCACGCGCAGGCCGCTCGAGCTCAGCTTGGTACTGATGTTCTTCAATGCATTTAGATTGACTTCCGCGGGCGCCGGAGGATTTTCCGCTGCGGCCGGCGAACTGACTGCGACAGATGGAACGGTTGTTGCTGCAGATGTTCCCAGGGACATTGTATAGGTGGCTGTTATAGCCGAGACTGTTGAGAGGTTTACGGCTTCTGTCGTTGAGGTCATATCGGCGGCGGCAACAGCGGGGGTTCTTAGAGACGTGGTAGACATGAAAACATCGACCGGGCCTTCGTACACGATGTCATCAAGGTATAAAGTCGCGCCGTTGGGATTATCCTCTTTTCTAAGGGAAATCCCGAACCCGCCGATAATATGATGCAGGTCTTTGCCACGGAGATCTACAGTGTATTGTTTCCAGCCTTTGGAAAGCGTGATGGGGCCGATGGCGGCTGTGGCCGAGTCGGGATATTGCCCCATGATTCCTCCGACGCGCGCTTCACGGAGTTTTTCCCCGCCTTTTTCCCCGCGCGCCCAGAAGGTAAGCCGTTCGGCGCCCCGCAGGTCGTAGCCGGCATTGCCGGGGATGTCGCCCCAGTTATTCGCAGGGTCCTGCCAGAAAAGTCCGGCCCATCCCTGTTTTCCTGAAGGACTATATATGACCTGGATGCATGGTCCTTTGCCGAATGGAGTAGGCACGAAACCTCCGGACAAGTTCAGGTCCGAGGCGTCTCCCATGTATCCAGAAGCGGCATAATGAGCGGCGCGCGGCGGTTGATCGCTGAAGACCACAAAACGCCGTTTCGGCATGTTGCTTTCCAGATCCGGCTGCGGCGCCGCAGAAAGCAGGGAGGCGCCGGCCAGTAGCGATGCCAAACCAATTATTGTTGAACGGTGACATTTTTTCATATTAGTTGTCCTTTGCCGTCTTCCCGGCGATCTTCAGGCCGGGGTCCATCAATAAAGGAATTCTCATAATGGGTCCCGGCCTGCTGCCTGCCGGTACGACGTCGTTGGTTACTCAAACCGCATGTCGTCCAGATATATCGTGAAACCGTTGGGATTGTCGTCCCTCGAGGCGGACCATGCGAACCCGCCGACGATGTGAGATAAATCCTTTCCGGCAAGATCGATAGTGTATTTCTGCCAGTTCTGCGTGAGCGTTACCGGGCCGATGCTTGCTGAATCGGAATCTCCGTGCTCGCCGGAAATGCCGCCTATCTTGAATTCGGCTATTTTCTCCCCGCCTTTTTCCCCGTGCGCCATGAAAACCAGGCGCTTCATGCTGCCAAGATCGTAGCCGCCGGGCCTGTCCCCCCAGTTGTTCGGGGGATTCTGCCAGTAAAGTCCTGCCCAGTTTGCCCCCTGCGAGCCCTTGGCTGTGTAGATAATGCGCACGCAGGTCTTGCCGCTGGCAGGGTTCTGACTCCATGAATCATCGATGCGTATATCACCATAATCGCCCATCCATCCGGAAGGCGCGAAATGGTTTCTCTGGTCCCCTCTATCGGCATAAATCACAAAGGCATTCTTTGATATGGAATTTTCAGCGACATCTTCGGCCGTACAGCGCATGAAAAGCGCAGGAACAAGAATAAAAGCGGAAATCAATATGGTTGTCATTCCCGAAGTCGTAATCGGGAATCCAGCCTTTTTAATGGATCCCCGCGTACTACCTGCAAGGATAACGGCATTGGATATTTTCTTCATTTGTTCGTCCTCCCTCGTATACTTATTTGTTCTTTAAGATATCTATTTCTACGCGGCGATTTCTCTGCCGGCCGGATACCGTGACATTCGAGACCGCAGGCTTTGTCTTCCCGTAGCCCACAAAGACAATGCGTGAAGGCGGAATTTTGCCGACAGTCTTCAGGTAATGCGCCACAGACTCGGCCCGCAGCTGTGACAGTTTCTGATTGTAGGCATCGCCGCCCACATTGTCTGTATGTCCGGAAATAACAAGCTTGTTCTCCGGATATTCCTTGAGTATTTCAAGCACCTGTTCGAGAGCTTTGATCGCGCTAGGCTTAAGGTCGTATTTGCCGAAATCGAAAAGAACAAGCGAGCTCAGCGTCAGTTTGAGACCTTCCGGCGTCTGCGTCACGGTGATGTTTTTATTCGACTGCGGCAGAGCCTCGATCTTCGGCGCTGCCGGAGCCTTGTTGGATTGAATCTCAACCGCCTGAGGTATGGTCGTTATTTCATTACCCTGAAGATCGGTCACCTTGAACGTGGCCTGGTAAATGGCCACAGGCAGGGGCTGTCCCTCCGCGGAAAGCCCGTTCCATATAAGATAAGACGGCGGGTGTCCGGTGCCGTCCCATTGCTTGGCAATCTCGCCCTGCGGATTCCTGACGGTCACGCGCCAGGAAAGGATGCCTGTTTCCGAGGCCGCCCTGGGATAGAACTGGACTGAACGGGTATTCCCTGATCCATCCGGTGTGAACGCTGGAGCGCTGACGGTCAACGAGGCTTCCGGAACGGCAGGCGGCAGCTTCTTGCCGAACGCCGGCGCAGCCTGATGCTCCATGGTGAAGTGCCAGGTCAGATAGAAGGTGTATTCATTAAATGCTGCGATGTCCGAACCGATAAAATCATCGTTCATGCGCGTGCCGGTATAACGGAAACCGGCCTGGAACTGTTTCAGGAAATCATAGGAAAGTCCGGCCTGATATATCTGATGGTAAGCCCACCCCTCCTGCACCTGATAATCTTCCGGCCCCCAGACATCCTGGCTGTATCGGAAAAACGCTTTGGCGGCCTTGTAGCGGATCGTCACACCGGTATTAATGAATATCGTTGTAGGTTTATAGAAAACCGTTGAAGAAGAATACGCAATTGCAAGCCCTGCGGGCGCTTCACCTGCGGAAACATCAGTGGTAACAGACCAGTCCTTCATGCTCCAGCGCAGAAGTCCCGTACCTGAACTCATCGGATAACTGCTGGCAAGCGCGCCGTTGTTAAAGATCGGGTCATAGATCAGGTTGCGGTCTTCATCCCAATAATAAAGCCGGTCCGTGTTTGTGGGGTAGTATATTGCCCTGTACTGCAGTGCGCCGGACCATTCCGCTTCATTTTTGTCATTGATGTTGTAGTCGTCAATTACGTTCTTGTCGTATTTGAAAAAGGGTGTAGCGGGGGCGGGGTTGTAGACAAGCGTGGCGGTGAATATGTGCGCCTTGCGGTTATCCCATTCAACCTCGAAAGGATCGTCCGGGCCGCGCGGGCTGGTGATCAATGCCCCAGGATCGTCGGTTGTTCCCTGATAAAGCAGGGGCACAGGACCAACGACAGGTTGTCTGTACATGTAGGCGGATGAGAGTGTCAGATCATGGTTCAGGCGTTTTGTTCCGTCGATGCTGACCTGCTGCTTGTCCCCGGCGGTGGGAGCCAGATACATGTAGCCAAGGCCGATTTTGTCGATGATCATCAGGGGTTCGAACTCGTTCTGCCAGAGAAATCCGAAAGCGTCGGACTGCCTTGTCTCACGCTGGTCTATCTGATATGCGGTTCCCAGCGTGCCGTTGCCTGATCCCGCGTAGGTTACATCCGTATACGGTTCATCAAGGCGGAAAGGCTGATACATAACGCCTGCATGGGTCTGCCATTGCTCGTAGGGGCTGTAGCTTGAGTTATAGGATACAGCCCAGCGTCTCGCATCAGGATTACTCAGCACAAAGGGAACGTTTTCGTCGCGGAAAACGACCGAATTCTCCCATGTTCCCCACGCCGGTAAATCGTATTTGGCAAAGGCGCTTGATCCGTATCCGTAGCGGATTTCCGCACCGCCCAAAACGTCGAGTGTGCCAAAGTCCGATTTTATCTGTGTTTCCCCCCCACGCGGCGTGAGGGAGCCATCGTTCCGGCGGTACCATTCGCTCATGGCGATGTCGTAGCGGTTGGGCAGCAGCTGGAACAGATCGTTCTGATAAACCCAGGTAGTGAGAGGTTCTCCTTCGAAACCGCGGATCATGAACTGGCCGTCGTCGTATTTCATGTCGGCATGGGTGATTTTTGCCACCGTGCCGTCGTTGAACATGCGATGCTCGTCGCTGATGGGAAACCAGTAGCGCTGGTCGTAGTTGCCGACGTATTCGGCGCCGATGTCTCCGGATAAATAAGAAAAGGGGTGGATCCCCAGGTCGGTATAGAAATTCTGTCCCATGCGCGTGGTAGCCTTGTCCTGCGCGGAGCTTCCCGGGGTAAAGGTGTAAACATTGTTGATGCCCGAAGGAGAGGACTGCCCCGTCCAGCCCGGAAGCAGTTGGTGTGTGGTCAATTCAAAATCCGAGGCAACGTCCAGGCGGTATAATCCGACGGCCATCTTGGACGGGTCGTAATCGGAAATCGGATTGGCAACGCGTGTCTGCCACCAGGGAGAATAGCCGTCTTCGAGCCAGCCGCGGGAATATGGAAGAAAAAGGCCTATCGGGTTCTGGGCCCATATCGTGTCAGAAGCCCAGGGAGGATCGTACGACTGGGCGGAATCGGCATACGACAGCACAGGCGAATGAAGTGCGCCTGCAGCCATAAACAAGGTTATGAGCGCCCGGAAGCGATTTCTCATCACAATCTTGTAGCAATTTATGAAGATTAACGAAATAGTCCAGAAGGGAAAAAATGATGGGCCAAAGGACAGGGAAAAAACCTGGGCCCCCCCTAACGTCAGGAAGGGCTAGCAGTAAGCCGCGAGCAGGGACACCGCTAACTGCTTGCCTCTCGCTTTATGTTTTGAGGGCGCCGGCGGTAATGCCGGCAACGATGTAGCGTTGCATGAGGAGATAAAGCGTCAGGATCGGGACAATTGAAATGGCGATGCCCGCCATCAGCAGAGGATATTCCGTGATGTGCGCTCCCTGGAAAACCATCAGGCCGCGCTGCAGCGGCATCAGCGCGCGGTCGGAAAGTATCAGCATCGCGAGCAGGTATTCGTTCCATACGGCAAGAGCATTGAATACCGCCAGCACCGCCACCGCAGGTTTTGCCAGCGGAAGGGCCACGTGCAGGTAGACCTGGAATTTGTTGCAGCCGTCGATGCGGGCCGCGTCCTCCAGGTCCTGCGGCAGCTTGTCGAAGAAAGTTTTGAAGAGAAAAATTCCCAGGGCAAGGCTGCTGTTTATCTGCGGCAGAATGTAGCCGATGCGCGTGTTGACGAGCCCCAGCTTGTTCAGCAGTACGTACAGGGCGATAAACGAGCCCGGTATGGGAATCATCATTGTGGAAATAAGCACGATGAAGAGAATGTTTTTTCCCGGGAACTTGAGGCGCGAAAAGGCATAAGCGGCCAGCGAAGAAATAATAATCGCGCCGATAACCACAACCGTGGTATAGAACAGGCTGTTGAAGAAGAACTGGCTGAAATTGCCGCGCGTCCAGGCAGCATAGTAATTGCGCCAGTGCGGGTGCTTCACCAGGAGGCTCATATCGGAAAATACCGTCGACTGAGTCTTGAGGCTCGAAGCGACCATCCAGAAAAGAGGAAAAAGGCATGCAGCGGCAACGGTCAGGCAGAAAAGATGGGCCAGAGTCAGCTTTGTGTAGTGCTTGATGCGGTAGATCCAGATATACATACGGAAACTGTCGGAGGCGCATTCAGACATTGTGGGAAGACCATTTGGAAAGCCTCATCTGCACCAGAGAAACCGCCAGCAGAATGAGGCCGAATAAAATGCCGAGCGAACAGGCGTAGCCGAAACGCGCGGATCCCACCATGGCGGTCAAAATGCGCGTGATCGGGACTTCGGTATGATAGCCGGGACCGCCGTTTGTGGTGGCTACGATGATTTCAAATATCTGCATGGTTCCCAGCACGGTCAGGATGGAAACCAGGAAAAACACGGGAAGCATCAGCGGAACCGTTATTTTCCAGAAAATTCTCCAGTCGCCGGCGCCGTCCACGCGCGCGGCCTCGTTCAGGTCGCGGGGAATGGCCTGAAGTCCGGCCAGCAGAATCACAAATCCCCAGCCGAACCCCTTCCACATATGAATAATAGCTACGCATAAAAGGGCGGTCCGGGGATCCGCCAGCCAGGCGTGCGTCCAGCTTCCCAGGCCGACATGGATAAGGGCGTAATTCAACAATCCGTGCGAACCGTCAAAAATCCAGTTCCATACCAGGCCGACTACGATTCCGGACAGTACCGGAGGCAGATAGAAGACCACGCGGTAAAAGTTTTTCCCCTTGATATCCCGGTCAACGATCATAGCCAGGGCCAACGCAAGAAGGTTCTGTGCGGTCAGCGCAAGGAGGGTGATGATTCCGGCATTTTTCATCGATATCCACCAGGAAGGATCGTGAAAGGCCGCTTCGTGGAAATTTTTCATGCCTATGAACCGCATGCCGGAACTGATGCCGTCCCAGTCCATGGCGCTCAACTGGAAAACTTTCAGGAAGGGATAAAAACTGAAGACCAGAAACAGCAGCATTGCGGGCAGGATGAACAGATAAGTTGTGGAAACCTCCTTCAGCTTTGCCAGCCGTATATTTTTCGGGATCACTTGGTCAGCTGCTCCTTCAAAGCCTGGACTTCCTGCGCAATCTCTGCGGGTGTTTTTTCGCCCGTAAGTATGGATTGAATGCCTCTATCGAATCTTTCAACGACAATTGGATCCTCTACTACGGGCCATTCGGAAGGGTGGGTCGTGGAGTCCATTCCCGCGGCAAAGCCAGCCAGCAGCGGAGGAAGATCATTCATGCTGTTCCGGTTGGAGGGAAGATTCATTGTTTCCCGGGAAAGAACAGCCTGCTGGGCGGGGCTCGTAAGCCATTTCAAATAATCCAGCGCTTCCTTCTTGTAGGGAGAAGCGGCATTAATAACGAAAGACGAACCCGCTCCTCCCCAGATTTTCATGGGATACCTGCTGGAAATGCTCGGCGGAAGCATGACGCCGTATGACAGATCGGGATTCATTCCTTTATATACGTTCACGCACCAGGAGCCGTTAAAAGCAAAAGCGGCGTTGTTGTTGGCGAAAGTCTGTTCGGCGGTCTTATTGACCATGGTAACTACTCCGGGCACCAGCAGCCCTTCCCTGCGCATGGCGTCGAATATTTCCAGAACCTTTATCCAGCCCGGGTCGGTGTAAGGCACCTTGCCGCGGAAGGTGTCTAGAACCTTTTGTTCTCCCATGATGTTAAAGGCATAGTTGCTGGCGAAACAGTCGATCATCCAGGTTTCCCCCCAGCCGCTTACGAATCCGGGTTTTCCCGCAGCCGCAAGTTTGTGCCATGCATCGATGAACTCTTCCCACGTCTTAGGGGGTTCCTCAGGATTTAATCCCGCCTGTTTGAAAATTTCTTTATTGTAAAGCATCTGGATATTGGTCACGTCAATGGGGATGCCGTAGGTGCCCGGAGAGACTTTATATTGGTTCCCCTCATTGAAGGTGGTGGTGGCCAGAGCCTTGGGAAAAAATTGTTTCCTCCAGTGGCCGTCATCGGCATCGAGCGCCGCAGAGATGTCGCTCACATGCCCGGACACAATGAACGATGCCAGGTCGCGCGTTTCTCCCAGCACTCCGAAAATATCAGGAAGGGTGTTTGTCTGCGCCGCCGCCCTGACCTTGTACTGGTAGGCTTTGGAAGGAGCGTAAAGTTCCAGATGGATTTTAACGCGGCTATGCTTTTCGCGCTCGTATTGTTCCGTAAGGTTTTGGAGGGTTTCTTCCCGGTCGGTCATCCAGTGCCAAAGAAGCAGGGATGGTTTTGAAGAGACATTTACCGCAGGATTACGGCGGCAGCTTGTCACAACTAAAGCGCTGATGAGGCAAACAGACAGGTACGCAATAATTATTTTAGGGGCGGGGGTTATCACGACATCTGATTATATCAACAAAGATATGTCAGCCTGCGGTACCGCGTCTTTTTTCCAACTCGATACGAATCTGATGCGCCTTCTCCTGAGTCAGATCATAGGATGAAACGGCAATAATCGCCAGGACATAGGCGAGAATCGGAAGGCCGATTTCATAAGCGCGCATGAGGAAAAGCGTATGCGGGGACTGACGGCCACCCAATTCCTGCAGGAAACCGGTCCAGTTGAGAAGGTGCCCGGATATAGCCAGAGCCAGAGCCATTCCCAGTTTGACCATCCACCAGAATATCGCGCCAAAGGTCCCTTCGCGGCGATGCCCGTTTTCAAGCTCGTCCTGATCGCAGACATCCGCAATCATCGCGCCGACCGTAGTGAACAAGCCTCCGAGTCCGAAGGCTATGAACGGCGCGGGGATAAACAGCAGGAGGGGCGCCCCCGGTTTGTAGCAGAACCATTTAAGCGCATAGCCGAAAATGGCAATTATCGTTGAAATGATGAACGCCATTTTTTTGCCGACCCTGGAAGCAAGCCAGGTGATAAAGAAAATAACGCAGAATGTGGCGACGGAGATAAAGCTTCCAAACCAGCCTATGTATTGCGACCCCATTTGCTGATCGCCGCCAAACACGTAGTAGATGATGTTGTAAGGACCAAGTCCGGCAATCATCTGAAACCCGTTGAAAATACAGAATGTGGCCAGGCTCAGCACCAGGAACCGGCGGTTCAGAAGAGTGATGCCGAAGCCTTTAAAAAACCCGGCGACGTGTTTGAGCAGCCCGCCTAAAAATTCCGACGTAGATTTCTGTTCTTTTTTCTCTTCGGTCTGGGCTATGGAATAGAATGGTTCCCTGCAGAAAATTCCCGGCAGTATTCCGACGACTGCCACGAAAATTCCCACGACGATAGCCAGGCCGCGGGCCCCCTCCACGTTGTTGCGGAAAAGATGTTTGTTTTCCATGATGGCGTAAAACCAGGGAACCGCCATCCAGGCGATTTGACCAATGAAATTGCTGACGCCCTGAAGCCGTGTGCGTTCATGATAATCCGCCGTTAATTCATAGCCCAGTCCGATAAAAGGCGCGGCATAAATCGTATAGGCGATGTAAAAAAGGTTTGTCCCGATAAGAAAGAACCAGAAATAGAAGTTCTGGCTGTGGCGGGCGGGCAGCTGCCACATCAATGCAAAGACAAGGCCCGATATCAAAGCGCCGACAACGATAAACGGTCTCCGGCGGCCCCACCTTGAGCGCGTGTGATCGGACACGTAACCCATAACGGGATCGAGAAGGGCATCCGTAAATTTGGAACAGGCAAGGATCATCCCGATTTTTCCGGGATCCATTCCCAGGCCTAGATTGAGAACGATTACCATGCAGCCCAGCGCCGCAGCCAGCATGTTATTGGCAAGAGACCCCAGACCGTAAATTATTTTCTGAAATGTAGGAATGCGATCCTGCGGAAGAATGGCTGTCTGCTGTGAGCTCATGCGGGTCCCTTTCCTTCTGACAATTAGCAAAAATCAAACCCGCCCGACACTGATCAGGCGAGTCTGACTCCCTGAAAAACTTGTCCGCATCAAATCATAATGGCTGTTATTTTGTCAACAAACCTGAAATATGCTGAAATATATATCCTTGATGAAAAGTTGTTCAATCCTATTCGATCCCCGTCGTATTCTGCGTACGGTTTCCCTGATGGCCATGGTCGTCTGGACGCCCGTATTTCTGCTGGCTGGTAAAAAACCGGACAAATGGCACGCGGTCAATCGCGACGAATGCGTACCCAGCAGCGATACTCTTACCCTTTTTGCGCCTGGCATAAAAGGTCCCATTCCTTACGATAAGTTCGGGAGCTTTGATGAAGTCGGAACCCCCCGCTTCCATTACCTTATTAAAGACCGTCCCGGTCTGGTGCGCGCGGCAGGGGAAGGCATTTATCCCAACGCTGATGTGTTCAAGGATCCCCGGTACCTCGCCTTAAGAAAGGAAGGTAAGCTCCGCGGCAGTCAATGGATGTTCACCGATACTCCGGGCGCGGCGCTTAATTTTTACCGCTGGGCCACTGCCGCCGAAGATCCCGGTATTAAACAGTTTTATTCCGCGGTCATGTTTGAACGGCTGGGGATGATCGAAGAGGCGGTCAAAGGCTTTTACGCCGTTGCCGTCCATTTTCCGAAGACGGTTTCCTATACATATTTCAACACGCCGTGGTATGTGTCCTGCGCCGCTCTTGACCGCATGGAACAGCTTCTCCGCCGTCATCCAAAAATCAAAATGCACTGGATACCGGGAAGCATCAACGTGGAAGGCAAATACTCCAACCGGCCTAACGGCAGGTTCATTTCCATTGATCCCGGACAGTTGTTAAAGGGGCGGGCGCGCAAGAATGCCGATACCGTTGATCTTTCCAGGGTCGCGGTTGTGAAGACTGTTGGCGGGCCGAAGGTGCAGCTGAAAAAATACGCCAACGGGCACTGGCAGCTTTTTGTAGACGGTAAGCCGTTTACCGTCAAGGCCATCGACTATTCGCTGACTCCAATCGGTCTGAGCCCCGACCGCGGCACCTGGAATGTGTCCCGTGACTGGCAGCTTGTGGACACGAACAAAAATGGACTGCATGACGGGTTTTTCGAATCTTATATTGACCGCAAGGGCACAGGTGTAAGAGAACCTGATGAGCCTGTAATTGGAGACGCCAGACTGATGAAGGATATGGGTGTAAATACTCTCCGCGCTTATCATCATCTTTATAACAAGGAGTTGTTCCGCCGTCTCTACAAGGAATATGGTTTTTATGTTCTCGCCGGAGACATCCTGGGCGGCTACGCCGTCGACAGCGGGGCAAAGTGGGACGACGGCACCGACTACCGCAACCCGGAACAACAGCAGAAAATGCTTGATTCCCTGCGCGCGATGGTCGAGTCATATAAGGACGAGCCTTACATCCTGATGTGGGTGCTGGGTAACGAAAACGTTTACGGCGTCGGCAATAATTCCGGGAAGGAACCGGAAGTTTTCTACGCGTTTGTGGACCGGGCGGCGCAGATGATTCATCAAATCGATCCTTCGCGGCCCGTCGTGCTCGCCAACGGCGATCTGCAGTACCTCGATATCATCAAGGCAAAATGTCCGAACATCGATGTGATGGGCGCGAACGTTTATCGCGGGGAACAGGGATTCGGGCGGCACTTCTTCCTCGACGTGCGCAATGCGATGGATAGGCCCGTGCTTATTACGGAATTTGGAGCGCCCGCATGGGCGGAAGGATACTCGACTGAGGAGGCGGAAGCCTATCAGGCAATGTATCTGGCGAACAACTGGGAAGACATCACCGCGCATATGGCCGGGCGCGGCGTAGGAAACGCTCTGGGTGGAGTTCTTTTTGAATTTATCGATGAATGGTGGAAGGCCAACAGCGATCTTCCCCTGAAAGTGCAGCAGGAAAGAGCCGAGTGGTATGCCCCCAGATCGGCAATTTATAAGAATCTGCAGCCGGACACGCACGAGACGGTACCGCAATTCGGCGGCCCTTATCTGGACGGCTGGAGTTATGAGGAATGGTTTGGTGTTGTCAGCCAGGGATCCGGCAAAGGCAGTCCCTTCGCCCGGACTCTGCGCCCCGCCTACTTCCGGATGAAAGAAATCTGGAACCACGAGTAACCAAACAACAGTTCAAGGCTCAATAGTTCAAGGTTGCTGGCGCAGTTTTTTGCGGACGAAAGCCAGCGCTTCCGATATTGAATGGATGCGGCTCTCGGACTGGGCATCCTGCACCGCTTCCAACAGACGGCCTATGAGAGGGCCCGGCTTCAGCCGGAGTTTTTTCATCAGGATGTGACCGTCGATTATCTTTGGCGGCAGCACTTTTTCCCGGCGCAGGTAATAGCTCTCCAGCAGCCTGCGGCAGGCGATTTCTACAGGATCAACGCCTTTTCCCCTTTTCGCTTTCGCCAGGTAGGTGTAGTGATCGGCAAGCGATATCAGGAGCATCCCGGCGGTATCTCCTCCGAGATCGCGCAGATAATGTGCGATTGCCTTGTCCGTGAGTCTGGGTGCGGCGGCGAGATTTCCGAGCCGCATATGGTTCTGAACCCACAAACCGACCAGCGCCGATTCCTGCCGGCTGAAGCGCAGTTGCGCGGTCATTTTGCGCGCGAGGCCGGCGCCGACATGTTCATGACCGAAAAAACGAAGCCGCCGGTGAATTACTTCCGCCGCCGCCGGTTTTCCCACATCGTGCAGCAGCGCGCCGAGCTTTAAGATTGCCGGACGGGGAAAGCCGCCTACCGGCATTGAGAGATAACCGCGCACGCTTTCCTGAACGGTTTTATCGCTTACGAAGTCAAGGCGCGGGTTTTCGTGAGTGTCTGCAATCCGTTCTATAAGCCATTCAAGATTTTCTACCGTCTGCAGCACATGCTTTACCACGCCGCCGCGTCCATAGTAGGTCAGCCCAACCCGCCGCGCGGCTTCAAGCTCAGGGAAAATCCGCGTCAGCAACCCGCAGGAATCCATTTCAAGCAGCGCTTTTCCGGCACGAGGCTGGCTGAGCAATCGAAGCATTTCTTCCCGCACTCGTTCCCGTGCCACGCGCGAAATTTCTGATCCCTGACGCGCGATTATCCGGCGCGTGCGCGCTTCAATCGTCCAGTTAAATTGAGCGGCAAAACGAAATGCCCTCACAAGGCGAAGCGGATCCGACTTAAAGCAGCCGGGAGTTACGGCGCGGATCATCCCCTTTTTAATGTCGCGCTGCCCGTGGAAAGGGTCAAAGATTTTGTCTTTCATGCCCTCCCCCCTTGTGGGGGAGGGCGAGGGTGGGGGGATGGCTGTGGCGGTTGTCACCCCCATCCCAGCCTTCCCCCATCTAGGGGGAAGGGGTTCTTGAGGTAAATCAGTGAGGCGCAGGGCCATGGCGTTAACGGTAAAATCCCGCCGGGAAAGATCGTTTTCGATGGTCTTCCCCTGGAGTTCCGCGAAATCCAGTTTGATATTCCCTGTAAGAACGCGATAGATGCGGTTTTCTTCGTCGAGAATTATCAGGCGGCCGCGCAGGGCTCGTGAGACTGCGCGGGCTAATTTTTCGGCGTGCCGTGAAACAAAATCCCAGTCTTCGCAATTCCGGTTCAGCAGCATGTCTCGCACCGGCCCGCCCACAATATAGAGCGGCATGCCGAAACGCCGGCCTTTATCCAGAAGGATGTTTTTTATTCGCAGGTTCATATTAATTTTCGTCTGTGGAGCGTATTCTACCGCAGTTCGCTGCGAAGCGCACGCTTCAGGACTTTGCCTATGGCGTTTTTGGGAAGTTCTTTTCGGATTTCCAGATCACGCGGGCATTTGTAGGACGCGAGCCTGCCGCGGCAAAGCTTCAACAGTACGGCCTTGTCAACGTTATGTCCTTCCTTAAGTGTGACGAAGGCTCTTATCAGTTCGTCTCCGGTCTCGTCCGGGATGCCGATCACGGCGGCGTCCGCCACAGCCGGATGGGTAAGAAGAACGTCTTCAACCTCACGGGGATAAACGTTCAGGCCTTTGACGATAATCAGGTCCTTCTTGCGGTCGGAAATATACACATAGCCCTCGGCATCCATGTAGCCCAGATCGCCGGTGCGCAGCCAGTGTCGGGAGCTGTCAAGGAACGCTTCGCGGTTAGCCTCTTCCTGGTGATAGTATCCCTTCATGACGTTTTCGCCCCGCACGCATAGTTCGCCCACTTCTCCGGCGGACACTTCCTTGTCATCCGTGCCGACGATTTTCAGGCCGATTCCGGGAAGCGCCCGGCCGATCGATCCTGTGATGCGTTTTTCCTGCGGATTGAGCGTCACAACGGGACTGGCCTCGGTCAAGCCGTATCCCTCCATCAGCGGGATGCCGAATTTCTTTTCAAATTTATGGTGCACCGCGGGCGGCAGCGCCGCGGCCCCGGAGATACAGAAGCGTATGGGATTGATTAATCTGAGCGGCCACCAGAACGGCACGCGGAGCAGCGCCGAGTAGATCGGCGGGACGGCCACGAAGATCGATACCCGCCGCCGCAGCACGTTTTTGATAACGTTATCAAAAGGCTGGATCGACTCGATGATCACCGTGCTGCCTCCGAGAAAGAGCGGCAGCACCACGCAGACGGTCCAGGAGAATGAATGAAACATCGGCAGCAGGCAAAGGAAAATATCACGACGGCTCAGTTTCACCATGCCGCAGCATTGCTCGGCGTTGGCGATAAGGTTACGGTGGGTTAAAGGCGTGCCTTTGGGACTGCCGGTTGTGCCCGAGGTGTATATGAGCATGGCGATCGCATGAGAATCTGTGGCGCGGGGCAAATCTGGAACGCGCTCGGCCGTGTCCATGAGATGGCGGTAGGAGAGCGCCTGATGAACATGGCGATCATCGCCGGAAACAATTACATCGCGGAGTTTTGGCAGCTTCTTGCGCGCTTCCAGAACGGCGGCCAGAAACGGAGGCTGCGTGATCACGCCGACAACGCCTGCATCCCCGAAAATAAAAGAAATTTCGTCCGCCTTGCATTGAAAATTTACCGGAACGGCCCTGGCGCCAAGGCGGGCAAGCGCGAAGAATGTCACTACGAATTCTACGGAATTGCGCATGACTATCCCGAAATTGTCGCCGCTTTTAACGCCGCGGTCGCGCAGCGCCGAAGCCCAGCGTTCGATGCGGTCCTGCAGGTCCAGGTAAGTGACAATTTCTTTCTTCAAGATCAGCGCGGGAGCCCTTGGACGGGATTTCGCCTGGCGTTCGATAAGTTCGTGCAGAGTCATGGCAGTTTGGGTACCGCTCTTAACAGCGCCTGCGTGTACGTGTGTTTTGGTTCGGAAAGGATTTCCCGGGCCGAGCCTTCTTCAACAAGACAGCCGTTTTCAATAACTGCGACACGGTCAGCAAATTCTTCAGCCACGGCAAGATCATGCGTGATGAACAAAATCGTCAAATTATAATCGCTCTTGAGCTTTTTAAACAAACGCAGGATGTGCGATTGGATCGTAACATCAAGGGCGGATAAAGGTTCATCCGCAATCAGAAGCTCCGGTTGCGGAGCGAGGGCGCGGGCGATGGCTATGCGCTGTCTCTGTCCGCCGGAAAACTGGAAAGGATAATGCCCGGCGGCTTCAGCTTCGAGACCGACCGTCTGTAAAAGTGCGGCTGCGGAAGAAGAGGAATGGAGCACCTCGCCCAGTTGCGTGCCTACGGAAAGTTTGGGATTGAGAGAAGCGAACGGGTCCTGAAAGATCATCTGGACGCGTTTTGCGCGTTCCCGGCGACTGTATCTTTCCAGAGACATTCCTTCCCAGATCAGATCGCCGGAATCTGCGGTAATCAGCCCGGCAAGGATCCTGGCAAAGGTTGATTTCCCGCATCCCGATCCGCCTACCAGGGCAAGAGTTTCGCCCTTCTGTATCGAGATGGAAACATCCTTTAAAGCCTGAACCGTTCCGATCCTGCGGCGGAATATTCCGCCTTCAATCGGGAAAGTTTTGCAGATATTTCTGGCTTCAAGCAGGACCATGGGTGACATATATTATCGGATTCCTCGCGTCATTGCAGGAAGCGCCTCTATTAATTCTTTTGTATATGAATCCCGGGGTTGACGGAAAAGCGTCTGCGTTTCCCCTTCTTCCACAAGCCGTCCCTCTTTCATAACGGCGATTCGCTGTGTGTAGTTCGCGACAAGCCCCAGGTTATGCGAGATAAAAAGCATGGCCATTCCCAGTTCGCGCTGAAGCCGGAACAGGAGATCCAGAATATCCTTCTGGACCAGGACGTCAAGTGCTGTGGTAGGTTCGTCGGCCAGAAGCAGTTTCGGCCGCGTCAGCAGAGACATGGCAATCAATACGCGCTGTCTCTGCCCGCCGGAAAGCAGATGCGGATATGCTTCCAGCACGCGTTCCGGATCAAGCTGTACCTGACGGAGGGAATTAACGAGGGGGTCAGACCCAACATCAGCGGCAACAGGGGGTCTGATCCCGTGGGCTTCCAATACTTCCGCCATCTGGTCCCGCACGCGCATGACTGGATTCAGCGCAGTGAAGGGATCCTGAAAGATCATGCTGATATCCCTGCCGCGGATCTGCCGCATCGCGGAATCCTTCAGACAAAGCAGGTTGGATTCCCCAAAAATAATTTTCCCGCAGGTTATGCGGCCTTCATTCGGGGCAATCAGGCGGAGAATTGCCAGGGCCAGGGTGCTTTTACCGCTGCCTGATTCGCCTACGAGACCGAGCGTTTCCCCCGGGGCCAGGGTAAGCGAAACATCCCTGACCGCAGGAATCGTTTTCCCGCGGCGATAGTATTCAACGGAAAGATGCTCGATGTTCAACATGACTCAGCTTCTTGGGTCCAAAACATCTCTCAGCCCTTCGCCCAGCAGATTAAAAGACAGTACGGTAATAAGAATGGCGCAGGCGGGGAACAGCGAGAGCCACCAGGCAATGTGCAGATAATCCCGGCCAATGGAAAGGATGTTCCCCCACGACGGCATCGGCGGCTGCACGCCCAGTCCCAGGAAGGACAAGGCTGATTCCGTGAGGACCGCGCCGCCTACGCCAAGGGTGGCGCTGACAAGAACCGGCGCTATAACGTTAGGGAAAATATGAACCCACAGGATCCGGAAATTGGAAATCCCCGCCAGACGCGCGGCCTGAATATAATCCCGTTCCCGGACGGACAGGCATTCCCCCCGCACCAGCCGCGCCAGTCCGGGCCATGCGGTAAGACCGATAATCGCCATGACGTTGTAGATGTTTGGTCCAAGAAACGCCAGTACCGCCAATATAAGGAAGAGCGTAGGAATTGAGAGCATCACATCCACCAGGCGCATGATGATCGTGTCGATCCATTTTCCGAAGAACCCGGCGATCAGCCCCAGCGTTGTGCCGATAATCAATGAAATTCCCACGGCAACGAATCCTACGGAAAGGGACACGCGCGTCCCAAAAATCAGACGGCTGAGCACATCGCGGCCAAGGTCGTCGGTCCCCAGCCAGTGGCGCGCGGAAGGCGGGGACAGGCGCTGGGTCAAGTTTTGGATGATGGGGTCATGCGGAGCGATTCTGGCGGCGAAGATAGCCAGGAACGCGAGGAAAATAATCACGGCCATGCCCGCGATGGCCAGCCGGTTCCTCCGGAAGCGTTCAAAGTAAAGGGTTATCATGAAAACAGCTCAATTAACATAGGGTCCAAACAAGACCTCACCAGGTGTATCACTAGGTGTATCATAGTTGTATCAGTGTATCAGCAACTGATACACCTCGATAATTTATCGTCGATGTCGTAGGTGTATCAGTAGGTGTATCATAGGTGTATCAGTGTATCACCAGGTGATACACCTACCTGCCGGCGTACCGGATTCTCGGGTCCGCATAAGCGTATAAAATATCAGCCAGCAGATTGCCCAGCACGGTTAAAAGCGCCGAAATCACCGTTATGGCCATGACCAGATTGTAGTCACGGGTCATAATTGCTTCATACCCGAGCCGGCCCATGCCCGGATAAGCAAAGATTGTTTCGATGATCACCCCCCCGCCGATCAGGTCGGGGATCATCAGGCCGAACATCGTGAGCAGAGGGATCAGGGCGTTGCGCGCCGCATGAACGCCGTAAACCCGCCAGTTGGAAAGGCCCTTGGCTTTCGCCGTACGGATAAAATCCTGGTGAACAACCTCCAGCATGCTGTTGCGCATGTATCTTGAAAGCCCGGCCAGATCGGTCAGTCCCAGGACCAGCGTCGGCAGAACAAGATGGCGGGCCATGTCCAGCATGCGGGCGGTCAAAGGCATAGGCATAAAAGAAAGCGACCTCAGCCCTGAGATAGGCAGCCATCCGAGCTCCAGTCCGAAAATAATCATCAGGAGCAGCGCCAGGGCATAGGTTGGTACGGAAAAACCCAGAAAAACAAAAACGGTAGAGGCTTTATCGAACCAGCTGTTGGCTTTAACCGCAGATATGGCTCCTATGGGTACGGCCACAAGGAACATGAAAAGGATGGAAAGGATGTTCAGGAGCAGCGTCGCCGGAAGGCGTTCGGCGATTTTCCGCAGCACCGGGCGGCCGTCGTTGAACGATTTGCCGAAATCAAACCGCGCCATGCGTCCCGCCCAGCGCGCATACTGCACCGGGATGGGCTGGTCAAACCCCATATCGTGGCTGATGCGCTGTTTTACTTCGGGCGTCACATGCGGGTTTAGATCCGCAATTTGGTCGATCGGACCCCCCGGAGCCAGCTGTATGAGAAAAAAGCTGATGATGGAAATCCCGATCAAAGTGGGAATGACCTGCAGCAGGCGGCGGAGAAGGTAAGGGATCACTGGATCATCTCCGTCTTGTAGCGCTGCAGTTTTTCCGGGACATACCACTGCCAGAAATTCCAGCCCAGGCCCGCAGGCGCAACTTCGGGCCCGATGAAGCGTTTATGAACGGCCTGCAGCTCGTCCGGCGAATACAGAAATACGTAAGGCAGATCCGCCGCAATCAATTCGTGCGCGCGCCAGTAAATTTCCTGGCGCTTTTTCTGGTCGAAAGTCTCCCTTCCTTCCACGAGCAGCCGGTCAACCTCCTTGTTCGAATAGCCGCAGAAATTGTACTGGCCTTCCTTCTGCTGGGAAGAATGCCACATGGCATAGATGTCGGGATCGCGTCCAAGCTGCCAGCCCATGACGAGGGCCTCGAAATCTTTCTTGTCAATGTAGTTCCGGATAAATGTCGACCATTCCATGATGCGGATGCGGACTTCGATTCCCACCCGGCCAAGCTGCTGCTGAATGACTTCCGAGCAGAGCTGCCGCACCTTGTTGCCCTGATTGGTCATGATCGTGAAAGAAAATACCCGGCCGTCCTTTTGCAGCCAGCCGCCTGGACCGGGACGCCATCCCGCTTCATCCAGCAGCCTCCTGGCGCGGGACGGATCATAGGGAGGCGGAGTAACATGGGGGTTGTAAGCCCAGGACATTATGGCGAAGGGGCCGCTGATAGGCTGCCCCAGGCCGAGCTGCAGTCCCTGGACCAGAGCATTGCGGTCAATCGACAAGGCGATGGCCTCGCGAACGCGCCGGTCCTGGAACAAAGGATTTTTCAGGTTGAACCCTAGATAGACGTAGCGGAATGCCGGATAACGGAAGCGGTTGTGATGCGCGAAAATGGCGTCATAAGCCTTGTACTGATCCGGCGTCAGGGTCATTGCGTCGATGGACTGGTTTCTCAGCTCGAGGAATTCCACCGCCTGATCCGGAATAATGCGGTAGATATATTTCTGAATATAAGGCCGTCCCAGGAAGTAATCGGGATTTGCTTCGAGAAGGATGTACTGATCGGTCTTCCATTCCTTGAACCGGAACGGCCCTGTGCCGATCGGCGCCCGGTTGGCGTGGTGCGTGTTGAAGTCTTCGGGGTTATGTGCGTTTTCAAAAACATGCCTGGGAATTATTCCCATTCCCCAGGAAGCAAGACCGGGAGCGAAGGGCTTTTTGTATACGACGCGTACCGTATAAGGATCAGGCGCTTTGACGGACTCGACGTCGTCAAAATCACTGGCATAGGGAGTATGCACGCGCGGATCGCGCAGTTTTTCGTAAGTGAACAGGACGTCGTCTGCGGAAAAAGGCGCGCCGTCGTGCCAGCGGACGTTCCTGCGCAGGTGAAACACTATTACCAGGCCCTTCTTTTTTATTTCCCACGATTCCGCCAGATCGCCTGCGAGGTTCAGATCTTTGTCGTATTTGACCAGCCCGTTGAACACCTGGTTGTTGATGTCATTGGAGGCGGAGTCGGACGCGAGAACAGGGTTCAGCATGCTTGCGTCGCCGATGGAGCTGTCGGCGTAGGCGTCGCCGTACGCGGGGGCGGGAGTGTCAGCCGC
The DNA here is from genome assembly GCA_964604825.1 of uncultured Elusimicrobia bacterium. GTDB lineage: Bacteria > Elusimicrobiota > Elusimicrobia > 2-01-FULL-59-12 > 2-01-FULL-59-12 > CAZSAL01. The sequence continues at coordinate 28,842 of CAZSAL010000015.1, forward strand.
CTGCAGCGGAGATGTCAAAATGCAGAAAGAAATCAAGCCGGTAATTGACACAATTCGTCGTCCCGGCAAGCCGTAGGCCGGGACCCAGGTGTTTTTCCTTAATGATAGGCCCCGGCCTGAAGCCTGCCGGGGCGACGATAAAGGATGTAAGTTCATTTCGGTGTTATCTCAATGGTCACGCGCGGCTGTCCGAGGAGGTCGCGTGCAAGATTCCGAAGCTGGCCGGGAGTAATCTGTTCGAGCTGCCGCAGGAAGCGATGCCCGTAGGAGACATCCCTCCCGAGAAATGTCCACCATGCGGCGTACCAGGCCTGCCGCCGCCGTGTCTGCAGTTCCATGAGGTAGGAACCCCTGATCATTTTGATCGCCTGACGGACTTCTTCCCGGCTGGGAGGTTTGCTCTGGAGATCTTCCAGGATTTGTTCAAGCATCTGTCTCGCCCGCGGCAGCTTGTTCGGAGGAAGACCGAGATAGAATACCCACTGGCTGGTAAAAAGCCTGGTAGGAAAAAATGAAGAGACTTCGTAAGCCAGCCCGGCTTCCTCGCGCAGCTTAAGGAAAAGCCGGGAACTCATGCCGCCTCCAACCAGAGTGTTCAGAACCTTAAGCTGAGCGTAACGCAGGTCCGTTGCGCCGGGTGCGGAGACTCCCGTCATCAGGTAAGCCTGTTCAAAGTCGGCCTTGACGGAAACTTCCGTTTCTTCGACTGACGGCAGGGCTGCGCGCAGCGGTTCGCGCAGAGGGATATTCGACCGCCATGCGCTGAAGCTTTGTTCAAGCAGCCTTTTCACCCCGCGAGTAGGCAGTGAGGAAACGATGGAGAGAATAGATCGCTTGGGAAGGAAATGGCCCTTGTACCAGTGGACAATCTGACGACGGCTGAAGGACCGGACGGTTTCCTTTTTCCCTTCGGTAGGCCAGCTGTATGGATGCGTCCCGTAAAAGATGGAATTAAACCGGTCATATGCTTTGTTAAAGATCGTATCGGTCCGGCTTTGCAGGTCTGCGAGAATATGTTCGCGTTCTTTTTCAATTTCGTAGGGAAGAAATCTGGGATGCGCAAGGACGTCAACCAGCACCGCAAGCGCCTTGTCGAGTTTGGCCATCGGCGCGGTGAACCCGAATTCCGTGAAATCCTCAGAGGCATGACAGCTGAGAGACGCGCCTATCGATTCCATTTCATAGGCGATCTGGTGCGCGGAACGGCGGCGTGTCCCCTGCAGAAGGATTTCAGCGGTGAGATTTGCGATCCCCGACTGCGCCGGAGATTCGTCGATGCTTCCTGTGCGCAGCAGGAGCGTCGCGGCGGCCAGCGGTATTCCCGGGCTTTCCTGGTAAAGGACCTTCATGCCGTCGGGATGAGTCCATTGTGAGCGTTTGATAGCCATGTTAATTTTCCACTACCGCGCTGGACAGGGCGTCTGGATGAAAGTACCTGTTTATCACGGGCTTCAGCTGAGAACCCGTCAGGCCGGCAATCTTATCAACGTAATTTTCCAGCCGGTCCAGCCTGTCTTCGACGGCAAAAAGGCCGATGATCGAAGCCTGATTATGATAGCTTTCAAAACTTTGGAGCCATGAGTTTAGAATAATATTTTTTGCCCGTTCTATTTCATGTCTCGCGGGAGGCCGGCGAAGCAGCATGGAAAAATGCCCTCCAATTTCCCGGCCCAACAGGGCCCTTTTTTGAGGATCGCATTCGGCGAAGATCGCAAAAATTCCCGGTCCCTCATGCGTGATATTCCCGGCGTGAATGGACCATGCGATTTTCTTTTTCTCCCGCAGGGAGGAGACAAGGCGTGAACTGCGGCCTTCCCCAAGGATCGTAGCCAGCAGATCAAGCGCCTCGTGATCGGCGCTGGACGACGGCGGCGTCGGCAGGGCCAGGGCCAGATAGGACTGCTTGACGGGTTTCTTGATTTTTAAATCCCGCATTGCGGGCCTGCTCGCGGCAAGTTGAGGTCTTTGAACTTCCCGGCCTGCGGGCATTCCGCGGAATGCGGTTGTAATCCAGGCCAGCATTTTCCGGGGGTTCAAATCTCCGGCGGCGACAAGGATGCAGCGGGCTGCGTTGTATCGATCGTGGTAATATCCGGCCAGTTCCTCACGGGACAGGTTCTTCACTGTTTCCGGCGTCCCGATTACGGGGCGGCTGAGCCGCCGTTCGGAATAAATCGCCTGACTCAGCAGATCCCATAACAGCGCGTCAGGGTCGTCATTCCTGCGCTTCATTTCTTCCAGAATAACAAAGCGCTCGCGCTGCCATTCTTCCGGAGGAAAAGTTGCACGGTGCATCATCTCGCCCAGCAGGGAAATCGCTTCCCGGGAGCCTGCGCTGGGCAGATCGACGAAGTAATGGGTATATTCCCGCGAAGTCTCGGCATTAAGTGAGCCGCCAAGGGATTCCATCCAGCGGGATATGCCTGAAGCCGCATGCCGGTCGGTTCCTTTAAAGACCATATGCTCCAGGGCATGAGATATCCCCGCCTGTGATTCTTCTTCGTCTATGGATCCGGCGCGCAGCCAGGTTTGAATGGATACCAGCGGCCAGGAGTGATCTTCTTTTAAATAAACGCGCAATCCGTTGGAAAGGCGGTAGGTGTGAAGCTGATCCAGCGGTGAGAAAGACTTTGACGTCGGAAAACTCCGCGCGATCCTAGATTGAGGTGGTGACCAGCGTTTCGGTCGAGGCGACGCCCGGTACGGCGCGTATCTTCCCGACAACGACGTTGGTCATTGTGTGCAGATCTGCGGCTTCGATGTCGGCGACGATGTCCCAGCGTCCAAAAACGGCCGATAAATGCGAGACGCCTTTGATGTCTTTCAGCTTCGCCATGGTGAGTTTTTCGCGTCCGGCTGCCAAGCGGATTAAAACCAAACCTGTGATCATGATTTTCCCTCCCGTTTATCCGCCAATAACTCAGTGGCGGGTTTAAGTTATTTTAGAGTTCCGTCTTCGAACGCCGCCAAGATATGCGTCAATGACGCCGTATACCCACAATATGCCCAACATGGCTTCGTAGGTATAAAAAGTGAATGTGTGATCCTTTACGATATGGCCCTCGATAATCTGGCGCAGCATATTACGGTCTACGGAATTTATATCTGCAGGAAGGTAAACCAGCGCCGCCCGGCTCAGCCAGATGGAGAATGCCATCAGGATGCCCAGGCTTGCAAGAATAAGCAGGCTGCCTTTCTTAAATTCCCTGTTGAAAAGCTGGCCTACGCCAGGGCCAAGCAAAAGCGACAACAGGACAGGGATGAGAATTAATGTCATTTCTACGAAATTATATTAAATCAGACAGTTTTACGTTGCCAAACTTCCGATAAGCGCCAATGCCAGCGCTGCCGCGGCGATAATCGCCAGGGATAGAAGCAGCGCCAGCAATATCAGGAACGGACTGACGGCGGCCGCTGTTGCCGCCCAGCGCGGCCACAAAGTAGTCCGCTGAAGGCCGTTGATCGCTCGGAGCAGGACAAGGATCGCTGCCGCGGCCTTTGCCAGGCCGAAAACGACAAACCCTCCAGGCAGCGGACGGGTTATGATCGCGGCGGGAAGCAGGAGGTGCAAAGGAGCTGCGGCTTGAGCGCTTATCTCAAACAATATTTTGTAGGGGATGGTTTTAACCGTTCGGACGATCAGCATGAGTATTACAAAAAACGATCCGGCAACCAGGAAATTAATCAGGAAGGAAGTCCATAAAATATTCCACGAAGAAAAAATATTATGTGAATCTTGAATCGCATAGGCTCCCGCGAGGGACGCGGCAAAAACGGCGGCCAAAAGCTGGCAGCAAAGGTTCCAATATGAATGATTTTGAGAACCGTACTCGTTAGTTCCCGGAGCGATGATCCAGTCCCATGCGGCGGTCCCGATCATGCCGCCGCCTTTTTGTACGCCGGAAGCGGGTTGCGCCATAAGCAAGGAAACGGTGGGATCATTGCAGCCGGTATTCGAGGGATATGCCGGTTTCGCTTTCATGCAGCCAGGGAATAAGGTTGGCCCACCGGCTTGAAATAAGCTGCATCATTGAAAGCAGGGAATGGGTTTCGTCAGTGTAAATTTGCGGATTCTCCGGAAGATCGGCCATATCGATGGCGAGTTTTATGGCGTCACGGCTGTTGCCAAGCTGGTCGACAAGACCCGCGGCAAGCGCCTGGCGTCCGGTAAAAATGCGGCCGTCCGCCAGAGCCTTAACCTTTTCGATGGGCATGCGGCGGCCCTGCGACACGGCGTCTGTGAACTGGTTATAGGCGTCATTAATGGAAGCCTGGAGCATCTGCCGTTCTTCAATGGTTAACGGCCGGGCGGGAGAGCCGATATCCTTGTGTGCGCCGCTTTTAATGACCTGTAATTTGACTCCCAGTTTTTCAAAGAGCCCTTCCAGATTACCGAATTCCAGAATGACGCCGATGCTGCCTGTAATCGACCCGGGATCGGCAACAATTCGATCCGCGGCAGAGGCGAGATAATAACCTCCGGAAGCCGCAACATCGCCCATGGAAGCGATCACCTTTTTCCCCTTGGTTTTACAGCGAATAATTTCCGTGTAGATTTCCTGAACGGCGCCGACAGATCCGCCGGGAGAATTGATCCGCAGGAGCACGGCTTTAATATCATCGTCTTCGGAAATTTTGTGCAGGCGGCGAACGATCTCGTCGGTATCCGGTCCTCCCCATCCGGTCGATGTTTCGCGCGTATGAATAAGTCCGTAAATGTGCACAATGGCAAGAGCGCCTTTTTTACCTCTTCCCAAATGAAAAAGAGATTTTGGAAGGAGCGAAAACAGCGCAATAAGAGTCGCCGAGAGGTAGAAGATCCAGAGCAGCTTGAGAAATAATTCTTGTTTAGAACTTTGCATAATCAGCACCCTGCCCTTGGCCAGAATCGAACTGGCATCCTCGGCTTCGGAGGCCGGTACTCTATCCATTGAGCTACAAGGGCAGGCTGCCGACGTTTCGGCCGCGTTACTTGGATGATTTGACTGTCAGCTTTTTGACAAAATTTCCCACCTGGCCGAGCGCGTTTTCCAGCGCCGCCAAGTTTTTTCCTCCGCCCTGGGCGAAATCAGGTCGTCCTCCGCCGGAACCCTGAAGAAGAGATGCCAGTTCCCGTGCCAGCGAGCCGGCGTTCAGGCCGCGCTCCACGGCGGTTTTGCTTACGGAAATCACAAAACTTACTTTTTCCTCTTTTACGCTGGCGATGACGACCAGATCAAGATTCCCGCTGTCCCGCAGACGGTCGGCAATTTCACGAAGCTGCTTGTCGTCAATGCCATCCATGCGTTGACTGATGAAGCGAATGCAGCCGACTGTCTGAGATGATTTGGCTATGTCATCAAATTTGCTGCGCAGGGCGCTTGATTTCAAACTGCGGATTTCTTTCTCCAGATCTTTTTCCTGCTGAAGAATCCTGTCGATGCGCGTTTGAATCTCCGCCGGAGTGGTATGTAGAACTTCGGCTGCGGTAGACAGCTGATACTCCATGCGCCGAACGGCCTGAACCGCCGCCTTGCCTGCGACTGCCTCGATGCGCCGTACTCCCGCCGAAATTGCGGTTTCGCTGAGTATCTTAAAAAAGCCAATCTGCCCGGTTGCGTTGACGTGTGTTCCGCCGCAAAGCTCCAGGCTCCACGCTTCCGGTGCGCGCTGCCAGTCTTCATCCGACACCATCACCGCGCGCACCTGGTCGCCGTACTTTTCGCCGAAAAGCGCCATGGCTCCGGCTTTCTGCGCTTCTTTGATTGAAACCTGATGCACATGCACGGATACATTTTTCAAAATCTGCTCGTTTACTAGATCTTCAACGCGCTGGCGCTCCTCCTGCGACAATGCGGCGTAATGCGTGAAGTCAAACCTGAGGCGGTCCGGCGCAACCAGCGAGCCGGATTGGGTGACATGTAAGCCAAGGACCTGGCGCAGGGCCTTGTGCAGCAGATGTGTCGCCGTATGATGGCGCATTGTGGATGCGCGGCTTTCAGCGTCAACTTCCGCCTTGACGGAGTCGTCCGCCGAGAGAACCCCGCTTAAGATCTGAACGCGGTTAACCGTAAGCCCTTCTACCGGAGCCCTGGTGTCAAGAATCCTGGCCTTGCCATGAGCGCTTTCAAGCACGCCCTGATCGCCCACCTGACCTCCTCCTTCCGCATAAAATGGAGTCTCGGACAGCGCCAACTCCCCTTCCTGTCCCGCCTTCAAAGACGAAGTTTCGACCCATTTGTCGCCTTCCTTAAGAAACATGGGCCTTGCGATTTTCGTCTGCACCGTGAGCGAATCATAGCCTCGAAAAACGGATGAGACTCCTACTTTGGACTTCCAGTCACGATAGCGTCCTACGTCCTGCGCTCCAGACCCTTTCCATGCCTGCCTGGCCAGTTCCACGGCCTGGGCCTGAGCCTTTTTGAAACCGTCTTCATCTACGGTAAATCCCATACCTTCCGTCATCTCCCGGGTCAGTTCAAACGGGAATCCGAAAGTATCATAAAGCTGAAAAATTTCTTTGCCCGGCAGCGTGGTCTGTCCCCGTTTTTTTGCTCCCTCCACAAGCTGTTCAAGCTGACGGGTTCCCGTATCCAGCGTTTCCAGGAATTTCTCCTCTTCCATTTTGACAACCGTCGCTATGGTTTCGCGCCGCTGCCGGACTTCAGGATAGGCTTCCTGGATGTCGTCTACTACGGCCCCGGTTAGTTTGTAAACAAAAGGCTCCTGAACTCCCAATGTTTTTCCGGCGCGAACAGCCTGGCGCAGGAGCCGGCGCAGTACATATCCCCGGCCTTCGTTCGACGGAAGGATGCCGTCGCAGATCATAAAGGTTATGGCGCGGCTGTGGTCCGCTATGCGGCGGAAAGCCGCTTTATCCGGCGCGGCTTCTCCCGGTTCGTTTTTCTCTCTGGGGATTTCACGGTCAATGATTTTTCCCAGCGCCCGGAAGATCGTTTGGAATGCGTCCGTACCGAAAGGGCTGGCCACTCCCTGCACCAGCAAACTAAGACGTTCCAGTCCCATCCCCGTATCAATATTTTTCCTCGGCAGCGGGGTCAATTTGCCGTCAGCGCCGCGATTAAACTGGGTGAAAACAAGATTCCATACCTCAAGATATCTATCGCAGTCGCAGCCTACTCCGCAGCCCGGCTTGCCGCAGCCCCATTCCGGCCCGCGATCCCAGAGAATTTCCGAACAGGGACCGCATGGTCCGGTGGGCCCCATCGTCCAGAAATTAGTGTCGTCACCCAGCTTAATAATCCGGTCCTCGGGGAGATAAGACTTCCAGAGGTTAAACGCCTCGTCGTCGCTGTTATGAACCGAAGCGTAAAAACGGTCCTTCGGCAGTCCGATGGTAACCGTAAGAAATTCCCAGCCCCATTCAATGGCATCTTTCTTGAAATAATCACCGAAGGAGAAGTTTCCCAGCATCTCAAAAAAGGTCAGATGCCGGAGAGTGTGGCCTACCCTGTCTATGTCGGATGTGCGCAGGCACTTCTGACATGAAGCCGCGCGCTTGAATGGGCTTTTATCGGGATTTTCGAAGTTTGGTTTGAACTGCACCATGCCCGCGCTGGTGAATAAAAGCGTGGGATCTGTTGAGGGAATGAGGGAATCAGATGAAACAACACGATGCGCGCGTTTCTCAAAATACGCGAGAAACGCCGCGCGCACGTCTGCGGTTTTCATGACTCTTTGGGGTTTTTAGAACTTTCCCTGGCAGTTACGAAGTGGTGTCTTATAGCAGCGGCCATCTGCCGTCTGCATTCGTGCCACGATGGTATGTTTGCCGGGGGTAGCCGTCCAGTCGTGCCACCAGTATCCGGCTGCGAACCGGCACGGCAGCCAACTGCCTCTGTCGATGGAAATGTCAACCGAATCGGCGCCGCCAACTCCGAGACGAATGACATAATTGGACCCGAACAGCGTTTCACCTTCCTGCGGATAATCGATCCAGATATACGGCGGCTGCGGCGCCTTGCCGGGGATGGGCGATTCCGCGAAAAGGATTTCTTTTTTCTTTGACTCTTTCAGTCCGGATACGCGTTTGGCCAGACCAGAGGTTTTTTTTGCCATTTTTCTTTTTACTCCGGTGAGCAATTCGCTCGCCGTAGGAACTGAGCTGCCGCTTTGAAATACCATGAACCCCTCCTTGGGATGATCTCTTAAATCAGGCGACGGTCGCTTCCCTCTGGGCCGTACGGAAAACCCTGTAGTCCAGGTGAGGGAAGATATTGTCGCGCCGTTCAATTTCCGCCAAATAAGTTTCGTCGATCGTCCCACGCCGCAACTGATCGTTGAGACACAAAAATCGCTGCAGGTGATCACGGGTGCGTTTGCATGCGTAAGTATGCGCCGTGCCAACGGTCATAAGGAAAGCCCAGTCCGAGGATTGCGCCAGATATAGTTCACGTGCCGTCTGATTCAAAGCGCGTTCCTGAAGGCCGGAAGCGGCTGGAAATCGTTCAGCCAGTTCGATCATCGTTTCAGACGCCTTATGAAGATGCCGGTAAATCCAGTCGTTTGCCCCGTTGAGCCAGACTTCATGATAACCCTTGTCTCCCCAAGAGGACATTTCGGGCTGGATCATCTGGTTCTGCGGATTTTCGTTCAAATATTCGCTTGGAGTAATAAGGCTTACGTCCTTCTGGTCGTAATGCAGTTTTCTGCAAAGCATCTCTAGAAAATCCGGCCCCTCGTACCACCAGTGCCCGAAGAGTTCTGCGTCGTACATTGAGGTAACGATTGGTTTTTTGCCAAGAAAGCCGTGAAGGTGCATGGCCTGCTGCTGCCTGTTGAACATGAAGTTCCCGGCGTGTTCCGCAGCCACGTTGCGGGCTTCCTCGGGATTGTATGGCATTTTCGCGTGCAGAGGCACGCGTCCGGTTATCTTGTAGTATTTGAGGCCCACATTTCGACGCACGCCATCAGCGTGCAGATACGGCCTGATGTAGTTGTAGTCAAGATCGTAGCCTACGTCACGGTAGAATTCTCGGTATCTGGAATCTCCGGGGTATCCGGCGTCCGCGGACCATACCTGGTGCGCAGACTCCATGTCGCGTCCAAAAGCGGCAACGCCCGACGGACAATAAACCGGCGCGTAAACGCCGTAGCGCGGGCGCGGCCTGCCGTACAGAAGTCCGTGCGCTTCCATGAAAAAGTAGCGGATGCCGTTTTCCCGCAGGAGCTGGTCATCTCCCAGATTGTAAGCGCATTCCGGGAGCCAGATGCCGCGCGGGCGGCGTCCGAAATGGCGCTGATAGTCGTCAACCGCAACGCGGATCTGCGCGCGCGCCGCCTGGCGATGCAGCATCATAGGCAGGTAGCCGTGTGTTGCGCCGCAGGTGATAATCTCCAGAACCCCCTGGTCTTGAAGCTGCCGGAAAGCCTGGATAAGATTGCCTCTGTACCAATCGTCGAACAATTGGCGGCATCGTGAAATTTTACGCTGATACATCAGCGCGGACCCATGGAACTCGGGCTGATTCCGGGTACGAAACTCCTCTTTGTTCGAAAGTTCCAGCAGGTTGTAAAGGTAGCGCCTGTAGCGCGATTGCAGAAGGCTGTCTGAAAGCATTGCGCACAGAGGCGGCGTGAGTGACATCGTGAAACGGAAATGGATCTTTTCCGAAGAAAGCCGCGTCATCATGTCGATGAGCGGAATATAGGTTTCCGTTATCGCCTCATAAAGCCAGTCTTCCTCCAGAAAGTCTTCGTGCTCCGGGTGGCGCACGAACGGAAGATGAGCATGGAGAACAAGAGAGAGGTAGCCGTGTTCACCCATTTGGTTTTTCCTTTGTCTGCTGAGGCGGCAGGCTGCGCGAACCGGAATAAGAAGAAACGGATGAAGAAATTCCAAACTCGAAAGGCTTTGACTGTGAAAAAGCTCCGGAGAAAACCGCGCGCAGGAATTCCCAGCGCAGCGCCATTCGATTAACCTGAGCCGCTTCCGGCAGATTTGCGGAACTGCGTTGTAATGCGCCAACGTGCATCATCTGCGTCCATTCCTCCAGCGAATAGTCGACTGAGACCCAGTCTGCGTCAGTAAGGTCCGAAACACGCCCGAATGGCATGGTGATGCAGTTTGAACTGAGAATGCAGAGAAATCGTCCATCCTTCAATCGCAGTCCCAGCTCTGCCCTGTAGGTGCGGCCTGATTGATCGACATTAACGTACCAGTTCCGGCTGTCAAACTGGACATCCACGTCAAAAAAGCGCGGCCGGCTGGAGCCGTCCGATCTGCCCTCGTTGGAAATATCGTATACACGAAGAATTTGCTGTCCTTCCTGCCATACCTGCTGCCCGTTCTGACGGGTAATTTCTTCATAGCGGTCGTTGGCGATATCCCAGTAAGCGAAAAACCAGACCGGGTCGCGCACCATAATGACAAGCCGGTTGTCTCCGTATGCTTCCGGAATATCGGCGCCGTTGTCGAATTCTTCGGCAGATTCGACAATGAATTTCGGTGCTTCCTGTTGAGGTTGAAAATTACCGCTATTATCCACAAGATTCCTTTACTTCAATTTAGATGAAAAGGTGGGGTATATCTATTAGAGTTAGTCTACCTGATCTGAAAAAGCTAAGTCAAGAAAATCCCTAAAAACGAAGCGTCTATCCTACCAAAATAGAAGCTAAAAATATCCGCTCTCGCGTCGAATAATCAGACCGTAAGGCCTACAGAAAACATTTAAACCTTATCGTATTTTTCTACGAATTTTTTAATTTCTTCGATATGATTCAATACTAACTTTGCTTTTCTGACGCCGAATGAAAAGGGAAATTTATCATCCGGAGTATTTTTAATTATAAGAACGGGATTCCCTTTATATTCCGCTTCGTTTGCTTCTGACATTGGTCGGATCTCCTTTAATATTAATGTCGGAAATGGCGCATGCCGGTAAAGATCATTGCCATATTGTACTCATTGGCGGCGCGAATGGAATCATCATCTCTAACTGATCCTCCAGGCTGTATAATCGCGGCAATGCCCATCTTATGCGCTTCGTCGACGCAATCCCGGAAGGGAAAGAAGGCATCGGAAGCCAATACAATGGGCGATTGATGCGCAATGATCAGGTTCTGCTGTTGTTGTGCTTTCATCCAGGCAACCCTTAACGCATCTACGCGGGACGTCTGACCGGCGCCCAGCCCGATGGTCTGAAAACCGCGTGCCAGAACGATAGCGTTGGATTTCATATGTTTTGCTACCCTCCAGGCAAATTCAAGAGACGCCATCTCTTCCGCAGTAGGAGCGCGCCTGGTGATTGTCCGGGTTTCCGTGTGCCGTGCGAAATCTTTTTCCTGGACAAGTACTCCTCCGGAAACACGGCGCAAATCCAGTTCCCTGGCGGCTGTTGTCAATACTGATGGCAGCTGGAGAATCCGTACGTTTCCCTTTTTTTTGAATATTTCAATCGCTTCCGGGCGATAACCGGGGGCCACAACGCACTCTAGAAATATTTTTATCAGTTCCTCTGCGGTCCGTCCGTCTATTTCCCTGTTGATTCCGACAATGCCGCCAAAAGCGCTGAGCGGATCGCAGGCAAGAGCCAGGCGAAACGCTTCGTCAGGACGATCCGCCAGGGCCGCGCCGCAGGGCGTATTGTGTTTGACGATCACACAGGCCGGCTTGTCAAACTCGCTGACGCAGTTCCAGGCGGAATCCAGGTCAAGATAATTGTTGTAAGAAAGTTCTTTTCCCTGGAATTTTTTCGCCGTGGTTATTCCCCAATCGCAGCTGCGGGCTCCGGTTTCGAGGTAGAGCGCCGCCTTCTGATGCGGGTTTTCCCCGTAGCGGATTGTTTGCATTTTTCTTAGGCCGATAGTCAGTTCTTCGGGGAACGGGTCCGTCTCTTTGCCGCGCTCCCGGAAATAGGAAGAGATAACTGCGTCGTAGCGTGCCGTATGCGCGAAAGCCTTGGCGGCCAGACGCCGCCTTGTCTCGAGCTGTATTTCACCGTTTGCTCCCGACATCTCTTCAAGGATTTTCGGATAATCCCCGGGATCGCAAACGATCGCCACATCATGAAAGTTCTTACCGGCCGCGCGCAGCAGCGCTACGCCCCCGATGTCTATGTATTCAAGGAGGTCTTTTTCTTCGAGTATCGTTTCCGTGACAACTTTTTCGAACGGGTAAAGGTTCACGATTACCATGTCGATCGGATCTATGCCGTGTTTAGACATGTCCTTCTCATGACGGGGGTTTCCCCGGATGGCGAGAAGCCCGCCAAATATTTTTGGATGCAGGGTTTTGACGCGGCCATCCAGAATCTCAGGATAACCGGTAAGCTCTTCCACCTCACGCACGGGGACTTCACCCTGTTTTAGCGCTTTGGCTGTTCCGCCGGTGGAAATAATTTCCCACCCCTTGGCGGCAAGGGCACTGGCAAACTCGACTATGCCTGTCTTATCGGTGACACTGATCAGAACGCGTTTTTTCACGGGCATTTATCTTCCTCTCTTACTGCGCCAGCAATTTTAATAAATCCTTTTCGCTGATCACTTTTACTCCCAGTTTCCGGGCTTTATCAAGTTTTGATCCCGGCTCACTTCCCGCCACAACGAAATCAGTGTTCTTTGAAACGCTTCCCGCGGCATTTCCGCCAAGTTCGCGTATCCTGCGTTCCGCTTCGGAGCGGCTTAAAGATTCGAGGCTCCCAGTAAGAACCAGAGTTTTTCCCTCAAGCATGGAAGGACTTTTACGTTCGGGAATTTCTTCCCTCATCGTAAGGCCGGCGCGTTTGAGCCTGTTGATCAGGGTCTTTGTCCCGGGCAGACTGGAAAAATCAGATATGGCCTGGGCCATGACCGGCCCCACTTCATGAATCGCGCGCAGTTCCGCTTCGGAAGCGCGCATCAGCGCATCCATCGTGCGGAATTTCATGGCCAGCGTCATGGCGGCCTTTTGCCCCACATGGCGGATTCCCATTCCGTAAACAACTCTTGAGAGCGGCCGCGTTTTGCTGCCTGCAATTGCTTTAATGAGATTGTCCGCGCGTTTTTCCGCAAAGAGCTCGAGTTTGCGTACATCCTTCAAAGTCAGAGAATAAATATCGGCAAAATCGTTAACCAGCTTTTTTTGAACCAGCTGGTTTACGGCGACTTCTCCCATGCCTTCTATATCCATGGCGTCTCGGCTGGCAAAATGGATCAGCCCGCGTATAATCTGAGCCGGGCAGGCAAGATTTGAGCACCTGTAAGCGACGTCTATTTCCCTTTCTTTGGAAATCTGGCCGTCGCAGACCGGGCAAACGGTCGGGATAGGGAAAGCCCTTTCCTTGCCCGTGCGGCGGCTTTCGATGACTTTGAGCACCTGCGGGATCACTTCGCCCGCGCGCTGGATCAGCACCCAGTCGCCGATTTTAATTCCCAGCCGCTTGACTTCGTCAAAGTTATGCAGCGTGGCATTTGAAATTGTCACTCCGCCGCAGGCAACAGGCTTCAGTTTGGCGACCGGCGTCACGGTCCCCGTCCGGCCAACGGAGGCGATGATGTCCAGAACCTGCGTGGTGGCCTGCTGAGCTTCGAATTTATAAGCCACCGCCCAGCGCGGAGATTTTTGCGTAGAGCCGACTTTTTGCCGGAGCGCAAACAAATTGACTTTAATGACGGCGCCGTCTATGTCATATAACAAATCATTGCGCTCTTTCTCGAGAGCGCGGCATTGACGGGTGCATTCCATTATCGTCGAGCAGCGCGCAATTTTGTCAGGGATGGGCAGCCCCATCCGCGCGCAGGTCTTCAAAAACTCCCAGTGGTTATGCCAGGAGATTCCTTCTGCGCTGCCGAAAGAATGAACAAAAAAGCGTAGCGGGCGGGAGGATGTTATTGCGGGGTCTTTCTGCCTTAGAGAACCGGCTGTTGCGTTGCGCGGATTGGCGAAAATTTCCATCCCCCGCGCTTCCTGCTGTTTGTTGTACTTCAGAAAATCCGTTTTGTTCATGTAGACTTCGCCGCGCACTTCCAGGAGTTTGGGGAAAGGGGCGTTAAGCTTCAACGGGAGGGAACGCACGGTTTTTAAATTCTGGGTAACATCCTCTCCGGTTAGTCCGTCTCCGCGCGTGGCGCCTTGGGTAAAAACACCGTTCTCATAAAGGACTGAGGCGCTGACTCCGTCGATTTTGGGCTCCACGACATAGTCAACGTTGCGCGCGCCCAACGCCCGTTCCAGACGGTCATCCCATTCAAGAATTTCGTTTTCATTGTAGGTGTTGTCCAGAGAAAGCATGGGAATACGGTGCTTGACCGGAGCGAAACCGGAGACCGCTGTCCCAGAAACGCGCTGTGATGGCGAATCGGGCGTAATCAGATCCGGGAATTCTTTTTCCAGCCCCAGGAGTTCTTTCAGGAGCCTGTCATATTCCGTATCAGAAATTTCCGGCTCGGCCAGGATGTAGTAGCAGTAGTCGTGGTGGGCGATCTCTTCGCGGAGTTTTTTGAGGCGTTCAGCGGCCTGGGATTTGTCCATGAGATTTTGTTTTTCCTATTCCTCTCCCGGTCTTTCCTTTTTCATCTTGTCCAGCATGCCGTTTACAAATCTGCTCGATTCGGCGGTTGAGAATTTTTTGGCTATTTCCACCGCCTCGTTAATAATGACATTCAGCGGAGTTTCCGGATCTTCCAGAATTTCAAAAGTTGCGATTCGAAGAATACACCGGTCTATCGCGGCCATGCGTTTCAATTCCCAGTTTTCTGCGTATTTCACGATCAAAGAATCGATTTCCACCCGGCGTTTTGCCGCCCCTTCCGCAAGATGCTTAACGAAGCTGCGGGTTTTTGCCGCAAGCGGTTCTTCCGACATAACGGCATCTGGAATCTGATCGGGGTTGAGACCGCAGACATCAAGAAGGTAAATAAGCTGCAGTGCGGCCTCACGGCCTAATCTACGTGAATTCTGCATGGTTCAAAGAGCGTGTAATTTTTATGAACGTTCCAATGTTTTTATTTCTTCGACTAGTTGAATCATTGCAAGAGCCGCTTCCGCGGATTCCGCGCCCTTGTTTCCCTTATCGCCGCCGGCGCGGGCCCTGGCTTGGCCAGGATTGTTCGGAGTAAGAACTCCGAATAGAACGGGAATCCCGGTGTTGAGGCTGATCATGGAAATTCCGCGTGCCACTTCCCTTGAGATATATTCGTTGTGCGGCGTTTCACCCTTGATGACCACCCCGAGGCATATAACCGCATCGAGCTTGTGATTCTTAAGCAGCGTTTGAGCGGCGAGCGGAATTTCAAATGCCCCCGGGACCCGCGCGATCTTGATGTTTTTCTCTTCGGTTCCATGCGCCCGCAGCGTTGCAACTGACGCTTTCAAAAGGTCCTCGGTAATTTCGGCGTGATAACGCGAAACAACGATGCCGATCTTCCTGTTCCTGCCTGCAGTTTTCGGAACGTCAATTTTTGAACCGGACATAGTCATTGGAGCGTAAGCTGCTCGAGCAAATGTCCGAGCTTTTCCTTTTTGGTTTTCAGATATCTTCGGTTATTACGGTTTGAAGGCACTTCGATGGGTACGCGCCTGACGACTTTAAGACCGTAGCCTTCAAGCCCGACGATTTTGCGCGGGTTATTGGTCATAAGACGGATGGTTGAGAGGCCAAGATCGGACAGGATCTGCGCTCCGATGCCGTAATGCCGCAGGTCCGGCTCAAAGCCGAGCGCTTCGTTGGCTTCTACAGTGTCCATCCCGCGGTCCTGCAGAGCATAAGCCTTCAGTTTGTTTTCCAGGCCTATGCCGCGTCCTTCCTGATGCATGTATAGAAGAACTCCATGCGGTTCCTGCGATATGCGCTCAATGGCCTTGTGCAGCTGCTGCCCGCAGTCGCAGCGCAGGGAGCCGAGAGTGTCTCCGGTAAAGCAGGACGAATGAACGCGCACCAGCACGTTTTTTTGCCCTTCAATTTTTCCATGAACGATGGCCAGATGGTGTTCCTTGTTCAATTCGTCTTCGTAGAGGTGCAGGGCGAAATTCCCGTAGCGTGTGGGCAGTTTGGCTGAAACCACCCAGTTTACAAGCCGTTCGTTCCTGCGCCGGTATTCGATCAGATCGGCGATGGTGATAATTTTCAGGCGATGGCGCCGGGCAAAGCGCCTGAGTTCGGGCAGGCGCGCCATGGTGCCGTCTTCGTTCATGATTTCGCAGCATACTCCTGCGGGATAAAGCCCCGCCATTTTTGCCAGGTCTACCGTAGCTTCTGTGTGGCCGGCCCGCACCAGCACGCCGCCTTCCCGGTAACGCAGCGGAAAAATATGACCGGGTTTTGATAAGTCGTCGGGTTTTGATTTGGGATTCAGAACGGTTTTAATTGTTTGCGCGCGGTCGGAAGCGGAAATGCCGGTTGTCGTGTTTTTGCAGGCGTCGATGGAAACGGTGAAAGCCGCATCGCGCAGTTCCCGGTTTGTCTCAACCATCGGCGCGATCTGTAGTTCGTCCAGGCGCTTGCCTGTGACAGGCAGGCAGATCAGCCCGCGGCCGAACTTAGCCATGAAATTAATTATCGCAGGCGTGGCTTTTGAGGCTGCGCAGATAAGATCCCCCTCGTTTTCGCGATCGGCGTCATCCACAACAATGATCATCCTGCCGCGCTTGATATCCTCGATGCCTTCTTTGATGGTTGAAAAACTCATGTTCCAGCTTTCCGTAAAATGATTAAAAATTCCTTTTTTGTTTTTCCCGTATACTGCGCCAGGATGTCCGCTTCCAGATTAACGCGATCCCCGGCTTTTTTTGCCGACAAACCGGTATTCCGCAAAGTATGCGGAATGATCATGATATCAATCCTGCCCATATTTTTCCGGGCTACGGTCAGGCTTATGCCGTCGACCGCAATGCTGCCTTTGAAGCGGACATATTTCGCCATCCGCTTCGGCAGCCTGATCCGGTACCACTTGCTTGAACCTTCCCTGCGGATTCGCTCGATCAGACCGGTCTGTTCAACGTGACCCGTGACAAAATGACCGCCGATCCTGTCCCCCCACCGCATGGATCGTTCAAGATTTACCGGCGTGCCCGGCGCGAGGGAACCCAGCGTGGTGATGCGGGTTGTTTCCGGACCGACGTCAAAAGAATAAACTGAACCTTTCTGGTTGACAACGGTCAGGCAAACGCCGTCCACGCTGACGCTTTCTCCGCGTTGAAGGCGTCCGAGCGGCGCGCGGATAGAAAGTCTGATACCGTCGTATTTTATAACTTTACCGACAACCTGAATGATCCCGTTAAACACACGTACTCCTTTTTAGAATTTCCCTTTTATGCACAAATCCTGGCCGAGCATTTTTATTTCGATATTTTTCAAGTGCCAGGCCGAGGAAAGCTTCTTCACGTTAAGCTCTCCGACTGCGGAGCGTCCCTCATGTCCAATCAGTATCGGAGCGGCGAACCATACAACTTCGTTGGCCAGCTTCTCTCGCAGAAAGCTCCCAAGCAGCCGTCCCCCGCCTTCTACCATAAGATGCGTAATATCCATTTCACCAAGCCGCTTCAACGCTTCATGGAGCGAGAGCCTGCCTGAGCTGTCAGAACGCAGAATGATCACCCGCGTCCCGGGTTTTTCCAGACGTCTTCTCTGCGATGCGGAGCTCCGGGATGAGGTAAAAATTATTGTCTGCGCCGAGGAATCCAGCGCTCGTGCTGAGGCGGGAATCCGCAGGCGGCTGTCAAAAATCACGCGGCAGGGATTGCGTCCAAACCCATGGCTTGTAAGCCGGGGATTGTCCTTAAGTACAGTCTCAATGCCCACGGCTACGGCGTCCGCCTGCGCCCGCATGCGGTGTCCTTCCCTCCGCGCAGCCGTGCCCGTTATCCAGCGCGATTCACCTGAAGCTGCGGCGATTTTCCCGTCAAGAGAAGCCGCGATCTTGAGCGTCACATACGGACGTTTTTTCTGCATCCACCAGATGAAAGCCCGGTTCAGTTCCCGCGCTTCATTTTCCAGAATCCCGGTTCTTACGGTAATCCCATTCCTGCGCAGATATCTTATGCCTTTTCCTTTTACAAGCGGGTTAGGATCCTTAAAAGGAATAACTACTTCTTTAACCCCCGCGCGATCAATGGCTTCAACGCAGGGAGGTGTTTTCCCCCAATGCACGCAGGGCTCAAGATTTATGTACAACGTGGCGCCCCGCGCTTTTGAACCAGCCTGGCGCAGGGCTTCAACTTCCGCGTGAGCCTGGCCGAAAGCGCGGTGACAGCCCCCGGCAATCAGCTTGTTGCCTTTCACTATGACGCAACCGACCATTGGATTGGGATGGACATGGCCTTCGCCCTGCAGGGCCAGTTCCAGGGCGCGCTTCATCCAGCGGTCGTGATCCATTAGAACTGGACTTGCGGTACTGTTTTAGCGCTTTCAACCGCCTTGAAGTAAGGCTGAGGCGGCGGGAATCCTGCCATACGTGCGATCAGGCTGGTTGGAAAGGTCTGTACGCGTGTATTGTATGCCCGGACCATCTCGTTATAGCGCATGCGCTCCACGGCTATCCGGTTTTCCGTTCCTGCTAATTCGTCTTGAAGCCGGAGAAAAGATTGGTCTGCTTTGAGATTAGGATAATTTTCAGCTATGGCCAAAAGCCGGGACAGCGCTCCGGACATCTGATTATTTGCTTCCACTTTTTCTCCCAGGGTTCGGGCGCCGCTCAAGGCTGCACGCGCACGGGCAACATCTTCAAAAATGCTTTTTTCATGCGCCGCATACCCTTTAACCGTATTTACCAGGTTTGGGATCAGATCGTTTCTGCGCTGCAAAACGTTTTCCACCTGGGCCCACGCTGCCGGGATGCTTTCTTTTAAAGAGACCATGCCGTTGTAGGCCGTTACTCCGTAGATTAATGAAATGACTACAACCCCTAGAATTACCAGCCAGCCATATAGTGCGCGCATATTACCCTCTTTCCCTGTCATTCCCGAGGGCGTTATCGGGAATCTATAGACGTTTTTGATGATGGATCCGCCAGATGTCTGGCGGATGAAACTGTTTCTTATGAGGTTTATTGAAGTTTCATTTTACAAAACAGAACGGTCTCTTGCGGCGGGGTGGACTGCCTTACGTGGAAGGAAGGTTCGCCTAGAAAGGAAAAATCGAACTCTTAAACCCCAGAGGGTCAACGCCTATGGGCGGCAGTTTGAAACCCTTTGGAAGCCGGCTTTTTGCGGCATTTTTGGGTTCTAAAACCTGCGTCTGGTCTTTCAGTTTATTGTCTGCAAGTTTAGGATATGTCATGTGGGAATAACCTCCTAAAAGCATCATAACTCTATGGAAATTTCAAAGTAGAAAAATTTAAATCCCCCTGCCATTGGACGCATGGGATAACATGGTCTTCGTCTGCTTCAATTCTGCTGGCTGGCTACGAGGAGCTCTTTACGTTGACGGGAAAAGCCTTTAATCTCGGCCTCCCTCATAAGCGCCTGCGAACGGGTATAGTTCGTTTCGCTGTATACAAGCTGCACAGGCAGATGCGTGCGCGTATATGCCGCGCCTTTTCCGGAAAGGTGTTTGGCCAGGCGCGTTTTGATGTCGCGGGTTATGCCGGTATAGAGCGATCCGTCGCCGCAGCGCAGCACATAGACAGACCAATCCGCTGATCCTTCAGAAACCATCCCGCTCACCATTCGTAGATATTTTGGATCCATCGCGCAAGAGAATGCCTCTTTTGGAAGCAGAATGCAAACGTAATTTAGTGATTATTTTATGCGGTTGATTTTGAGAAAGACAGAGGAACTGTCCCCACCCGGCTTGAGTGCGATTACGATGCCTGCTTCATTCCTGCGGAGGGTGATGCTGGAAAGTGAAGCGGGCGATACGGGCTTCAAAGCGTATGGATTGATCCCCGCCTGCCGGAATGCTTTCAGATAAGCTGTAGATGATTTGGAGTAATCCCATCGGCCATTGACTTTAACCGGTTTCAGCCTGGGAACGGTAAAAGAAGTGGTCTTATGGATAAACGTTCCTTGAGGCATGACTGAATCGCCGGAATAATGCGTACCTGATTCAAGTTCAACAATCCCAACCGTAGAGGCTTTAACCTGAAGGTTTAGGGAAAAGACGATGGCAGCGATTATTCCCGATGTTATTGCGATCTTCATGTAATCAGCATAGCGGGACTTGGACAATGAAACAATGTGCCGAAAGTGAAAAAAATGAGTTCCGGTAGGCCTATGCCTTTATGGGCCAGGTAGGCTGGGTCTTTTTTAAGCGGCAGTCAGCTCAAGCTTCCCACCGTGCGCATCTCTTTTTGTTCCCTGACGATTCCAAATTTCCTGGAGAGCCTGCGCCGCGGCCAAGAGGACTTCCTCTCTAGGATGATTTTTTAAAGCTTCCTTCAATGCCGGGATAGCCGTCGGAATCCCAATCGCTCCAAGAGCTCTCGCAGCGACCGATGCAACACGCCAATTAGAATGTTCCAAAGCTCCAGCCAAGGCTTCAACAACATCTTGATTCCCGATTCGAATAAGTTCATGCGCAGCAATATGACGGAGATAGGCATTGTTAACGAAAACCTCAAATAAGCCTGATATTGCAGGCATTCCCATTTCTGCGATAAGTTCTCTTATTGTCATAGAATCATCGGGATTAGTAACACCGTCAAGAACTTGCAATAAATGGGGAATCACCGGATATCCAAGATTTCCCAGAGCCACCGCTGCGGCGGCACGAACGTCCGGATACTCATCAGAATTCATGGCCTCCAACAAGTCCGGGATGGCTTGTTGATTACCAATTTTTCCAAGTACCGACGCCGCAATTTTGCGTTCCGACCAACTTTTACCATCATGCTTCAAAACCATCAACAAGACTTCGACGGCTTCGTCACCGCCAATCTTTCCAAGAGCATACACCATGGCATCGCGAACGCCCATATAACGTTCAAAATGACCTTGCTCACCCATTAAAGCCTCGGAAAAAACTGGAATGGCTTCCGTATATCCAGGCTTCCCCAAAACCTTAACAACAGCTTCTCGGACCCGCCAATCTCTTGATTTCAATGCATTTAAAAGAACGCAAACGGGCAATCCTTTTTTATCCAATTCTCCTTTTTTGATGGCGCGCCGCACACGAATGACGGGATCGAAATACAAAGGCACAAGAAATAATCCCACAAAACCCAGCGCTGCAACAAGAATCCCCGCCACCCATCCTCGATTAGCAGTTAACAGTTCCATGAAACTTGAACCGTTTCCCGATAATCCGGTTTTGTCTCCTTGCCCGAAGGCTGCGGCTGCAGCCAGGGCCAGGAACGGCACTGACCAGA
The DNA here is from genome assembly GCA_964604825.1 of uncultured Elusimicrobia bacterium. Classification (GTDB taxonomy): domain Bacteria; phylum Elusimicrobiota; class Elusimicrobia; order 2-01-FULL-59-12; family 2-01-FULL-59-12; genus CAZSAL01. The sequence goes on from CAZSAL010000015.1 coordinate 50,064, forward strand.
ATGAAAACCATAACAAAATTCTTTTAAGACGGTGCTTCCACGATGGCAACGGCGAAATCGCCCTGGATATAGGCTCTGCTTGTGCGACCGAAGGCGCGGGTTCTTCCGTCTGGGGCAGCTTAGCCTGCACCGCAGAACGCTGCGCACGTTCGTAGACGCTAATAAAAATCCATCCTGCTATTCCTGTAATGATTCCCCCGCCGACGGCGCCTATCCATATCATGGACAACGTATGTATCAACCATTCAGGAGAGAAGAGGCCAAATACTGCTGTTGTGGTAACGACCAGGGCTATCAGAGAAAGAGGCGAGATAACGCAACTCCATAATGCCTTGCGGTTCAACTCCTCTATTGATATCTCCTGCCCGTCGTTTGGTTCGGAGAGAGAGACCGGCTGTTCGCCGGTTGTGCCGATGATTGCCGAATCCACGGGCACATTACCAGCCCGCCTCAGCCATTTGAAGAACCCGATAATTTGCGCGCGGCGAACGCCCCACATCCCTCGTCTGCCAACCAGTACTTTCCAGGGAACACCGTAAAGTCTGCGAACAATAAATACCGCCGGCGTTGCTTCAACCCCTCCCCGATTCCTGATCTTATCGAGAGCCTTTTCAGCAGCCCGGCTGACAAAATCATTTCTATCGTAGGTAGCCTCCTCAAGGGCTTCGATAACCTGCGTATCTTCGAGTAATGCGATTTCCCCAAGAGCCTGCGTAGCACGCTGGCGGACGCCTCCGCCCCAATCGTCATTTAAAGCCGTTGCTACGGCTTTGATGGCCAGCGGACCTCCAATCGCCCGCAACCCCATCACCGCTTCCTCACGAACATTCGCGGCAGGATCTTCTAAGGCTTCCAGAAAAGCGGTGATGGAGCGCGGATCCCTAATCTCCCTGAGAGCGCTTACCGCTGCCTTGCGCACATCCACTTCTGGATCGTCCTTCAAAGCTATCGACAATGTATTTATAGCCCTCAGACCTCCACTCTTTCCGAGCGCGCCCGCCGCGCCAATGCGTTCTTTTTCCGTCTTACCGGAACTCAGAATTCGGCACAGGCGACGAACGCTCAGGGTATTCAAGATTTGATAAATTGCCCAGATGCCTCCGAGCACGGCAATTATTGTGAAGACCTTTTCAAAGCTGGTCGTATCCGGCAGATGGTAGGTTTCAGAAATTTCTTCAGGGATGCGGTCGTCCTGCGCAAAGGTGTGAACTATACCCGGCTTCATGGCTCCCAGCGCTACAGTGGCCATAACTACAGCCGGTTTCAGAACCAGAGCCCACTGTGGTGGGCGCAATGGAAAAATTCCTGCACTCATTTGAGAATCCCGCATTCCACGGGCCAGACGAGGGCTAACAGGATTTTCTGGATTGGGTTCATGTCTGCAAATGACAAGTCTCGGTATAATCGCATCTTCCGAGAGACGTCCCAGGTTATGAGACCAAGTTTGAGAGATATTCTGCGAGGGGCGGAAAATAAAACATAAAGAACTGCCGGTGACCGGATCTGCGATAAGACAAGCAGCCAGAGTCAATGCCATGAAACGTTGCAATGAATGCGCGGTCGTGGCTGGCAACATGAACAAATTATCCAGGAAAATCGCCAGTGATGGAATATGCCTAAAGGCTAAAAATGAAGGACCAACAGACCCATGACTTTTATGTACCTGAATACCTTCACGACGTGGGCCCCCCCGGCGTCATCCTCCGCGGTCGTCAGCGGGGGATCCATCATTTCCGTTTGATTTCTCTT
>CAZSAL010000016.1:0-51536 GCA_964604825.1 uncultured Elusimicrobia bacterium
GGCTATTCCTCCTTAGAGTTGTTGGTAGCAACCTCTGGAGAATAGCCCTTTCTTTCCTCAAACGACAATTACACAGAAAATCTTACGTTACCGTGGAAAATGGCGTCCACCTGAGTCTAAACTGGTTTTTATATAATGCATCGACTATGCGAGTGATAGCGGGATTGGCGAAAAGAAGAGGTCTGAAAAGCGTTTCAAAATCGCACGGAGTAAGGCCCATTCTGGCGCGCATAAAAAAGTCGCTTTTTGATATTCTGCAGCCGCGCCTTCCTGGAGCGGCTTTCCTGGATTTATTCGCAGGTTCCGGAGCTGTCGGTATCGAGGCTCTGTCCCGGGGAGCTGAATCTGTCACTTTTGTGGACAAGAATCCGGTTTGCCTCAGCGTTATCCGTCAAAACCTTTCGCGGCTTGGTTTGAGCGGAAAGGCTCGCGTCATCAAAGGGGACGCGGCCGGGAATCTGCATTCGCTCGGCGGCACATACGACATTATTTTCATGGGCCCTCCTTACCATGACCAAAACTGGAATGCCCTGCATCTGACCGCGCCGGCGCTTCGCGCAATTGCTGAAGCGCGGGTTCTTCGCCCTGGGGGGATTGTTGTTGGCCAGCATCACTCCAAAGAACTTCCGGTAGACGACCCGGCCTGGGAGCTCTATAGACAAGAGAAATATGGGGACACGAGGCTGTCTTTTTTCAGGCCTTGTTCAGTTGTCAACGCCGAACCTTCGACAGCGGGAGATCCATTATGATGTCGGACTCCGAACATTGGCCAACGCACGTCCGTCCTGTTGTCATCAAGTACGGCGGCAGCCTGCTGGATGATCATGCCGGCCGTTCCAATTTTCTTAAAGACGTTGCCGCGCTTGCCCGCCGGGAGAAGGTTATTCTGGTTCACGGCGGGGGAAAAGAAATTTCTAAAGCGGTTGAAGAGGCCGGCCTGCCTGTACGTTTTGTTGATGGTCGGCGGTTTACCGACAAGGAAACCATGGCTGTTGTCGTGCGCGTACTGGGGAATATCAACAGGCATATAGTTTCCTTTCTTAAAACTGCCGGTGTTCATGCGGAAGGCTATTCTGGTATTTACAACCGCCTCATGATCGCCGAACCGGTATCTGATCTGGGGCGCGTAGGCGTACCCCGGCAGGTTGATATTACGGTACTGCATGAAATTCTGAAATCCGTTGAATTGCCTGTTTTCTATTCGGTCGCGGTCGATCAGGAAAACGGGCTGCTCAATATCAATGCGGATGATTTTGCGCTGGCATTGGCCGTAGCATGCAGGGCAGCGCGGCTGGTTTTCATGACTGACAGCGGTGCGATTCTCGATCGGGACAAAAAACCGATAGAAAGCGTCACTGAAGACGATGTTAATGCGCTGATCAGTGACGAAATTATTACCGGCGGAATGACTGTCAAAGCGCGCGCCTGCGTAGAAGCTTTGCAGAAAGGCGTCGGCGAAGTGGACATATGCAAAGATATCGAGGCGCTTATTATGCCCGGCAAAAAAATGGAAGGGACGCGTTTCATTCAACCAAATGGCTAGAACTACCGACATTAAACTGCTGACTGATCGCTATATTTTCCAAACCTACCGGCGTTATCCTCTGGTTTTGACCAGGGCGAAGGGGAGCTGGGTATGGGATGAGAAAGGGAAAAAGTATCTGGACTTTTTTTCCGGCATTGCCGTTTCGGGCATAGGGCATAACATGCCCCAGGTGAATACTGCGATACGCAGGCAGGTCGGGCAGATGCTTCACAGCTCAAACTACTATTACACGGAACCTGCCGCACGGCTGGCGGAAATGTTGTGCAAAAGATCTTTCGCCGGACGGGTCTTTTTCTGCAGTTCCGGAACGGAAGCCAATGAAGCTGCGATCAAGCTGGCGCGGCGCTACGGAGATAAAAAAGGGCGTTATGAAATCATCGTCTTTGAAAATGCTTTTCATGGCAGGACCCTTGGGGCCTTATCTGCCACGCCGCAGCCCAAATTCCGAGATCATTTCGGACCGCTCCTGCCTGGTTTTCCTGTTGCCAGGTTTAATGATCTTAATTCCGTGGCCCGGTTGATCAATGAAAAAACTGCGGCGGTAATGCTTGAGCCGGTACAGGGCGAAGGAGGGCTGCATGCTGCGACTCCTGCCTTTCTCAGGGGGTTGCGGCAATTGGCTGATCAACACCAGCTTCTTCTTATGTTCGATGAAGTCCAGTGCGGGCTTGGCCGCACCGGGCGACTCTTCGCTTATGAATCGCTGGGAGTTGCACCGGATGTAATGACTCTCGCCAAAGGGCTGGGCGGAGGTCTGCCGATCGGCGCAATGATGGCACGGGACGAGCTGGGCAATGTCCTGGGAGCGGGTGATCACGGCAGTACCTTTGGAGCAAACCCTGTCGCATGCTCTGCGGCGCTAGCCGTCTTAAAGATCCTCACCCCCGCTTTCCTGCGAAACGTCAACAGGGACGCGGAGAAGTTGCACCGCGAGTTGAAAGAGCTTTTCGGCCAGTCTCCTCTGGTCAAGGACATACGGGGCCTCGGTTATATGATTGGAATTGAGCTGAAACAGCCGGCCCTGGATTTCGTTCATGCCTGCAGACAACAGGGTCTTTTGATCAACTGTACCCAAAATACGGTGCTGCGCTTCCTGCCGCCTTTAGCCCTGAACGCCGCGGAGAAACGTTTCGCCCTGAAAGTGCTGAGGCAGGTTTTATCAACTCAGCATTTTTGACTCGATAAATCCGAAAGATTTATAATTCACTATCCTCAAATTTTTCTAACGAATGAAGGCAGCCATATGAGTATTAAAAAGGTTGTTGTCGCCTATTCCGGCGGACTTGATACGTCCGTAATTCTGCGCTGGGTGAAAGAACGTTACGGCGCGGAAGTTATTGCCTGTGCTGTTGATGTCGGGCAGGCTTCGGAAACCCTAGGGCTGAAGGAACGCGCGCTGAAAACAGGCGCGTCGAAAGCCTACCTGATTGACGCCCGGAAGGAATTTGTCACTGATTTTATCTGGCCGGCATTGCAGGCCGAAGCTATTTACGAAGGTAAATATCTCCTCGGTACTTCAATAGCCAGGCCGGTAATCGCTAAAAAGGTCATAGAGATAGCAAAAAAAGAAGGGGCGGACGCGGTCTGCCATGGCGCAACGGGCAAAGGAAACGATCAGGTTCGCTTTGAGTTGACCTTCAAGGCGTTGATGCCTGAGGTTAAGGTTATCGCTCCCTGGCGGGAATGGGAATTAAAGTCACGAGAAGATGAGATCGACTATGCTTTGCGGCATAAGATTCCCGTCCCTGTTACAAAATCCAAGCCTTATTCATCCGACCGGAATTTGTGGCACATGAGCTTTGAGGGCGGGATACTGGAAAACCCGGACAATCCTCCCCGACCGGATATGTTCGTTTTGACATGTGATCCGGAAAAAGCGCCGGCGAAAGCGGAGCTGGTAACTATCAGTTTTGAAAAAGGCATTCCTGTGGCAGTCAATGGCCGCAGGCTTGACCCTGTCAGGCTGGTGGAAACACTTCATGTTCTTGGCGGAAAGCACGGTATCGGGCGTGTGGATATGGTGGAAAACCGCCTCGTTGGAATGAAATCCCGCGGCGTGTATGAAGCTCCGGGGGCGACCATCCTCTACGCCGCGCACCGCGAGCTGGAATCGCTGGTCATCGACCGGGACACGCTGCACGCCAAACAGGCGCTTTCCGGCAGGATGGGTGAGCTTATTTACAATGGTCTCTGGTATACGCCGTACCGGGAAGCCATTTCCGCATTCGTTTCAGAGACGCAGAAGCGCATGAACGGAGTTGTGAGGCTGAAGCTTTATAAAGGCAGCGTGATCGTCGACGGGCGGGAATCTCCGGATTCGCTTTACTGGGAAGAGCTTGCAACGTTCGGGGCCGACGCGGTTTACAATCAGCGCGACGCTGAAGGGTTTATAAATCTATATGGGTTGCCAATTAAAGTTCAGGCGTTACTAAAAAGGACATCAAAGTGAATCCACAAAAATTTATTGCTTCGCTTTCATATGACATCCGTCTGGCGCCTTACGATATTATTGGGAGCATCGCGCATGCCCGAATGCTGTCGAAATGCCGGATTATCCCGTCCCGCGACGCGCAGCGCATTATCCGAGGGCTGGAGGCCATTTCCCGGGATCTGCTGAAGAATAAGCCGCTCCCGCAGGAAGAGGATGTTCATTATGCGATAGAACGCGAACTGATCCGGAGAATCGGACCTGTCGGTGGGAAACTGCACACCGCGCGCAGTAGGAACGATCAGATTTCTCTCGATCTAAGGCTTTATCTCCGCGATCAGATCGATATGATTATTCAGGAGATCAGACGTCTCCAGAAGGCGATTCTGTTCATCGCTGAGGAAAATTGCTCGATTGTGATGCCGGGATTCACTCATATGCAGCATGCGCAGCCCGTTTTATTCGCGCATCACATTCTGGCCTACGCCTGGATGCTTGAACGCGACAAGGGACGGATGTCGGACGCGCGCAAACGCGCCGATGAAATGCCCCTCGGCAGCGCCGCCCTGGCCGGGACCTCGTTTCCAATCGACAGAGGTTATGTTGCGAAACTGTTAAATTTTCCCCGGATAACCGCGAATTCTATCGATACCGTATCCGACCGTGATTTTCTTGTGGAATTCGGTTCCGCGGCGGCTCTGGTAATGACCCATTTGAGCCGTCTTGCTGAGGAACTGGTTATATGGTCCAGTCCCGAATTCAATATGATCCGGCTGGAAACCGAGTTTACTTCGGGTTCGTCGATAATGCCGCAGAAGCGCAATCCTGATGTCGCGGAAATCATCCGGGGCGAAACCGGACGGATTTACGGCAACCTGTTCGCCCTGCTGACGATATTGAAAGGTCTGCCGCTTTCATATAACCGGGACCTGCAGGAGGACAAGCCGCCTTTTTTCGATACGGTCGATACTCTTCAGGGATGCCTTGCCGTGGCTACGCCGATGATAGCCACAATGGTGATAAAGGAAGAACGCATGCATGCCCTTTGCGACAGGGGTTTCCTGGCGGCGACAGAACTCGCGGACTACCTAACGGAAAAGGACGTACCCTTTCGCAAAGCGCACGGTGTTGTGAAGCGCATTGTGGCCTATTGCGAGCATCAGCACATACGGCTGGACGAACTGACTATAGAAGAACTGCGGCGATTTGATTCGAAATTCGATGCCGGAGCCCTCCAGGTACTGTCGGTTGACCAGGTTGTTCATGTGAAGGATTCCGAAGGCGGGACTTCGCCGCATCGCGTGCGCCAGCAGATCGCCCATTTAAAACGGCTGATTCATTGAATCCCAAAACCATCCGCGCCATTTCTCGGAATATTTGTTTCCCGGCGGCGATCTGTTTCGCCACTTTCACTTGCGCGCAGGAGATCCTGCCCTCGCGCACTCTTGGACTTCAGGAAAGCATTAAAATCGCGCTGGAAAATTCGCATGAGCTGCTGGATTCCCGTGAGGACGTGGAAATCGCTCAGCAGCGCGTTCGCGAATCCGAGTCGCTTTTTTTCCCAAAGCTCGATCTGAACGCCAACTGGAGCCGGTTCAGCGTAGACAGCTCCCGCCCGCTTTTAATACAGCCTGCTCTGGGCTCGACGTTGTTGACAAACAGCCTCGATAAATATCTTTATACGGCGCGCGCCGATGTCTATCAGACGATTTACGCCGGAGGCCGCTCCCGCAATACCCTGCGTCAGGCGAACATCCTTTATGACCGGGCCAAAAGCCTGAATGACGCGCTCTTTACGAAAGTAGAATCTTCAGCCAAGCAGTCTTATTACGACCTGATTTTTGCCCAGCAGAAAAGTCTCGAATACGCTGAAGCTCTCCGTCATCTGAAACATCTTTCTTCGGACGAGGAAACTCCGTTGAGCGAACGTATAGATCTTGAAGGGGAAATCAGCCGCGTCCGTGCGGAAATGTCCGAAGCATCCCTGGCTGAAGATGAGGCGAGACTGTTCTATTTGCGCACGCTGAATATTGAATTGAATACAAACGTTGTCCTCCAAGGGAAACTTGAGACTCATCCGGTAAATATCGACCTGCAGAAAATGCTGGCCTGGGCAGCGCAGTACCGCTACGAATTGAGGCAGACGGAATATGAGGAGCAGCTGGACGCTCTCGGAGTCAGTTTGTCGCTGGCGGAGCGAACGCCTACCGTAGGCGTCGGAGCTTCTTATGAAAGATCGAGTACTGACTTGAGTTTTCAAACGGTTAACTGGGCAGGGACGCTGAATGTCAGCCTGCCCGTTTCCATTTCGGATATGTTTTACGGCTGGGCGAAAGTCCACGAAAGGCGCGCGGAATACCGGCAGGCGACCTTAAAGCGCGCGGAGACAAGCGATCAGATTCAAACCGAGGTGCGTCAAGCGTTCACCAAATACAAATTTTGGCAGAATGAGATAGGTCCGAGGAAAGAAGATTACAGGCGGTTGCAGGAAATGACGGAAGAATTGCGCGCAAGAAAGGGCCAGGTTTTCGCTAAATCGAAAGCGGAGTGCCTGACGCTGGCCGCCCAGTTGCGTTATCAGGAAGCCGTTCACGGGCAGTTGGTGGCGCTCGCCCTGCTTGAAAAAGCGGTGGGTCACAGTCTGGATAACCTTAGCAATGAATAGGCGAATTTTTTTAGCGATGTTGGTCGTGGTAATCGTTGTGCCGGGCGTAAACGCTTCTGCGACAAAAGGTCCGGTCTCTTCGGAAGACGATTTTTTAATGAATATCCTCTGGGAGCGTTACCAGACTCTGCCGGAAAAACATGACCTTAAGGTCGGCATCGTTCTTGGCGGAGGAGGCGCCCGCGGCATGGCGCATATCGGAGTTTTCAAAGTCCTGAGCGAAGAGAACATTCCCGTGGACATCATTACCGGCACTTCCGTCGGGGCGCTCATCGGGGCGCTTTACGCCGCAGGCCTTCCTGCGGACAAATTGGCGGAACTAAGCCAGGTTGTTGGATGGCATTTGCTGACGAATTATTCGCGCTTTTCTCTTATGCGGCTGCTGGTTACGGAACGCGCTTTATCGAATGAAAATATGGAAGCTTATCTGCAGAAGTATATGGGAGATATCAGGTTCGACCAGCTGAAAATACCGTTCGGATGCGTGGCCACAGATCTCCAGACAGGAGAAAAAGTCGTTTTCGTTGAAGGCCCTGTAGCCTTGGCTGCGCGGGCTTCCGCAACAATACCCGGGCTGTTTGAACCGGTGCTTTTTCGCCACCGGTATCTGATCGATGGAGGCCTGGTCAGCAATATCCCCACCGATCTGGCGCAGCTTCTGGGAGCGAAAATAATAATTGCCGTTGATGTCACGGCTGATTTTTCAAAGTTTCAGCCCAAAAGCATTCTGGGAATCTTGAACCAGGCTATCTACATCCAGAGCCAGAGCATGTCGAACGATGAACTGGCGAGAGCGGATATCGTCATTCGCCCGCAATTGGGAGATGTCGGCGCCATGGACATCTACCGGTCTCAGGAATGCATCGACGCCGGTATTGCAGCGACCAGACGGGCTATTCCGGGAATAAAGAAACTGCTTATTGACCGGAACTTCGATTACATTTTGGGAAAAAAATCGTTATGAAATTTGGAGTGGGATCAGGGTTTCTGATCATGATGCTTACAGGCGCTGTATCCGCAGCCTCCTCTCTGACTGTCGGTATTTTGCAGAGGCAGATCGATGATGCGGCGGAACACGGTAATTTCGCCAGAGTTCAGCTGTTGCGTCTGCAATTGGCGGAAACGTTTCGCGATTCCTCAGACTACGTGCAGGCGGCGCGTCAGTATGAGCTTTTGCTGGCGTCACGTCCCTCCCGTAGCGAACGTGTCTCCTATTCCATCCAGCTTGGGAAAATGCGCGAAGCAACGGAAGATTACAGCGGTGCGGTATCAGCTTATCAGGATGCGCTGCATGACAATCCCAAATCCTGGGAAGGCAATCTGGCGCTGGCCAGGCTTTACGAGCATATCGATTTGCCGTTGAATGCCGCTCAGGCCTATCAGCGTTGCATAAAAATGCGCCCAGGGAAACGGGAACCTCTGGAGGAGCTTGGAGAAGTCTATCAGCAGCTTGGTTACTTGGATCGCGCTGTTGATCTGTATAAAAAAGCGCTGGCGATATCTCCTCAGCCGCAGACATACCTTAAAATGTCCGATTGCTTCATGCGCAAAGGCAATGTAGCGCAGGCTAAACAGATTCTGGAAAAGGCCGGCGAAAAAGTGCCGCTGGCTGACTATGACATACGTCTCGGAGAAATTCTTCTCCGGGAGAAAGACGATAAAGGCGCATGCGCCGCGTGGGAAAAAGCCCTCAGGTCTGACCGCCAGCGAGAGGATGTGCGCATGCATCTGGCGATGCTTTATAACCAGCTTCACCGGTATGATGATTCAGACCGCCTGTTCTCGCACCTGACGCGGAACTATCCGCAATCCCCGCTGGTGCATTTTCTCCGCGCATGGGCGCTGATCTACAGGGGCGACCGGAAGGGATCAAGGGCTGAAGCGGAAATTGTCCAGTCTCTTCAGCCGACAGAAGCGGTTCAATATTACAACCAGCAGCTGCTGGCTCAACTGCGATAAGAATATGTCTCTATTGCCTCCTTTGCTCAGCTATCAGCGTCAGGCTCTGACGATGGAGAATGTCGTACTCTCATCCATCGTCCGGGATGTCGGCACTCCTGTTTATGTCTACAGCAGGCGGCGCATCCTTGATAATTTTCACAGCTTCAATGACGCCTTTCATCCGCAGAAGCGCCTGGTGCTTTTTGCCGTAAAAGCTAATTCTACCGGAGCAGTGTTGTCCGTGCTGGCCAAGGCCGGAGCTGGAGCGGATATAGTTTCCGTTGGAGAACTTTTCCGGGCGCTCAGAGCGGGCATTCCTGCGGGGAAAATTGTTTTTTCCGGAGTGGGAAAACGGCAGGATGAAATCAAAGCGGCGCTCGATGCCGGTATTTTGCTGTTTAACGTGGAATCGGTTGAAGAACTTTATGCCATAGAAGCTGTCGCTTCCGCTTTGCGTAAAACCGCTCCCGTATCGATCCGGGTAAATCCGGACGTTGATGCGGAAACACATGACCACATCACTACCGGGAAAAAAGAAAATAAATTTGGAGTACCCATCGGTAAAGCTCTGGCAGTCTGCCGGCTTGCGGCCAGATTCCCGCACATCAATTTGCTGGGCATTCAGGCGCATATCGGTTCTCAGATAATTCGGGTCGATCCTTATGTTAAGACTTTGAAACTGATGCTGGAGATAACAGATCGATTGGTATCGGAAGGCATGGAACTATGTTATCTGGATATCGGCGGAGGATTAGGCGTGCGTTATCGCGATGAAAAACCTCCTGAGCCGAAGCATCTCGCCCAGGCGATGAAAGACATGCTCGGCGACAGGCCTTTAACCCTGCTTATGGAACCTGGTCGCTATCTCGTGGCCGATGCCGGCCTGCTGCTGACCCAGGTGCTTTACCGTAAAGATGTGGGAGGGAAGCACTTTATCGTAGTAGATGCCGCTATGAACGACCTTGCGCGCCCGGCTCTTTATGACGCTTATCACAGCATTTATCCGCTGGCCAGGAAAAAAGGCAGGAACGTTACGGCGGATATCGTCGGGCCGATATGTGAGACCGGGGATTACCTGGCTAGGCGGAGAAAGATGCCTCTGCCGGATCAGCAGGAATATCTGGCTGTGGCAACCGCCGGAGCCTACGGTTTCGTAATGGGGTCACAATATAATTCCCGGCCAAGGCCTCCGGAAGTGATGGTACACGGCGACAAATGGACGGTTGTTCGGGACAGGGAAACGCTGAATGATCTGGTGCGTGGAGAGCATATTCCTTGAAAACCATTCCCTTCTTTAAAATGAGCGGGTCGGGGAACGATTTTATCCTTGTAGATAACCGCAAAAAAAAATTTCCTGCGGATGTTTCTCGATGGGCGAAAAAACTTTGCTGCCGGCAGGAAGGGATCGGCGCCGACGGTCTTCTCTTGATTGAAAACAGCCGGAAAGCCGATTTTCGGATGATCTATTACAACTCCGACGGGTCGCGCGCGTCGATGTGCGGCAACGGCGGCCGCTGCATATCGTGGCTGGCGCGGCATTTGAACATTGTACGGGGAGCTTTCAGTTTTGAATCCGACGCAGGCCTGATTCATGGAGAAGTCCACGGCGATGTCGCCGAAATTCAACTGGGAGACGCTAATGATTACTGGCCGCCTTTTTCGATCCGGGTGGGAGGATGCGTTTACCCCGTTTCCCATATCAATACCGGAGTCCCGCATGTCGTAATGCTGGTGCGCCGCGTGGATGATGTTGATGTTAATGGCGTAGGGCGCGCTCTGCGCTTCCATAAAGTCTTTGGGCGCTCGGGAGCAAATGTGAATTTTGTTCAGCGTTTGAATGACAATACTCTGTCGGTTCGAACTTATGAACGCGGTGTCGAAGCTGAAACGCTCGCATGCGGTACCGGAGTAAGCGCCAGCGCCATAGTCATGGCGCTGCGCGGGATGGTACGCGCTCCCGTGCATTGCCGCGTGCGCGGCGGGGATGTGCTGGTCGTGGATTTCGATCTGCACCCGCAGGATAAAAAACACCCGGTGACGCGTGTGACGTTGAAAGGCCCTGTGCGCTTAACGTTTACCGGGAAAATTACTCTTTAAATACTGACTTCTCCTTCCCCCCTTGAGGGGGAAGGTTGGATGGGGGGAGGAGGCACGAAAGTGGAGGCATCTATGTTCCAGGGATCTTATGTCGCGCTTGTCACACCGATGAAAAACGGCCGGATTGACGAACCCCGGCTCAAGGCGCTGGTCGAATATCATGTAAAGAACGGGACTGACGGGCTGGTGCCCTGCGGTTCCACAGGCGAATCCGCCACGCTTTCTCATGAAGAACATCGCCGCGTAACGGAAATAGTTATTAAAGCTGCGCGCGGACGTATTCCCGTAGTGGCGGGAGCGGGATCGAACTCAACCGAAGAAACATTGGGGCTGGTGCGTCACGCTTACAAAGCCGGTGCGCAGGGAGCGCTTCTAGTAGTGCCTTACTACAATAAGCCGACGCCTGCCGGTCTTTTCGAACATTTCCGTCTGGTGGCGAAAGCCACTCCTCTGCCGCTGATCCTTTACAATATCCCCGGACGTACCGGAATCAATATGCCGGTCGAGACCGTAATCCGTCTCGCTGAAACCTGCCGAACGATCGTGGGGATAAAGGAAGCTTCGGGAAGCATGGATTACACCAGCCAGCTCTTTTCCGCGCTGAGCAGGGATTTCGTCGTTTTTTCCGGAGACGATTCTTTAACAGTTCCTCTTATGGCGATTGGCGCGCAGGGTATAATTTCCGTGGTGGCCAATGTGACCCCTCAGGCTATGCACGATCTTTGTCACGCCATGTTGGCGCGGGATGTTACGCGTGCGAGGGAAATTCATTTCAGGCTGTTCCCGCTGATGCGGGCAATTTTCCTGGAGACCAACCCGATACCTGTAAAGGCCGCCATGGCTCATTTGGGGCTTTGTCGAGACGAACTGCGCCTGCCGCTGATGCCCATGAGTCCCGAGCCGCGCAAAAAGCTTATCGCCGCGATGAAATCCTGTCCTTTCGTGCAGGGAGCAAGCCGTGCTTAAGCTCGGGATCGCCGGTATTTGCGGCAGGATGGGCACTCGCATCTGCGAACTGGCGCTTCAAGACGGCGGGTTTGAAGTGATTTACGGCCTGGAGGCCGACGATTCGAAAAAATCCAAAGACGGCATACCCACCGGCGCCGACACCGGGCCTCTGGAAAAGGCCGACGTTGTGGTCGACTTCACCATTGCTTCAGCCACGGCCGCTCTTTTGCCTGTTCTTCGGGGTTTCAAGGTTCCGTGCGTTATAGGCACTACCGGATTCAGCGCTGATCAGGAAAAGACGATTTCCGCAATCGCGCGTGAGTTGCCGGTGGTGAAGGCTCCTAATATGAGTCTTGGGGTAAATGTTTTTTTTCGCATCGCCGCTCAGACCGCTCGGGCGCTGCCGTCTTACGACGTTAAAATTGTGGAGACGCACCATGTCCATAAAAAGGATAAGCCGTCAGGCACTGCGCTTTATGCCGGCAGTCTGATTGAACAGGCTACAGGCAGAAAAGTCAGTTATGAATGCCATAGAGAAGGGGAAGTTGTAGGGGATCATCAGGTCATTTTTACCGGTCCGGCGGACAGGCTCGAAATCTTCCATCACGCGGAATCGCGCGATATCCTGGCGGCTGGCGCTCTGCAGGCCGCGAAATGGATTGTCGGCAAAAAGCCGGGGCTTTATAACATGCACGACGTTCTGGAGATGAAGTAATGCGATTTAGTCAGCGAATAGAAAAACTTCCGCCATATTTGTTTGCGGAGATCGATCGCAAGAAAAAAGCTGCTGTCGAGCGCGGCGTGGATATTATTTCCCTCGGAGTGGGCGATCCGGATCAGCCTACGCCTGAGCATATCGTTGAAGCCGGGCAGCGCGCGCTCGCTAAACCCGAGAATCACCAGTATCCTTTCGGCGCGGGCCTGCAGGCATACCGTCAGGGGATCAGTCTGTTTATGAAGAAGCGTTTTCAGCTTCAGCTTGATCCTGCGTCGGAGGTTTATTCTCTTATCGGCTCAAAGGAAGGCATAGGACATTTCCCTCTGGCTTTTCTTAACCCGGATGATGTCGCTCTGGTCCCTGATCCGGCATATCCGGTCTATAAGAATGCGACGCTTTTCGCCGGGGGCGAGCCCTACCCGATGCCGTTGAAGGAAGATCGGGGTTTTCTGCCGGACTTGAAGACAATTCCTGAGGATATTCTCAAACGCGCCCGGATTTTGTTTTTGAATTATCCGAATAACCCGGTTGCCGCCTGCGCGCCGAGGGTATTTCTTGAGGAAGTCGTTGCGTTCGCGCGTGAACATAAACTCATTGTGGCCTATGACAATGCTTACTCGGAGATGTATTTCGATCAGCCGCCGCTAAGTTTCCTTGAAATCCCGGGAGCAAAAGAGGTAGGTGTGGAATTTCATTCGCTTTCCAAGACCTTCAACATGACGGGATGGCGCATCGGCTGGGTTTGCGGCAACGCGGAACTGATCCGCGGTCTTTCCCAGATTAAGGACAGTTTTGATTCGGGCGCCTTCCAGGCGGTGCAGGAGGCTGCCGTTGCGGCGCTCACCGGTTCGTGGAATTGCGTCGAGTCCATGCGCGAGTTGTATAAATCCCGCCGCGATCTTTTCGTCCGGCTGATGAACGAAGCGGGATGGAGGATCAAACCGCCTTCTGCGACTTTTTATGTCTGGGCGCACACTCCCGGAGGTGTTCCCTCTACGCAGGTAGCCGGACGGCTGCTTGATGAAGCGGGGGTAATCTGCACGCCTGGCGTGGGATTCGGATCTTCAGGTGAAGGCTTTGTGCGCTTTGCCCTGACGGTAGAGGAACCCCGCCTGCGCGAAGCCGTTGAACGCATCAAGAAGATCAAGTGGTAGAAGTCGCCGTCATTGCGAGGAGCAAAGCGACGTGGCAATCCCAGCCTTTTTGGGAAACGACTGAGATCGCCACGGTCGCCAAACGGATGGCGAACTCGCGATGACAAAACAAATCGTTTTTATCGGCCTGGGCAGTAACCTGGGCGATCGCGTCAAAAATATTGAAGAAGCCGTGCGTCTCGTAAGAGAGATGCCTGGCATCCGCGTCCTGAAACAATCAGTTTTGCGCGAGACGAAACCCGCAGGGAAAACGGATCAGCCGGATTTCATGAACGGAGTCCTTGCCGTCGAGACCACGCTTGAGCCTCTGTCGCTGCTGGATCGTCTGCAGGGCATTGAGCGTGACTTGGGCCGCGTACGAAAAGAGCGCTGGGGGCCGCGGGCCATAGATCTGGACATCCTGCTCTATGGCGACCAGCAGATTCATGAGGAGCGGTTGATCGTGCCCCATCCCGAGATCAATAACCGGGAATTTGTAAAAACCGCTATTCAGGAAGTGAAGAAATGGTTGAACAAAAACGCAATATGACGTCGCCCCGGAAATCCGTTACCCGGGGCCCAGTGATGTTGACATCCAAACGGCTGGATCCCGGCTTACATCTTGCCGGGATGACGGGAGGTAAAGTCACCGTTCCCGGATTAAAAGCTTTCAAGGAGCGTGGTCAAAAGATCGCGGCCTTGACCTGCTATGACTATACAACTGCCCGTCTTTTGAACGAGGCGGGGATCGATGTGATTCTGGTGGGAGACACGCTTGGCATGGTCAAACTGGGCTACAGCTCGACACTGCCCGTCACGGTTGAAGACATGCTTTACCACACCCGCATAGTCGCAAGAGGAAACAGCCGGGCGCTGCTTGTCAGCGATATGCCGTATCTGTCCTATCATGTCTCCATTCAGGAAGCTTTGCGCTATTGCGGCAGAATGCTCAAAGAAGGCGGCGCCGAAGCCGTAAAAATCGAAGGCGGCGCGGAAATGGTTCCGGTGATCAAAGAGCTGCTCAAAGCGAAGATCCCCGTGATGGGTCATATCGGCATGACGCCGCAGTCAGTGAATCTTTTTGGCGGTTTCAAAGTCCAGGGACGCGAGGCTTCGGCAGGGAAGCGCATTCTTTCCGACGCGCGCGCTCTGGAACGGGCGGGAGTTTTCTCGATAGTTCTGGAATGTGTTCCCAGTGATCTCGGGGAGAAGATCACTAAAGCGGTTTCTGTCCCCACAATCGGCATCGGCGCGGGTCCCGGATGCGACGGCCAGGTTCTTGTCATCGACGATCTCCTTGGAATAACTCCAGATCCGCTGCCGCGGTTCGTAAGACGTTATGCGCGCCTGCGCGAGAGCATCCGCAGCGCCGCTCTGGCGTACGGACAGGATGTTCGCAACCGGCGCTTCCCGAATAAGGAACACTCCTATTCATAGGTCTCGCCCGTGCTGATTCTTTCCGGATGGCTCCTTGCCGCGATAATTTTTGCCATTGCGGTGATCTCGCTGCAGGGATCACTCGCCATGACGGCCATACCGTACCTCGCGACTCCTTACAAGCCTGGCGATTTTGGCCTGAAATATGAAGACGTCCGTTTTAAAACCGAAGACGGACTCGTGCTTGCAGGCTGGTTTGTTCCCGCGCCAAAAGGCTCTGACAGAACAATAATTGTCCATCACGGACTGGGGTCCAATGCCGGGGACACGCTTCTAAACACCGTATGTCTTGCCGCCGATGGTCGCTGGAACCTTTTTTATTACAATTTTAGAGGGCACGACGGCAGCGAAGGAAGATACACCTCCCTTGGCACGCTCGAACTGAGGGATTTCAGAGCGGCGCTGCGGTTTTTAAGATCAGAAAAAACGCAGCAAGCCCGCCGTCTGGCGGTATATGGACATTCTCTGGGCGCGGCAGTGGCAATCTCCGGAGCGTCGGAGGATAAAGGAATTGAAGCGGTTGCCGCGGAAAGTTCTTTCGCTTCGGTGATAACAACCATCAGACATTATGGCTGGCATTACCATGGCCTGCCGTACTTTCTGGTCTGGCTTGGATTTGGAATTACCTGGCTGCGTCTGGGATTCTGGATCAATGATTTTAACCCTGTGAAGGCGATCAGGAACATAGCGCCGCGGCCCGTGTTTTTGATTCAAGGAGAACGCGATTTTCGTATACCCATGGCGGACTTTGACGCGCTTTATCATGCTGCGGGAGAACCGAAGGAGTGCTGGGTGGTTCCCGGAGCGGATCATGGCGACCCCTGGCGGTTGATGCCGCAGGAATACGAAAAACGCCTCGTCGATTTTTTTCGGAGATATTTTTAGGAATGTCATTCCCGCATGTCGTTGGCGGTCCCAATCCTATTAAATCTAATGGAAGGGACCGTCCCGTGTTCTGGGACGGGAATCCAGAAGTTTTTATTTAAGAGACTGGACCCCCAATTACGGATTTCGGGGGTGACGTCTTTGGGAAAGGACCCATCATGAAAATCATAACCACATGCCAGGAAATGCAGGCGTATGTTTTCCGCACAAAAAGCCGGGGAATATCAATCGGTTTTGTGCCGACAATGGGGGCTCTTCACGACGGGCATGTCTCGCTGATCAGGCGTGCGCGGAAGGAAAACGAGGAAGTAATCGTTTCCGTTTTCGTGAATCCGCTCCAGTTCGGACCGAAGGAAGATTTTAAGGCCTACCCCAGGCCTCTGTCTGCCGATAAGTCTCTGTGCCTCCGGGAACACGTCGATGTGTTTTTCTGCCCGTCCCCACAGGAAATGTTTCCAAATGATTTTTGCACATCGGTTGAATTGTCCGGCCCTCTGACAGCGAATCTCTGCGGCGCTTTCCGGCCCGGGCATTTTAAAGGCGTGGCAACGGTAGTTTTAAAACTGTTCAATCTGGTTCAGCCCAACCGCGCTTATTTTGGCGAGAAAGACTATCAACAGGTCCGCGTAATTCAGCGCATGGTTCAGGATCTCTCCATGCCGGTTCATGTGGTGGCCTGCCCGACCATCCGGGAAGCGGACGGCCTGGCGGTGTCATCGCGCAATAGATATCTTTCGCGGAAACAACGGGAGGAGGCCGTAAAGGTTTATCAGTCGCTTTATCTGGGACGCGAGCTGGTTGAGCAGAAAATCGTGCTCGATTCAGGCCGGCTGATCAAACGTCTGAGCCAGGTAATATCTACGATTCCCAGTTCAAGACTCGATTACATTTCCATCGCCGACCCGTTGACGCTCGAACCCATGAACAAAATACGCAGGCCCGCGCTTCTGGCTATCGCAGTCCGGATAGGAAAAACGAGACTCATCGATAACGTCATAATTACATGAGTGAACCAATCGCATCGGATTACCTTATCATAGGCAGCGGGATCGCCGGCCTCAGCCTGGCGATCAAGCTGGCACAGCTGGGGTCGGTGACGGTCCTTTCGAAACGGGATTTTCTAGACTCCAATACGTCCAATGCCCAGGGCGGCATTGCCGCAGTGGTATCCAAAGACGACTCTTTTGAGCAGCATACGCAGGATACGCTCCGTGCGGGCGCGGGCCTTTGTCATGAGGATGTTGTCCGCCTTGTCGTGGAAGCGGGGCCGTCATGCATCGAAGAACTCGCAAAGTGGGGAATGGTGTTTTCCCGTGCCGCCTATTATCCGTCGGATGAATCGTTGGGAGACGGCCCGAAGAGGGGACGAAACACCGAACATCCGTACGAACTCGGGCTCGAAGGCGGGCACAGCAGGCGGCGCATTCTGCATGCGGGCGATTATACTGGTTCCGAAATCGCCAAAACCCTGCTCAAGCAGGCGCAGTTATGCGCAAACATCCGCCTGCTTGATCATCAAGTGGCCGTCGATCTGATTACTACCGGCAAACTCGGGAAAAGCCCTCAGCCCGGAGAAATATCCTGCCTGGGCGCGTACGTTCTGGACAAAAAAACCGGGCTCGTCGGGACATTTACGGCTAATAAAGCGGTGATCCTGGCAACTGGCGGAGCGGGGAAGGTATATCTCTACACCTCTAACCCGGATGTGGCGATGGGAGACGGGATGGCCATGGCATACCGTTCCGGCGCAGTCATGGCGAATATGGAGTTTGTCCAGTTCCATCCCACGTGCCTCTACCATCCCCAGGCGAAGTCGTTTTTGATCTCGGAAGCGGTCCGTGGCGAAGGCGGAATCCTGCGGCGGCGCAACGGAGAGTCTTTCATGCGGCAGTATCATCCTGCAGGCGAGCTTGCCCCGCGCGACATTGTGGCGCGCGCCATAGATTCCGAGCTTAAAAAATGGGGGGAACCTTACGTCTATCTGGATATCCGGCATAAAGGCAAAGAGTTTCTCAAAAAGCGGTTCCCGATGATTTACAGCCAGACGCTCAAGTTCGGCATTGATATGTCAAAAGACATGATTCCTGTGGTCCCTGCGGCGCATTATTTCTGCGGCGGCGTGAAAACAGACGCGGACGGACGCACGTCGATCAGCCGGTTGTGGGCAATAGGAGAAGTCGCCTGTACTGGCCTTCACGGCGCCAACCGTCTGGCGTCGAATTCACTGCTCGAAGGTATGGTTTTTGCGCATCGTGCCTGTGAAGCAATCAAGGCCGAGGGCCTAGTAACCACAGGGCCGAGTAACGCCATGTCTAAAGCCTTGGAATCAAAGCCCCAGCCTTTGCTCGGCACTCGGGCCTCGGAACTCGGCCCTCAGGTCGTGCCGCCCTGGAATCCCGGCAAGGCGCGTAATCCGGACGAATTGGTTGTTATCAGCCAGAACTGGGATGAAATCCGCCAGTTGATGTGGAATTATGTTGGGATTGTTCGTAGCGACAAGCGTCTTGCCCGGGCAATCCGGAGGATCGAGGTGCTGCAGCAGGAAATCCAGGAGTATTACTGGGACTTCATCGTTTCATCAGACCTGATTGAGCTGCGCAATATCGCCACTGTGGCGGAACTCGTTATCCGCTCGGCCATGATGCGGCAGGAAAGCCGCGGCCTGCACTACAACCTTGATCACCCGAATACAGACACTACCCATCCGCCAACCGACACGCTGCTTCAGCGTCCGGCTTAGAATTTATTTACTGTCGTACAGGGAAGTGTTTGTGTAGGTTACGAACAGGCTGTATTTCAAGTTCTTCCAGTTGGAATCGATGCTCACGGCATAGTCGTTGGTGACCACCTCCCAGCCGTTCTGATCGGACTTCATGTAGGAAACGCAGTTGTTGCTGCCGAACTGAGGAGAGGTGCGAATGTTCTCCGGCGAATACACGTAACGGTGTTTGATGTAGTCGATTGAGTCCTGGAATATCGTCATTATGTCCTGGCAGTCTTCCACCGCAGGCTGCACGAGTGTGGCCTGTATGAGTTTGTCGTTTCTGTATGTGAGCGCAAGAGATGTTGGTTTGAAAGTCTTGTATTCGATACTGTGCGCAGGAATGTCCCAGAAAGTGAAATCCTTGTCGTAGTTGTCCCGTTGAAAACCCTTTGCTTCAAGGGCCGCCGTAGCCGATACCTTGGATTGCCCGGTTTCCAGGCCGAATGGGAAAGCCATAGGGATGTTTCCCTCAGGCTCAGCCTTTAAACCGAAATGAAAGGTATGTGGCGCATCGGCGCTGGTCAGAGCTGGAAAGACAGGACATATGAACAGCAGGGGAATAAGGAGGCGCTTCATTAGAACTATTTTACTGTTAGAATTAAGCTGATGGAACAGGACTATATCGTTATTCGCGGGGCCCGTCAGCATAATCTGAAAAATATTACGCTGAAGCTGCCCCGCAACAGGCTGGTTGTGATCACCGGTCTGTCCGGCTCGGGAAAGTCGTCGCTTGCCTTTGACACCATTTACGCCGAAGGCCAGCGCCGCTATGTCGAAAGCCTTTCGGCTTATGCCCGCCAGTTTCTGGAGCTGATGGAAAAGCCGGATGTGGACCTGATCGAAGGCCTTTCGCCTGCGATCGCCATCGAGCAAAGGACGCCTTCGCACAACCCGCGCTCGACGGTAGGCACTGTCACGGAAATTTACGATTACCTGCGCCTGCTTTTCGCCCGCATCGGGAAGCCGCACTGTCCCAATTGCGGGCAGCTTATAAAACCCCAGTCCGCCCAGCAGATTATAGATGAGATCTCAAAACTGGCAGCCGGAACAAGAATCCAGGTGCTGGCGCCGCTGATCCGGGGGCGGATCGGTACCTATCAGGAACTCTTTAACCGCCTGCGCCAGTCGGGTTTTGCCCGGGTGCGTGTGAACGGGCAGGTAATCGGCCTCGACGAAGAGATAAAGCTCGACCGCTATAAAAAGCACCACATAGACCTGATAGTGGACCGGCTGGTCATGGGACCGGAAGTGCGCGAAAGGCTCGCTGATTCCATTGAAACAGCCCTGCGCGAATCGCGCGGTCTGGTTTATATAGACGGTCAAATGCTTCCTCCCCCCTCGAGGGGGAGGACGGAGGTGGGGGGCAATGTGACGCCATCCCCCCATCCCAACCTTCCCCCTCAAGGGGGGAAGGAGTTTAAGAAGCTTTATAGCGAACACCATGCCTGCGTGAACTGCGGAACCAGCCTCCCGGAAATTGAGCCGCGGATGTTTTCCTTTAATTCTCCTTATGGCGCCTGTCCGGGATGCGACGGACTGGGGACCAAGCTTGAAGTTGATCCGGACCTAGTAATTCCTGATCCCCAGCTGTCCATCGGCGAAGGTGCGGTTCAGGCCTGGTCCAATCCGGTTACAACGCGCACCCACCGCTGGAAGCGTTCCTGGGCGGGATATTACGAGGAGATTCTGGAAGACGTCTGCAGGCGCAACCGGATTCCCCGGGATAAACCCTGGAAATCGCTCTCGCGGGAACAGAAAAAAACCATTCTTTACGGCGGAGGCCAGTACAGAGTCCATTGGGGTTCGAATGATCAGGACTTCGAAGGCGTCATCAATCAGCTCGAACGTCGCTACCGTGAGAGCGAATCCGAGTTCGTCAAGGAAGAGGTTTACAACCGGTTCATGCGGCGGCGCACCTGCCCGGTCTGCAAAGGAGCGCGGCTGAAAAAGGAAGTGCTGGCAGTCACCCTGGCGGGGAAATCTATCTCCCAGCTCTGTTCGTTGACTGTTACGAAGGCGATAGAAATGTTCAAAGGTTTGAATCTGAGCGAAAAGGAACGCCTGATTGCGCGGCAGATCTTAAAGGAGATTCAAAGCCGCCTGACATTTTTATCGAATGTGGGTCTGGACTATGTTTCTCTGGACAGGGAGAGCTCGACTCTGGCGGGAGGCGAAGCGCAGCGCATACATCTTGCGACCCAGATCGGTTCAGGACTGGTAGGCGTGATGTATGTCCTCGACGAACCGACGATCGGCCTTCATCAGCGCGATAACGAGCGCCTGCTTGCAACTCTGACCCGCCTGCGCGACCTGGGAAACACTCTTGTGGTCGTCGAGCATGACGAGGAAACCATCCGCTCCGCGGACTGGATCGTCGATCTCGGTCCCGGGGCGGGCGTTCACGGCGGTGAAATCGTGGCCGAAGGCACGCTCAGGGATATCCTGGAAAATCCGCGGTCCCTGACTGGACAATACCTTAACGGGAAAATCATGGTTCCCGTGCCGGTCGAGCGCCGCATGACAGGAAAGCGCTGGCTTGAGGTGCTGGGCGCGGGGCAGTTCAATCTGAAGAACATCGACGTGAGAATCCCTCTGGGATGCTTCGTGGGAATCACCGGAGTATCCGGGTCGGGAAAATCGACTTTCGTGCACGAAATACTTTACAAGGCGCTGGCGCAGAAACTTTATCAGTCGAAGGAGCCGCCGGGTAAATTCCGCGCGATAAAGGGAGCGGACCATCTGGACAAGGTGATTGTCGTAGATCAGTCGCCTATCGGGCGCACGCCGCGTTCCAATCCCGCTACTTATACCGGAGCCTATGCCGCAATCCGCGATCTTTTCGCGCGGCTTCCGGAAGCCCGGCGCCGCGGCTACAAGCCCGGCCGGTTCTCTTTTAATGTTAAGGGGGGACGCTGCGAGAACTGCGAAGGCGACGGCATGCTCAAGATCTCCATGCAGTTTCTCCCGGATATCTTTGTGAAGTGCGAAGTCTGCGAAGGCCGGCGCTTTAACGAAGAAACCCTGCAGGTCCGGTACAAGGGGAAGAATATTTCCGAAGTGCTGAATATGACTGTGGAAGAAGGCCTGGAAATGTTCAAGAATATACCCCTGCTGGCGAGGATACTCGGCACCTTGAACGACGTCGGGCTGGGGTATATAGCCCTGGGCCAGTCTTCCACGACTTTATCCGGGGGCGAGGCGCAGCGCGTGAAGCTTGCCTCGGAACTGGGCAAGCGCGCTACAGGGCGCACGCTTTATATTCTCGATGAGCCGACCACAGGGTTGCATTATGCCGACGTGCAGAAGCTCCTGGACGCGCTGCACCGGATCGTTTCCGGCGGCAACACAGTTTTGATCATCGAACACAATCTCGATGTCATTAAAACCGCGGACTGGATCATTGATCTGGGCCCCGAAGGCGGTGACGCGGGCGGCAGAATCGTTGCCGAGGGTACGCCCGAGACCATAACCGGCATCCCGGCATCTTACACCGGGCGATATCTGAAACCGCTGTTGAAACAAAATTGACGTTGCTGAATTAGTCGTCGTCCCGGTAGGCTTCAGGCCGTCCCGTCCACGATCAAATCTCAATAGCCGGGACGGTACCGTCTATGGGAACCTCAACAGGAGGTCGGTACCGGGACCCATAAGAAGGTGTTCTTTTTGATGGACCCCGGCCTACAAATTGCCGGGGAGACGCTACTGAAAAGGGAGGTCTTATGAAATACCTTGTATTGCTGGGACGTATCTTCTACAGCCTTATCTTTATCTTGGCGGCGCCCGGACATTTCCGGGTCGACCACGTAGCTTACGCGGCGCAGTCAGGAGTTCCCATGCCAAACGTTCTGGTACCGCTGTCCGGGGCAATAGCTTTCTTCGGGGCGCTCAGCGTTCTTTTTGGCTTCAAGGCCAGGTGGGGGGCGGCGCTTCTTGTGATCTTTCTGGTTCCCGTAACGCTGACGATGCACAGGTTCTGGGGGCTGACCGACCCGCAGATGGCTATGATGCAGCAGATTAACTTTATGAAGAACCTTTCGATGCTGGGCGGCGCGATCCTTATCATCCATTTCGGGTCCGGCCCCGCGAGTCTTAAAGAGTAGACCGTTCTTCGCGGACTTGCTAAACTAATTAATATTTTCACAGGGAGGACTCATAATATGAACAAGCAGTTTATTTCAGGTATTAGCCTGGCATTTTTGGCCGTTTGTTTAACCGGTTGTCCCAAGAAACAGGTCAAGCAGCAGGAAAAACCTCCGGTGCCGGTGGCTAACCAGCCGGCCGCGAATGAACCGTCCATAAGGAACAAGGAGTTCCAGGAAAGCCCCGATGTGGCGGCGGTATATTTCCTCCTTGATCAGTCTTCGCTGACTGCAAAAGCCCGGAAAACGCTGCAGAAAAATTATGGTGTTTTAAACAGCCATAAGAACTGGGAAGTCCTAGTTGAAGGCGACTGCGATGAGCGCGGCAGCACGGAATACAATCTCGGCCTCGGCCAGCGCCGGGCCGCTACAGTGAGGGAGTATTACATGTCCCTAGGCATGGATGGCGCGCATATCGCCACCATCTCCTATGGCAAGGAAAAGCCGGTCTGCACGGATCACAATGAATCCTGCTGGTCTCAGAACCGCAGGGCTGTGACGAAAGTACGGGAAACTGCCCCGGCAGCGCCAAAATAAGCGATGAGCGATGAGCAACGAGAAGAACGGCATGAGAATGGGCAGTAAACTCATTGCGCGGTACGCATTGCTCATTGCTGCTGTTAGTTTGAGCGGCTGCATGCTTGCCACTCAGGAGGACATGCAGCGCCTGGACGCTGACCTTAATCAGCTGCAGAAGAACCAGGCTGATCTCACCGCCAAAATGAGCGACTTGAGCGGCAACCTTCTGGCGCTGAACAGCCAGCTTGAGTCCAGCCAGCAGCAGATGAGCGCGCTTGCCGAAAAAATGGACTTTATACAGTCGGATCTGACCCGCCGGATGAGCGTTCTCGGCGGGCAGGTGACGGGCGCAGGCACATCCGCCGCTTCCACGCCGGAAGACCAGTACCGTATTTCGCTGAACGACTACAATGCAGGCAAATACGATCTTGCCATCGTCGGGTTGCGGAATTTCGTTTCGCAGTATCCGCGCAGCTCTCTTGCCTCGGAAGCGCAGTATCACATCGGCGAATGCGAATTCGCTCGCAAGAACTGGACTTCAGCCGTGGCGGAGTATGACAAGGTGGTTGAATCCTATCCCAAAAGCGAGAGCGCGCCCAGGGCTTTATATAAGAAGGCGGTAGCTCTCGGGCAGACGGGGCAGAAGCAGGATGCCGCAGCGGTTTTCAAAGCGCTGATCAAAACCTATCCGCACTCTGCCCAGGCCGGCCCCGCCAGGCAGGCCCTCACATCACTGGAGTCCGGTTCTGAGTAAGGTTCTGTTTATGTCATTGCGAGGTCGCCAGGTTTTACCGGCGACCGTGGCAATCTCAGAAGTATAAACGGGCCAAATGGCTGAGATTCCCACGTCGGCTCTATCTATGAGAAATTGGAATCGCCTCCTCGGAATGACACTGTTGGTGTCGACATTATGTTCAATCGCTTCCGCCACCGAAGTTTACATGGGCCTCGAAGCCTACGGTTCCGGCGGCAAGGCATTGGGCGTCGGGCTGGCGTCATTCTCTTCGGCGGATGACCCGGATTCGAAGAACGTCGCAGCCATGCTGCGCTCAATAATCAGGGAAGACCTGCTGTTTGAAAGGCTTTTTTCCGTTACAGAAGGCGGCCCTGCGCCGGCGAACAACAAGGTGGATTCCCTGGCATGGTCCGGGCTCGGCGCGCAGGTGCTGATTTCAGGCTCGGTCAACGTGCTGGGAGACGCCGTGGAGCTCGACGTAAAAGTTTACGACGTTTCCCGCAACACCGTGCTCTTTGGCAAACAGGGGACAGGAACCAGGTCTGAAATAAGACGGCTGGCGCATCTAATGTCCGATCAACTGACTTATCAGATGTCCGGGCAGCCGGGTCTGGCGCACACGCGCATAGTGTTCGCCAATGACAAAAGCGGCCATAAGGAACTCTACGTCATGGACTACGACGGGGAAAACGTCCGCCGCCTGACAAGAGAAAACTCCATTACTCTTCTGCCGAAGTGGTCGCCCGACGGCAAACTTGTTGTTTTCAACAGTTATCGGGAAGGGAACCCGGATGCTTACCTGCTTAATTACCCAGGCGGGGAGTTGCATGAGCTGTCCATGCGCCAAGGATTGAACACCGCTCCAACCTGGTCGCCGGACGGAACAGAGATCGCTCTGACGCTTTCGCGCGGCGAAACCCCCGACATTTTTATCATTAACCGTTCGGGGAACATTATCCGGCGCCTGACCCATGCAAGCGGCGTAAATACGAGTCCCTGCTTTTCGCCGAACGGACAGCAGATCGTGTTTGTTTCGGACCGTTCCGGGATCCCGGAACTTTATGTAATGGACGCTGCCGGCGCGGGCGTCAAGCGCCTGACCTTCGGCCAGTGGACCGACGCTCCGGCCTGGTCGCCGCGTGGTGACTGGATCGCTTATGAACGCCAGCGCGCCGACGGGATATTTGATATTTTTGTGGTTGATCCGAACGGTCAGAATAATCAGGCGCTGACGGAATCGCAGGGCCGCAACGAAAGCCCTTCCTGGTCTCCGGACGGACGTTTTATCGTTTTTGCCTCGAACCGCGAAGGGCGCCGACGCGTTTATATCATGGGCGCGGACGGAAGCTCGCCGCACCCTGTGGGACACATCACCGGGGATTCATTTGATCCAAGCTGGGGGCCATAAATGATATTGACGTCGCCCCGGCAAGATTCTGTCCGGGGTCTATCATAAAGAAAAAGCTGGGTCCCGGTACCGACCTCCTGTTGAGGTTTCCATAGACGGTACCGTCCCGGCTATTGAGATTTGATCGTGGACGGGACGGCCTACGGCCTGCCGGGACGACGACATCGGGAGACTTGTTATGAATGAAGATTTATTATCGATAACCGACGTAACGCCGAAGGATGTGGAATCTCTTCTTGGCGCGGCGTACAGGCTGAAAAAAAATCCCAGGCCGCTGCGCATGCTGGAAGGAAAAACAGTGGCGCTTGTTTTTGAGAAGCCCTCGACGCGCACGCTGGTTTCGTTTGCTTCCGGGATCAACCATCTGGGCGGCTTTCCTCTGGTTCTTCAATCCGACGCGCTGCAGTGGAAGCGCGGGGAAAGCATGGCCGACATGTCACGGGTGATGACGCGTTACGTCGACGCCGTCGTTATCCGCGCGCGCAGGCATTCCGACGTGGAGGAATTCGCCGGGCGCGCCACGATCCCCGTCATCAACGGCCTTACCGACTGGGAACATCCCTGCCAGGTGCTGGCTGATCTGATGACGCTGTGGGAGCGCCGGGGCAGAAAGCTCTCCGGCGTAAAAAAGTTGAAAATCGTTTTTCTCGGCGACTCGAACAATGTTTCCAATTCCTGGCTCCTTCTGGCGGGGATGATGGGTTTTCATTTCGTGCTCGCCTGCCCTTCCGGATATGATCCCGATTCAAGGCTGATCCTGCGGGCGCGCCAGATGGCTCGGGATTCCGGCGGAAGGCTGGAAGTCGTGCATGATCCGCAGGTCGCATCGATCAACGCGGACGTGCTTTATACCGACGTCTGGACTTCGATGGGTCAGGAAGCGGAAGCGGAAAAGCGCCGGAAGGCGTTCCGCCACTTTCAGCTGAACTCCGCGCTTCTGGCGAAATCGAGGCCCGGCGCGGTGGTTCTGCACTGCCTTCCCGCGCACCGCGGCGAGGAAATCACCGACGAGGTGATCGAGGGGCCGCAGTCCATCGTCTTCGACCAGGCGGAAAACCGCATGCACATTCAGAAGGCGATATTGTTGAAACTGTTAGGAGCAAAATAGCTCCTTCCCCCCTCAATGGGGGAGGAAGACGAGAGGAACATAATCATGCTTCGTCGCTTTAAAGAAGCCGAACCGCTGATCCATCCTGCCGCGTACGTGCATGATTCCGCGGAAATCATTGGCCGCGTGACTATCAAAAAGAACGCCAACATCTGGCCGCTGGTGGTCATGCGGGGCGATATCGAACGCATCACGATCGGCGAAGACGCCAACGTTCAGGACGGCACCATGGTGCACACCGACTACGGCAAACCCGTTGTGCTCGGCCGCGGCGTTACCGTAGGGCATGCGGCGATCATTCACGGCGCGCACGTGGGCGATTTTTCGCTTATCGGCATGGGCGCGATCCTGCTGGATGGCAGCGTGATCGGGAAAGAATGCCTTGTCGGCGCGGGCGCGCTTGTGCCGCAGGGAGTTCATATACCGCCGAGGTCGCTTGTGCTTGGACTCCCGGGCAGAGTGGTGCGCAAACTTACGCCGCAGGAAGTCCGCAAACTACATTCCAACGCCAAAGACTACGTCGCCTTCGCCGCTGAACACCTCAAAACATCCTACCCGGTTATCCGGAAGTTTGCTCGCAAACTCCTTCCAAAAAATACCTAAAAACAGGCTGTATTTAGTCGTTTCTCTGTAATATGGCTGTAACATTCATCCTCTATACTTGCGACGATGGATAGTTTTGCTTGCAGGGCCCGGAGGGGCCTCGCTATTTTTGTGTGTTTTTCGCTCCTGGCGAACGACGGCTCGTTTGCCGCGCCTGTTTTTTCGACTCATGCCACCCCCGCTTTACCCGCAGCGCCGTTTCAGACCGAAGCGATCGTCAGTGCCTTTCGATCGGCTCTCCGTCCTTTCGCGGGAGCAAAACAGGCGCAGGAAGAAATCCGAGAACTCGCTGCGGTCAAAGAAGTATCAGGTCCCAAGACAGGCGATTCCCCGGATGAGGTGGCGATCGTCAGAAAAACGGTAGATGGTTACAACAAGATCGCGCCAATCTATGCTGCAAAATGGCAACAAAACGTGCAACCGGAAGTGGAAGTGCTGCTTCTGCGTTTTTTAGGTCATCTTCCCTTTGAAGGACGGATTGTGGATGCAGGAACAGGACCAGGCCAAAAGGCGAATTGGTTTTCTATCCATGGACGTGATGTGATAGGCATTGATCTTTCGGATGAGATGCTTCACCATGCTAAGCGGGCTTTCCCTCATATCCTGTTTGGGAAGGGTGGTCTTGATCAGCTTCCAGTGAAAACAGGCAGCGTGGCGGGAATATGGGACGATGGGGCTTTCCACCACTTGCCGCCGGGATTAGCTGAAAAAGCCGCAGATGAATACCTTCGTGCTTTGCGTCCAGATGGGATTGTGTCTATCCTGATCAAAGAAGGTTCTGGCCCAGAAATTGTAAATGACCAACGTTATCAGGGAATGGAACGTTATTTCAATCGTTATACCGAAACCCGTTTATGCGATCTTTTTCTGCGCCATGGTTTTGACATTGTGGATTCAGGTACCCAACAAAGTTCCGGAGGGCAACACGATTATTGGGTCTATATCATGGCCCGACCCAAAGCTGGCACCGAAACTACCTCAGCAGTGGCCACCCACTTCATCGGGGCGCAGATGGGAACGGGATGGGTGAAGACGGTTCTGCGGTCGTTCTGGGCGCTGACGGGCGTCACGCCGATTCACGAGTTCGCGCACCTCGCAGGCGCGAAGTTGTTGGGACCGTTTCATTCCACGTCGCCCCGGCAGGGCTTGGGCCGGGGCACGTTCCGGGGTGTGATGTTTGAAGGTGAGGTGCGGGGCATCGAAGGAGCCTCGCTGCTTCTTGGAGCGCTTGCTAATTTCCTTGTGGCCGCGCTGCTGACCGGCATCGTCGGCGCGCACTTCCATGGGGCAATCGCTTCCGGTGCCGGGCTCGCGTTGTTCTGCCTGGCCCTGGTCCACGCCGCAGCCGGCCTCCTCGAAACCTTCCATCCCAAAGGCGATGTGCGGAAGTACTTCCGCCAATTAAGGGAGTCCCCGTCGGCAAAGAGATTTCTTTCAAACAACAAATTTCCCGAGTACCGTTCCCTGTCAGTCCGTCCACCTTCCTTCCTGAGCCTGTTGGCGGGCCGGAAGCAGGCATTCCGTAGCGGGAAGGTGCGGAGTTTTACCCTGCATAATTTAGGTGTTGGCATTCTGGTAGCATCGGCAATTTTCATTTCACACGCATTCGCATCGCTTCCCTCCAATCTCTGGGTGTCCGTCGGTGTCGCTGCTGCGATTTTTTGTCTCAGTTACCTCTTCTTGAATCATCGCTTAGCGGGCCTTCTTTACGATCTCAAAACCTGGAACACCGCGGTATCAAGATTTCCGGCGACGGATGATGACATTCGATCCATCAACCTTCAGGCGTGGGATGGGTTCAAACAGGCTGATATTTACCGAGCCAATGTTACAGAAGCCACGCTTCCTACAGAAGAGTCATCGGTGGAAGTGATGGAGCATCCCACGCTTGGGCGTGTAGTTATATGCGACATAAGTCACCTCGTCCTGGTGAAACAGTCTCCGAGGGCACCCGTCGCAGTCGCATCGCTCGGTCATATGGGCTGCACACCCATGATGCTGCGAGCGGTTGATTCGGCTGGCCAAGTGTGGATTGGGCATGTTCATCTTTGGGCGCCGGAAGCTCAATATCAACTATGCCGAGCCGAAGCATATTTAAGGACGCATGGCTTTTCATCCATACAGGTGCGGATAATTGCTCGACGGGAAGGTGCGCCTGGTATGATGCCTATCTATCAGTTAGACGATTGGCTACGAAACCATGGCCTGCAAGGAAGAACAGAAACCTATCCATCTGATGCTTGGATGGATGCGATTGTAACGCCCGGCGGGTCAGGAATTTTGTCTATTAACGATGAAGCGTCGCCGCGCCTCTTTGCGGCCTGGCCGAGCATAGATATTGCAGGAAAATCCAGTAGGGGTCTAGTATCGTTACTTGGGGCCGCAGGCAAGTCGGCGGTGCAGGCCTTTGAAGCCGTCCAGGAAAAGTTTGCTCCAGCCCGCGATACCACTCCGCGCCATTCCCCTGACCTCCAGTGCGCCGCCTGAACTAAAGAATACCTTATCCATCCATCGGCCAATCGAATAATTTCCTGCGTCACACCTCTAACAGTAGAGATTAGCGTTGTACTGTTGAGGTAATTTGATGTACATTAATATTGAGCGATTCGAATGGGATGAAACGAAGGCTGCTCTAAATGCTAAAAAGCACGGGATTACATTCTTTCAGGCGACAACAGCCTTTGATGATCCAGAGAGTATCTTTCTTGAAGACATCAGCCATTCGATCTATGAGAAGCGGCATTGGCTTATTGGGGAATCCGAGGTCGGGATTCTTAAGGTAGTTTTCACTTATCGATTTGAAGGGACTGTCAGACGGATTATCAGCGCCAGGCGGGCCAATCGAAGGGAGCGGGCGTTCTATGAACAACAAAGATCAATATTTTGAAGGGAGGCGCTGGCGCAAGGTGACGCCGGAGGAAGTGGAATCTTCCCGGCGAGCGATTGAGAACACCTTTGGCATTAAGCGACTTTTGCGCGGACGGCCGCCCAAGCATCCCCATTTGAAGTACCGTGACATCCACCTCAAGATCCATCCTGCAGCGTTCGCATGGGCTAGAGCCGAAGCGCATCGCCGTGGCATCGGCTACCAGACACTTATCAACCAGATACTATTGAAGCGAGCGGCGTAATTACGCGGAAGAATGCAGCTTGGCCTGCCTTCGGGTAGATAATTCATCGCTTGAATCGTCCGTCGGCCAGAGCCCCAGGCGGATCAGCCAGTCCCTGTCGCGCGGGGTGACCAAATTCCCCCATGAAGCTATAACGGTCCGACCGTCTGAAGGCAAATCGGGATGCTGGCAAAGTATTTTGCCCATGTATGCAATCCATTCCGCTGTTATAGCTTGAGAGTTGCTCAACTGGTAAGACCACGTATTCCGCATCGTATCAACAAATCCGGGATGTTCCCGGCGTATATGCTCGAACAGACTCTTGAGATCATCAGGAGTGATCAGTTCCGCATGGATTTTATGAATAAAGACGATGTGCATCAGCTCATGCAGTAGACTTGGAAAATTCTTCGGCATGAAATAAAGGTAGTTAATGCTTTCCAGAGATGTATTGCCATTCGTGTTAATTGTAAAATTTGCGTCTAAACCCGGATCTTCCATACGAGGGTCATGTTGGAACAATATCCAGGAACCGCGATCTAGATATAGATGAGAAGTTGAATCACTATGAATCCCGGTGAAGACATATCGCAGGTAGCGGTCGCCAGCAACGATGCGTTCGAGATTCAGGCGATCGTTTTCGCTTTCAATCCAAGGCCATAGCCAATAATAGTCAACGACCGTCGTTGTCGGAATATCCTTACGGAGCTCGCGCTCAAGCAATGCCTTGATTTGGTGGAAACTTTTCATGGATGGGGTGATTTCCACGAACCCGACCCTCTTGGGGAGGATAGCCTCCAACTCCACGGCGATCCTCTCCACTGCATTCGTCGCTGTGTTGAGTAATATGGCCAGTGAAGGCCAGGGATTTCCGACGGAAGCTTTAATATGAACCCGTCGGATGCGGTAGATGTCGCTGCGTTGATCCTCCGACGGGAAGGTGTCTATCGAAGAAAGGCCAAGATGGTCGATTATTTCCGGCAGACTTTCTGGAGAATATCCTGTAAATGCCCGAATCTGCGGTTCTGCCATCAGGTCATAGTCCTTGTCTGCATAAAACTGTCGAAAGTTGATGGACTCCTGGGACTTGTGGCGCGTGTTGATGAACAAATGAACGACAGATAATGCTGTCGTGATAGCGAAGGGAACAAACCAGGGCGCATGAAGCGCGCCGGAGAGGATCATCAGCCCCGCGGCGGCCCAGGTCGCTTTGCTCATCTGTTTGTACGCGGCGCCGTTCATCTGAGCGCGTCCATATTCCGTTAAGCGGTGCTGGCCCTGCAGTCCGGCGAGGAGACCAATCGTTCCGGCAATGCCCGTGACGAGCGGGGTGTTGTGGCCGAAGTAAATCGCGAGCCCCATAAAAACCGCCGGCAATCCCAAGGATTCCCACCACGCGGCGAGCGGCCGGTACCACCGCGCACCGTACGCCGTGGCGCGGCCGGCTTCGCCGGCAGCAGCGCGCATTGGGGGGAAACCCTGCTCGGCCCACTGCGTTACCCGCTCGGATTCCGGTTGGTTTTCGGTCGTCAGGGGAGCGGAAGGCACGAACAGGTTGAAGATGAAATGCGTCGTTATGTTGGCGGCGAGCATGCCGAGCGGCGCCGTGATCAGACCGGAGTAATCGCCCGTGATGAAGCACGCGCTTACGGCATGGGAGAGAACGGCCAGCATCGAGGCCCAGATCAGCGTCAGACCCAGCAGCCGCGCGTTGGTTTGCGCCGGAGTCGGCGGGTTGAGCGCGGCTTGCGGGACGCCGGCGCCGTCTTGGATTCGAACGGGATCGGAATGTTCTTCGATCAGGAATTTCCAGACGTCCCACGCCGCCGTAATCGTGCGCGGGAGTTCGCGCCACCACGGGATCAGCAGTTCCGTCTGCCTCCGGCTCAGCCCCCAACGCTTCCCGAACTCGTAGGAGCTTTGCGTGGTCAACGCCGTGGCGCCGCTTTTCCCTTTAGAGGCCGGTGAAGCCCCGAAAGGGGACGCGTTTTCCGGCCAGAAGCCGAACTTTACAAGGAGATCTCTGTCTTCGCGTGTCAGGATATCGCCGTATGCAAGCGGGATTCCTTCCTGTGGGAGAAATCGTCCCTGACGTTCCTGGAGTTGAAAAAGTGTGTGCCCGATGACGGCGATCCATTCAGTTATTTCTTCCATTATGCCGTTCGGAGAGTGCTGAGAGTAACCCAAAATGTCGAACAGCAGATAATGGAAACGCGGATGATTGGTGTAGATATGCGTAATGATTTGCAATAATTCGTCCTCTCCAAGATTCCCTCGCCGCATCGCCTGATGATAGAGAACGTGCAGCGCTTCATGTAGCCAGGCATCGAAATCTTTTGGTTCGAAAGGGGTGTGGCTGAAACTAGAAAATATCGTATTGCCAACCTCGGTTTCGGTGTAGTTGGCAGTGACGATGCCTCTCCTTTCGATGTCGAATAATCCCCAGATCCCCCGGTCCATAAACACCCGTTGCTCCGAGGTGCTCAGGAGCCGGCCTGCAACGTGCTGCAAAATCGGGAATTCGCAAATCGTGCGTTCACATTCTGCGCGGTCTCCGTCGATGAATGGCAGGACCCAAAGGATGTTTCCCTGCGGGATTTCCGGTACCTTCCCTTGAAGTTTATGTTCCAGGGCCTGCTTGATTTCGGCGAAGCCTTCCATGGTGGGCGTCATTTCCAGGAATGCGGCGGCAGAATCCTCATGCAACTCGACGGCGACTCTTTCAACCCTTCCAGTAGGCCTATCGATCAGGATAGCCAGAGACGGACTATCCCTCGTTTCGGCGTCGCCGAAGAATACCCGGCAAATGCGTTTGTCCCCGCTTTTGGCATCTTCATAAGGGTAAGTATGTATGGCGGCGGGCAATTCCCTGATCCGGCACGGCAGGTCGGCAAGATGAAAGCCCTGCCATCTCTCGATTATCACAGTGGCCATGCGGTCATAGTCCGCATCCGCATAGAACCGGTTGAAGTCGATGGGGCTACGCGTGTTGGTGGAAGGGAAACCCTGCTCGGCCCACTGCGTTACCCGCTCGGATTCCGGTTGGTTCTCGGTTGTCAGGGGAGCGGAAGGCACGAACAGGTTGAAGATGAAATGCGTCGTCATGTTGGCGGCGAGCATGCCGAGCGGCGCCGTGATCAGACCGGAGTAATCGCCCGTGATGAAGCACGCGCTTACGGCATGGGAGAGAACGGCCAGCATCGAGGCCCAGATCAGCGTCAGACCCAGCAGCCGCGCGTTGGTTTGCGCCGGAGTCGGCGGGTTGAGCGCGGCTTGCGGGACGCCGGCGCCGTCTTGGATTCGAACGGGATCGGAATGTTCTTCGATCAGGAATTTCCAGACGTCCCACGCCGCCGTAATCGTGCGCGGGAGTTCGCGCCACCACGGGATCAGCAGTTCCGTCTGCCTCCGGCTCAGCCCCCAACGCTTCCCGAACTCGTAGGAGCTTTGCGTGGTCAACGCTGGCTTGCGGCCGGGCACGGCGGGCAGGTATTCTGAATTTCCGGGTTCGCCAGCGGTTTCTGGCACCTGTTCACCGATAACCAGCTCCCGGATATCCAGGTCGGGGAATTGATCCTGCTGTTTAGCAGCCTCTAAGGAGAAAGCACTTATTGCCGCTTCCCGTTCTTTCCCTTCCAAGGCAAGAAACATGTTCAATTTTTGTTCCGGGAGAGTAATTTGACGGATCACTCTACCCTTTCCGTGCCGCCATTCAATGATAATGTCCGGAACGGAACGCCCGATTTGCAGGCTTCGCTCAATCATAAGTTTGATATCCGAGCTTGAGAATAAAACATGAGCGCTGTCAACAATGCCATGGGAATGAATATCAGCCACTAATTTGTTTTGCTTTGTTGGGCTGACAGCAATCGGTTCTACGCTTCTTTGAATCATCACATCTTTATCGACAGCAACAGTGCTCCCGGGTAAAAATACATCTTCTTCGGGACGATCAATAATGTCGATTGATCCATCCGCGGATTTCACTGCGAGGAAACGTTTTTCGATCGAAGCGATCAGATCAAGACGTGCCTGTTCGTCAATAAGGCCTGTCTTTACAGCGAGCTTCTTTAATGATGTGCGACGGCCCAGACGACCGTTTGTATTGACCCGTGCGATAACCCATTCCCAGAATGGGACTTGTAATTGTTCGGTAATGGGGGTCAGAACTTCCCACCGACTGATAATCGTCGTAGGAAAATTACCATCTTCATCTTCTTCGAAAAGCTCGATTTGAATACGGCGGCGCACTCCATCAAGGAGAATAGGGCCGATCACTATAGATTTATTACTGCGTGCGCTCATGAATTCCAGGGAGGCATCAGGGGCGATAATCCCCCGGTCTCCATCGGAGACATCGTGCAGAATCTTATGCCATTGCAGTTCCGTGAGGCCGAGCGGCCGGAAGAGGTCAGACTGGGCTGCGATTCGGGCTTCAGCTTCCGGAGACGCAGGCGGGATATCATACGGAACCGGCGGGGTGTGGGATGTAGAATCAAGGCATTTGCTGTGCGCGGTTCTCCTTAGAGCTGAGGCCAGACCTTCTTCACCAACTGGTGTAAAGGATGCTATTTCTCGCGTGGCCAGCGCCTGCGACTCAAACGGCACGTGAAGCGCGCAGCGTGCAGCGGCCCACGCCGGACCCGCTTCACGCTTCACGAGGTGCGCTTCACATGTGCTTGTCGTTGCCGTTTGCGCGAGCAGGCAGACGCAAAGGCATAAAGCTGCCCCGCGCCTCCATAACGATTTTTTATAAAAGTTGACCATCACCTTATGGTTACCAGATTAATGTTACAGGCATATTAAGGAAACAGACAAAAAGTGAGCTGTAAACATCAGGCCGCCTGCGCTCCCGCCATCCCCTTGAAAAACTCCTTAAAACGGGCTAAATTTAAGCGGTATTTATGTGCGACAATCATGTGCGACACCATTTGTCGCACCTTGTCGCACCTGTCGCACAGGCCCTTGTTACCGTCGATCGTTATGTGCGACATCATGTGCGACATCATTTGTCGCACCTTGTCGCACCTGTCGCACAGGCTTCCGGAGGGGGTAATTACGTAAAGTTTGACATGGTTGTCAAATACCTTGAAAATCAGCAGCAACTTTCAGGAAGAAACGGCGGACGCCGTTCCCTGGAAGATTTCCGCGGCCACGGACGGCCTGTCGCCGGCTCCCGCCACAACTCAAGTGAACGCTGCATGAGGATTGCTATGCCGTCGTCCCGGCAAGCTTTGGACCGTCCCGTCCACGATCAAATCTCAATAGCCGGGACGGTACCGTCGATGGAAACCTCAACAGGAGGTCTGTACCGGGACCCATCAATAAAGGCCTCTATGAATGGACCCCGGATAACACAATTCCGGGGCGACGTCTTAACACCCGGGGCGACGACAAAAATAGAAACCCTTTATCGCCGTCTCTACACCTTCTACGGGCCGCAGCGCTGGTGGCCCGCCTCCGCTGACGCTTCGGCGGGCAGGCCCGCTGGAGCCTTGGCGGCAGAGGGCAGGTCCGTTGATCCGGCGTGGGAGATGATGGTGGGCGCGATCCTCACGCAGAACACCGCCTGGACGAACGTGGAAAAAGCGCTCGCTGAACTTAAGAACGCGCGCGCCCTTTCCATCAATACCATCGCAGCGATGCCGCGCCCGCGCCTGGAAAAACTGATCCGCTCGTCGGGTTTTTTCCGTCAGAAGGCTGAGCGCCTGCGGCGTTTCGCGCGCTGGCTGCGGGATGAGCCGGAGATTTATAAGGAACTGAGCCGGGGTATTTCGAATTCGGAATTCGGAGTACGGAGTTCGGAAGAAGGAGTTCTTCATAAAAAAAACCTTCTTCCGCATTCCGCGTTCCGCACTCCGCACTCAAATAAATTATCGTTCCTTCGCCGTCTTCTTCTCTCGCAGAACGGCATCGGGCCGGAAACCGCGGACTCGATACTGCTCTACGCCGGGGGGTATCCCATATTTGTCGTCGACGCCTACACCCGGCGCATCGGCAGGCGCGTGGGGTTTCTGAGGACGGACGATTACCATGAAGTGCAGGCTGTTTTCGAGAAGGCTCTGACGGGCATCCCGGAAAAGGAGAGGAGCCACGTGTATAATGAGTTCCACGCGCTGCTCGTGCGTCTGGCGAAATATGTCTGTACCAAGCGCGCGCCGCTGTGCGCGGAGTGCCCATTAAAGGCGGGGTGCATGTACGCCCGAGATTTTAAGACGTCGTCCCGGCGATCCGTAGGCCGGGACCCATAAATAAAAGGTTACTTCTTGATGGACCCCGGTACCGACCTCCTGTTGAGGTTTCCATCGACGGTACCGTCCCGGCTATTGAGATTTGATCGTGGACGGGACGGCTTACAACCTGTCGGGGCGACAATGGTGGTACGCGGCCTGTGGCCTGCCGGGGCGAGGGAGTTGTGAAGATGCCTATGGAAAAGTCTTTCATCATTTTCTGCACGGCTTCTTCCGTCAAGGAAGCGCGGAAGATCGCGGACGCGCTGGTTGCGGAAAAGCTCGCGGCCTGCGTCAGCATCGTGCCGGGGGTCGCGTCCGCGTACTGGTGGCAGGGGAAGATCGAGCATTCGGCGGAGGCGCTTCTGGTCATCAAAACGCTGGCGTCAAAGCGGAAAGCGCTTGAGCTTCGCATAAAAGAATTGCATTCTTATAGTGTGCCTGAGATCATCGGCTGGCCAATCGCCTGGGGGCACAAGCCGTATCTTGAGTGGCTGGAGGAGATCAATGCTTAAAAGTACGTTCATGTTCGTCGGAATGATAGTCGTCGGAGCGCTCCTGGGTTCCGTCCTCGGGCAGTTTATCGGATTAATGTTCCCGGACGGATCGATTCACCGCATATTCGCCAATGAAATCACCGCCGGGCTCCAGCCTACGCGCCTGGACCTGCGCGTGATAGACCTCACGCTGGGCTGCATTTTCAAGTTCAATTTCACGTCGGTAGTGGGTGTAGTCGCATCGGCCTTCCTGTTCCGTGCCATCTTCAAATAGATCTATCGTCCTTGCTTCCAAATCGCCGCGCCGCAGGGAGCTGCTGAAAAAGGCCGGCATCAAATTCAGGGTCATTCCCTCGGGGATCTCCGAAGAATCCGACGAAATGCGTCCCGACGCGCGCGTGATAGAGCTTGCCCTGCGCAAGGCGCGCGCCGTCGCGAAGAAAATAAAAAAGGGAATCGTGCTCGGCGCGGATACGATCGTCGTCTGCGGCGGAAAAATTATCG
Organism: uncultured Elusimicrobia bacterium; assembly: GCA_964604825.1. GTDB lineage: Bacteria > Elusimicrobiota > Elusimicrobia > 2-01-FULL-59-12 > 2-01-FULL-59-12 > CAZSAL01. The sequence goes on from CAZSAL010000016.1 coordinate 37,417, forward strand.
GCCAGCCGTCGGGTCTGCGCGAGGCTTATGACATGCTGTATCTTCTCTCAGGCACCACGCACGAGGTTTATACGGGCGTGGCCCTGGTGGATGCGGCTACGGGCCGGGAAAAATCCTGCGCCGCAAAGAGCCGCGTGCGCATGAAGAAGCTGCCTATCGACGAGCTGCTGCGGCTTTCCCGCAAGAACCTCGACAAGGCCGGAGCCTACGCCATTCAGGAAAAAAAAGACCCGATCGCGCGGGTGATCTCAGGTTCGTACGATAACGTGGTTGGACTGCCGGTGAAGCTTGTGCGGAAACTCCTGAAGAAGTTTTATTAATTCGTCGCCCCGGAATTGTGTTGTCCGGGGCCCATTCATAAAGGCCTTTTATTGATGGACCCCGGTACCGACCTCCTGTTGAGGTTTCCATCGACGGTACCGTCCCGGCTATTGAGATTTGATCGTGGACGGGACGGCTTACAGCCCTGCCGGGGCGACAGTTTAATGAATCAGACGCTGCCGGCTGATTGCTGTAGTACCATCCCCAGCCGTTTGATTCCTTCCTCAATCTGTTCGAACGTGGAGTTGGTGAAGTTCAGGCGCATGGTGTTTTCGCCGCCGCCTGCGGCGTGGAAAACCTCTCCGGCGACGTAGGCGACCTTGTTCCGAATCGCTTCGGTGAAAAGCTTCGTCGCGGAAACGCCTTCCGGCAGCCGGCAGTAGATGAACATGCCGCCGTCGGGACTCACCCAGTGGACATTTTTGGGGAAATATTTTTTCATGGCCGCTTCCATCGCTCCGGCGCGCTGTTTATAAGCCTCGATGATCAGCGGAATGTGCCGGTCGAGGTCGCCGTTCCTGGCATAATGATAAACCGCGCGCTGGATCAGCGAGTTGGGCTGAAGATCGGCCGCCTGCTTGGCCATGACCAGAGCCGCGATTGCGTCCGCCTCCGCCACCACCACGCCCAGCCGTATGCCGGGAGATAAAATCTTGGAAAACGTCGTCAGGTAAAAAACGCCGCGGCCCTCATTTAGCCGGTAGAGGCTGGGGACCGGGCTTTTTTTAAAGCGCAGAAGGCCGTAAGGATCGTCTTCGATGACCCAGAGCTTTTTCTCCCGCAGAATTTTCAGGAAAGCTTTACGCCGCGCCAGAGACATGGTCGCTCCCGACGGGTTTGAAAACGTCGGCACCACATAGGAGAAGCGGACTTTTCTGGATGCCAGAATATTTTCCAGCGGCGCGGGAATGAGCCCTTCGTCGTCGATAGGGGAAACCGCGTAGCGCGCCTGATAGGCGTTGAACGCCTGGATCGCGCCGAGATACGTGGGATTTTCTACAAGCACGGTGTCTTCGGGATCGAGCAGGATCTTCCCGATCAGATCGAGCGCCTGCTGCGAGCCGTTGGTGAAAAGCATGTTTTCCGGCCGGCAGGCGATCCCCTGTTTGCCCAGCCAGTGGCACATAAATTCCTTTAAAGGGAAGAACCCCTCGGTAACGTCGTACTGCAGCGCGCTCGCACCGTCTTCCTCGAAAGCCTGAAGCATCGCCTTCTGGAACTGCTCAAGGGGAAAAAGTTCCGGCGCGGGCAGCCCTCCGGCAAAAGAGATCACGTCCTTGTGCGAGGTAAGTTTCAGGATTTCGCGTATGGTGGAGCGCTGCATGCTCCCCATGCGCCGCGCGAGGGGCAGGGTTTTGCTCACCCCGCCACCTGCCTGGGACTGGATAGACCCGCCTTTGTCGTGTAAGCAGGTGGCGGGGTCATTGCTGTTGTTCCGGCAGGTTCTGCATGTCTTCGAGGATCTGATTCATCTGTTCTGCGGCGAGGATGCGCGCGCCTTCGGGAAAAAGCTCTTTTTCCTCCTGATCGAGATGGGGGAGAAAAAAGCTGATCATGTGGTCGAACTTCGGCTTCCATTCGGCTACGGGAACCTGTTTGCGGATCTTGATGGCGAGCGATTCCAGAGCGAAAACCACCGCGGCATGGTCGTTGCGGATGTCGTGCATCAGCTCCCGGTTCGAGATGCGCTTTCCGTCGTCGAGGATTTTGAAGTAAACCTCGTCTTCCCTGCGGAAGTGCAGCCGCACCGCGTCTTTGAAGCGAAGAAAAATATCGCCCGCGGCGGAGGGGGATTTTTCGAACGCGGCCTGGATTTCCGCGACGCTCTTCCGGAGCCGCGCATGCTCCGCAGTCAGCAGATCGTTGACGGCCATCCCGGTTTCCTGTTTTTTGATTTTGGCCATGGATTTTTGGTGGGTCCGGCGGGATTTGAACCCGCGGCCCTTCGCTTAAAAGGCGAATGCTCTACCCCTGAGCTACGGACCCACTAAAAAACGGTCTGACGATGAGACGGTCCCGTCATTCCGTCGAAATTCTCTTTAGTCGGGATCGTACCGGCTAAGGAAATTGAATGATAAACGGTACGGTATTATATAAAGAAGCGGTTGTTTCCCGCTCAGTGCGAAGTAACCTTTACGGCTTTTCAGTGTGTCTAATGCTTACGGTCGGATAATGCGTTCCTCCCTGTCCTTGACCCGCTTCCCCGACTGCCCGAGCCAGAGCGCGACTGTTTGTAGTGGAGAATGGATGAAAGGAAAAGGAAAAAAAATGGGAACAGCGAAAAAAAATATCCTGAATGAAATCACTCTGCCTGAAGGCGTAGTGCTGGGGGCGCTCGCCGCCGGAGGTCCTCCGCAGCCTTTAGCGGTGCGGGCGCAGACCGCGGAGCAATTGGTGGGTCCGGCCGTTCCGAAAAACCGCCTCAAGCAGGGATCCCGCCCCACCGTCATATAGATTGTTTTACAGTTAAATCCAGAAAAAAGTAAAATACCTCCTCGTAATAAATTTTCCCGTAATCGTTCTGCGCCCCCATAGACTAGAGGTCAGGTCGCCACCCTTTCAAGGTGTTCGTGATAATTAGGATTTAGTAGTTTCTCGTCGGAAAACTCACTTTTTAACTTGGATGAAATTGGATCAATTTTGAGCCCAACTTGGCTAAAGGTTGGCTAATAATTTTGTGAAAACATTTTGCCTCTGTACCAAGGTTCGATGGTCGAACGCGATGGATCCCAGTTTCACAGATTTATGAAGCTATAATATGTTCTCAGATGTATGAAAGTTTGAGAAGGTATGTTAGCTCTCCACAATCTGCTGCAATGGGTTCCAGATGAAGAAGTTACCGCTCTTGCCAAACAAAACGGTGAAGAGAAACGTTTTGCCTCATATCCTTTTTATAATCCATCCTCACGTCAGCATGCGGCGATATTGCTGGGAGTCCCACACCTTCAGGAGACGTTCCCCACACTTTCTCTTCTTGAGCAGTCTTTAATCCGCTATATCATCAGCCAGGGCGGCTACGAAGAGAGGGAACGGTTGCTCATGCAATTCCCTGATAGTTCGGTGGCTTTAGAACGTTTGAAATCATTGTTTCTGATTTTTGAAAATCCGACCATGTTGAGAGAGGGGCGCAGCATTCTTTTTGCGCCCGCCGAATGGGCGCAGGTCATAGCTCTTTCAGCGGACGAACGGTCCACGTTGGGATTCCTGCTCGAAAGCATTCGAACCGATTATCACGCGCGCCTGGCGACACGATATCATCTTCGCCGCGGCAGAAAGTTTTTGACTGTTCTCGATGCTCGGGCCAAATTTTCCCAACCGGAATTTCTTCAGGAAGCGATTAATGAACTGTCGATACCGGAGAAAAAGTTGTTTGATCGTTGCCTTGATCAGGAAGGAGTTTTGAGCGCTGAGGATATACGCTCATTGGGAGGAGATCCCTGGATGTTCAGCACTTATACGGCTCGGAACCTGCCGTTTCATAACCTTTTCGAACGGGGCCTTCTCTTCCCGGCGCAGGGAGATCCCTATATATCGATGGCGATGCTTGTTCCTTCAGATGTCTACCTCCTGTTGCGTCCTCCCAAAGTAGAAACATCTATTTCTATGCCAGCAAGCCGCTCCTCTCCATCCTGTGTACGCAGCCACGGTCTGCGTCTGGGCGCCGATGTCCGGATGATTTCCATATTCGCTTCGAGCGGGCGTGTTCGTATTACGCAGCAGGGAAATTTTGAGAAGCGTTCGGTCGACCAGCTGGTCAAGGCGCTGAAAGTGGATGATCCGGATTACAGCGCTTTTCTAGCGCAGGCAGCCAAACCTTGTTGCGGCAGTAAGAACGGAGCCCTTGATTTCTGGGGTAAAGAGCCCGCGAAAACCCATTCCCGATTAGTTGCCGGGATTCTAGAAGACGACACCTGGACGGAAAACAGTCCGAAGGGATTGGGGAAATATCAAGTAGATGGCACGATTGTTGAAAAGCGATCTCGCATTTGTCGCGTGCTTTCCGGCCTGCCGGTGAACCAGTGGGTGGAACGCGGCGCGCTTTGGGTCGCGCTGCCGCTGACCGGCTGGCGGCGAGCGGAAGCTTTCGAACCTTCAAATAATTCCTATGCTGCTTCCAAGCCAGCAAGTCGAAACATTGAGCAGACTTTTCTTCGGATTCTGACAGATACCTTGGTTTGGTGCGGCATTATCGAACTGGGTTACGCGGCAGGGGAAGAAGATAAAGCCAAATTTTCGCATGCGCGTCTTACGTCCTGGGGAGCATGGATTTTAAGCCGGGATTCACGACCATTTGACGGTTGCCATGTTCCCCAGATCGAGGAACGCTTTCGCATTCTGCCGAACCACGATATCGTGATTCCTCCGCGTCTGGATGCCGGCCTTCTAACGCAGCTTTTTCAAATCGCTGATCTTTACGAACCGGCCAGTTTCCGGCCGGGCAAAGCCTCTTTGCAGGCGGCGCTGGATGCGGGCTGGACCACCGAAAAAATCGTTTCCTTTTTGCGGGACAATTCCGTGACAGGTTTGCCGGAAACGGTGGAGCAATATATTCGGGAAACCGCCGAAAAGCATGGCCATGTTCGTGTGGGAGTTGCACGGTTGTACATCGAAACTGATGACCACCTGACTTTGCTGGAACTACGAGCGCGTAAGGAACTCAAACCTTTTATTCTCAAATTAATCGGTGAATGCGTCCTCGTGTTGCGCTGGGACAATCCCGAGCGCGTCGTCCGGCTTCTTAAAAAGCTAGGGTACATGCCCGTGATCGACAAGGAAAACGAAGAAGAAGTATTTTGGAGAGCACGATTCAGGTAATTTAGAGAATCGTTCCGCTGCTTTAGATAGAAAAGAGTCCCCGGATTAAAACAACGACGGTTTATGTTTGGCTAATTCATTAAATGGGATTACTGTAACTTGTTTGGACAATGAATAGCGGCGGGAACCAGGGTAAACGACAATTAGATGGGATAGCTCTAAATCATCCAGAGCCGCCCGCATAGAGGGCGTGAAGCGGGGGGCATCTGATCGTTTACACTCAATTCCAAGCTTGTGGCCGTTCTTAACGATCAATAAATCCAGTTCGGCACCTCCATGAGTGGCCCAGAAATAGGACTCCTCAGGCTCCAACGCTTTGTGAATCTCCTCAATAATGTAGCCTTCCCAAGATGCCCCATATTTGGGGTGCGAGAGAAGTTCTTTCTCTGAACGGATGCCCAGCAGGTAATGTAGTAATCCGGAGTCCCGAAAATACACCTTGGGTGCTTTCACCTGGCGCTTTTTGATGCTAGCATGCCAGGGTTGAAGTTGGCGTACCATGAAAACGCTGGATAGCAAATCCAGGTAGCGGCGCACGGATGATTCGCCGGCGCCTAGGGAGCGGGCCGGCTCGGAGGCATTCCAGATTTGACCATGATAATGCGCCAGCATGGTCCAGAAGCGCAGCAGCGTGGAAGCCTGCGTCCCTATGTTCATGAGTGGCAGATCTCTCTCCAGAAAAGTCTGGATGAAGTGGCGACGCCAGGCCAGGCTGTCGGATTCCGTACGGGCCAGGAACGAAAGAGGGAAACCGCCCCACAGCCAGTGGTGCGCATGAAATTTGATTCCCACCTCCGCAAGGCTGAATCCGGATATCGGCAGCGTTTCCAGGCGTCCCGCCAGCGATTCGGAGGATTGGCGCAGGAGATGAGGCGAGGCGCTGCCAAGAATCAGAAACCGCGCCGGCAACGGCTTCCTGTCCGCCAAAACGCGGAGAACGGGGAACAGGTGAGGGCGGCGTTGTATCTCGTCAATGACCACTAGACCCTTGAGATTGCTCAAGGCGTTCATGGGTTCTTCCAGCCGGGCCAAACTGGTGCTATCTTCCAAATCGAAATAGTTGGGAGAATCCACGGGGACAAACTGCCTGGCAAGCGTTGTTTTACCGCACTGCCGGGGGCCGATGAGTGCTGTGACGCGGCTTCGTTTTAATGCCCGCCGAATCGAAGACATTACGTCAGGGCGTTTGATCATGGTAAAAGTATATCATGAAATTCCCCCATGGTGTGGTGGAATTTCATGATATTTTTTATTCGTAGCCACATCAAATGTGCGTCCTCCGGATGCTCGATTGTCGGCTGGCTGTAAGACGCTATTAGGGCAGTAACGTAACAAGCCCCGAGGCTTTTTCGCAGTCTTTTTTTCGTTGTTTCGCGGGGTATCCGAAAAATCCGATCAGAAATTTGTAAAATATCACCACCTTTTCACCACCCATCCGCCTATCTGGATGCCGAAATATGCAACGTAGTTGGTCAATTTGGTGATGGAAATGTCCGATTTAGCCTTGGAGTTGGCTAAAAAGTTGGCTAAAGAAGAAAAAATAAAAATTACAATTAATACTGATTTTTAGACAATTTACGCCCCCATAGACTAGAGGTTAGGTCACCACCCTTTCAAGGTGGTAGCACGGGTTCGATTCCCGTTGGGGGCGCCATTTTTTTGACATCAAAATCCCTTCGATATCTGGAGGGATTTTTGTTTTTGGGGTTTCCGTAAGGTCGGAATTTCCGGCTGGATTTTGGTCGGACTGTAGCAAAATTGTAGCAGTCGGCTGCGGCTTCCGGGGCGCGGCCAGCTCTACGGATGCTTTCAAATGAGGGGAAGATAAGTGGCTGTATCGCTGCGTCATCCGCAAAGTTTTATGACCCAATACGGCGGCGATAGTCTGCACATCAACCCCGCGCATGGCGGCATGGCTACCGAAAGTATGCCGGAGCGTGTGAAAGACCACATCTGTATCGGCCAGTCCCGCCCGCGTGACCGCTTTTCTAAATTCGTGCATTAACCATCCGCGTGCGTAAAGTTTCGCCGTACCGTCTGCCGGAATCTTTTTGTCGCGGATCGGGTCGCCGCTAATGTGACGGAAAATATATCCCTGCCTTTCACTTATCAGCGTTTTGGAAAGCATATCCACGACTACAGTTGAAAGCGGAACCTCGCGGCTTTCACCTGATTTAGTCTGGCGTAAATGTGCAAAGCCCCGTTTCAAATCTACGTCGGACCATTGCAGATTCAGGATTTCACCCTGTCTCATGCCAGTATAACGGGCCATTATGAGAATCGGCGCAAGGTCGGGATGAGCCGCGTTAACAAGCCGGAAAAATTCGGAGTCTTCCAGAAAGCGGGTGCGTCTATTGTTTTCTTTCTCCATCCGATAACCCCGCATCGGATTATCGGGAATCATTTCCCATTCGACGGCCTTGGAGCAGGCAGCTTTCAAAAAAGTAATTTCACGATTTACTGTTGCTGCCTTTACAGTCTGCTTACGCCATGCCTTGTATTCATCAATTCGTGAACGGACTCTCATCACTGGAGTTTTCCAGAAAAAGGCCCGGAGGAATTTAAACGTAGAGGTTCTATCTTTGTAGCTGGCCGGACGGTTTACTCTTAGATGGAGTTTTGAATATCGGGTTAAGACGGATGAAACATAAACGTCTTGAGTAGGACGAAAAGGATCAAAACGGCCCCCTTGGACTTCCGCTTGATATGACACGGCCCAACGTTCCGCCAAACGGCGGTCAGTGAGTTTTGTACTGGTAGTTACCCTTTTCCCGTTATGGGTGAAGGTTAACCACCAAGTCCTGTCTCGCCTGTATAGCCCCATCTTTCTCAGTGTCCTTTACTGTTTTGGATTTCATGCTATCGACCAGTTTGTCTAAATCCTGCCTGTCAAAACGTACAGCCCGCGCTTTCAATTTCACGAAAGGAATCTGCCGCCGATGGACCCAATGATATAGCGTAATCGGGCTCAATGCCAAATACTCCGCCGCCTCTTTGACGGTGAAAAGGCGCTTATCCATTAGCCGACCGCTCCGGCAATGGCCCTGTAATATCATTCGCACCCGTTATTTTTGGGGATCGTCTTTCATGTGACCATCGGGCTTTACTTCGGCATGAGTGCGAACAGAAACGCGCTAATCCGCGTTTCAAATCCACCATTCTCGCCATAAAAGGAAGCTTGCATTCCAGACAGCGGGACTCGCGCAGCCGGTGGGTCATGGCTGATTCCCGCCGAAGTCCAAATCTGAATCATATACTTCTCGAGAAATCTCAGAAACCTCTGGATCATCAGTTACCAGCGGTCTGGACTCGGGTGTTTCAGGTATTTCTGAGGTTTGTTTCAGCCCATATGAGTCCATGTATTTACGAATTTTGGACTTGTCGTAAGCAATGCAAGAAGCTCCGTTACCTGTTTTGGCTTTTTCAAATCCCAGAGCTTTGAGTTTTCTGCCAATTCGTTGAGGGGTAAATTTGAATCGGTCGTTTTGCCCTTCGTTGATCGCGTCAGTGATTTCCTTCACCGCCAGAAAGCCGCCCATGACGCGATTGCATAAATCGTCTATGACTTGAATAAGCCTTGCTTCCAGCGTCTCCGATTTCTCTAACTTTCGGGCTCCTGCCAGTTCGCTCACCAGTTTCATGAACTCACCGAACCGCTCGGGACATGCTAAGTGGATCATTTGGGCTAGGGGCCTTAGAATGTCACCAAGCCTGCCGTTGGCGGGTTTCTCCATCTCTGGCAGCAAGTCATCATAATGCCGGAATCGAAAAGCTACCAATCTCTCTTTAAGAGACAGTGCCTTTTGAGGAGTTACATTATCCTCAAACTGCCGAGATGTATCCGGCATGGTGATCGGAATAACCCGCGTTTCAAGAATATGGTTGATGTCTTCATTTGTAGCGATGATGGTAGGGCCAAAGCTTTTGAAATACTTTCCCCACTGGAAAGGCCCGGCGGTAGGATCAAGGACGCGGGGCACTTTTGTTCCTCGCTCAAACCGGGTGAGAATAATGTCTTCAGTTCCGGTGCTTTCCGCCTTTTTCCAAATGTCCATTACGTCGAAAAACAAAGAGGCGTTGCAATCGCTGGAGATGCGTACGATATAGGCTTCGCGCAAACTCTCTACATGAAGGCCCCGGTAAGCGACATAAATGATGCCTTTCCCTGTCCGCGATTTTCCACGCTCCGGCACGGCATAAAAGCACAGCATCGGTGAATATTCGAATTTTTCCATCAGATAGGTGTGGAGATCGAAGGCCGCTAAAAGCAGATAGTGGCGTTCGGTCGGTAGTTCCGATATTGCCCTATGGTAGCGGAGAAGGTCCTCGAATAACTGGCGGTCTACTTCGGCAGCATTGGCTTGCAGTTCAAGATGACTCAGAACTTCTTTGGCTCTCGGTAACAGCCAAGGTATTTGATCCATATGGGGAGGAATAAACCGCTTCCCGTTCCGGTCGGCTTGCTTGACGACTTCAGGGCGGCCTTCATTGTTCCTGATAAAGAAAGCACATTTACCGTCTTGTTCTACAAGATCAATCAGGCCATCGAAATCAGCGGACAATTCAGGCTGCACAGCCACCGCTATGGGAGAGGGAGCTAATGCCTTCAACCGTTTACTAAGTGCCTTCTGATTCTTAAAAATGCCGTTAGCGAGCAAGTCCTTCTCACATAGGCGGCGCTTTTCATCCGGCAGCTTGCTCACGTCGGAAAGCAAATCTGTCAGGCATCTTGGGTCTAAGTCCTTACCGTTCGTTGCCCATTTTGTGCAAAGATCACGCACCTTCTGGACTGTACCGTTTTCAAATTCACTCTGGCGAAAGGCGGCTAATAATTCCGCTTCTTGGCTTGGCGTTAGTCGGTCGCTCATATAGCTTTCCCCCGCCTCTCTGTTTGAAAAACAAGGTCTTTCGCCCTTCGGAGGCTGTCTGCAAAAAGCCGGGCGTTAACTGTAGCTTGGCCAGAGAAGAACTCAGCCATTAAGGTTTCGCAGCGGCTCTTAGGTGAAAAAACAAAATAGAAAGTCCGGGGGTCGCGGGGTTCGAGGGATTTAAAAGACACGTCGGGTTGACATAATAAGAAGGCCGCATGGCTCAAATCTGAATCTCGATAAAGTGAGTTTTTCATTGGTTTAAATCTCCTTTGCGCTACATGGATATTTAAATGCCGAATGGCGGGGAGGACAAGAAAAGAAACGGGAATTTTATAATCGTCGACGGTAAAAAAGTGATGAGATGACTGGAAATAAGGGGGAGGGGATTTTACTCTAATTTGTGAAAATAAATTGAGTAATGAGTATTACCGGACAGTGGAATTGATGCTTGCGATTTTTCGGACGGTGCTATCTTTTAACGCTCTCTTTGCGTCTTCTGGGGTATAAAAATAGTCTTGCTTTACCAGCTCCGAACGCGTCATTCCACACGCTTCTTGGGAGGTATATTTTTGTTTCCGAAATTTCTGATAATTTTCACTGATAAAACGATTTCGCTTGCTGATATCGTTAGAAAAATGCGGGCCTCGTTTCTCGCCAGCTTTGTTAATGTATTTATCGGCAGCTACTGCACGAATCTTTCCTAATCTGTCTTTTTCGAGAGCTACTAAACGCCTTGTTGCCTCAAGAATATCTTTGAATTGCTTGTACATTTTTGTGCGCCCCATTAGTGGCATGGTGATGGTTACGCAAAGTTTCGGGCGCAAATGTTTTGCCGCTAATTCTGGGGTTGAGCGTACAGCCGCCTCAGGCATTCTTCCAAGACATAATTCTTTTGGGAGTAGTTCAAACGTTGTTCCGTCGACACAGAAACGACCCCCTTGAGGCTCATTTATTACCGTTGTTATATCGTCGACTTTAAATGATGTATGCGGTTTAAGGTCGAACCCCTGAAAATCACGAATAATAACCGAATCTTTCCCCCACGTAAGCTCCATAGGGTTCTGTTTATGCGTTTTCCTTTTTTTCATCATCTTAATCTCAATCTCTAAGTCTAAGAAGATCTAAGCTGTTTTCAATGTCGTTGTCGGCCCCCATAGATTTCCGGTCGGTGAGCTTTCAAGAAAAAACTACGTGCTTTATCTCCACGGGGTGTAAGAGCCTCAGCGTACATTCTGCTTTCGATCTCATCTATCTTGCAGTTTATGATTTCCGCTACCCGCTCCCGGAACCGAATATCTAGGGCCAAATGATTTTTTAGCGTCCAACGACTTATCCCTACCGCCGCACAAGCTTTTGTATAGTTGGGCCAGAACTTTTCCAATACAGGTAGTATGGCTTTTTTCTTCTCAATAGTGAATGCTAATGGACGGCCTCGCTGATTATTGCGTTGTTCAAGAAACCCAGTTGCCTCATCGACGATAAAGCGGGAAATGGAGATGTTACCCGATATGCGGGGAACGAGTAAGGATTCCCTCTTATGGGAAAGAGTGAACAAATACGACTCCCCTACCCCGTTGGCTTCATTAAATTCCACGTATTACCATCCTAACCCGCTTATGTTATTAACTCAACCTTTCAGCGAAACGCTTTAAGCACTGCCCGCACACAAATTCCACTCAAACATCTTAAGGTATAAGCCAAACTTTGGCTTCGGGGGCGAAGGGCGGCGTTACCCCTCATCTCTGAGTCCGACATATTTCTCTAGAATTCGCCGGACCGTCACTTGCAGTGAGCGTTCTTCCGCGTCGGCCAGCTTAGAAAGCTTGCCGTGTAGTTCTGGTGAGACATGGATTAGCAGGGGCTTTGTTAGTCCCAGCTTCTTGTAGTAAACATCTCCGCGTCGCTTTGGTTTCTTCATGGTGGTTACAGTGTACCACGAAGTGCTTGCATATACAAGTACACTAGTGCTATACTAGCTACGCAATAAATAGAGATTGAGAGGATGTAAATATGGAAATTAAAAAAGCTGCCGTATATGCCCGCGTTAGTACCAACCAGCAGGACACCCAAAACCAATTAATTGAATTACGTCGCTATTGTCAGGCCAGAGGATGGGAGGCCGTCGAGTTTATTGACAACGGATTCAGCGGGGCACTAACGGAAGATAAACGCCCGGCGCTCAAGGCTATGATGGACGCCGCCCGGAAGCGTCAGGTGGACACTGTGATTGTCTGGGACTTCTCACGGTTTGCCCGATCCATGCGCCAGCTTGTGGAAGCCTTGGACCTCTTTCGCGCATGGGGGGTATCGTTTATATCTCTCAGGGAAGGAATCGACACCTCGACCGCCAACGGACGGCTGGTCTTTGGAATATTTGCCAGCCTTGCAGAGTTTGAGCGGGAGTTGATCCGGGAAAGGGTAAACCTTGGACTCAAGAGGGCGCGGGCTCAGGGAAAGCAGTTAGGCCGTCCAAGGGCTTCCGTAAACGCTGTCAGCGTGCGCCAGATGCGATTAGAGGGCCGATCTGTTCGGGAAATAGCATCAGCCCTATCCGTGGGGAAATCTACAGTAGCGCGTTTATTAGCAATGTCCCAAAAAGGTAATCAGAAAGTTGCAGTCGTCACCGTCGGAGCGTAAAGCCGGAAAGCATTGTCCCGAAAACGGATGTTTTAGAATCAAATGAAAATGGACTTTTTCTGCCCTGTACTACTACTGTCGGAGCCACTGAGTAAATTCTGCAAGTGCCGTCTTTTTCTCTGCCTTGGAATAATCCAATATCATTTTGGACTTGTTCGCATACCGCGAATGAATGACCTTGGCGTACTCATCGGAGAGACCCGAAGATAGCTCGTCTGCAATCTTGGCACCATCAACACCGTTTGGCAATGCAGAAAAGTCGATATAGACCGTGTCGTTCTTTTCTTTCCGAGCTTGAATAACTTTTATGTAATCGTCCGTTATTGGAATCATTGCCATTCCCTGAAGCATCTGATGTCCATTTTCGCCAACTGACGCAAGATTACGATTCTTTGCCTCCTTTTCCATTTTGATTATGTGAGCTTTTAACTGATTAATATCCTCATCTTTTTTGGCCAATAATTCCTTGGCGTTCCTCACCGTTATAATTTCAAATTTATCTCGTTCAGATGGGGGAATATCGTCTTCAACTTTATCTCCAGTGCATTCTTTAACATACATCGACCCCAGTTTGCCATTAGCCATAATCACGGATTGCGGATCGTTGTTTTCATCTAAAATTCGCATCCAATGACACCCTTCTCCTGCGGCATTTATGACAACTGGCTGCGAGTTCAACTCCGTGATGAAATTTTGCATTTCAAGTGCATCTGCTTGACGTGATAATTGGTAATCCCTATACCAATTATCATTTGCCCGCGCTACTGCAACACACCCAACGAAGAGAATCAGGGAAAATATTTTCATGGTCTTACCTCCATGGATTTAACTCCTCAATAAAAAAGGGAAACTTATCGAAATCTGGCAAATTATGGGTTGGATTTGTCGTCTGTAGAATAACTTTGCTCCTTCTTTCTTTTCCATCTGTGTGCTATCAGTATTGCCAGTGCGCCGAAAGCGAAAAAAAAGCGCGGATACCAATAAATCAGTACGGCCAATGGAATAGTGCCAATACACAGCATGAAAAATTCAGAGAAATCGACTTTTCGGTTGTCATGCCAATCAATTCGGAGAAAACAGTACGACAGAATAAGACCGAATACGCCAACGCAATGAGGTAGATGCGCAAATGGATCGTGTCCAGTAGACGAAAAATCATCTGGTATCAAGGCCGCCGTTGATACCACTAGAAGAATAAAAAGCAGTGTTTTAATTTTCTCCCACATAAAAAAGGGGCACGTATCAGAATCCGAGCTATTGCTGTAACCCGGCCACGACCGCCGCCCCCAGCCCTTTCGGGCCATGTGAGCGACTTCGGACTCGGTCAGCAATATGCCCCAAGCATATGCTTGGAAGCTTACCCGGCTCTTACGCCGGGTCCCGGTGAAGTCTAATGCTGGCAGAACAACGCCAACAGATATTCTGTTACCGCCGTTCTGTAGTTCCCCAGATATCGCCGGTGTTGTAGTCCCACCC
>CAZSAL010000017.1:0-44632 GCA_964604825.1 uncultured Elusimicrobia bacterium
TAGCGGATTTAGCAGATTTAGCGGAATTTTTATCCTCGATATTTTCGTTTTTAGCGGAACGAGAAGCGGACTTTAACGCTTGCAGGTCTTTAAATCCGGCCCCATCCTTTTTTGCCTTATCCAAGACTTCCTTGGGCAAACCTGAGAACCCGATCATTTGATATACCCAATTGGGGGACTTCCCTATCTTGGGAGCAAGGACTTCGTAATCTTGAGGGAACTGTGTCAGATACGCATTAATATCGCGGACGAGCTGAACGGCGGAATAATTTTTGGTGTTGACCTTGGTCTTCAGCGCGATCAGGGCCTGGTCTTCTACGGACGGCATGGGCGCTTTCTGGGGTTCAGCCATGGGAACCTCCATAAAGGAACGGGTAACTGGGTGTTATCCTACCCGTTTCCAGTCAGGGAATCAAATCAGGATCACCCCAAAAATCGCACCGTCATACCGCCCTACGACCAGAGTTTCAGGTTAATCCCTCCGTAAAAGGTGCGGCCCGGCAGCGGGTACCCTGCCTGTTCTTCATAACGCCTGTTGGTGACGTCGTTCACTCCGAGATAAGCCTTGGCCATGTGCCACGCATACGATAGTCTTAAATCCCAAAGAACCCTCGAGCCGAGTTTTGTCCCGGTTTCATTATCGCCTTGCCGGCCGTTTGTTTATACCTTGTTGAGCATTTTTTAGTGGAAACCAGACCAAGCTTCCACTAAAAAACTGGTCGCGTGGCAAACCGGATGTTATCGGTGTTACAGCAGGTTTTCCTGCTGAGGGGATACAGTACCTTCAAGAGTTTTGGCAAGGTGGGCAGGGATGGGACGATTCAAGTGCTTGTAGGCGTGTTCGGTTGCCACGCGGCCGCGCGGGGTGCGCGCCAGCAGGCCACACTGGATAAGAAAGGGCTCGTAAACGTCGGTAAGGGTCTCATCGTCTTCCGCGACGGCTACCGCAAGCGTTTCTATGCCGACCGGGCCGCCGCTGAATTTATCGATCAGCGTAGTCAAAAGCCTGCGGTCCATTGTATCAAGCCCTTTTTCATCGACATCAAGAGCGGCAAGGCCTTTGGCGGCGATTTCCAGAGTCAGCTTCCCGCCGCCGGATGTGTCGGCGAAATCGCGCAGGCGCCGCAGCAGGCGGTTGGCGATGCGCGGCGTACCACGGCTGCGCCGGGCGATTTCAAAAAGCCCCGCCTCATCTGCGTTCACGCTCAGAATCCGGCTGGAGCGGCGCAGAATCTGGATCAGCTCATTTTCGTTGTAAAACTCAAGATGGGCAGTGATCCCGAAACGGTCACGCAGCGGACTGGTCAAAAGCCCCGCGCGCGTGGTCGCTCCAACGAGCGTAAAGCGCGGGACCGGGAGATTGATCGTTTTTGCGCTCGGGCCTTCGCCGATAATGATATCGAGCTTGAAATCTTCCATGACGGAATAAAGCGTTTCCTCAACCACGTGATTCAGCCGGTGTATCTCGTCGATAAAAAAGACGTCGCCTTCCTTAAGACTTGTAAGTATTGCGGCCAGATCGCCTTTCCGCTCCAGGACCGGTCCGGAGGTAATACGCAGCCCAACTTCCAGTTCATGGGCGATTATCGTAGCCAGGGTTGTCTTTCCCAGGCCGGGGGGCGAATAAAAAAGGCAGTGATCAAGCGGCTCCTTCCGCCCGCGGGCCGCGCCGATGAAAACCCTCAGGTTGGTTTTCAACCGTTCCTGGCCGACAAACTCGCCCAACGTTTGCGGACGCAGCGACTGCTCTACGCCGTCGTCTTCGCCGACCGCAGGAGTCACAAGAGATGATTTAATTTGCTGGTTTTTCATTTATCCTTTTGATGTCACCCCCGAAATCCGTAATCGGGGGTCCAGTCTTTTCTATAGAAAACTGCTGGATCCCCGCTTACCACATGCGGGGATGACGGCACCTCAACATCACGCGATCTGCTTCAAGGCTTCTTTTACCAGTTCCGTAGTTGAAGCCCCGGAACGGATATCCGCCGGGAGCCGGTCAAGCGCGCTGCGCGCTTCCGTTTCGCGGTATCCAAGTTGAATAAGAGCGGCAAGCGCTTCAGTCACGCCTTCGTTTCCCGGAACTCCCGCCAGCTTTTCCCGGCCGCTTACGCGTAACCCCGCCATGCGTTCCTTAAGAGCCACAACCATTTTATCCGCCGTCTTCTTGGTAAAACCGAATATACTCATCAGCACCCGCGTGTCGGACTCCAGAATTGCCCGGCGGAAATCCGGCATTGCCTTTGCGATCTTATCCAGATAATCCAGCGCCTTTTTCGATCCCGTTCCAGGCACTTCGCGCAGCAGCAGATAAATTTGTTTTTCATCCAGACTTTGAAATCCGTAGAGCGTTATGCCGCCTCCGTACATTGCCATGGATTCCACGATAAAAAGCTGAAGTTCCTCACCCACATCCGGCAGCCGCTCAAAAAACCCCACCGGGGTATGAATCTCATAACCGACGCCCTGGACATCGAGCAGCACTTCGCCCGGAGCCTTATGCGACAGGATACCCCGCAGGCTGCCGATCATTGATTTCCTTCTACGGCCGCCAGAGCCTTTGCCAGTTCCGGCGTTATTTTCTTTGAGGTCTTCAAAAACATATTTGTCTGAAGGTGGCACAATGCCATGGCCAGGGCATCGGCTGCGTCATCCGGCCGCGGAAGCTCTTTCATATTGAACGCGGCTTTCACCATTGATTGGATCTGAATTTTTGACGCGGAGCCAAAACCGGTCGAAGCCATTTTCACCGCGCGGGGGTTATATTCGATCACAGGAATACCCGCTTCCGCGGCGGCGCACAGGATGGCCCCGCGCGCCTGCGCAGTAGCGGCGATACTTTTGGCAAATTTCGCAAAAAACAATTCTTCTATCACCATAACGTCAGGCTGATATTTATAAAACAATTGATTTAGTTCGCAGCGGATTCTTAAAAGCCGGTCAGGAAGAGGCGTATTGGCGGGAGTTACTATGACGCCGAAACCCTTAAGAAGGGGCGGAGAATCCTTCTCGACGACGCCCCACCCGGTAGTCGCCAGGCCCGGGTCGATACCAAGAACGACAATATTACGATGGGAAGATTGAGTGGCTGGAAGATTGGGAGACGCCGCCTTCGATGTTGTCACCCCATCTCCCCCTCTCCCCATCTTCATTTTGACGCACTTTCCATTATTTCCTTGGGAATGTCAAAGTTAGCGTATACGTTTTTGACATCGTCATGTTCTTCCAGGTCATTCATCAAGGACATCATCTGACTGGCGGCAGCGCCGGCCATTTTGACATAAGTCTGCGGGAGCATTGTAATTTCGCTGGTGACCGCGGGGACTTTGTGATCAGCCAGGACCTTTTTAACCTTTTCAAAATCAGATGGAGCCGTGATCACTTCAAAGATTTCGGAATCGTCAGTTTTGACGTCTTCCGCCCCCGCATCCAGAACCCAGCCCAACAGGTCATCTTCCGACACCTTATTTTTCTCAACAGCGAACAGGCCTTTTTGCGAGAACATCCAGTTCACGCAGCCGCTTTCCCCCATATTTCCGCCGTGCTGCGAGAAAATGCGGCGGATTTCCCCCGCCGTCCGGTTTTTATTGTCAGTAGTGACTTCCACGATCAGCGCCACGCCTCCCGGTCCATATCCTTCATACACCATTTCTTCATAGGAAATTCCAGGGATCTCTCCGGTACCGCGCTGGATTGCTTTTTTTATGTTATCGGCGGGCATGTTGGCTTCGCGGGCATCATCCATTGCCTTACGCAGCCTGGGGTTGCTGTCCGGATGCCCCCCGCTCAGACGGGCGGCAATCGTTATTTCCCGGATAATTTTCGTAAAGACCTTGCCGCGTTTCGCGTCCAGAAGGCCTTTTTTATGTTTTATTCCTGCCCAGCGTGAATGTCCAGACATGACAAACTCCTAACCCTCTCTTGTCATTCCCGAGGTAGTAATCGGTCCCAATCCTTTTAAATCTAATGGAAGGGACCGTCCCATGTTCCGGGACGGGAATCCAGCAGTTTTAATAATGTATCCCCGCCTTCGCGGGGATAAGATTGTTTCTTATGAGCTTATCGACAATCTTATTCTAACAGATTTATTTGAGGCCCAGCCGTTGTCTGGCCAGGGCATTATTCGGATCCTGCTCGGAAATCCTGCGCCATAAAGAAACGGCGTCATCCGTGCGTCCCAGGCGGTCGTATGTTATGGCGAGATTCTGGAGAACTGCGGGCGCATTGGGAAAGTTCCTCAAAGCGGATTCAAACTGCTCGGCGGCTTCCGCAAAACGGTTCATGGAGAAATAGCTGTTTCCCAGATAGAGCCGGCCGCGCAGGTTGTTGGGCGAAATCGCCACCACCTTTTGAAGCACGGGAATAGCGGCGTTCCAGTTCCTTGCCTTGATAAATCCTTCCCCTTCAGCGAGGAACCGGTTCAAATGAAGCAACGGATCATCGGCATGATATGGAACCTTCCTGGCGATTATCTCCAGGTTCTTTCGGGCGACCTCAAAATCCGGATCAATCTCAAGAGCCCTGCGGTAAGCGCTGTAAGATTCTTCCCATTTCTGCCGCTGCGTTTCCATGTATCCGAGGTTGTTCCAGAGGTCCTTGTCATCAGGGAAAAAGAGAAGCGCCTGTTTCAAAACCTGCTCAAGCAGATCGCCATATTTGGGTATATCTCTGGTCAGCACTGCGGTCAGGGCGCGATAGGCTTCGTGCGACTCCGGATTTATTCCCAGAGCGATCCTGTAGCTTGCCATGGCTTCGTCAAAGCGCTTCATCTCCATCAGCTCCGTGCCGCGGTTGTAAAAGATTTCGTCATAACCGGGATTGGCGTCGAGCGATCTTTTATACATCGCGAGCGCGAGATCCCGTTCCCCAAGACGCGCATATAGATTCGCAAGTTCATAGTTGTTGTTCACCTCAAGAGGGTGCAGCCTATAGGCACGCTCAAGCGACAGCCTTGCGCCGGTCAGGTCAATGCCGGCCTTAGCCAGGCTAAAACCTTTAAAGAAATTGACCTCTGCCGCCCAGAGCGCGGCGTTGTGAACCATAAAACCGGCAAGAAAAATCATGGCAACAGCCAATACAAAACGGTGAAAAACGGTGAGCTGCTTTCTGACAACTCTGCACGCATCCGGATCAAGCGCGAATGTCGCAGCAACCCAAATCCACAAAAACAACGCCGGCACGGTGAAATGGATGGAAACGTTAAGCAGGTTGTCGACAAGCATTCCGGCTACAGCCCCAATCAGCGCCCAGTGAATGGCGGGCCTTGGGGATCGCTCAGCCAGGGAATAACCCGTCCGAAAATATACAACCCAGATGAGAATGATCAGTCCCAGGCCGAGGGCGCCGATCTGAGACCAGTTTTCAAGAATCTCGTTATGAGTATTATTCGCATGCGTACGATAATTTCTAAAACGGTTGATAAAAAGCTCCGGCCCCTGGTAATACGGGTAAAACAGTTCAAAGCATCCCCACCCTGCCCCCAGGAAAGGATGTTCTTCAACCATATGCCAGGCGGACGTCCAGATCAATAACCTCTGATCCACCGGACCATACGATTCCTTGGCTGTCTTTTCGACTTCGGTCAAACGCTGGATTACCGTGGCGCTGTATAACTGGCCGCCGCCTTTGGGCCAAAAAATCGCCAGCACCACCATTGCGATGAACAACGCGGACAGCAGGTTTTTTGTGGAACGCCCCCATTTTGACGCTGTCGCCGCTATCCATACGATCAACGCCACCGCAAGGCCCGCCCAGGAAGAACGTGTCAGCGTTGCCAGAAGCGCGCCTGTGTCGATCAGAGTCAGAATAAAAAGAATCGCACGCGGCACTCTGGTAAATGCGAATGCCTGATCTGCAACCATTAAAGGGATGACCAGGATTAAGAAGGAAGACAGGAAGTTGGGGTTGCCGAAAGTCGAGACCGGTCTGAATCCATAAGGGTTCATAGCCTGAGGCCAGAACCATTCCGTGCCGAAATACTGCGCCAGAGCGTAGACCGATGCCGCCAGGGAGACGCCGTAAGCGACCAATAAAATAGAACGGAAAAAATCCCAGTCCATAAGCCGCAGAGCCAGGGCATACGCCAGGTAGACGTTTATCACCAGAAAAAGCATGTTCCGGCTTCCTTCGCTGTAAACAGCCGAAAAGAAAATACGGTGCTGGTAAGCGGAAACTCCCCAGGAAACTACAGCCAGAGCGATAAAACACAGCAGCAGGGAATCCAGCGGAGACAAGACCCATGTCCACTCATGTTCCCGCCACATACGGGCCAGCAGGATGAGCCAGGCAAGGGCAATCAACGCGTTAACCAGAACTATCTGAATAAAATAAGGATTGCGGGTCTGATCGGTGAAAAAAAATACCGGGCAGAATCCAATCAGGACGTAAACAAGCTTACGGATGAGAGGCTGGTGACGGAGCTCCATGAAAAATTCGCTGCAAATCCGGATCCTGCGGAGCAATGGCGTAAATTTCGCGCCAGACCGCGGTTATCTCAGCCATGCGGCCTAACCGCATCAGAGACGAGATCAAATTCTTACGGATCTGAACATTTGATTTATCGAAATGGGCTCCCGTGCGATAAGCCCTGGCCGCACCCGCAACATCGCCGCGCATAAAGCGGAGATTGCCGAGATTCATGAACATGCCCCCGGTAAAGTGGCGGTGGTTCTGGCTCCAGTGCTCATGCATCATATCGTTCTGAGGGCTGCCGCAAATTACCGCGCCCAAAGATTCTTTGTAAAGGGCCTCGGAACGGTCATACCATTGATTCGCCTTTGCCGGATTTCCTTCCTGCTTATCAAGATCGGCCAGCTGGATGCAGACCCATGCCCAGCGTTCATAGTTCGGCTCAAAAACCGGATCAATATCGTGATATTTTTGAAAATATGTGGTCGCCTGCAGCCAGTCCTTCCGAACCTGTTCAAGAAGCTTCGGGGCATCCGAGTTGCGTGCCTGATGCGCCGCGTCGTAAGCGCGCTTGTCGTCCAGACCTTTTTTCAGATAAACGAGCCCCGCCTGATGATGCGACTGAACGTAATTAGGCGCGATTGCCCACACATCTTTGTACGCCTCCATTGCCTTGTCAAAATCACCGGCGCCCCACCGGTCGGTATAAACATTCCCCAGAAAATAATAGGCCATGATGTAATTGGAGTTAAGATTCACCACATTTCTGTAGCTTGCTATGGCCATGTCCCAGTTCTGGCCCTTTGAGTAATAAATTCCCCTGTTATGGTAAACATCGGCCATGAAGTAACCCCAGAAAATTTTCAGAGGCCAAAGCATCAATCCAAGCACAAGAAAAGCGGGAAGCGATCTCATGCGGGATATAAGCCTGTAGAGAATCCATAGCGACCCCGCAATTGCTCCGATGAAGGATATCCAGGCGATCACCCACAACAGCAGTTCTCCGGACTGATCCGGCATGTTACCCTGCGAATCAGCAAACTGGCGGAAAATAAACACGGAAAATACTACTATTCCAATACCAAGGAGAATCCGGACGATCATCAGCCACCATGGTTCTCCTGCCGCCGGCTCCGGCTGCGCAGCGGGCTCGGAAGCCGGCATGGGATCATGCACTACCATGGCCCCGATCAGCCCGGCCAGAACCCATAGGAAAATACCCGAGGAAACAAACCGCAGGCTCACGTCCATATAATTATGGACCAGCATTCCCCAGAAAGCGGAAAGAATTCCCAGCATGTAAAAAGCCCGAGGGTCATCCAGCGTCTTCCGCCTGCCAGAGCTGGGATCACGAATGGAAATCCCTTCCGTAAACTGGCGCAGCGCACGGACACCTAGCAGCGAAAACGTTAAAATCATCCAGATAAAAATGCCGAAACCTACCAGGCCTTCATCCTGGAAAACCTCCCAATATTCGTCCTCGGCATGATCAGTCTCTGTGTTATGTTTTCCTTCGATGTGAAAAATCTGCGGCCGGCGGAACGCAGGATAAATAATCCGGAAACTGCCGACTCCATTTCCCCACACCGGATGCATAAGCCCCATTTCCCAGGTAGAAACCCAGGTGCAGATACGAAAACGAAGCGAATCTACACGGCGGGCGGAATAGACCCCTACCCCAACACCACAAAGAATGAGCATCAACAGCATCGCCCGGCGCACCATGCGCCGCAAACGTTCGGACTGGAACCGGGAAAAATATACGAGAACCAGCACCATAAAAAGGACAAAACTGGCGGTGTATCCAACCCACGCGCCTTTTGATTCCGTACTCATAGCGCAGAGGGTAATCAGGAAGAATAAAAGCCCCGCATAAGAAAAGTGGAATGCAGCCCAAAGGCTGAAGGCTATAAACAAAACTGTGAAAAAGGTGGAATCCCAGGACGCCAGATGAACCATCTGCAGCAGGGACTCCGACTGCCACAGGACGGCTGCGACCAGTATTGACGCCAGAGAAAACAACATCACGCTGATAGGACTTCCCTGGTGACGCTTCAGAATCAGCGCCATTACTATGGGCGTAACGATTACCAGGAAATTTCCAAAAAAGTTAGGGTTTCCAAAAGTCGAAAACACGCGGGGGCCGAAAGCCTGCCGCCAGACAAACGGGTCAACACCCGAGGTCCCCATGAAAAACTTTGTGTCAATAAATTGAACGATCCCATACCCGACGCAAAGAATCGTGGCGGCGACGAGAAAACCGTGGAACCGCTTCAGCCGCTGAAGAGTATTAATGGTGCATAAGGCTATGAGAGCGAAATTAATATAGAAAACCCGGCGGAGGCATTCATCAAGCAATCCCCCGTGATAAGCCGCATGGAAAAATGAAAGAAGGCCGGAAACAAGAGAAGCGATGAAGGGCAAGGCCACCGGCCAATATTTTCGCATTGACCATTCCCCTTCGCTTAACATGCCGGCATACCACACCGCCATGACGAAAGTTCCGGCCATCTGAACGATAGTGATCTTTACCTGCGCGGAATCGTATGTGTGCAGATAAAACGCGGCCGATGTCAGGAAATACAAAAACGGCAGAGCATAACTCAGAAAACGGCTGGATAAACGTGCGGTAGACTGATCCATATCAATTCATCAAGTAAGGTTTATCGTGCTTAAATCTGTAGTTGACTGTCAAGCTGTGCGTCATTCCCAGATCACCCAACGGAACAAAGGCATACTCAAAAGACCATTTCGTCCAGCGAATTCCGAATCCTGTTGAAAAACCGGAGAGACTTCCGTAATCCTGCTTCGTAAATTCATAACGGTAGCCCAGGCGGATGGAAAATATTTTTACCGGAGTTACCTCTGCGCCGAAATCGAGTTCGCCGCTCGAATCCTGCCGCTTAACGAAATCCCCGCTGACGAACCACTGCGCAAAAGGCTGGCCGGATAATCCCAGACGCAGAGACCAGGGCAGCTGAACATAAGCGTCGCTGAATCTGCCGGCAAATCCAAGGTTTTGAACTACGGCAGCCGCGTTCCAGAGACGGTCACCCTCACCCTGATAAATAAGTCCGGCATCGGCAATCCCGCCGCTGGAACTGGCATCGTACAGTGATTCCCTTATCATCTTCAAATTCCCCCCGACATAGAAGCCGTCGGCGACAGGACCGGCTAAGCCTAATCCGAGCAACATATCGTAAGTGGAAAAGGAATCACCTTGAACAAACCCATCGCCTGTCGACTGAAGGGTGGCTACGGTACTGTCTATATTCCCTACCCGCAGATAATTTGCCAGTATTCCCCAGCTGATCCCGTTATCCCTCTTGGCCTCGCCGTAAGCCAGACCTTCCTCCGTGACATCATTGATGTAATTCAAATGCTGAAAAGACACCTGCGAAACGATTAAGGTGGCAAGCGAAGCGGGATTATAAGGGAGGGCTTCAATATCATTCGGCACGGAAGAAAATGCGTTGCCCATAGCGGCCGCGCGCGCTCCCGTCGGCAATTCCAGAAACGTGAAGCCCGCGGTCCCACTATAGCTTCCGGCGAAAAGAGGAGAGGTGCTCCCGATAACGGCTATGGCGAGCCAGCTACGATGATTAAAAAATCGAGTCACATTCTCACAACTATAGATGTATACCAGACCCTTTTCCTTAATGCAATAGGCTACCAAAAACAAAAGCCGGGGATGGGACTCGAACCCACGACCACCTGTTTACGAAACAGGTGCTCTACCAACTGAGCTACCCCGGCGTAAAATTCGTTCGGATTGAATTTACGATGGAATTTGATACACCAGCGACAGACATTCGGCATAACCAGTTCATCTGGTTTCTTGCCGCTGATCAACGGCTCTAAGAACCTGACCAACACCTCACTAAGTGGCACGTAACGGCTGCGTCCCGTCTTCGAATGAGCGGTGAACAGTCTTCGTGCGGTTATTGAAACATCTGCAACTCGAAGGTTCATGATCTCGCCCAATCTCATTCCGGTCAACAGGGCTACCACATAATAAGGCCACAAGACAGTATCCCGCGCCAGGATCGGCGTTAGGATTTTCTCTTCATAGGGATAAAAGAATCGTACCCTTCCCCTTGGCACCTGCTTCATCGGCAAGTCACAGGCCGGACTGTCACCCCGGTACTTATTGGCCTTCCGAAACCAATTAAAGATCGACTTCGTGAGCGCAAGGTAGTGATTCAGAGTCACATCACCGACCCGTCGTTCGGATTTGATCCAGTGCAGACAAGCCTCAACATTTTGAGCCGTTATAGTTCGGATCGACTTATCCTTAAAGAACTGAACCGGAATCGCGACGTGGCAAACATTATTTTTCCAGGTCCGCTTGTGCTTTTTAGAGTTTTCAAGGAACTCATTCCCTACTTCACGAAAAGTTAAATCTCGAATCGCCTGTTCAGGATACAAACCGATTTGGGCTGCCCTATCGCGAGCCTGCCGCTCGGCTTCCTTAGCCTGGGCAGCGACGCGATAACCGCCGCAGAAATAACTTTTCCCCTTTCGGGTGAAGCGGAAGAACCATTTCTTCGTGCGTGGATCAAGTCGTATAGGCATTTTGCCTCCTATCCGCTCGAAACCCGCTGCGCTTTCCGATGCATGCCATTATAGAAAAGAATTTTGTTCTTCGCCTCGGACGGAGTGGTCCAATTCCATTCGATCGAAATGCCAAAGACGTCCAACTTTGTAAGCAGGAATTTTCTTATCTTCTGCCCAGACATAAATGGTCTTGGGGCTTAAACCAAGATAATTAGCTGGAAACTCTTCGGTCCCATTGCATGTGAAGTAACTATCGCGACCCAATTCTGAAATTAAAAACAATTATACGGAAGGGCGGTGATCCGGTCGTTTAAGGCCTGTGGTCTGCCGCATCGGCAAATGAGGTATCCCTGCGCAGCCTGCCGGGGATGTTCCTGCAGGAAGGTCATAAGATGGCGAGCGTCCGATAGACTGGGATTCCCTGTCCACTTGACCTCGATCGGCGTCAGCATGAGATCACGCTCGATGATGAAATCAACCTCGGCTCCGCCTTTGGTCCTCAGATAATGCAGTTTTCCCGAACCAAGGTACTGCAGCCGCTTCCAGAGCTCAATACCGACAAACTGCTCAAAGACGGATCCTGGATTGGCAAGAACCGTCGATTCATTCACCGCAAGTTCCGCCGCCGCATGCCGAACGCCAAGATCGAAAAAGAAGAACCGCTCAGTCGACAGAACGCTCTTGCGCGGGCTCCCGGAAAACGCCGTCACCCGAAAACCGAGAAACATGTCTTCGAGCAATTGATAATAACTCTTAACCGTGGGCAGGCTCACGCCGGCTTCTTTAGAGACAGCCGCGTAATTGATGAGCTGCCCGGACTCCGAAGCCGCCAGCTTTAGAAAGCGCGCGAATGCACCCCAGTCCTTGACCAGCGCCTCACGCCGAAGTTCTTCCTCAAGATAAACGTAACAGTAGGTTCGTAAAAGATCCGCGCGCAAATCCGGCGGCGCGATGGCCAAGCCGGGAAGTTCGCCAAACGCCATACGCTCGACTAAATCCACAGGAGGCCACCAGGATTCTTTCACACTGGCTTTTGCCTGGATCGCAGGAAAAGGTAAAGGAGATCGCCCTGCGGCGTCCGATGCGGACAGTCCCGGGAATGGCCGCTCAGCCAGGGTCAGAGGATAGAGATGATGAACAATCGCCCGTCCCGGGAGAAGATTGGCGCCTGTCAGACGAAGTTTACGCGCGGAGCTGCCGCAGAGGATAAATCGCCAGCGGGATTTGTCTGAATCGTAGAGATGCTGTACGGAATCAAAGAGAGCCGGAACGTTCTGCGCTTCATCGATCACGACAATGCAGGGTTCGGACTTTGTTGGCAGCGAACGGCATTCGGCAATTAAGCGCTCCGGATGGCGGAGGTATTCTGACCGCTGGCCCGGATCGGAAAAATCCAGGCGGATAACGGCGTTTGGAACAAGCTTAGACAAAAGCGTGGATTTACCCGTCTGCCGCGCACCAAAAATGATATGGACATAGGGAGACTCCAGTTTCTTAGCCCAAGTCTGTTCAACAAGTCGACTATACATATATATACATTTATAATAGTTGAGCCATAATAAAGTCAATAGTTCGAATCAAATCATCCAAAATGTTACCGAACGATAGATCGTCAACTCATTCAAAATGTTCATTCAAAATGTTACCGAAGCCCCAGCCTGGGGCCATGATTTTTTTGCCCTGGTTGGACCGACTTCTATGGGTCCTCTTTTTTGGGTTACAGTTTGGGCGGTAGTTTTCCCCGGGAAGAGCGGATATAAACGTCAGGAGATTTATTGGATGGTAATGTGCGGAAGGGTGCAGGTAGGGGCCCGAAATTTATTGAGTTTTGAAGCGCTCAGTCTGCTGGAGAATTCCCCCGAGCGTCGCTTCGTAAAGATCGGAAGGAAAACCTTTGGGAAGGCGGAGGCCTGAGGTTCGAAGTACATCGACCCGAGCCAGGAGGTCGTCCAGAATCCTCTGCATCACCCGGGAGTCAAAAGCGCAGCGTTTGGCCGTTTCAAACCAGTGCCGACGCTGAATGCTGCGCATATCGTAATGGCGTGAATCGCCGATGGCCATGGCAAATTTGACTTGTTTCCAAGGAATCTCGTTTTTTCGAACCGCAGGCCAGACGGTGAGAATATCGTAGAGCGGCGCAAGTCGAAAGCCGGTTCGGGTCAGATGAATGCTGAAGTTTTTGGCGTGTCCATCGATGGCTCCCAGGAGGAAATACACCAGCTGCGCCCGCATGAGAGTCGAGCGGTCCTCTTCCCTATGGTCGGATCCATCCAGAAAACGCATCAGGACACGGAGCCCCGGCCCTCCGTGCGATTCGTACTTGCGGGCGGAGGGGACCCTCAGAGCCTGGCAAAGGTCTTCCTGTACGATGCGATGCAGCCGCTTTCGGTTCGATGACCACCGCCGGTCAAAACGCTCGACAACCAGGCTCGGAACAGAATGAAACGTGTGCATCTGTGCGCTGGCTACGGAAAGCCCCAGCGCTCTGGTCAGCGCCAGGCAAAGCCATTCGTTGGCAACGCTCGATGTAAGATCCACCCCATTGGGAAGTTTTCCAATCGGCGGTTTGAAGATATGAGTCGTCGGAGTCGAGCCTTCAGGAATGGCCCATTGGTTTTCGAGTTTCAGGAAGGCCGTTTTGTGCTGCGCTCCCGCAATGGAAATTCGGAATGGTTCTTCCTCCGATCCCTGGGGGAGGACCACGAGCCCCTGGAGGATGGCGGCGATGCGTTTGGCGCCGATCGGTTGACCCGAAACGGGTTTCCGAGCAGGAGGCGGATCTCCCTCCGGAATGAGCTGAAGCGCTCCAATGCAGTCGCGGCCGATCACCCGCAGGAGCTCAAACACCGACGCATCGGCGGCACCGGTGGTCTGCGCGATCCTTCTCCGGATATCCGCCGTATCCGGAAGCAAATTGTCAAAAAATGCCAACGGCCTGTCATCCCCGTAGCGTTCTTCGCGCAGCGGAAGACTGAGCGAGATGGGGATGGCCTGTGGCCTTGATAACCAATCTTCGTGGTAAGTAAAAATAAGCCGGCCTGACGCCTCCCGTTCGAGGGTTCCCACGCGGGAAGCGTTCATAAAGACCTGGAGGTGGCGGGCCGAGCGGGGACGGCTCATCGGGGCGGATGGCTCCGGCCGGATGCCAGGCGCTGGCGAACCGAAAGCTCCAGATCCAGCGCAGCCAGAAGACGAAAGATCGTCCCCAGCCGAACCCCTTCCGCGCCATTTTCAATGGCGGACAGGTTTTCCTGCTTGACCCCCGAGCGGCGCCCCAACTCCTCCTGAGACCACCCGAACAGTTTTCGGCGCCGCCGCAGGGACTCTCCGATTTGAGCCACCGTACGTGCGGTGATTAAAAAGTTCTTCATGGAGGGAGTCTATCCCTTTTATGGGATAAAGTCAATATATCCTTTTAATGGGATAAATTTTCCCAACGGGGCTGAGCTAACCAGCTAATTTCTGCTGCAAGTTGACCTTGGTGGGATCGAGCCCGAATGGATTTACGAAGGAAGGCCTCCCCGCGGGGGAAAAACCTGCAGGCAATTTTCACCGCAACCAAAAAGCTTAAAAAGTTAAAATAAACTCATGCGATTTATTAAATTTCTGCCTGTGGCGTTCCTTTGCGTCGGTTGCGTCCGGGCAGAAATCACCCGCAGCGATGTTGCTCCTGTTCGAGGGCCATTTCGGCACATTCTTGCTTGTTCATTGTCACCTGATCCTGTTCAGGCCAGCCGTATCGAGTCGACGATGGCAAACCTGCTTCAGCGGCATCATGTCGAAACCTGGGCCTGCTCATCTCTTGGCAGCCATTCTAAACAGGTTATAGAAAATTTCATTTATAAAGAGGGAATCGACGCTGTACTCGTTTTCCAAAAAGGAAATCTCAGCGCCATTGCCGGGATTTCCCCTCAAACACTTCAGAATCTGGATCAGTTTCTGGCGGCTTATGAAACCGTTCCCCAAACCTTTTCAGGCGATGCTCCCACCATGGCGCAAGCCTCTACCGTAGGGAAGGAGGAATTAGTTTCCGGAACGGTAAAGCTGATTGAAACTCATGGAAAGCAAACAGCGGTCTGGTCATCCAGCGGAAATGTTCAGGCGGGTACCGCTACCACGGTTAATGAATTTGTAGAAGCAGGAGCTGCACGCATTGAAGAAGAACTCCTTTCTAACCGGCTCATTCCTGAATGAGCGCGCCATTAATCGAATTCCGGAATATCAGCGTGCAGCGCGGCAGCGTCATGGCGCTAGACTCGATCAACCTGTCCATCGCAGCCGATGAACATATAGCCATTCTCGGTCCCAATGGTTCCGGAAAATCCACACTGATCAAAACCATTGACCGGGAACTATATCCGAGTCTTAAACCGGATTCATCGCTCCGTATCATGGGAGAAGACATCTGGAACGTTTTTGAACTCCGCCGGTGGCTGGGCATCGTCTCGAACGACCTGCTGGAAAACTGCACGCGGGAAATCACCGCCAGGGAAGTGGTGCTGTCCGGATTTTTCAGCAGTATCGGGTTATGGCCGAACGAAAACGTGACTCCTTTCATGGAAGAAAAAGTCAGAGAAATCATGCTGGAACTGGACATCGCAGCAACATCGGACCGGTGGATGACGCATTTGTCCTCTGGTGAAAGGCGTCGGGCCATTATAGGTCGTGCGCTTGTACATTCGCCCAAAGCGCTTTTGCTGGATGAGCCAACGAACAGCCTTGATTTTGCGGCCGTTGATGAACTGCGCACGCTTCTGCGACGGATGGCCGAAGGACGCGGCATAGTAATGGTGACGCATCAGCTGCATGACATCATCCCGGAAATTTCGCGCGTAGTTTTTCTGAAAAAAGGAAAAATCGCGGCAGACGGGCCGAAAGAAAGACTTCTAACCAGCAGTAATCTCTCCCATCTTCTGGAACGTTCCGTTCGCGTAGTTTGCGAGGATGGTTATTACAATTTCGTCTGAGTGTTTTCCAACAACAGCAAGACCGCAACCCGGCGATTGATGGATCTTCCTTCGGGAGAACGGTTGGACGCGATGGGTCTTTGCGAACCGTAACCAACCGCCTTAATGCGTTCCGGCGCTACGCCGAACCGGTCGATTAACAGGCCGCGAACCAATTCCGCGCGGTTCTGTGAATGAATCAGGTTATTCTCGGATGAGCCGCTGTCATCGGCATATCCTTCGACCAAAGCGAAAAGACCGGGGTTTTGCTTCATGCGTTCCGCAACATCGACAAGAACTGCGCTTTGATCAGAAGAAATGCCTGCACAGCCGGGGTCAAAGTGTATTTTCAGAGTTTCATAATAATTGGCGACCACATGATTTAAGCCCGGGAACTCAATCACCAATGTTCCGGATGCCGCGGCAGATACCGGTTCCGTGGGAACAACAGGGATTACCGCAGTGGAAACAGTCACCGAAGGCTCAGCTGCCTGCGTCGAAGGACTCGAGACGCTGACCGCCGGAACAACCGCGGCAGATACCGGCTCCGTGGGAACAACAGGGATTACCGCAGTGGAAACAGTCACCAAAGGCTCAGTTGCCTGCGTCGAAGGGCTCGAAACGCTGACTGCCGGAACAACCGCGGCAGATACCGGGACTGTGGGAACGGCAGCGGTTGTTGCCGAGGAAATGCCCGCTGAAGCCTCAACAACCGGCGCCTCATATGATGAAGATCCTGAAACTTCAGGCTCCGTAGAGACAGCCTCCTCGAAGGCCATTCCTTCGATAATCTTGGGAGCTTTCTTTGGAGTGGACTTGCCGCCGAACTGCGCCATCAGCGAAAATTCATGCACTCCCGCTGTCCCTTCAATAGCGCCCAGAGGCATCATAAAACCGTAGTCGATCTGAAACCACGACCACCGATAGGAAAACCCGGTTGTTATATGCCTGTATTCATTTTCCCCTATGCCTCCGCCAGCGCGCACGCCGAAACCACAGTCGAACCATTTCTCATAACCGCCGTGCACCCTTGCCTCGTTGGTGGTGAAGCGGCCTTCCCAGAAATCGATCATCGCCTGACTGTTTCCAGGCAGGGCCCTTGCTATTCCCAGCTTCCAGGCGCGCGGAACGCGGTCTTCACTGCCATCTCCCAGAGAGACGTTGGCCTCATTGATATTTGCCACCATGGCTCCCAGCGTCCAGTAGTTGTCAACCTGATAGAGGGCGCCCAGATCCCCTCCGAAATTACCCGCAGTTGAACCGTTCTTGAATACCGGATCAACCAGTCCGGGCTGGATAACGCCGTTTGCATCCATGGAATTATTGGTGTCCGAATCCGTGCCGTAGTGCTTCTGGTAATACTTCAGGGTTCCGCCCACTGCCAGACGGCTGTTTACGGGACGGGCGTAGCTAAGTCCAAAAACGCTTTCCCGGTATAGATTATTCAGACTCAAACCGTTGTAGCTTATGCCTAAAACCTGATTGTCCAGAGGATGAACGTAGCCGACAAAGGACTGGCCGATCGTAGAACCGTCGGAGAGCCCCTGATAAAGACTGCCGTAGGACGCGGCCACTTCAGGCTTTTTGACATGAACAGCTCCAGCGGGGTTGTAATACAGAGAAAACACGTCATCCGATGTCGCAGTCATTGCGCCGTCCAGGCCCGTAGCCCGGCCGCCGGTTGGTTCTTCCTCGAATGAGGCATGAAGCAATGAGCAATGAGCGATGAGCAATGAGCCGGCCAGGCAGAACATCGCCGTGAGCCGTTTACTCATTACTCGTTGCTCGGTACTCATTGCTGGCCTCATTTGACCACCACTACCGTGCCGGTGACGCGGGTTTGTCCGACGAATATCTGGTACATATAAATCCCGCCGGGAACAGTCCTGCCCTCATAATCTTTTCCGTCCCATCGCATGCGGAGCGGAGAAAGCACTGTGATATCCGCAACCTTTGTACCCTGAAGGCTGAAGATTTCTCCGCTTGCCGAATTGTTAGAGGGGTTATTCAGATCGAAGAACACGAAATCATTGATGCCGTCTCCATTAGGAGAGAATGTGCGGGGGCGCACGCTCAGCAGAATTCCGTTGATGCCGCTGCCGCTGGCGTAAGTAATCGTCCGGTAGCTTCCCGTCTGTGAAGTCGGAAATACCACCTGCCGGGCGGCGGCGCTGTATATGGCGGATCCGATGTTCTGCCACTGGCCGTTAGACAAAAGCATCTGGAGCGTAACATCAGCGCTATCCGCCAGGGATAACGTGTTCCGTGGAACCCCTCTCTGAACCCATGACACAGTACCCTTTGAAGCAGAAGCAGGCGTTCCCGTCACCGGGAGCACCATGGAGGTGTTTGGCAGGTTGTAAGGGTCGGCGGACGCACCGGTCGCAGGGTAATAAGCATGCAGGCGCGCAGACGCCAACACGCCGGTTTCATTTGTGGACCCAAGAGATAATGTGACGGATACCTGATTACTGATCAGAGGCTGGGTAAGCGGGATCGAAGCATACGCGGTCTGGGAATTATCAAGAAAAACATAATCCGGTATCAGCTGATTAACCGGATTTGCGAAGTTGCTGGTGATCGGCGTGCAGGTAAGGGACTGCTTGCCCATCACTACGGTGCAAACCTGATAGTACTGCGTGTCGTCGACGGAAGTGGCCGCGCTGTTCGGCCCGTAAGTCACTGTGCTGGAAGCGCCGGGCCCGGGAGTGTTTATGGTATCGACCAGCGTCCAATAGCTCAGGGGGTTAAAAAGATTATGAGTGCGGTAAATGTTATAGCTGACCGGCGTGCCCGTGGCTATCGCTGTCCCGTCAGAATAAGTCGCAACCGGGCTCCAGGAGAAAAGTATTTCCAGACCGCTGGAACTGGCAAGAGGTGTCCCCTTGAAATTTATTGCGGCGCTGGGCGCGCTGCCCACGGCCGTTCTGATACTGACGGTGTTGCCCGGCGCCGTATAAACGCCCCCGAAATTCTGGGCCAGGACGCGGAAGTAATACATCGTATTGGAAGAAAGTCCCGTGACCGTGGTGGCCGTGCTTGCTTGGGACAAGATCGTGCCGAACGATGCGCCGTCGGCGCTCTGTTGAAGGACGAAGATGGTTCCGTAGGGATTATTATTGGCATCCCATGTCAGGCCGACGCTTGTGGGCAGAACTGAAGTGGTCGAGAGATTAAGAGGAGGATTGGCCCAGGTAGGCGTTGAAACATAAGCGCTGGTGCTCAGCTCTCCACTCCACTGACCTATGACACGTAAATAGTAGGTCGTATTGATCGACAATCCGGAAACATCAAGACTTGTAGCATCAGGGTTGGTCGTAGTCGTGGACGTCGAGATGGGGACAAAGGCATCCGACGTCGAAACATCCAGCTCATAGCCTGTCAGTCCTGAGGTCGAACCGGACATTGTCCAGTTCACCGTGATACTTGATGTGCTTACAGTCTCGCTGGAAATTACAGGCGCCGGCTCGCCGAACGTCCAGCCCACATTGTCTCCCGAATCGATCGACCCGCTTCCTGCCCGCAGAATCAATCCTCCGGAAGCGTTATTATCTGCCACATCAACGGTCGCTATGGAATAGGCGCCTGAGACGGTTAACCAGGCCTGGGACGAGCCGACACTGGAACGGACATAAACCGGGGCGCAGGCGGCTCCGGCAAGAGTCAGCAGACCCGAAACCGTCTGAGTCGATCCCGCGGCGAATGTTATCGTGCCCCCGGTCACGGAATAAGCCAGGCGATAGAATGTGGTATTGCCGGTCAGCGAAGGCGTGGTTCCTGTGAATGTGACTGTTGATGTCCCCGGATTGTAGGTTCCGGTAGTCATAGTCCAGTTGCCGGACAAGGCAAGGTTGTCATTGGACATCCATGCCCCGCCCGATCCGTTAAAGGTTAGGTTGTTGAATGGCTGACCTCCGGAAACGATCGTTCCCCCCGTGTTGCCGTTGAAAGTGACGGTGCCGCCTTGCGCGATAAAAGATCCTCCTGTCATCTGCCAACTGGCCGCTACAGAAATCCCGTAATTAAACGCCGAGACATCCAGTGTCCCGGAACTGACGGTCAGATTACCTCCAACGACAAGATCACCGCCCAGGGTGAAAGTGGCTGTTGAAACATAGCTCCCAATGGTTAGATTGTTGAATGAGGCGCCGCCGGGTGTGAACGTCGCGGAGTTCGTGCTGGCGAGAATGACCGTCCCGGCGTCGCCGGTGAATGTGCCGCCCGAGCCGTTGAAGGTTCCGCTGACAATCAACTCACCGGAGCCGCCGTCAAACGTGCCGCCGGCGCCGGTGAAGTCGCCTGTGACCGTAAGGGTCGATGCATCCAGTTTTATGATCCCTCCGTAACCGGAACCTATAGTGAGACTGCCGACGGCGGTACTGACATCTACGGTGCAG
This sequence comes from uncultured Elusimicrobia bacterium, assembly GCA_964604825.1. GTDB lineage: Bacteria > Elusimicrobiota > Elusimicrobia > 2-01-FULL-59-12 > 2-01-FULL-59-12 > CAZSAL01. Next base: position 20,306 of record CAZSAL010000017.1, read on the forward strand.
TCCTGCGTGCAGGCATTGGAAAACAGGGCCGTGTCACTGGGACCAGGGACGGCGCCTCCGTACCAATTCGAAGGATTGGACCATTTGCCATCGCCGGAGCCGTCTGTCCAGGTAAAGTCAGGCAGCGCCACAAACAGCCAGTGGCTGTTGCCGGTGGCATCGATTCCACCGGGACTGTCCACGATCAGCTGGCCGGCGTCGGCGTCGGAATCCTGCGCCTCGACATTGGAAACATGATTGGTTCCGGAGTTGTCCAGGTACCATGGCTGGCCTGCCAGAGTCGAGACCACGCTCAGCGGATTGTCGCTTGATCCCTGCAGGGTCAGAAGCCCGCTAACGGTTTGCGTAGATCCGGCTGCAAAAATCATCGCACCCCCTTCCACCGAATAAGCAAGGTTGTAAAAGGTGGTGCTCCCGGTTAGGGTTGGAGACGCCCCCGTAAACGTGACAGTGGAGATCCCGGGATTATAGGTTCCAGCTGTCAAATTCCAGTTTCCAGAAAGAGCCAGGTTGTCATTGGATGTCCAGCTACCGCCTGAATTATTAAAGGTCAGAGTATTGAAAGGCTGTTCGTTCGATAGAATCCGCTTTGCTCCCGAGCCGTTCAAGGTGACGACGCCGCCTGTAGTGAATGCTGCTGTTTGATTCAGCCAGCTTCCACCGACAGTTACAGAATTTCCTGCGGCGTTAAGTGTTCCTCCACTGAGAGTCAAGTCGCCGCTGACTGTAAGATCTCCAGAAAGGGTTTGTGTCGGAGGATTCCCTGCCGCCAATGCCGTGATTTCCTGTTGAGTAAGTGCGCGGTTGTAGATACGGACATCATCGATGAGACCGGGGAAATAGGTGTCCCAGTTTTCTTGCCCGCTTCCACCGCATTCCCCGCTTCTCCCGATAAAAACGGGCCGTGTCCCATAATCCAGAGGGAAATTATGCGTTGTGGTGCCGCTTAACACCCCATTCACATAAATACTGAGGTTCGGTTGATGAAATACGCCTGTGATGTGATACCAGGCGCCTGCACTGGCCGTGGTGGCGGAAACGGCTATGTCTTGACTGCCTCCTGAAGATGTTGCCACAAACGCAAAATTATTCCCAACCTTCTGAAGGCTGTACCCCTCAAAATAGTCAGTCCTTGAATTTCTTTTGAACACAATATAGGGGTTTGACGCTGAAGAACCGCCACACGTCGTGATACCGTTCAAACTTGTCAGATATACCCAGGCTGAGACGGTTACCACCGAGGGTTTCAAGGAACTGGAATCGGCAACGCTCACATAGTCATCAGTTCCATCGAAGTTCCTGCTCCCTGTATCCGATCCTCGCAAAGATGTCGGCACACTGCCGGAATATCCATAGGAATCAGCAAAGTTGGCGGCTGTGCCTGTGTTCCCCTGCCCGCTGTAGTCAATGACGTTGCCGTTCTGGTTGACATCATCCATCTTCCAATATCCCACCAGACCATCGGAGCCTGGGCCGCCAATAGCCAGATTGTTGAAAAATGTTCCTCCAGGCGTGAATGTAACCGAGTTAGTGCTGGCAAGCGCCACGGTCCCTGTGCCGGAATTGAAGGTGCCTCCAGTTCTGGTGAACACCCCGGCATCTACAAAGCTTCCCGAAGGCGCATTAAAAACGCCGTTTGCCTGCGAAAAGCCATTCGTACCGATTGAGATGGAAGAAACACCGGCAGCAAAAGAAATCGCGCCCGTGTAGTCTGATGTAATCTGAAATCCCCCAATGCCCGGGACAACATCCACAGTGCAGTCCTGATTAGACCAATTGGAAAATATAGCCGTATCATTCGGACCAGGCACAATGCCTCCAAACCAGTTAGCGGCAGTGGACCAGTTGCCGGAACCGATCCAGGCGAAAAGCGGCGGAGGCGTCAGCGTCATAGTGGATGCAAGTTCGGTATACGCGGAGCACGCCCCGCCTGAGCAGGCATCGGCAAAGAGGAAATAGGCAGTCGCAGGCTGGAGCCCGTAGACAGCAGCCGTGCTTAAAACCGTTATACTGGATACTATTGTCGTGCCTACCGGATCATTTTCGCTTGTTGATACCAGCAACTCATACGAGTCTGCACTGATGACCGGGGTCCACTCTACCGTCAAGCCAAAGGTCGAGACAGAAAGAACACTGCCCGAAGCCGGAGCGGAAATCGTTGGGGTTTGTACTGATTCCAGGCTGGTAAACCCTGTATCGATTCCTGCCGCATTGGTCGCTTTTACCTGGCCGTAATACATGGTTCCGGGGATCAGACCGGCAAAGGACGCCTGCGTTGACGATGTCACGCTCCAGGTTGTCACATAAACGAACCACGCATCCGTAGAAATTTGAACCGTATACAATGTGCCTGAAGGGTTGCCTCCGGAACCCCAGTTCGCGCGCAGTCCGCCGGCAGTTACCTGGTCATAGGCGGCGGCGACGGGCAGCGCCGCCAAGGTTATTGTTGATTCAAGAACACGGTAGTTCGCGCACGATCCGGCCCCGCAGGCTGTAAGAAATAGGAAGTACGTGGTATTTGGAACAAGACCAGTCACCGTCGCGGTAGACAACTCAGTAGTGCTTGAACCAACTACGGAAAGTGGCGGGTTATCAGAGGCACTAGACGCAATAAGGATATAGCTGGTTGCACCTTCAGAGAGATCCCATCCTACTTGCACGGAAAAGGATGATACCGAAAGAAGACTGTCGAGCGGCGCCACGATAGGCAAAGTAACAGTACTTCCCAGCGATACATATTCGGTGTCAACACCAGAAAATCCAGAAGTTTTGACATGGGCATAATACGTGGCGCCGGGGGTTAAACTCAAGAATGACGCGGTACTTAATACAGTTGCGCTTGAAGCCGCAATATAGCCGTAACCTGAATCTGTCGAGACTTGAACCACATACAATGTTCCATCAGGGTTATTGTTCGCATTCCAGCTCACCGAGAACCGTGTTACAGAGACACTGCTGAATGACCCCGGGACAGGCATGTTCGGCTGGGTCGCGGTGGCGCCCAGCACGGTGTAGCTGCTGCAGGTCACGCTGCATGCCTGGGCCAGCGCAAAATACGTGGTATTAGGAACAAGGCCGCTGACCGTGGCTGCCGTAAGGAACGTAGCGGATGATCCGGCCACGCTCTGCGGCGGATTGTTGCTGTCCGTAGAAATCGTCAGAACATATCCAGCCGCACCGGGTGACGTTCCCCAGTTCGCGGTAATGGCTTCTGTTGTGACGCTCAGGAACCCTTCGGCAGCCGGTGGTGCTACAGGAGGCGTAGTCGTCGAACCCATACTGACAAAATCAGTTGAACTGCCAGTGACGCCAATGGCCTGGACATCAGCGAAATAAACCGTATTGGCATAAAGATTCGCAAATATTGCGCCCGTCTGGGAAACTGTGTATTGCTTGTTTCCGGAGAATCCATTCGTGCCGGGAGACGCACCCGTTGACAGGATGGCGGAGTATAGCGTTCCCGGAGCGTTATTGTTGGCGGTCCAGTTTACCGTAACCCGGTCCGCAGAAAGATTGCTGAACGCGGCAGGCAGAGGAGGATTAACCAGAGTAACCGTGGAACCTAATGTCGTGAAACTGCTGCAGGTGACGCTGCACGCCTGCGCGAATGTGTAGTAAGTGACATTCGACATAAGGCCCGGCACCGTTGCGCTCAAAACAAAGGTGTTCGAAGAGGCAGCTACGGCTGTGGGCGGGTTTGCGCTGCTGGTGGACACGGAAAGGACATAGTAAACAGCACCGGGAGAGTTCCCCCATGACGCCGTGACCGTTGCCGTGGTGACCGCCAGAACGCCGGCAGCCGTTGGAGGAGCAACCGGCGGCGTGACGGTCGATCCTAAAGTCGTGAAGCCAGTGGCACTTCCTGCCGCGCCAATGGCTTGAACCTCCGCGTAATATGTTGTCAAACCATACAGGCCGGTAAAGAGCGCGCTTGTTGCCACAGTTGTCGAGCTGAAATTGGCGCTCAGGCCGTTTGTTCCGGGAGATGCTGCCGTAGACAGTACGACATAGTATAAGGTCCCGGACGGGTTATTATTAGCCGTCCAGTTAGTCTGTAAGTGGTCTGCGGCAAAGTTGCTGAAATTTGCCGCGCCGGGAGCATTGGGCTGGGTCAGCACCGGCGCCGCTGCTGCAGTACTCGAGGGAATTCCCGCGTAGTTCGTTGCCAGAATTTGTGCATAGTACGTAGTATTCGGAATCAGCGCTGATATGGAAACCGACAAATTAGTTGTCTTCGTGCTGTCCAAAACGCCGAATACAGGGTCGGAGCTGGTCCGAATCGTGTACAGAGTTCCCGCCGGATTGGTGCCGGAACTCCACGTCACGGTCATGGATGAGGCCCATACCGGAGAACATACCGGGGATTGAGGAGGAACAACCCATGTGGGGGTCGACCCTAAACTGGTATACGCGCTCGTACTGCCGCCAGAAATTGTCGCGGCAACGGAGCCATAATACGTTGTATTCACGTTTAAGCCCTGGAACGTGAAGCTTGTATTGACCGTACTGGTACTCCGGTTGCCCGATAAACCGTTAGTTTCAGGCGAGGCGGCCGTTGAAAAGATAACCGTATAAACCGTGCCTGCGCCGCTTCCACCAGGCGTCCAATTGGCGGTAATTTGTGAACTTGTTACGTTGGTATAGGCTGAAGCAGATGGCGCGGGTGTTACCGACTGGAATATCATGATGCGGTTATTGCCGGTATCGCCTATGAAAAATTCCTGCGCACCGGGGTCGTAATATGACGCATAGGAATAGCTGACCGTATTTTGAGAAGTGCCTGATGTACCGTGGTTTGTAAAATTAGTCTGCCCAATCACCACACTTGCACTCATATTATTTGTGATGCCGCGGCTCAAATCAAAAATAAGAGCGCGGTAATCATTTCCGTCAACCACAAACAACATCCCTGAAGCAGGGTCAAAAGAGACGTTATTCGGATAGTAAAAGTTGTTTTGCCCTGTAGCATTAAACGATTTGCTGGTGAAATCCGCTTGTCCCAGAACCCAGCTGGCGTTCATCCCGCTGGTAATTCCAGCAGACAGGTCATAAACCACGATCCTGTTATTGCTTCGGTCCGAAACGAAAAGACGCTGGCTGGCGACGTCGAAGGCTTCGCCCAGCGGGTAGTACAATCCGCTTTGGGAGGTTGCGGAGGTATTTGTTGTAAACGTGGATTGCCCCAGCACCCAGCTGGCGTTCATTCCATTCATAATTCCCTGGCTCAAATCAAAAATCAAAATGCGGTTATTCGAGTTGTCGCCCACAAAAAGCCGCTGCATGGAAGGATCGTAGGTCACCGAGTAGGGATAAAAAAGCATATTTTGTCCGGCGCCATTAGTGCTTCCGGAAAAATTCGTCTGCCCCAGTACCCAGCTTGCGTTCATCCCGTTGGTTATGCCCTGACGCAGGTCATAAATCAGCACGCGATTGTTATATGAATCGGCAACAAAAAGCCGCTGATTGACGGGATCGAACGCCGTGCCTGACGGCGCGTTCATCCCGCTTTGGGAGGTTGCGGCGGTTCTACCGTTCCAGGCAGTCTGACCTAATACGAAAGAGGCATTCATCCCGTTGGAGATCCCGGAGCTCAAATCAAAAATCATGACGCGGTTATTGCCCATATCCTGAGAGAATAACCTTCTGCTTACAGGATCAAACGAAAAACTGCCAAAACCGGTTGTGCTCAGCGCTTTCTGGTTCGTCCCATTAATATTGGAATTGAAATTATTCTGGCCGAGCACATAGGAAGCATTCTCGCCATTGGAGAATGAGGCGCTGTTCCGGAGAGTAGTTATGTTTACAGACGGTGTTGGTATTCCAAACGCAGATACGGTGAAATTGTATGACGTGCCCGGAGAAAGCCCCGTTACAACAACAGCCGTATAGGTGGTGTAAATGACGCTGATTCCCCCGGTAATGGCGTACTGTGTACCGGAAGGCGCTCCGTTCGGACTCCATGCGAGACCTGCGCTGGTAGGCCCGGTCCACAGGACCGTCAGATTAGAAGGTGCGACCCCCAGAGTGGTCGCTGATATATAAGCGCTCGAGCTTGAATTACCGTTCCAGAGACTGTCTGCACGCAGGTAATAGACCGTATTCATGGACAGGCCGGAAACCGTCAGGCTGGCGGCGCTTGTGCTTGACGTTATTGTGAAAGTGGAAATGGGAGCAAACGTGCTGTTTGTGGAAGCCTCCAGTTCATAGCCGGTCAGGCCCGTGGTATCGGCGGGAGGCGTCCAGCTGACCGTAATGCTCGAAATATTCACAGCCTGAGCGGTAAGGCCGGTCGGAGCTGTTTCACCGAATGTCCAATTAATGTTGTGTCCGGAATCATGGGAAGAGCCTCCCGCGCGGATGGTCTGGCTGGAAGCGTAATTGTCTGAGACATTAATGTAGGAAATGGAGCTGGAGGCTATAGCCTGCAGGTTCAAATATGCCCATTGGCCTGAAGACGACGACCGGATGTAAACGGGCTGCATGCTTGAGCCCTGAATCTGGAACAGGGAGCTTACTGTTGTGGTCGACCCAGCCGCAAAAGTGAGGGTGCTTCCGGCAACGTTATATACCAGACTGTAAAATGTTGTGCTGCCAGTCAAAGACGGCGTTGTTCCGGTCAGGGTAACGGTCGAGGTCCCTGCATTGAAGCTGCCGGAAGTCAACGACCACGATCCGGCTGTAATGCTGGATGCCTGGGCATTGAACGTTCCTCCAGCCAGATTGACGCCTCCGTTAATCGTGACCGTATTACTCGATGTGTTCAGGGTTCCGGCTGAGACCGTCAGGTTATTGGCTGCGGTAATGCCGCTGGACATGGTGTAGGCGCCCGGCGTTCCGCCCTGATATACCGAACTGATCTCCGAATCGCTGAGAATCCTGTTGTATACGCGCAGATCGTCAATCGAACCCTTGAAATAATCGTCGTTGTCACGCCGGAGTCTTCCGACTGTGATGCCCACCCCCGATGGGTTAGTACCCGAGAACAGGCTGTTGACGTGCGTGGAATCGAGCTGGCCGTTTATATAGATTTTTCTGGTTGATCCGTTCTGCACGAGAACGGCATTGTTCCAACCGTTCTTGTTATAGGTGCCGTTGGAAGTGTACCAGTCCCAAACGACGGATTCTTTTCCCGTATTGAAATCCACATGGCCGTTGTAGCGGGCCCTGATCCAGATATCCAGGTTGTACGTCGCCGACGTGTTGGGTGTTTGTTCGTAAAGCGCACCGTCAACCCAGTTACCATTTGTGTTAAACCATACAGAAATCGAATAGTTGCTCGCGCTTGTGAAATTGATGTTGTTATAAGGAAGAGAGAGATAATTTGATGCACCGTCGAACGTCCGGGCATTGGCGTATTTCCCTGAGCCGACATTGCTTGAACTGTTCGACGTGCCGTTGTTCCCGCTGCTCGATGCGTCGGCAACCGTAGTGCTTCCCGAAGACTCATCCATCTTCCAGTACCCCACCAGCCCGCTGGTAAGCGCATAAGGCTGCTGCCCGGCAGCCAGCGTCACGTTGTAGAAGCTCTGATTGTCGGTTGCGATGATTTTGTCTGTTGTCGAACCGTTCAAACTGACAGACGGCGCATTGTTCACAAAAGTTGTGCCGGCGTTATTCCAGCTGCCTCCCACGTTAATCGTTGAATGGCCTGTCGTTCCATCAATATGGCCGCCGCTAAGCGTGGCGTCACCCTGAATTGTCAGGCCGTTAGACAAAGTTATTGTGCCGGAGTATCCGGAGTTAATCTGAAGCGCAGCAATGGTTGGGTTAATATCCACCACGCAGTTTGCCGTAGATGCGCTGGAGAAAACAGCGGTATCGTTAACACCAGGGACAACACCGCCCTGCCAGTTGGCGGGATTGGACCAGTTGCCGGAGCCGACCCAGGTGAAATTGGCCAGAGGCCCGAAGGACCAATGGATGTTGCGTGCGCCGTCCACCCCGCCCGGATTGTCGATGATATACACTCCAGGGGAGGCGTTGGAATCCTGGGCTTTCACATACTGGACACTGTTTGTTCCGCTATTTTTTAAGAACCATTGGCTGCCAGGCGATGAGGAAACCACATTCAGCACGCTGCCGGTCAATCCCTGCAGGGTCAGAATGTTCGTGACGGTCTGCGTCGACCCCTGGGCGAACGTCATCGTGCCGCCTGCCACGGTGCAAGACAGGTTATAAAAGGTCGTATTTCCAGTTAAGTACGGCGTGACCCCTGTGAAGGTGACGGTTGAGGTTCCAGCATTGAACGTTCCGGCCGTCATGGCCCAGTTACCTGTCAGCGAAAGATTGTCGGATGCTGTCCATGATCCGCCTGAACCGTTAAAAACCAGGGTATTAAAGCTCTGTCCTCCGGAAAGGATTGATCCGCCGCTGCCGTTGAAGGTAACGGTGCCGCTCTGGGCATTGAATGATCCTCCAGTGTTCTGCCAGCTTTTTGCCACAGAAATGGAGTAGTTGGATACGCTGGCGTCAAGCGTTCCGGAGCTCAGGGCCAGATTCCCGCCAACCGGAAGATTTCCGCCCAATGTGATGGTGGATGCCGCGGCAGCGCCCTGCCCAACAGCCAGGCTTGCGATTTCTGACGCGGAAAGAGCGCGGCTATAGACACGGACATCGTCGATTTTTCCGGTAAAATAAGCGCCGCTTCCCATATTCGTCAAGGTATCTGAAACAGCAAAAGCCAGATATTCGCCATTGCTGTTTTGCGCCGGATATTGCCGGGTAACGGAAACAGGAGTCCCTGCCACTCCATTAAGGTAACCGGTTAGAGTACCGTTGTTATAGACCATTACCACATGGTTCCAAGTGTTGAAACTGGCTGTTCCGGACGTTGCTATCCCGCTGCCTTGTATCCCATTCCACACTCTGACGCCTACAGTTCCATTGGAAAGGATTTCTATAAAAGAATCGTGCCAACCAGTATTAGGAGCAGTCTGCCCTATTTCGTCAACAATAACTCCGGCGGCAGCGGCTTTAAACCACAAGGAAACAGTGAATGGATTGGAATTATTGATGGCAGTCAAATTATTTGTAATTACCCATTGATTAATGCCATTAAAACTTAAACTATGGACATCACTGTATATAACCGGAGCTACATCGGTTACGGGGACCGGATTATTCTCCCAGGTCGCATTATTGCCGTTCCCTGATGAATCTGCGGCCGTGTTCCCTGATGTTTCATCCAGTTTCCAATAGCCGACAAGGCTGGTATTCGAAACACCTGAGTATGTGATGTTCAGATTATTCAGCGTCGAAGAAGAAGTCAAAGTGGAGTTCGAAGGGCTGTTCAGTACAAGTGTTCCGTTGTTGGGATTGAATGTGCCTGCCGTCTGGTTGAAAATACCTCCCACAGTCATCGTCGAAGCCGGCGCCTTGAATGTTCCGCTGGCCTGGGTGAACCCGGAAGTCCCTACAAACACAGCATATCCGCCTGCATTAATCGTTCCCGTGTATCCTGAAATCTGAATGCCTCCGACATTGATATTGGAATTAACCGCACAATTTCCATTATTAGATCCATTGAAAACAGCTGTATTCCCGGGTCCTGGGGCAACTCCTCCCAGCCAGTTGGAGCCAACAGACCAGTTACCCGAACCGGTCCAGATGAAATTAGACAAAACTGCAAAAGACCAATTAGCGTTTCCCGTGCCGTCAATTCCTCCGAGAGTATCTATAATTGTGTTACCGGACCTGGCATTGGAATCCTGCGCTTTAACGTAAGAAACACTGTTCGTGCCGGAATTGACCAGGAACCATTGATTCCCCGGCGAGGAAGATACAACGTTCAGCAGGTTGCCGCTTGTTCCTTGAAGGGTAAGCAGGCCGGTAACGGTTTGCGTCGATCCCTGAGCAACGGTCATTGTCCCCCCCGCCACCGAATAAGCCAGGCTGTAGAAGGTGGTGTTACCCGTTAATGATTGCGTCGTTCCGGTGAAGGTGACGGTCGAAGTCCCGCCGCTGAAGACCCCTGCAGTCATGTTCCAGTTGCCTGTAAGCGTAAGGTTGTCTGCAGGCGTCCATGTCCCTGCGACATTATTTAATGTCAGGCTGTTGAAGGACTGGCCGTTGGATAAAATACGTTTGGACCCTGAACCGTTGAATGTGACAAGGTTGCCGCCCGAAGTGAATGCGCCGCTTTGATCAAGCCAGCTTCCTCCTACAGAGACCGGATAACCTGCGGCATTCAGGGTTCCCGCCGGCAGTGTCAGGTCTCCGCCCACAGTGAGGCTTCCGGTAAGAGTCTGCGCCGGAGGATTTCCCGCAGCTAATGCCTGGATCTCCTGGGCTGAAAGGGCACGATTATAGATGCGGACATCGTCGATATCCCCACTGAAATAGGGATCGACGGTGTATTGAGACCTCCCAAGGTAATTACTGGTGGTGGCGCCCAGGCTGAAGGGTGTCAGAGTTATGCCTGAATTGGAGGAGACTGAAACACCATCGATATACATCGTACCCAGCGTATGAACCGCATCAAGTGTAACTGCTATGTGATGCCACGAACCAGTAGGAAGCGCCGATGGAGCGTTAATCCGCTGTTCTGCCGCCCCAGCGCCGCCTATAGTTATCGCAAAACGCGGCGTGAATGTATCGCCGTTATCCGGCGTCAAAAACATATTTACATTCGTACCGCTGCCAAAATCAAAAATCCTCTGCCAGACAGAAGGAGTAGACCAGTTAACCCAGCTTGCAAATGTGAAACTGGTAAGATTCTGCCCCAGGCCGGAGGGCAAACTTACATAATCATCGGATCCGTCAAAACTCCGGCTTCCCGCGTCCGATCCGGAAAGTGTCGTTGGAACACTGCTGGAATACCCATAGGCCCCATCAAAATTTGTTGCCGTGCCTGTGCTGTAATTACCGCTGAAATCCAGTATATTGCCGTTCTGGTTGGGGTCATCCAGCTTCCAGTAACCGACCAGGCCTCCGGCACTAGGCCCTCCGAGCGACAGATTGTTGAAATTTCCCGATGCAGGCGGGGTAAACGTTACGGAATTGGTGCTGGTTAAGACGACGGTTCCCGCATTGCCGGTGAAGTTGCCGCCGGAACCGTTGAAAGCGCCGCCGACAATCAATTCTCCGGATCCGCCATCAAATGTACCGCCGTCAGTGAAGTTACCGGTCACTGTCAAAGTAGAAGTATTCAAGCTGATGATTCCTGCATATCCAGAACCGATGGCTACGCTGGCAACAGTAGTGCTGATATCAATGGTGCAGGATTGAACGGAAGCGCTGTTGAAAACAGCCGTGTTCCCCGGACCCGGAACGGCTCCTCCCGACCAATTCGAGGCAGTAGACCAGTTGCCGGAACCAATCCAAGTATAGTTTGCCAGCGATCCGAAGGACCAGTGCGCATTCCCCGTACCATCTACACCACCCGGATTATCCACAATTACCTGCCCGGCATTGGCATTCGAACCCTGCACTTTTACATAGGAAACATTATTGGTTCCGGAATTATTCAGATACCATTGGCCGCTTCCGGAGGAAATCAGGTTCAGCAGATTGTTGCCGCTGGATCCCTGCAAGGTGAGTAGTCCTGTGACGGTTTGCGTCGATCCCTGCGCTACTGTCATTGTTCCACCAGCTACGGAATAAGCAAGGTTGTAAAAGGTAGTGTTTCCGGTCAGGGATGGTGCGGTACCTGTAAAAGTCACCGTAGAAGTACCTGCACTGAATGTCCCGGCGGTATCCGACCAGTTCCCCCCTATGCTCATAGTGGAAACGTTAAGATTGAAGGTTCCTCCGGTCTGACTGAAGCTGCCGGAATCTGTGATGCTGTAGCTGGAAATGGATGTATCAAAGGTGCCGGCTTGTATGCTGAGGGGTCCGCTCAAGGTCATGGGATCCATCATCGTCCAGTAGCCTCCGGCGCCGTTTACCGTAAGGCTGCTGAAGGGCTGTCCGTTGGTGATAACGCTTTTCCCGGAAGATGTCCCGCTCAGAGTTACCAGATTCGCCCCCGGGTTGTAAGCACCCGCCTGATTCAGCCAGTTCCCTTTGACATTAATATTGTTCCCGTTGGCAATCAGTGTTCCGCCGGACAAGGTTAAATTCCCATTGACGATAAACCCCCCAGTCAGGGTATAAGTCGCCGTGTTTCCAGCCGCCAAAGCGGCGATCTCCTGGGCGGTGAGGGCTCGATTATAGATGCGGACATCATCGATATTTCCAGGGAAAAAGGTAGACCCGGAAGGATTCTCCCCGATTGTTTTTGGATTCGCATTATCGGAAAATGGGAAAGTTGCAGAGTTCTGAATTGCCTGAAGAGCTCCATTCACGTATATGGATTGATTCGTGGTCCCTGACCTTGTGTACGCAATATGTTGCCATTGATTTGTTGTCACAGCATTGTTGGTTGTTTCATAAACCCATGTGCTCGCACCTGCCACAAGCACCACATTGGAGGCGCCCGCGGGAAAACAACCGGCATTACCCACCTCAAGGTCCCAAGCGCCTGCTGCCCCGCCGGAACGCGTAGAAAACAGGCCGTAACGACCGGTCGAACAGTTACTGCTTAAAGTATTGGGTTTAATCCATGCGCATATCGTCAAAACGTTTCCAAGATTCAAGCTTGAAGAAGGCGCTACGGTTACAGAGGAAGTTGCGCCGTCAAAATTTCGGCTTCCACCGTCCGACCCTGAAAGTGCAGCAGGAACACCGCTGGAATATCCATAGCCGCTGCCGAAGCCAAGGGCATTGCCGTTATTACCATTACCGCTGTAATCCACCACGGTCCCTGTCGAATTTTTGTCATCCAGTTTCCAGTAGCCGACAAGCCCGTTGGCACTGGGACCGCCGAAGGCTAAGTTATTGAAACCGCCCGCAGAAGGCGGAGCGATATTAACACTGTTCGTACTGACGAGCACCACTGTGCCCGTATTCCCGGTGAATGTGCCGCCGGAACCGTTGAAGGTTCCGCCAACAATTAATTCTCCAGAACCGTTATCAAATGTTCCGGCCCCGCCTGTGAAATTGCCCGTAACTGTCAAAGTGGAGGTATTCAGATTGATCGTTCCTGAATAACCCGATTCTATCGATAAATTAGCAACAGTAGTACTGATATCGACAGTACATGGCTGCACAGAAACATCGTTAAAGACAGCGGTGTTGTTTGGACCTGGTACCACCCCACCGGTCCAGTTTGCGGCTGTGGACCAGCTACTCGGGCCTGAGGCATTCCAGGTAAAGTTTGACAGCGTCCCGAAGGACCAATGAACGTTCCCTGAACCGTCGATCCCACCCGGATTATCTGTGATGATTTGGCCTGAGGAAGCGTTTGAATCCTGCGCTTTTACATACTGAACGCTGTTCGTGCCCGTATTCTTCAAGAACCACGGGCTTCCCGGCGAAGACGATACGATGTTCAGCAGGTTGACGCTTGTTCCTTGAATGGTAAGCAGGCCGGTAATGGTTTGCGTCGATCCCTGCGCAACGGTCATTGTCCCCCCCGCCACCAAATAAGCCAGGTTGTAGAAAGTGGTATTGCCGGTCAGGGTGGGTGCGGTTCCAGTGAAAGTCACCGTTGAGGTTCCGCCGTTGTACGTCCCGGCGGTCATGGTCCAGTTGCCGCTTAACGTCAAATTATCATTTGATGTCCAGGTTCCACCCGCGTTGTTGAAAACGAGATTCTTAAAGCTCTGCCCTCCGGAAAGAATCGATCCCCCGCTGCCGTTGAAAGTGACGGTGCTGCCTCGCGCCGTAAATGATCCGCCGGTGATTTGCCAGTTCTTTGCTACCGAAACGCTGTAATTGGAGACTGAAACATCCAGCGTACCCGAGCTGACCGTCAAATTGCCCCCGACAACAAGATTTCCGCCTAAAGTTACAGTGCCGGTTGCAACATATTGTCCGGCCGCCAGGCTGGCTATTTCGGAAGCGGAGAGTGCCCGGTTGTAAATACGGATGTCATCAAGATTCCCTTTAAATTGCTCAGCCGGCCCTCCTCCTCCCCAGCAGCCGAAATATAATTCGCTCGGGGCTCCTGTTCCCACAGCCATAGTTGATGAACTCTGCCACACACCGCCAAGGTAGAGCCTGTGTGTAGTACCGTCAAAAGTATAAGCGACATGGTACCAGCTGCCCGCCACAGGAACCGCCACAGAGGCCAGGGCTGTCCCTCCGAATTTCCATACGGTGAGGGTTTCTGGCGGACCCTGCCGGAGACCAAACTGCACTCCGTACGAACCGTTATCCATGTCTACAAAATCTTCGTTATCCGTTGGATTTGAGCTGACGTAATACCACAGCGAGATCGTTTGCGAAGCATTAGGCGCCGGCATGTTGTTTAATCCGCAGGAAACCCAATTTGAGCCGCCAAAACTCCTGCTGCCTGAGACATAACCGGTAAGAGCGCCGGGCATGCTGCCGGAATATCCGCCGCCGGTACCGCCTGTCGTACCGTTGTCGCCGGAACCGCTGTAATCGACTATGCTCGAGCCGCTGTCATCCATCTTCCAGTGCCCCACAAGACCCGAAGTGGTGGGAGTCATTGAACTGCCTCCCAGTGTAAAATTGTTGAAGCTTCCCGAAGACGGAGGCGTGAAAGTGGTGTTTAGGGTTGTTCCCAGAAGCACTGTTCCCGCATTGCCGATGAAATTACCGCCGGAACCGTTGAAGATCCCGTTTACAATCAGTTCTCCGGAACCGCCGTTAAACACCCCTCCTCCACCGGTAAAGTTGCCGGTAACCGTGAGAGTGGAAGCGTTCAGACTGATTGTCCCTGTGTACCCTGAGCCCATGGAGAGATTTCCGACGGTAGTGCTGATGTCTATAGTGCAGCCCTGAACAGAGGCGCTGTTAAATATGGCTGTATTGCCTGGTCCGGGCACAACTCCTCCCTGCCAGTTCGCGGCGGTAGACCAGTTACCCGGGCTTGAGGCGGTCCAGGTGAAATTAGTCAGCGATCCGAATGACCAATGCGCGTTCCCTGAACCGTCGATCCCACCCGGATTATCTACGATCATCTGGCCGGCATTGGCGTTCGAATCCTGGGCTTTCACATACTGGACACTGTTGGTTCCAGAGTTTTTCAAAAACCACCGATTACCGGGCGAAGAGGACACGACATTCAAAACGTTGCCGCTTGTTCCTTGAATGGTAAGCAGGCCGGTAATGGTTTGCGTTGACCCCTGTGCAACGGTCATTATCCCCCCCGCCACCGAATAAGCCAGGTTGTAGAAAGTGGTATTGCCGGTCAAGGTGGGTGCGGCGCCGGTGAAAGTCACCGTTGAGGTTCCGCCGTTAAACGTCCCGGCGGTCATGGTCCAGTTCCCGCTTAACTTCAAATTGTCATTTGCAGTCCACGATCCGCCCACGTTGTTGAAAACCAGACCATTAAAGCTCTGTCCTCCGGAAAGAATCGTTCCACCGCTGCCGTTGAAAGTGACGGTGCTGCTCTCGGCGTTGAACGATCCTCCGTTATTCTGCCAGCTCTTTGCTACCGAAATTGTGTAATTAGATCCGCTGACGTCAAGCGTTCCGGAACTGATGGTCAGATTTCCGGCAAGGGTAAGATTACCACCCAGAGTGAAGGTTGCCGTGGAAACAGGCCCTTGTCCTGTAGCCAGACTGGCGATTTCGGTTGAAGAAAGAGCGCGGCCGTAGATGCGCACATCATCGATTTCCCCGCTGAAAGATTCATGATAAGGGTTGGTGTTGAAATTATCCGAGCCAATAACGAAGGGATAACCCGTCGTGTAGTTCACCGATCCAGTAACGACGGTACCGCTTGCCACCATCGCTCCATTTACATAAAGTGTCTGAACTCTATTCCCATCTAACGTGAATGAAATATGGCTCCATCGGTTCAAGGGAATTGTGACGGGAGAAGTTAACATGGACTGCCAGTTGGTAGCAATTTGAACATCACCTTGAGGGTGGCCGCCCTGATCGATAATAAGCCTGACGCCCGGATCTGCGGCAAGAACGAAAAGGCCCTCGTTCCCTCCGGGAGAATTAAAGGTGGACGGGTTAACCCAGGCAGATAAAGTCAAAGGCGCCTGGATCTGGGTGGCAGCAGGCAGCTGGATATAGTTGGTTGCGTTCCCGTTGAATTGCCGGGAATAAGGATTGCTGAAACTGAGCGGCGCTACGGTTGAGGAGAGCATTGTCCCGTTGCCTGCTCCTGTGTTGCCGTTGCCGGAAGAGTCGGCGAATGATTGTCCTGACGCCTCGTCCAGTTTCCAATAACCAACCATGTTGGTATTAGAAACTCCGGAATATAAGATATTCAGATTATTCAACGTGGAAGAAGACGTCAGGGTTGTATTCGCATAACTGTTCGCGATAAGCGTTCCATTATTGGGATTGAACACCCCTCCTGATTGGCTGAAAGCACCGCCGACAGTCATCGTAGCGGTGGAAGCGTTAAAAGTCCCTCCAATTTGTGTAAAACCCGAACTTCCCACCGTCAAGGTGTGCCCGGAACTGCCGTCCGATATTATTCCTGTGTAGCCGGAGTTGATCTGAATTCCGGCGGCAATAATGTTGGTGTCAATGGAACAGTTAGCCGTTGAGGCGGAGCCAAAAACCGCCATATTCACGCCTCCCGGAACTTGTCCCCCGCTCCAGTTCGCAGCTGTGGACCAGTTCCCAGAGCCAATCCAGATGGCGCTCGCCGCCGAATTCCCGACAACATAAGTGGAAGCGCTTACGCTGAATCCGCTGGGAATACTGTTCCAGTTTTCCGCCTGGACGCGGAAGTAGTACATCGTAGCGGCGGATAGCCCCGTGATAGGAGTGCTGGTTGAGGGATAAGAGGCAAATACGGTTGTGGTCGTGACTCCGGCCGAGTAAGCAGGATCCGTGGAATACTGCACTTGATAAAAAGTTCCAGCCAGATTTCCATTCGCCAACCAGTTGAATGTAACAGATGACGCAAAAACGTTCGTAAACGCCGCTGTACTTGGAATGATAGACATGGTGACTGTGGAGACATTGCCGTTATAGGCTGCCGTAATACCATTCCAGCCGAGCGCCTGCACCGAGGTGAAGTACGTGGTATTTGCGGAAAGGCCCGTCAATGCAACATTGCTCAGGCTGGATGTTGTCGTGGAAGCAAAAACCGGAGTGAGTGAACTGTTAGTAGAAGCTAGAAGCTGATAGAGCGTGCCCGAGGGATTCCATCCTGCAGCCACACTGCCGGAGGACCAACTTGCCGTAAACGAACTGGAGAATACATTTCCTAAAGTGAACGTCCCCGGAGCCGCTGCAAATGTGTCGGTCGATCCTAACGAAATGAAGATTCCACCACTGGTGCTGACGTCGACATAAAAGGTGGTATTAGGGTTCAATCCGGAGAAAGTGGCATACAGATTCGTCGTCGTAGAGCTGGCATTGCCTGAAAAATGGTTCGTGCTCGGGGAGGAACCAGTTGAGAGTATGGCATTGAAGGGTGTTCCCGTCGGGTCACTGCTGACCGTCCAATTCGCCGTGATTTGCGTGCTGGTTACATTCGAGAAAGGCACGGCGCCTATTCTTGGGATGGCAATCTGCACAAAACCGTTCCCATTGTTAGTTCCGGCGATATTTGTCTGGTTTGTGCCGCCGTTATAAGAACCCCCTGCCTGACCAAAATCGTGTGCTGTGCCATCGAGAGATCCGCTGCCTCCGCTGTAACCTCCTCCGGCCCCGGCGTGTGTATTACACGACGCGTAATTATCTGCTTCCGCGCCTCCGCCGAATCCCCCCGGCTGATAAGAAGCGCTGGAATCACCGTTACCGTACCCTCCGGTGCCTCCTTGCCGAAAACCATACCCTCCGTATCCATCTCCCCGGGATCCATACGTTGAGTCATTGCTGCCGCTTGTTAAAAAACCGCCTCCGCCGCCTCCGCACACCTGGCTCACAGTGGCTCCATTTCCATTCGTTCCTGGATTGGCTCCGGTTCCGCTGGTTGTTGTCGGAGCGTTCGCTCCCGTGCTACTGCCGATTGCTCCTCCACCTCCTCCTGCAACAAGTAGAGGAGTCGCTGTCGCGTAATTCGAGCCCATCGCGACGAACGTTCCTCCCCCTCCGCCGGAATAGTTACCGGATACCAATCCCGGACTCTGCCCTACCAAGACCTGCAGGGTGGTTCCCGCGGTGAGGTTAAAGTTACCCGCCATGCTGGCCCCCAGCCCCGGAGTGGATCCGCTCACGTATCCGCCTGAAGCTCCGGCAGCTGTGATCTGGTAGGTGCCGGTATAAGGCGCCACCCATTGCTGAATGCCGGAATTGACGGTGACGGCTCCCGAGAGGCTCGTGCCTGTGTAGGCGGTGTTGCAAGCGGATTGAGTGGGACCGTATTGTCCCGTGGCGTTGCAGTTGGTAAAAATATTATTGGTGGTTGTAGCTAAAACGGTAATCTGCACAGAACCGTTCCCATTGTTAGCCCCGGCGGTATTTGTCTGGTTTGTGCCGCCATTATAAGAACCCCCTGCCTGACCAAAGTAGTATTGTGCGCCATCGGGAGATCCGCTGCCTCCGCTGTAACCTCCTCCGGCCCCGGCGTGTGTATTACACGTTGCGTAATAATCTGCTTCCGCGCCTCCGCCGAATCCCCCCGGCTGATAGTTATTGCTGGCGTCGCCGCTGCCGAATCCTCCGGTACCTCCTTCCAGGAAACCATACCCTCCATATCCATCTCCCCGGGATCCATATGTTGTGTCATTGCTGCCGTTTGTTAAAAAACCGCCTCCGCCGCCCCCGCACACCTGGCTTGCAGTGGCTCCATTTCCATTCGCCCCTGGATTGGCTCCGGTTCCGCTGGTTGTTGTCGGCGCGCTCACTCCCGTGTAACCGCTGGCCGCCCCTCCTCCTCCCCCTGCGGCAATAAGAGGGGTCGCTGTCGCGTAATTCGATCCCAACGCAACAAACGTTCCTCCACCTCCGGCTGGATAATTGCTGGACCATAATCCCGGACTCTGCCCCACCAAAATCGATAAAACACTTCCGGGAGTCACGCTGAATGTTCCCGTCATGCTGGCCCCATTTCCCGGAGTGCCTCCGCTCACGTATCCACCCGAAGCGCCGGCGGCTGTAATGGCGATGGAAGTCACACCCGGGGGCACCGTCCATTGCTGGATGCCGGAATTGACGGTAACGGCTCCCGCGAGGTTCGTGCCTGTGTAGGCGGTATTGCAATCGGATTGAGCGGGGCCGTTTTGCCCCGTGGCGGTGCAGGTGGTGAAATTATAGACGGTGGCCGAAAAGGAAGGAACTGCTGTAAACAGAATGCAGGCAAGAAGCGCAGGCATCAAGGCTTGCAGGCATTTTTTATCGAGATAACTTGCAGGTATGGAAGTTCTCAAACGCGATAGTCCCTGAAATCAGATTCCCATAGATATTTTCACACCGTCATAAGTATCCATGGAATCCTTGTAAAATCAAGGGATAATTTATTAAAAATCGATGCGTTTTATAGGTGTTATTAACTTGCAGCAGGAAGGTTACAGATTGAAGAATCTGCGGATGCGTTCGCCCAGAGTTTTCGCGGCAGAACCAGTTGCCGCTACAGCCAAACGCTCTTTTTCTTGATGCTCTGTGAGCGCGGCCTGGCGGCTCGTAACAATTTCCGCCAGGCGATCTGCTGCCGCAGGGCTGCGGTATAGAACTTTCTGCAGGCCTTCCTTGCGGATTTCGAGGACTTCAACAGGCCCTTTTGCGCGGACAGTGGCAGTTCGCGGCGCGCCGGTTAATAGCGACATTTCTCCGCACGCCTGGTGCGGTTTCAGCGTTGCAACAATATTCTGTTTATCGTTTGTCTGTGCATGAATTTCTAACTGCCCGTCGAGAAGAAGAAAAACCGATGACCCCTGATCCCCTTGTTTGATAAGGCTTTCCCCGGGCATAAAAATCCGTATCCGCGCTGATTCCGCCAGATCCTTAAGATCCCCTTCGCCGAAAATTTCCGCGAGATCCCAATGCCGCAGTGCGGCCACGATCTCGTCATAATTTTGCGCTTTTTCCTCAGCTTCCGGCCGCAGATGCACAGTCCGGATAGGATGCGGCATTTCCACGCCCTCGCGTTCGAATGAATACCAGACACGCGTGGCCACCTCATCCCGCAGATCATCAAGCTTTCCATAATCAGCAACCCAGAAATTCAGAGCGTACTGGATCGCCGAATCGCCAAACTGCAGCAGTTGAACCGCCGGAGGCGGCGAATACATGATGCCGTCGATATTTAAAGCGCAGTCCCGCAGAATCTGCTTCACTCGTGTCGGCGGAGTCCGGAAGGATACGCCGACTTTCAGGGTGGCGCAGTGCGGCTGTCTGCCGGCGCTGAAATTCGTAAAAGAGTTCGTCTGAAGCTGGCTGTTGGGAATGTAGATCAGGGAGCCGTCCCCGGCTTTTAACACAGTGCGCGCCCAGTTTATATCTACCACCTGGCCGGACTTGTCCTGAAAAATAATCCACTCGCCGATGCGGATAAGTTTTCCCAGGCCCACGCCCGCTATGAATGTCTTCAGCGTGTCCTGCAGGGCAAAGGCGATGCCCGCGCCGGCAATCGTCGGTATGGCTACCAGCGTCAAAGGATTGAAATGCAGTACGTAGCGCAGAATTATCAGACCCGCTACGATGAACGCCGTGATGTCGATTACCTTTCGCAGCGGCGGAGATATGTAGGCTTTGCGTACGTTGACCAGGTAATGCTCGACGAAAAAGACGTCAAGCAGAGCGACAAAACAATACGCCGCGAGGATGCAGGTGACAAAGAGATAAATGTTGATAATCGAAGGATGAAGCAATTTTCTGGCGAGCGATGCGGCAAAAATGAACGCCAGCCCGGCGAAGAGAATGAACAATCCGAAGAATGTAGCGTGAAACGCATGGGAGAGGCGCAGGTGCCGGCGGTGGAGCATGTAACGCAGTCCCGCATAAATCGGCACCGAGATCAGGATTATTACGACCGCGGACTCTGCCGCCGCCAGGTAATGCGGAAACAATTCAAAATAATTTCGTAGGGCGTGAATCATGGGAAAAAACAGTACGCTTCCGCCGTTACAGCATTGGCGGGCCCGCTGGAGCCCCAGTGGCGGGGAGGGGCTGTCCCTCGGTAAAAACAATATGCCGAGGGACAGGATCGAACTGTCGACACCTGGTTTTTCAGACCAGTGCTCTACCACTGAGCTACCTCGGCATGAAATTTGCTGACGTTGATTTTACAACGTTTTCAGCTTCACTGTCATTCTTGCGTTTTATCTCTTGACTGCGGCGGGCTTTGAAGATTTATTTCTATTCCAGACGCATTACATTGATCTCGATGCGCCGGTTCATCGCGCGATGCTCCGTACTATCGTTGGGGACTGCGGGGCGGTATTCTCCATGTCCCATGGCGGCCAACCGGGCCGGCGGCAGGCCTTCGTTTTGAATGAGGTATTCAAGAACGCTGTGCGCGCGGGCCGTTGAGAGCTCCCAGTTATTTCTAAAGCGGCCATGGGTCGGCACATTATCCGTATGGCCTTCGATCACAACCTCGTTTTGTATTTCGCGGAGAACTTTTGCGATCGCGTGAAGCGCAGGAATACAGGCGGGTTTCAGGTCCGCCTTCCCCAGGTCGAAGAGCACCGGTTCCTGAAAAGTAATCCGCAGTTTCTGTTCGGTCAGCTCGACGTTTGCTATCTTCTGCAGTCCATACTTGGAGAATAATTGCTGGATATCGATTTTATGCTTGCCGCCGGCCGCGGACTCTATGCTGAGCAGGCTCATCTCCTGCTTCATGCTTTTGGTGTAGGAAAACGCATACAACAACAGGAAAAAGATCATCAGGTACGACATCATGTCGCCGTACGTGATGGACCAGATGGCGTTTTTATTCAGCTCGTTTTCGAGCTCATCTTCACGAATATGGAATCTGGACATAAGTTAAGCGCCGATCCTTGCCGCTTCGGGTATCGGCGCGCCTGCTACAGGAATACCCTGCTGCCTGGCGAAGCTGCGCAGCCTCAATTCCAGCAGGTAGGAGGGCTCTTTCTTAAGAATACCTACTATTCCCTCCACGATAAGCGACCGGACAAGCAGTTCATCGTTGCTGCGTTCACGAAGTTTCCCTGCAACCGGGATGGCGAAGAAAGAGGAAATTAGAATGCCGTAAAAAGCGGTTGAAAGCGCGGTCGCCATGCTAGGCCCCACTTTGGTTGGATCGGTTATATGTTGAAGCACGTTCACAATGCCAATAAGTGTTCCCAGCAGCCCGATCATGGGAGAAATCACTCCCATCGTACGGAATATCCCGCCCACCACCTGATGGCGAAGCTTCATCTGCAGAATATCTTCATCCAGAACGACGCGGACAAATTCGGGATCGCCGCTCATCAGCGCAACGTTCGCGGCGCGCGCCAGGAATCCCACCGCGGCCCGACGGTCGGCATCCTGAAGAGCGACCATACCTTCCGATCGCGACCGGTCAGACAGCTGCCGCAGCATGACAATTACCTGTCCCGGAGGAGTTATCCGCTGAGGGAAGAACAACCGGAAAAACCCCCTGAACGCCATCCATAAGTTCCTGGCCGAGCTGTTAACCAGGGTCATGGCAAGCGTACCGCCAACTACGATACAGATGCCGTGAGAATTGATAAAAACTTTCAGCCCGCCTCCTTCGCTGGCCCCGAAATATAAAAGCCCAAATCCGAGTGCAAAACCGATAAATGATAACGGATCCATTTAATCTCCTCTCAAACCTGACTCACTGTTTCCTTGCGCCGGATTGGCGGAATTTCTCCGTTTTGTTCCAGCCGGCGGGCCACCTGCAGCAGTTTCCTGCCCTCCCCCTCCACATTCTCCTGAGCGGGCGACGCGACCGCCGCCATCTCCGCGCGAACGACCTCCGCAATGGAATCCGGCAGTTGGTCGATCATCCCCTGGCGTTTCTTGGCATCCATAGATGACATAAGTATGGGCAGGGAAATCTTTTGACGGTACGCTTCCCATAAAAGCTTTTTCAAGACCTTGCCGTCCAGATCGAAAAGGTCCGCGTAAGTTACGAGTTTGGAACGAACCTGACGCGCCGTATCCGGGAAAGACCGGTCCAGTTCCTTAAGCATTTCCTCCCGCGTTTCAGCCGGGACATCCTCCAGCAGGCGAAGCAGCCGTTCGGGACCGCCGGCAACGAAATCAATCGACTTTTGAAGTTTTTGAGCAAACGCCGTAACTTCTGCGGGTTCAAAATTTTTCTCCGCAGTGAATAGAGCGATAACTTCCTGGCGCTTTTCTTCCTGAAGATTGGAAACCACGTGGGCCGCCCAGTCAGGTTTCAAATAACTCAGAATCATCGCAACGTGCTCCGGGGTTTCTCCGCGAACGATCTGAATAAGGTTGGAAAGCTTTTCCTCAGTGATAAAAGCGAACAACTCCTGGCTCGAAGCGCCGTTCCCTTCGACGTCCGCCTCAGCGGCCGCAGGTTCCGTCAGTTTTTCTTTGGCTTCTTCCGGATTTTCCTTAGCGGTTTGTTCCTGGTTTTTGGTGGAAGAGCTTGCCTGCAGCCGGATAACCTGCAGAGCGGCGGCGGCGTCTCTCAGGAAATTCCGTATCGGCCCGAAAAAGAAAAGGATCGTAGCCAGAATGCACAGCCACGTGGCCGCCATTCCAGGCGTAACCTGTCCCAGCCAGTTTAAAAATCGTTCCGATGCGGAAAGATGCGGCGCATTGGAATTAGGCAGTACCATCGGAAAGGTCTGGATCACGAAAGTGTCGCCCTGCTCCGGATGCAGACCCGCCAGTACCGGGATTTTTGTTTTCAAGTCCTGAAGACGGTCAGGCGTGATGCTGTCCGGAACAGCTATGCGCACAGAAATTTTTCGAAACCAGGCCGCCATTTTCAAAGCGGACTCCAGATCGGCGGGCTTGCTGCTGCTCCCGGAGGGATGAACCGAACGGCTCAAAGCGGCCTGTTCCTTCCTTCTCAAAAGACCCGCGAACTCATCGGCATTTACGCCAGGCAGAATATCCATCGATACGGCCGGCGCGGAAGCGATTTTTTTAGCGGCAGGTTTCTTCGGCTTCATAAAAAGATCCTGCACAAATTCCTGAAAACGGTCGACATTGGTTTCGATCTTAACCCAGACCCAGGCTTTTGAAACACCACCGATATCATGCACCAGTTGCTCTATCCGGCTGGCCATTATGGTCTCATCCGCGCTGTAATCGTCGGCCGAATCGGAAGCAAAAACGCCTCCTGTTCCCATAAATACAAGGGAAAAGCAGAGAAACAAACTGCAAAGGAGAGATCTAACCATTAAGATTCCTTTAACAGGCAAAACAATCTAAATCAAGTACTTTTTTACGCCTGTGATCTAAAACTCAAAAGTGAACCGTTTTTTGGGGATTTAAAGCTGAAAAGTG
>CAZSAL010000018.1:0-43904 GCA_964604825.1 uncultured Elusimicrobia bacterium
CCCTCTCCCCGAGGGAGAGGGGAGGGTGAGGCTTCCCTCGTCACTGCGGGCGATGGGGTTGGGGGACGTAGCTGCCTAACTGCTTTTTCATATTTTTCGAACTAGAGCATCCCACAAACGACGTTTAGGTATCTACCACTTTCCTGCCAACCCAAAAAATAAATCGAACCCCGACCCCGTGATCTGTTCAAACGCTTCGCGTTTGCCAGCCGCTCTGCGGCTGAATTACAGATCACGGGACGGGGCGAATATTTTTGCTGAGGCATCCTCTAACAGTTATCAAGGAGGCTATAATGAATGACAAAATGGGTTTTTCTTCGATAGATAATTTGCCGGTCCGTCCGAGTGGAAGTTGGATCGAAAGGAAATATCATTATCTGCGGCGTTATCTTGATATTTTGACTAAAGGTATGGGCAGGAAATGGGCTCTGACGTATATCGATCTTTTTCCCGGCCCCGGGCGTTGCCTCATTAAAAATACCGGGGAGGAAAGGGACGGTTCAGCCCTGACCGCTCTTGGTTTTAACTTCAAACGCTATATCTTCTGCGAACAGGATCCTGACTATATGGCAGCGCTGAAAGAACGATGTCGGCGATCTCCAAAATTCAATACAATCAAATTTGTCCAAGGGGACTGCAATCAGACGGTTCGAGATATTCATCTGGATGGCTTATCTATGGCTTTCGTTGATCCAACTGGAATCGATATCCATTTTGACACCATCCAGACTTTATCGAAAAATCGCCGCGTCGATCTCTTAATGACGGTGATGGAAGGAATGGATATTAAAAGGAATCTTGAACGCTATCGGAAAGATGGTGATCAATCCGATCTCGGGAAATTCGTTGGCGGCGCTGTTCCTTGGGAGCGTCTTCAGAACTCACGTGATGTTATGACCGCCTATCGGGAACAGCTTAAAACTCTGGGCTATGATACAGTGGAATACAAAGACATCTTTGTGCGAAATGATAAAAATGTTCCACTGTATTTTCTGATGTTCGCTTCAAAACATCATCGCGGATTGGAATTTTGGAATAAAATATCGACTGAGGATGAATATGGACAAAGGGAACTTTTTTAACGGAGGAATGAATGTCAGACCACTCCTCCATTGAATGGACTGAGATGACCTGGAATCCCGTTACAGGCTGCTCAAAGGCGAGTCCAGGCTGTGCACACTGTTACGCCGAGAGGATGGCAGGAAGGCTCAAGGCCATCGGAGCGCCCAAGTCTGCGATCCTCGTGCAGTTCCTGATCGGAGCGCCCAAGTACCGCAATGGCTTCGCGGTCACCATTCACGAAGACACTCTCGAGCTTCCAATGAAATGGAAACAGCCACGACTCGTGTTTGTGAATTCCATGGGAGATCTGTTTCATGAAAAAGTCCCCTTTGAATTCATCCGCAAAGTTTTTGACGTCATGTCCTCCTGCCCGAAGCATGTCTTTCAGGTATTAACCAAGCGCAGCGAAAGGCTTCGCCGTCTGGCTTCTTCCCTGCCGTGGCCGGAAAATGTCTGGATGGGAGTTACCGTTGAAGATTCGACCACCGTGTGGCGGGTGCAAGATCTGCAGTCTGTGCCTGCTGCAGTCAGGTTTCTCTCCTGCGAACCATTGCTCGGAGCCATTGAAAATCTTCCGCTGGATGGAATTCACTGGGTTATTGTAGGAGGAGAGTCCGGTCCCTTCGCGCGCCCGATGCGGGCGGTCTGGGTAGAATCCATACAAAATCAATGCCTGCGCGCTGAGACTGCGTTCTTCTTCAAACAGTGGGGCGGAGTCCGTAAGCACCTTACCGGACGCATGCTGCATGGCCGAACCTACGATGACATGCCGCCTCTACCCGATCTTTCTCTAAACGTCAGACAACCTTTGCTCATACAAGCTTGAACTAGCCCTGCGGCTCCTTCCTTTCTCCAAGCAGCGGAAGCTGGGCAAGGCACGAGATCTGACACTTTAACCTGGGACGGCTGGGGGACGTAGCTGCTTAACTGCTTTTTATATTTTTCGAACCATCGCACCTTGCATGGGGCGTTCAAACGCCTGACACATTCCTGCCAATCCAAAAAACAATCGAACCCCACCACCTGACTGGTCGCCAGACGTCTGGCGACCGCCATCTTTTGGCGTCTGGTCAGGTGGCGGGGCGAATATTTTTGCTGATGCATCCACTAACAGTTATCACTTCAACTCAGGAGGGTGTTTATGAATATCACTAAAGGAAGACTTAAGCTGTATCTGGATACCACCATTCCCAATTATGTCTATGCTATGGATGCTCCGGAATGTATGGGGGAAGTACCGTACGCCCCTCCTTCCGTTTCCCCGCCCGCCAACTGAAAAAACCGTTGCGTCCTTCCTGAAATCCCCGGCGGCGAACTTGTGCCGTCCTTTTGCGTTAATCAAATAGTGAGCTCTATCATTGATCTGAGGTTTGATCAGCGCCAGAAGGTTTTTGCTGCGGTCATTGTCTGCGGTTTGACTCTTCTGATCGGATGGTTGGACTGGATTACTCCGGCACAGATGAGTTTCCTTGTTTTTTACTGGATCCCAGTGGCGATATTGACCTGGGTTTTCGGAGTTCTCTGTGGATACGGCCTTTCTTTTTTATGTGTTCTATCTATAACCATGATGGAGATGGTTGAGGGCAGATTATATGCTCAACCTGGTTTCTTCTGGTGGGAGTTGATCACCCGTCTTACGAATTTTTTCCTTTTAGTAACGGTTCTCTGGTTGTTCCGCCGCGCTGTGGAGGAACGATATCGTGCCGAAGCAGCCATAAGGCGCCGGGAAGGGTTATTTCGCCGCGCGGTTGAGATATCTCCTATCCCTATGCTTCTCCATGACGAAGATGACCTCAATGTTGTTCTAAGTCGCGGCTGGACCGAATACTCCGGATACACTCTACAGGAAATACCGACCTTGCTCGATTGGAGAGAAAAGGCTTTTGGAGAAAGGACGGGGGCCGACAGGCGGCATATTGACGAACTTTTCCAGGGTAATCAGACCGTTGCCAACGGAGAGTGGCCTATACGGGCGAAGAATGGCCAGACGCGAATCTGGGATTTCCACACCACGCCTCTGGGAAAAATTACCGGAGGGAAACGTTTGATTTTATGCACGGCGATAGATGTTACTGAACGAAAACTTGCGGAGGATGCGCTGCGTCAGGATGAACAGCGTCTTGCCGAATTGAATGCGGATCTTGAGCGGGAAGTTGTCCGCCGGGCGGAAGCGCTGCACCGCAAGGAAGCGGAACTGGAACAGACCCGCAGGCTGGAGGCCGTGGGACGTCTTGCCGGTGGAGTAGCGCATGATTTCAATAACCTGCTGACGGGAATTGTCGGCATCGCACAGGAGGCCCATGACCGTATGCCGATGCAGGACCCGCTTCGGGAGGAACTTGATATGGCCATAAAGGCGGGTCAGCGCGGTTTTTCTTTGACGCGCCAGCTTCTTACTTTCAGCCGCAGGGAAACGGCTGTTCCAAAAGTGGTTAATCTTAACGGCAGCATAACCGAATTTCAGAAGCTGCTGAGCCGGCTGATCGGAGAAGACATACGGCTGCATGCAGATCTGCGTCCGGAGTCAGGGAATATACGGATTGATCCGGGGCAACTGGAACAGGTCATAGTCAATCTGGCGGTCAATGCCCGCGATGCCATGCCCGAAGGCGGCGATCTTTGGATTGAAACTGCGGAACATGTTGAAGAAGCAGGTCCTGCGAATAGCGTTCCGCCCGGTCATTATGCCCGGGTAACCATGCGCGACAGCGGACTCGGGATGAGCCCTGAAACGCTGGAACATATGTTTGAGCCTTTTTTCACTACCAAAGGCTGCAAAGGAAGCGGCCTTGGGTTATCGACGGTGTATGGCATTGTGCAGCAGAATGCTGGATACGTTTGCGCTAGAAGCAATGAAGGCATGGGCACGACAATTGATATTTACCTGCCATATCTGGGCGTCGGACAGACCGATGAGCGGCGTTTCGAAGCCCGTAAAGCGGTGCGGTCAGGAAATGAGACGGTCCTGGTTGTTGAAGACGAAGAAATTGTCCGCCACGTTACCACCCGGATGCTGCGCCGTCATGGATATAATGTCCTTGAAGCTCCGGATGCAAAACACGCTCTGGAACTTACGGAACATCTGAGCGAACCTGTTCATTTGCTTTTGACTGACGTGGTTATGCCGGGAATGAACGGACGTGAACTGGCGGAATTATTGGAAAAAAAGTTCATGGGGTTGAGAGTGCTTTACATGTCCGGCTACACGCAGGATGTAATAGATTCAAAAGGCATTTCGTCAGGCAGGACTCATTTCATCGAAAAGCCCGCGCTCTACAATTATCTGCTTAGAAAAGTTCGTGAGGTCCTGGATTCCCCCAAAAGGGCGTTGCCCTGATGAAGTGGATTAGCTCCACACAAAATTATTTATCCATTTTTGGAGTTTTGGATCTGATGGATTGTGCGAAAAATACCCTTGGTACGTCTGTTTTTTAAATTCTTCATAAGGATCGTTTCTATCCCCATCTTTACGGAGGCGTTTTTCATCATTGACGTATAGATAAACTATTATCGGTGGCTGACTTGAAAAGCAAAAGATAATGCGGTAGCGTTGTAGTCCTCGTTTATACCGTCGGTATTTCCGCAATTCATCCCGTAATTGGTATTCAGGTCTGTTCGGATCTTGCGGAATAGTCTCTTGGCTTGCTCCACGAATACGAAAAGCCAACTTAACAATCTCATGCTCCTTGAATTGTTCTGGATCCAAACGCTTCTTTAATTCCTTGACCTGCTCTTTTAGTTTGGAAACCCGCTGAGCATAAAAATGGTGGTATCGAAGAAGATATTTACTTTCCAATTTCAACATCCTTAAGAAGTTCATCCCATTCCGTATCCCATACCTCTTTTCCCGTTCGGAGCTTTTCCGGATGTGCAATTGCATCCTGTGCAATGGCGCGAATAAAATGCATAAACTGAGGTTCGGATTCAATGGTGTCCAATTCATTCTCAGGATGAATGATGAGGGTGTTGTCATCATACTCAACTACAACCTTTTTCCTGCGAGACAAATTATGAGCAAACTCTATAGGAACATCCACCGCATAGCTTCCACCATGTTTGAAAAGCCATTTTTTCTTGATAGCAACGGTCATGCGTCACCTCCTTGATTCCAAATCAAGTATACACAAAAATATATACTTTGTCAAGTGGATTTAGATTCTTCTGTCGAAGATAGTAGAATCGGAATCTCCTCATATAAACAACAAATTATTACATTCTGACGAAATTTTAGGTGAAGTTTTTGTGCAAAAATTACACCTGCACAAAATCCTCTTCAAATTTAAGAGTTTTTGTGCAAAGCCTTCCCAAAAAACTTGACCACCACTAGGGCTAGTTGTTATATTAAACCTTGCTTCTACCGGTTGTGCTCCCTGCGAGGAATTAGATGAACCCCGACCCTCCACTCAGCAATTCTCTGATGCCATCAGATATGGCTTATGTTTATCTTCTGCGAAGTCATAAAAGTGGGGTAGTCTATATTGGAGCTACAGAAGATTTGCATCAGAGAATTAAAGCCCATCAAAATGGGCGATGCCGCACGACGAACAAATATTTGCCGATGAAACTTATATATTTTGAGGGCTTTCGGGATGCCCGCGACGCGTGGGCTAGGGAGAAAGATTTGAAACAGTACAGTGGTAGTTATCGTGCTCTTATGAGAAGAATCATTAACAGCGTGGGCATCCCGGCTGAGGGGAGGGCGGGGTGAAATGTCCTTACTGCGGTCATGAACATGACCGTGTATTAGATTCCCGTCCTCTCGATGCGGCAAGCGTTATTCGCCGCCGCCGCGAATGTCAGTCCTGCCATAAGCGCTTTACCACCTACGAACGCCTGGAAGAAGTTCCTCTTATGGTTATCAAGTCCGATGAACGGCGCGAGCCTTTCAGCAGGGAAAAACTTAGAGAAGGCATTTCTCGCGCCTGCGAAAAACGTCCGATCGGGCCCGATGCCATTGAGCGTCTTATTTCTGAGATTGAATACGAATTGCAGGATTACGTGATGCAGGTGCCTTCCCGCGTTATCGGAGAAAAGGTGATCAAGAAACTGAAGGAACTGGATCTTGTCGCATACCTGAGGTTTGTTTCTGTTTACCGGCAGTTTCAGGACGTTGACGAATTTATTAAAGAGCTGGAGCGGCTCCAGCAACTGGAAAAAGCGGAGCAGGAATCCAAAAAGGAACTGGAGTCAAAAAATGAATCTTCCGGGAAAAAGCATGCCATGAAGGCAGGATCCTGATGGCCAAAAAGTCAGTAAGTGCGGAATTCGGAGTTCGGAATTCGGAAGTAGGAACCTTTAATAAGAATCACCTTCTTCCGCACTCCGCATTCTGCATTCCGCATTCAACGTTTGAGGTGTTACGGTGGTGAAGTCCGACGGCTGGATCATCCGCATGGCCCGCGATACACGGATGATTGATCCTTTCGAGCCCAGACAGGTCAAAGCCGTAGTTACTGATAATGGGCCGCAATCGGTTATTTCCTATGGCGTTTCTTCATACGGCTACGATATCCGGGTCGATAATAAATTCAAGGTTCTCGACCCGAAGCGTGCCGGACACGGTCCCGTCTCCAGTGAAAATTCTTTGGTCGGGACCGTCCCAGCTAATGGAAATTTAATAAAGGAATGGGACGGAGTTATCGACCCGAAGAATTTCGATTTAAGCCATTTTAAGGATTATGAAGGCGACGTCTGCGTAATCCCGCCTCATGGAATGGCAATAGCCATGTCTTATGAGTATTTTCGGATTCCCCGCGATGTGCTGGTCATCTGCAGCGGGAAATCCACTTATTCGCGGTGCGGCGTGCTTGTAAATATCGCGCCGCTTGAACCGGAGTGGGAGGGGAAACTTACTTTCTCCATCAATAACACTGCCGGCCAGCCCGCAAAAATTTATGCGCGCGAAGGAATAGCTCAGATTTTGTTTCTGGAAGCTGATGAGGTCTGCCTGACGTCGTACGCAGATAAAAAGGGTAAGTATCAGGGGCAGACGGTACTT
The DNA here is from genome assembly GCA_964604825.1 of uncultured Elusimicrobia bacterium. GTDB lineage: Bacteria > Elusimicrobiota > Elusimicrobia > 2-01-FULL-59-12 > 2-01-FULL-59-12 > CAZSAL01. The sequence continues at coordinate 7,061 of CAZSAL010000018.1, forward strand.
ACACCACCAACCGTTTAGAGGAGGAAGTATGGCATTCTTTGTAGGGCGTGACCGCGAGGCGCGCCGAGCTTATGGGTTTGATGAAATTGCTCTGGTACCGGGCGCATTAACGGTTAATCCCGATGAAGTAAATATTATCACCACCATCGGGCCGTTGAAGCTTGAAATTCCTTTCCTGGCCAGCGCCATGGATGGGGTGGTTAGCACGAAATTCGCCATTGCCATGGGAAAACTTGGCGGTCTGGCGGTGCTGAATTTGGATGGGATTCACTCCCGCTACGAGAATGTGGAGGAAGTTTACGATAAAATCGCTGCTGCGCCGCCTGACGGCGCGACCGAGCTTGTTCAAAAACTTTACAAGGAGCCGGTAAAAGAAAAGCTGATTGCCAGGCGCGTGGAAGAAATTAAGGCCGGTAAGGTGAAAGCGGCGGTTTCCTGTATCCCTCAAAACGCGGAAAAATTCGGCAAGATTGCGGAAGAAGCGGGCGCGGACATTTTCTTCGTACAGTCCACAGTTACTTCGGTCCGGCACATCGCCACTAAATATAATCCCGTCGACCTGAAAAAGCTGGTCGAGAGTTTTAAAGTTCCCGTAGTCGTGGGGAATACGGTCAGCTACGCCGCCTGCCTTGAACTGATGGAAATTGGCGTGGCAGGAATCCTTGTGGGAGTGGGTCCCGGTGCGGCATGCACTTCGCGTGGAGTCCTGGGCATCGGGGTTCCTCAGGTGACCGCCACTGTGGATTGCGCCGCGGCGCGGGAGTTCTATTTTAAAAAGACCGGCAGATACGTTTCGATCATTACCGACGGAGGAATGAATCTGGGCGGGGAAATATGCAAGGCTTTCGCTTCCGGAGCCGATGCGGTTATGGTCGGTTCGGCTTTTGCCCGTTCAAAAGAAGCTCCCGGCCGGGGATACCACTGGGGTATGGCAACTCCGCATCATAACCTTCCCAGGGGAACGCGCATTCATGTGGGTACGAGCGGTACGCTGGAGGAAATCCTTTACGGTCCGGCGCGCACCGATGACGGCACTCAGAATCTTGTGGGAGCGCTGCGGACCTGCATGGGAACTGTGGGCGCGCAGAACATCAAAGAACTTCAGCTCACCGAGTTGATTATCGCGCCGGCAATTCAGCACGAAGGAAAAATATTCCAGAAGGCGCAAAGAGTGGGAATGGGCAAATGAAAAATGGTGTCATTGCGAGCGAGTAACCTTGAAATCTATAAGAATTGCGAGCGTGGCAATCTCAGAAGTAAAAGTAATGGGATTGCCGCGTCGGCCCTGCTTGCTAAGCAGGTGGAAGGCCTACTCGCAATGACGGTATTGACGCACTGGAGCCTAGAGCCATGATTGTTATTCTTGATTTCGGCTCCCAATATACTCAGCTTATCGCGCGCAGGGTGCGGGAAGCGAAAGTCTACTGTGAGATACTGCCCTTCCGCGTTTCAGCGGAAGAGATCCGGAAAAAACGGCCGGTAGGACTTATTCTTTCCGGGGGGCCATCCAGCGTGTATGCGGCGGATGCTCCTCGGCCTGATGCCGGAATATGGGAACTGGGCATACCCATTCTGGGCATCTGCTACGGCATGCAGTTGATGACTGAGCACTTTGGCGGCCGCGTGCATAAGGCGGAACGGCGGGAATATGGTTATGCGGATATCCATCTGGAAACTTCCAACGGGCTATTCGAAGGTCTGGAGAAAACGCTGCCTGTGTGGATGAGCCACGGCGATGCCGCCGATGAACTGCCCTCTGGCTTTCTGCGGCTTGCCCGCACCAAAAATTCTCCGTACGCCGCTATCGTCCATCCGGAAAAACATTTTTACGGCGTTCAATTCCATCCGGAAGTCCGGCATACGCCCTCGGGCCCGCGCCTTTTGCAGAATTTCTTGAGCAATGTCTGCGGAGAAACGGCTTCCTGGACGATGGAATCCTTCATCAAGACCGAGGTTGCCGCCATCCGTCAGCAGGTGGGCAAGGGACGCGTAATTTGCGCCATGTCCGGCGGGGTTGATTCGTCCGTTGCAGCTTCGCTTGTGGATCTTGCGGTAGGCGGGCAATTGACCTGCATTTTCGTAGATAATGGAGTCCTGCGTAAAGGTGAAAAAGACCGTGTCGAACGCAATTTTAAGGAGAGGTTTAAGGGCGAAGTGCGTGTCGTTGACGCAAGCTTACGTTTTCTCGGCAAACTCGCAGGTGTAGTTGATCCGGAGAAAAAGCGCAAGATTATCGGCAACGAATTTATCGCGGTCTTTGAAGAAGAGGCGCATAAGATCAGGGATGTCGAATTCCTTATTCAGGGCACGCTTTACCCTGATGTCATAGAATCGGTTTCTGTTAAGGGGCCATCGGCAACCATTAAATCCCATCATAATGTCGGCGGACTACCTGAGAAGATGCATCTGAAGCTCATTGAGCCATTGCGTTTCTTGTTTAAGGACGAAGTGCGTGTGCTTGGCAAAGAGCTTGGCCTGCCGGATGACATACTGCAGCGGCATCCTTTTCCGGGTCCGGGACTGGCGGTCCGCGTGCTCGGCGATATCACGCCGGAGCGGGTTGAGCTGGTGCGCCGAGCGGACGCCATTGTCGAGGAAGAAATCCGTGCAGCCGGGCTTTATAACACCATGTGGCAGGCATTTGCCGTGCTTCTGCCGGTAAATTCCGTCGGCGTTATGGGCGATGAGCGCACTTATGAAAACGCCGCGGCCATCCGCGCGGTAGAATCATCCGACGGAATGACGGCGGATTGGGTGAAGCTGCCATATGAGGTTATGGCCAGAATCTCCAGCCGGATCATTAACGAAGTCCGCGGAATAAACCGGGTGGTCTATGACATTTCTTCCAAGCCCCCGGCCACGATCGAATGGGAGTGATAAAGTGACAAGTTCAATACTTTCTACATTGCCTCTGCCCATGTTCATACGCGGGAAAGTCCGGGATGTGTACGATCTTGACAGCCAGTTGCTAATGGTGGCTTCTGACCGCATTTCGGCCTTCGATTTTGTATTGCCTTCGCCTGTCCCGGATAAGGGGAAAATTCTTACGCAGCTTTCAATTTTCTGGTTCAAGCTGCTGGAAGATATAACGCCGAACCATTTGATTGCCTCCGATGTCAGCCTCCTGCCGGCCGCGCTGCAGGCTTACCGCTCGCAAATCGAAGGGCGATCGATGCTCGTTAAAAAAACGGAAAAAATCCCTATCGAATGCGTTGTGCGCGGATACCTTGCGGGCAGCGGTTGGAAGGAATATCAGAAGGGCCAGCAGGTTTGCGGCGTATCCCTGCCTCCCGGGCTAAAGGAATCGGACCGGCTGCCTGAGCCGATTTTTACGCCGGCAACCAAGGAAGATCAGGGCAAACATGATGAGAATATTTCTTTCGAACGCATGGTCGCACTTGTCGGACGCCCCCTGGCGGAAACTCTGCGTAACCACAGCCTTGCGATTTATGTTAAGGCCGCGCATTACGCCGAAGCCAGAGGACTTATTCTTTGCGATACGAAATTCGAATTCGGGCTCCTGAACGGCCAGGTGATACTTATTGACGAGGTATTGACTCCGGATTCTTCCCGTTTCTGGGAAAAAGACAGCTACGAACCGGGCCGCAGCCAGGACAGTTTTGATAAACAGTACGTGCGTGATTATCTTGAATCAATCAAATGGAACAAACAGCCTCCGGTGCCTGCTTTGCCGCCCGACGTGATCTCTAAAACGCGGCAGAAATATCTGCAGGCCTACGAGCGCATAACCGGCGTTCCGTTTAAGTAAGGCAGCGTTAACCATGGAAGGGACATATATTATCGAAGTTGTGCATAAGCCCGGGGTAGTGGATCCACTTGGCAACGGCCTGTCAAAAAATGTCCATCACGTAATCAAGGGTGTGAAAAAAATTGAAACGGCGCCCCTGTATCGCCTGATGGGAAATTTAAGCCAGGCTGAATTGTCCCGCATTGGCAGTGATCTGCTTGCGGACCCTGTAATCCAGACCTGTCGCGATGCCGCCGTTCCCTGCGCGCACGAACCTGGAAAGTCGAACAAACCGGCTGTTTCGGTTGACGTCTGGTACAAGCACGGGGTGACCGATGCGGTGGGGGAAAGCGTTTTGAAGGGAATTCGCGATCTTAATATCAACAGTGTACGCGAAGTACGTACGGGAATGCGCTACCGTTTCTACGGAATAAAAGATTCGTCCGAGGCCGGGAAAATAACGCTGGCTTTTCTGGCAAATCCTTTGATCCATGAGTGGACAATCCATTCGAACAGCAGTGTCTCATGAGGTGTCTCAGTGTCTCACTTGATGAGACACCTCAAAAGAAGGTGAATCTTGCTGGTTAAAGAAGCATCAATAACGAATTCTGTGCCGCTGCTTAATGCCGGTGATTCCGCGCTGCTGGAAATCAGCCGCAAGGGCGTTCTATCTCTCAGCCTTGATGAAATGAAAGTCATTAAGGCTTATTTCGTCTCTGCGGGCCGCGATCCTTCGGATGTCGAACTGGAGACGATTGCTCAGACCTGGAGCGAACACTGTAAGCATAAAACCTTTGCCGGTTTGATCGAATACAAAGAAGAGGGCCGTGGATCGCGTGTTTATGACAATTTGTTGAAAAATACGGTGATGAAAGCGACAACGGAACTGAACCGGCCCTGGTGCCTTTCGACTTTTCGCGACAACGCAGGCGTAATTTCCTTTGATGACGCGTGGGGGCTGGCTTTTAAAGTGGAAACGCATAATCATCCTTCGGCGCTTGAGCCGTACGGCGGCGCCGGGACGGGAATAGGCGGAGTCATCCGCGATATTCTGGGCGTAGGCTTGGGAGCCAAACCTGTTTTGAATACGGATGTTTTTGGTTTTGCCCCGGAGGATACCCCGGCAAAGAAAATTCCCAAGGGCGCGCTGCCTCCTGGACGCGTCATCGATGGCGTGGTGGCCGGAGTCCGCGACTACGGAAATCGCATGGGCATTCCAACGGCCAATGGCGCGGTTTATTTTGATGAAGGTTATATAGGCAACCCGCTTGTATTCTGCGGCACAGTCGGGATTCTGCCGCGGGATAAAGTGGAAAAGGAAGTGCGTCCGGGAGATCTGGTAGTAGCGCTGGGCGGCCGGACCGGCCGCGATGGCATCCATGGAGCGACTTTTTCCTCAGCGGCGCTGGAAGAAGGAATCACCTCAAGCGTTGTGCAGATCGGGCACGCCATTATGGAAAAACGAGTAATGGATGTGTTGCTGCAGGCGCGTGACAAAGGTCTGTACCGCGCAGTCACGGATTGCGGCGCCGGCGGGTTTTCTTCGGCAGTGGGGGAACTTGGGGCGGATACGGGTGTGCAGGTTGATCTAGAAAAGGCGCCGCTTAAGTACCATGGGCTCGCTCCCTGGGAAATATGGCTATCGGAGAGCCAGGAGCGCATGGCTTTAGCAGTCCCTCCGGAAAACTGGCAGGCCCTTAAGACGCTTTGCGATTCGGAGAACGTCGAGGCAACCGTAATCGGAGAATTCACTTCCGACCACAAATTGAACGTCCGGTACGAAGGCGAGACTATCGGTCTTCTGGATATGAAATTTCTTCATCAGGGCATGCCGCGCGTCACCAGGCGGGCGGTGTGGGCCGGACAGGAAGAGCGCAAGATTGCCAAGCTTATTCTGCCTACAGGGCAGTTTGAGAAGATTCTGCTGAATCTGCTTTCTCATCCCAATATCGCCGCAAAGAAATGGATTGTCCGGCAATATGATCATGAAGTTCAGGGCGGAAGCGTTGTAAAGCCCTTTGTCGGAATGGATCAGCGCGGGCCGAACGACGCCTGCGTTTTCAGGCCGCTACTGGATTCCAATCGGGCGGTGATTGTCTCGAACGGGTTTAATCCTTCCTACAGCGCCATTGACCCGTACTGGATGGCGGCCTGCGCTATTGATGAGGCGCTGCGTAACCTGGTTGCGGTCGGCGGGACGCTTGAGCACGCGGCGATACTCGATAATTTCTGCTGGGGCGATCCGCAGGATCCCAAGGAACTTGGAGGACTCGTCCGTGCATCACAGGCCTGCTATGACATTTCAAAAGGGTTCGGCGTGCCCTTCATTTCCGGGAAGGACAGCTTGAACAATACCTGGCGCGATGCCGGCGGCTCGCTGCGTTCAATTCCGGGAAGCCTGCTGATATCGGCTATAGGCGTCATCCCAGATGCCGGCCGCGCGATCACAATGGACGCCAAGGAAGCCGGTGATTTGGTTTACATCGCGGGGGAAACGCGGGAAGAACTGGGGCAGTCGCATTTCTGGAAAGTTTTGAAAAAACCGGGGAAGGGTATTGTTCCCCATGTTCAAACCGGTCCGGCGCGGGAAATATATGACCAGATATATCTGGCGGTGCAGAAGGGATATATCCGTGCCTGCCATGACTTGTCGGAAGGCGGGCTCGCGGTAGCGGCGTCGGAAATGGCTTTCGCGGGGAACCTGGGGATGGATCTGGACGTTGATAAATTGCTGACGCGGGCTCCGCTGCGCGACGCTGCAGTTCTTTTTTCGGAAACGCCAAGCAGGTTTTTGATCGAAGTCCCGGAAGTCGCGCGTCCCGGATTCGAAGCCCTTCTTGGCAGGAATGCGGCATGTCTGGGGAAAATCACACGGACAAAGGAACTGGTTATTCGTAACGGCAAAAAGCGGAAGACGCTTATCCGGCTGCCTGTCTATTCTTTACGGAAGGCGTGGGAGAGTCATGAGCGTTAAAACCAAAGCCGTTGTTTTGCGCACGGCTGGAACGAATTGCGATCAGGAAACGGCTCGGGCGCTGCGCCTGGCCGGAGCCGATACTTCCGTTGTCCATATCAATTCGCTTATAGCCGGCAGCGTCAATTTGAAAGATTTTGATTTAATGGTAATTCCCGGGGGGTTTTCTTACGGTGATGACGTTGCCGCAGGAAAAATCCTGGCAAATGAACTGCGCTTCAAGCTGGGAGACGCCCTCAATTCATTTATAGAACGCGGGCGGAAAGTGATCGGCATTTGCAACGGTTTTCAGGTCCTGGTCAAGACGGGATTTTTGCCGGGCGGCGCCTCGGAGCTTAATGCCACGCTTACGGCTAATGACTCGGGTAGGTTCCAGTGCCATTGGGTGCGCATGAAGCGGGAAAAATCCGCATGTAAATGGCTTAACAAAACCGAAGAGCGCTGGGATCTTCCGATGGCGCATGGAGAAGGAAAATTTGTCACGATTAATGGCGATACTTTGAAAGCGCTTGAAAAAAACGGCCAGGTGGTTTTCCGTTATGAGAAAATTAATCCCAACGGTTCCACTCATGCCATCGCCGGTGTATGCAACGAGAAGGGAAATGTCATCGGCCTGATGCCGCATCCCGAGCGTCATGTCCATCGTACGCAGCATCCGGAGTGGACACGGGCTGTTCCCAGGCCTGGCGACCCTGTGGGGCTGCAGTTTTTCAAGGCCGCGGTGGAAAATTCATGAGAAAAGACGATCACTTCCACGACGAATGCGGTGTTTTCGGAATCCACCATCATTCCGAGGCTGCGCGCATGTCTTATCTCGGGCTTTATGCGCTGCAGCACCGGGGGCAGGAATCCGCGGGCATTGTTGCGTCCGACGGCCAGCAGCTAACGCGGCATCTGGCTCAGGGGCTTGTCGCTGACATTTTTGACAAGGCCGTTCTGGAACAGTTGCGCGGGCAGCTCGCAATCGGGCACGTGCGCTATTCAACCGCAGGGGGCAGCTCGATCCGCAACGCGCAGCCGCTTCTGGCGACGACTTCCCACGGCATGATCGCCATGGCTCATAACGGGAATCTCACCAACGCGATTTCGCTGCGCAGGCAGCTTGAGTCCTCCGGTTCGATTTTCCAGACCGTTTCAGACACCGAGGTTATCCTGCATCTCATTGCGCGTTCCGGCGCCCGGACAGTCCGTGAAGCCATTGTCGAGGCCTTGAGCCAGGTGCAGGGTTCTTATTCGCTGGTGTTTTGTACCAAGAAAGAATTGATTGCGGCGCGGGATCCTTATGGCGTGCGGCCGCTGGTTCTTGGCAAATTGGGGAAATCCACTGTGGTTTCGTCCGAGACCTGCGCTTTTGATCTCATTGGCGCGAAGTTTGTGCGCGAAATCCGTCCGGGCGAACTGCTTTACGTAAACGGCGGGGGAATGAAATCGACGCAGTTTGCCGAAAGCCCGCGGGCCGCGCACTGCAGTTTTGAGCATATCTATTTCGCCCGCCCCGACGGCCATCTGTTTGGCAAAAGCGTTTATGCGGTCCGTACCGAGCTGGGTCGGCAACTGGCGCGGGAAGCTCCGGTAAAAGCTGATCTGGTTGTCGCCGTTCCGGACTCGGCTAACGTTGCCGCCGTAGGTTTTGCGGAAGAGTCGGGAATCCCTTTTGGACTTGGGTTGATCCGGAGCCATTATATCGGACGGACTTTCATCGAGCCGAGGCAGTCGATCCGCGATTTCAGCGCGCGTATCAAATATAATGCTGTGCCGGAGGCCTTAAGAGGAAAACGCATCGTTCTTGTCGACGATTCAATTGTGCGCGGTACAACCAGCCGCAAGCTGGTGCGCATGCTGAGGCGGGTCGGGGTGAAGGAGATCCATACCCGCATCAGTTCGCCCCCGATTATCGGCCCTTGTTTTTACGGCATTGATACGCCTACAAAAAAGGAGCTAATCGCTTCCAGCCATTCCGTGAGCCAGATCCGCGACTATCTCGGAGTGGACAGCCTTGCATACCTTTCAGTCAAAGGATTGCTGCAGTGCTGTGGGAAAAATTCGAAAGATTTTTGTGTCGGATGTTTTACCGACCAGTATCCTATCCCATTGATGGATTTTGCCAGGAAAGACATTCGTCCGGTCTGTTGAAAGAAGAAGGGAATTAGATGAAAATTCTCGTGATTGGCGGCGGCGGCAGGGAACACGCAATCGTGCGCGCTCTAAAGCGCAGCCGGAGAGTGAAAAAAATTTGGTGTGCGCCGGGCAACGCGGGAATTGCCCGTGATGCCGAATGCGTTGCCATAAAGGCTGATCACATCCTCGCCCTTTATAATTTCGCTTCCACGAACAAAATTGATCTCACTATTGTTGGACCCGAGGCGCCGCTGGTTGAAGGACTTGTGGATCATTTTCGCCGCAGTGGTCTCAGGGTTGTAGGTCCTACCCGCCTTGCGGCGCGCCTTGAAGGCAGCAAATCGTTCGCAAAAGAATTCATGAACAAATATGGAATCCCCACCGCCCGTCACGAGGTGGTGCCAAACCTGACAAAAGGCACTTATCTTTTGCGCCACTGGACGGGACGCAGCGTGGTTAAAGCAGACGGCCTGGCTGCTGGGAAGGGCGTAAAAGTCTGTGAAACTCAGATGGAGGCAAAGGATTTCCTTTATGAAGTTATGGAGAAGGAAATTTTCGGCGCGGCGGGATCTACGGTAGTCATTGAAGAATGTCTGGAAGGTCCGGAAGTCACAGTCATGGCTTTTTGTGACGGTAAAACCCTTATCCCGATGCCGGCTTCCCAGGATCATAAGCGTCTCAAAGATAGAGATAGAGGGGCCAATACGGGCGGCATGGGAGCCTACGCCCCGGCTCCCATCATGACGCATGAACTGCGCGAACAAGTTTACAGGAAAGTTCTGGAGCCGTTTCTTAAAGGCATCCAGGCCGAAAAATTTGATTTTCGCGGTATCGTTTATTTTGGGCTGATGCTTACGGAAAAAGGCCCCCGTGTGCTCGAGTTTAACGTGCGTTTTGGCGACCCGGAAACGCAGGTCGTGCTTCCGCTCTTAAGATCCGACCTTGTGGACATCCTTGAAGCTGTCGCTGATCAGCGCCTGGCAGGACAGCCGGTTGAATGGAGAAAAGGCGCCGCTCTGTGCGTGGTCCTTGCTTCCCGCGGGTATCCGTCAGAACCGGCAATTGATAAAAAAATCAGCGGTCTCGAAGAAGCGGAAAAAGACAAAGATGTAGCCGTTTATCATGCCGGTACAAAGAAGGTGGGTAATGATGTCCATACCGCCGGTGGCCGTGTTCTGGGCGTAACCGGTTTCGGCGCCAATCTTAAAGCGGCGAGCGCCCGGGCCTATAAGGCTGTTTCGAAAATCAGTTTTGATGGGATGCAGTTTCGTCAGGATATCGGCCACCAGGCTCTACCACGGGAGAAAAAATCCGGAAAGGTGGCGGGATGAGCAGGCCATCAACTACAACTGACGGCAGGATAATTCTTGATGCGGCGGGGCTTGCGCGAAAAGTGGAGGGATTATCCAAGGCAATAGCGAAAGAATTTTCCTCGCGGCAGGATGAAGTGGCGCTGATCGGCATCCAGACCCGTGGAGTCACCTTGGCGCACCGAGTAGCAGAACAACTGAAGCGCGAATGGAAGCGCGAAATCCCGGTAGGCACGCTCGATATCACCCTTTATCGAGATGATGTACACGCCATTGCCGACCAGCCTGAAGTTAAAGAAACGGTCATCCCTTTTGATATCGAACACCGGACGTTGATTTTAGTGGACGACGTTTTGTTCACGGGACGAACGGTGCGTTCGGCTATGAACGCGCTGATTGATTATGGCCGCCCGTCCTGTATTCGATTGGCCGTTTTGATTGACCGCGGGCACAGGGAATTGCCTGTTGGCCCTGATTATGTAGGAATTTCTCTGGCAACGAAACCAAATGATGTGGTGGATGTAAACTTCAGCGAAATTGATAAAGAAGACAGTGTCCGTATGCACAGAAAGAAATGAACCCCAAATAACACTATAATGTGCAGAATTGAACTATGAGACTTAAGCATAAAGACCTGCTGGGCCTGGCTCCTTTATCGGCAGCTGAGATCGATTTAATCCTTCATACGGCAGTTCCTTTCAAAAATCTTTTTACCCGTTCCATTAAAAAAGTCCCTACGTTGAGGGGAAAGACGGTCGCTCTCCTTTTCTACGAACCGTCCACCCGCACGCGAACTTCCTTCGAACTTGCCGCGGCGCGGCTTTCCGCGGATGTCCTGAACCTGAACGTTTCCGCGTCCAGCGTGCAGAAGGGGGAGAGTCTTATCGATACGGCCCTGAATCTTGAGGCGATGAAGGTCGATTTCGTCGTTCTGCGCCATTCCGTTTCCGGAGCTCCGGAATTGCTTGCTCGCGGTGTAAAAGCGCATGTGGTCAACGCGGGAGACGGCAATCACGAGCATCCGACGCAGGGGCTGCTGGATCTGTTCACCATCCGTGAAAAAAAGGGAAGAGTCAAGAATCTTACCGTAACGATTATCGGCGATATTCTCCATTCGCGCGTGGCGCGGTCCAATATCTGGGGGCTCACCAAGCTGGGGGCCAAAGTTCGCCTTTGCGGGCCGGCTACGCTTATTCCGAAGGACATGAAAATGGCCTTTGGAAATAACGTTGAAGTAACCTATGACATGAAGGAAGCGCTTGATGGGACAGATGTGGCTTATGTTCTCCGCTTGCAGCTGGAACGCCAGCAGGAGAACCTTTTCCCAAGCCTGCGCGAATATCATGAGTTTTATGGTCTTGATAAAAGAAAGCTGTCCTGGGCGAAAAACGATTGTCTGGTCATGCATCCCGGACCGATGAATCGCGGCGTGGAGATAGATTCGGCCGTTGCCGACGGCCCTCAATCAGTGATTCTGGATCAGGTCACCAACGGAATTGCCGTACGCATGGCCGTTCTGTATCTGCTTGCCGGCAGCGAGAACGCATTAATACCGCACAAGACGGAAAAAGATCTGGCTGTGAAGGTTGTTTCATGAGGACTGTTCCGTCGGCTCAAAATAGGGCTTCAATTGATTCTTCTGCTTTGAACGATTCACTGCTGATTAAAGGGGGGCGCGTAGTCGATCCCCGGAATAAACTTAACGGAATGATGGATGTCCTGATTGAGGGACACCATATCCGGAAGGTTGCGAGGAACATTCATCCCGGGGAAAAAACGCACGTCCTGGATGCCTCCGGACTTGTTGTCGCTCCGGGATTGATCGACGTGCATGTTCATTTGCGCGAGCCCGGTCAGGAGCACAAGGAAACTATCGCCACCGGCACAGCCGCTGCGGCGGTCGGCGGCTTTACTGCCGTGGCCTGCATGCCCAACACGATCCCGCCTCTCGATAATGTCTCGCAGATCCAGTATGTGTTGATGAAGGCGCAAAGCGAAGGCTGCGTCCGCGTGTATCCCATTGGCGCCATTTCCAAGGGGCAGGAAGGCAGGGAACTCACTGAGATTGGCGCGATGGTGCGCGCCGGGTGCGTAGCGATATCTGATGACGGCAAACCCATAGCAAATGCGCAGCTTTTCCGCCGGGCGCTGGAATATGCGCGCATTTTTGATCTGCCTGTAATCGATCATTGCGAGGAACCCGATCTGGCCAAAGGCGGAGTGATGAATGAAGGAAAACTGGCTGCTGTTCTGGGCTTGAAAGGAATACCCCGCCAGGCTGAATACATCATGGTGGCTCGGGATATCGCTCTGTGCGAATTGACCGGAGGGCGCCTCCATCTGGCCCATGTGTCCACAAAGGAATCGGTTAATCTTATCCGCGAGGCCAAAAAACACAATCTGCCGGTCACCGCGGAAACCTGTCCGCATTATTTCACACTTACCGAGGAAGCCGTAGCAGGATACAACACCAATGCCAAAATGAACCCTCCCCTGCGCACTGAAGAAGACCGTGACGCGGTGCTTGAAGGCCTTGCCGACGGTACTATAGACATAATCGCAAGCGACCACGCGCCGCATACGCTGGCGCAGAAATCGCAGGAGTTTGATGTGGCGCCCTTCGGGATAATCGGCCTGGAGACTACGCTGAGCCTGGTGGTTACCGAACTTGTACAGAAGAAAGTGATGTCCCTTTCTGCCGCAGTCCGCGCGCTCTCCGACGCTCCGGCGCGGATCTTCCGTCTTCCAGGTGGCCATTTGTCGCCGGGAGCACCAGCCGATCTCACCTTCATTGATCTGAAGGCGAAGAAAACCGTAGATGTCTTTGTTTCCAAGAGTCAAAATTCGCCCTTTATTGGTCATATGTTGCAAGGATGGGCGCACACGACCATTGTGGGGGGCGAGGTGGTCATGTCGAAAGGCCGGTTAGTACGTAAGCCAACCTTTTAGTGGCCCCGAGGTCGTTTCGAATTTCAATCGATGGATTCCAAATGCTAGATCGAAGAGTTAAGGTAAATAATGTGCGGAACTTGGGCGCGGGGTACTCCCTGCTTACGCTGAATTCTCCCGAACAGGCCCGACTGGCGAATCCCGGCCAGTTTCTGATGCTTAAATGCTGCGAGGGAGTGGATGAAAATCCGCTTTTGCGACGGCCCTTCAGCATCTTCGCCATCCACAATAAAGGCCGCACCAGGCCACGCGACATTGATATTTTGGTCAAGGATATCGGTTTCGGCACTCACAAGTTGGCGCAAGTGAAGCCAGGCCAGGAACTCTTCGCACTAGGTCCCCAGGGACGTCCGTTTCAGCTTTCCAAAGAAATGGCCGGCCATGTGCGTTACGCGTGCCTGGTGGCTGGAGGGGTCGGCATTGGTGCGCTCTACCTCTTGGCCAGAGAATTAATCGCGTGCGGCGTCTCCCCGGTCCTTTTTTATGGTGCGCGCACTGAGAGCGAATTGGTTTTACGTAATTATTTTGAGCGTCTGAGGATCAAAATCTTCTATGCGACAGAAGACGGTTCGATGGGGATACAGGGTATTGTCACCGCCCCCCTCGTTCGTTTCCTCAAAGAGCATAAGAAAGAAGGGGTTCAGATGTTTGCGTGCGGCCCCTGGGGGATGATGAAGGCGGCGGACGAATTGGCCCGGAAATATTCTCTTCCGTGTGAGGTCAGTCTTGAGGCGCGCATGGGATGTTCTGTGGGAGCATGCATGGGATGTGTGGTCCGGACAAGAGAAGATAGATCACAGTCACACTATATACGGGTTTGCATGGATGGACCGGTCGTCTCGAGCCGCATGATTGACTGGGATCATCCGCCGATGTAGGGGAATATGGATAAGTCCAAACCGAAGATGGCAGTTGATATTGGCGGAGTCTGCTTTCAGAATCCGGTGCTGACGGCCAGCGGGACCTTTGCCTATGGCGTCGAATTTGCCGGCCTCGTGGACCTCAACTCACTGGGGGGGATTGTGGTCAAAGGGATTTCGATGAAACCGATCGAGGGCAATCCCCCGCCGCGCATTTATGAGACAGCTTCCGGAATGCTCAACGCCATTGGCTGGCAGAACATCGGCGCCAGAGAGTTTGTCACGAAAAAGCTTCCGGCTCTCCGGGAGTACCACACCAACGTGGTGGTCAACGTCGTCGGATTTTGCCTTGAGGACTACCTGGAAGTCGTCCGGTTCCTCAATGATTATCCGGGCATTGCGGCTTTGGAGCTTAACATTTCCTGCCCGAATGTCAGACACGGCGGCTTTCACTTCAATAAGGATCCCCGCGATACCTTTAAAGTGACGGCTAAAACTAAAAAGGCCTCCCCGAGGATCCCCCTCTGGGTAAAGCTCTCGCCGAACGTCACCGACATCAGGCCCTTCGCCCGGGCCTGCGAGGATGCGGGAGCAGACGCCATTTCCGCCGTTAATACGCTTGTCGGCATGGCCATTAATGCCAAGACCCGGCGGACGCGCTTAAAGTACGGCACGGGAGGCCTGTCAGGCCCGGCCATCAAGCCTGTGGCCCTGCGCATGGTCTGGGAAGCGTCACGGGAAGTTAAAATTCCGGTGATCGGCATCGGAGGCATAGCCCGCACGGAGGATGCTTTGGAGTTTCTGATCGCTGGAGCGCGCGCCGTTCAGGTGGGGACGGCCAACTTCTATCATCCCGGCGCATCCCAGCAGATTGCCCAGGGGTTGGCGGAGTATTGCCGGTCACAGGGCATCAAAGATATAAACAATATTGTGGGGAGTTTACGGGTATGAATGGAATAGAATCATGAAGCCGTTAATCGTTGCGCTTGATCTGGAAACTGATGCAGAGGCGCTTTCCCTGGTCAAAAAGCTTTCGGGGTTCGTTGATATCTTCAAAGTTGGTCCAGTACTTTATTTGAAGTACGGCGGTCCGCTGGTAAAAGATATCCAGAAGCTTGGCGGACGGGTTTTTCTTGACATGAAATTCCATGATATACCTTCGGTGGTTAAAAAGGCAGTTGAACGAGCGGGTGAGCTTGGCATCTACAGCGCAACGGTTCACGCTTCAGGAGGAGAAAACATGATGCGGGAGGCCGCATCAGCCAAAAAGCGTCCGCTCCTTTGGGGTGTCACCGTTCTTACAAGCCTTGACGAATCCGATTTGAAATTTCTGGGGATTTCGCGTTCCCTTGAGGCGCAGGTTAACTGGCTGGCGGAATCCGCGAAAAAATCGGGGCTCGACGGTGTGATCGCTTCCGCCCGCGAGGCTGAATCGATAAAGCGTATATGCGGGAAAGCATTTCAGGTCGTTGCGCCCGGCATCAGGATGAATGTTGGCCCGGATGACCAGAAGCGCGCCCAGACTCCGAGATATGCCATAGATGCCGGAGCGGACTTTTTCGTCATGGGGCGTCCGGTGCTCGAGGCAAAGGACCCCCTGCAGTTCGTGAAGTCAATCTATTCTGATATAGAGGTAACCTTATGACACAGGATGAAATTCTAGAACTGTTTAAGAGCCGTGCCGCCTTATTGAACGGTCATTTTAAATTGACCAGCGGTCTGCACAGCGATTCTTATCTGCAGTGCGCGCTGTTATTCCAGTACGCCTGCGATGGCGACAGGATCGGAGCGGAGCTGGCGCGCAGGTTTAAGGACGATTCTGCCGAAAAACCGATTACTGCGGTGGTTTCGCCCGCCATCGGCGGGATTTTGCTTGGATACTGCATCGCCCGCCCGCTGGGCGCGCGCGCCATTTTCGCCGAGCGTGTTGACGGTAAATTTGCGCTGCGTCGGGGATTCGGGATTGTTCCCGGCGAACGGGTGCTGGTGGCGGAAGATGTATTGACTACCGGCGGTTCGGTCCGGGAAATTGCCGCGTTGGTTGGCCGCAAGGGCGCTGACGTAGCGGGATTTGCGGCGGTTGCCGACCGCAGCGAGCTTAATCTGCAGTTCCCGGCAAGGAAAGAAGCGCTCCTTCGGCTGCCGCTTGTGACCTATCAGCCGGACAGCTGCCCGCTTTGTGATCAGGAAATACCTCTGATTAAACCGGGAAGCCGCCCTGAACCGGCAAAAAGCGGTAAGAAATGATTACCTACAAGAAAGCCGGGGTCGATGTTGAAGCAGGCGATGAGCTCGTCAACCGGATTAAAAAATTATCGCCCGCCGTCGGCGGTTTCGCCGGCTTGTTCCCTTTGCCAAAAGGCTACCGGCAGCCCATGCTTGTGGGTTGTACCGACGGCGTCGGGACCAAATTGAAAATCGCGTTTCTTGCAAACCGGCATGATACGGTCGGGATCGATCTTGTGGCTATGAACGTGAACGATTTGCTTTGCTGCGGCGCGAAGCCCCTGTTTTTCCTGGATTATTTCGCCTGCGGTAAACTTGACGTGAACGTAGCCGAGCAGGTTATCAAGGGCGTGGTGGAAGGCTGCAGGCAGGCGGGCTGTTCGCTCCTCGGCGGGGAAACGGCGGAAATGCCGGATTTCTACGCGCCGGGAGAATATGATCTTGCCGGGTTCGCGGTCGGTGTGGTTGATAAAAAGAATGTGATCGATGGAAAGTCCGTACGGCCGGGAGACGTGCTGATCGGTTTGCCGTCAAGCGGCATCCATTCCAACGGTTACTCGCTGGTGAGAAAACTGTTTGATGAAAAGGAACTTGCCGGGCGCTGGCGGGAATTCCTTGCCCCGACTGTAATTTACGTTAAAGCTCTTGAGCCGTTTCGCAGGAAAGACGCTCCACGGATCAAAGCTATGGCGCATATCACGGGTGAGGGTTTTATCGGTAATATCCCGCGGGTTTTCCGGGATGGCCTTCGCGCCCGGATAACAAAGGGGTCATGGCCGGTTCCGAATCTTTTTCAAGAGATTCAAAAGCGGGCGGATCTGCCCGATCAGGAAATGTTCGGCACGTTTAATATGGGGATCGGGCTTATTCTTATCGTTTCTCCAAAGGATGCGGCGCGGACACAGAGGCTTTTAAAGACTTCTTATCAGATTGGAGTAATCGAAAAAGGACCGGGAGGTGTGGTTTTTTGAACCGTCCCGGGAATCTCTGTCGTATCGCGGTTTTTGTTTCCGGCGGGGGTAGTAATTTTGAAGCTATTGCTCAGGCAGTGGAGCGGGGGGAAATGCCTGGAACGCGGATCGTGCTTGTTGTTTCAAGCCGTACCGATGCCTTTGCTCTAAAGCGCGCCAGTAATCATAATATCGAAAGCAAAGTGATCGACCCGGGCGCTTTTCCCGGGACTGAACAATTTGAAGACGCGCTGCTGCAGGAACTGGCGAATTATAATGTGGATGTCATCTGTCTGGCAGGCTATCTCCGCAAGCTCGGGACGCGGATCATTGCGCGTTACCGTGGTCGCATTTTGAATATTCATCCGGCTCTTCTTCCCAGATTCGGCGGGCCGGGAATGTATGGCCATTTTGTCCATGAAGCCGTGATTAACTCCGGCGAACGGGAATCCGGCTGCACAGTGCACGTGGTTGATGAGGAATTCGATCATGGCCCGATAGTCGCCCAGGACCGCGTACCTGTAATCCCCGGAGATACGCCGGAACGTCTTGCCGCCCGGATTTTGGAAAAAGAACACGTTCTTTATCCCAGGGCAATCAACATGTTCTGTCAGAACTTGAAGAAGGAACGAAAGGAATAATTATGATCCCGCGCTATTCGCGCCCGGAAATGGCGCATCTCTGGACGGATCAATACCGTTTCGAAAAAATGCTGGAAGTGGAACTGCTTTCAACCGAAGCTCTGGTAAGCAGGAAGATAGTCCCGGCTGCCGCTTACGACAAGATACGGAAGCGCGCGAAAATTGATGTTTCGCGGATCCGTGAACTTGAAGCGGAAGTCAAGCATGATGTCATTGCATTTGTCACTCAGGTCGGAGAGGGTGTCGGCCCGGAGTCGCGTTTCCTGCATATGGGGCTCACTTCATCCGATGTTCTGGATACGGCGCTGGCCGTGCAGATGGTAGAAGCGGCGGATCTTTTAATTAATGATCTGGAGGCTCTGAGAAAGACTGTCGCAGTTCTCGCGCGCCGCCATCGGGCAACTCTGATGATGGGACGCTCGCATGGAATCCACGCCGAACCTACAACTTTTGGTATTAAAGTTGCGGGTTGGTATACGGAATTGGAGCGCGGCATGGAACGGCTTAAAAAGGCCCGCGAGGTAGTGCGCTTCGGGAAGCTTTCCGGCGCGGTTGGGACGTTTGCGCATCTGGAACCCTCTGTGGAGGCCTACGTTTGCCGAAAACTTGGGCTCAAACCTGAGCCTATCGCCACCCAGATTGTGCCGCGCGACAGACACGCCGAATACCTGTGTCATATGGCTGTGGTTGCGGGTACGATCGAAAGAATCGCGACTGAAATCCGCCATCTGCAGAGAACGGAAGTGATGGAAGCGGAAGAACCTTTTACCAAGGGTCAGAAGGGAAGTTCCGCCATGCCGCATAAGAGAAATCCCGTCGCCAGCGAGAATCTTTGCGGCCTTGCGCGCCTGATCCGGGGATACGCCCAGTCTTCGCTTGAAAACATTGCTCTCTGGCATGAGCGCGACATCAGCCATTCATCTGTGGAACGGGTGGTGCTGCCGGATGCAACTATTCTTTTGGATTTTATGATTAACCGTATTAACACAGTTTTGTCCGGGCTGCAGGTTTATCCGGAAAACATGAAAAAGAACATGGCCCGTACAGTTGAAATAATTGCCTCTCAGCGCCTGTTGCTGGCTCTGGTGAACAAAGGGCTTCGCCGCGAGGATGCCTACAGACTGGTTCAGGGACATGCCATGAAGGCCTGGCTGGAAGGCGCCAGTTTCCGCCTGCTTATCGAAGCTGATCCCGTTATTTCGCAGAAGCTCCGGGATTCCGAAATAACCGTATGTTTTGACCCACAATACTACGTCCGGCATTCCAAAGAAATTTTCCGCCGCGCCGGCCTGTAAGCCAGTCCTAAATTCTATTTAAGACATGATCACTTTACGCAATTTATCCAAATCTTTTGGCGGGCAGACGCTGTTTGAAGGGGTGTCTCTCCAGATCAACGAAAATGACCGTTTTGCTCTGGTTGGCCCGAATGGTTCGGGGAAATCCACGCTGTTTAAACTGATTCTGGGGGTCGAAGAACCGGATGACGGCGAGATTTCCCTGCGATCGGGTGTTTCCTTCGGATATCTTCCGCAAGAAACTGCCAAGTTTGCCGGGAAGACTGTGCTGGACGAGGTGCTTGGAAGCAGCTTCGACAATCATCGGGAAGCTAAAGCCAAAAGGATTCTTCACGGGTTGGGATTTAAGCAGACGGACTTCAGCCGGTTTGTGTCGGATCTTTCCGGAGGCTGGCAAATGCGCGTTGCCATCGCCAAGCTGCTGGCCGATGAGCCGGATCTGCTGATGCTGGACGAGCCGACAAACCATCTGGATCTGGAGTCGCTGCTCTGGTTCCAGAATTATCTCGAAAACTATCGTGGCGCAATTTTCCTTATTTCACATGACCGTGAGTTTATAAATTCCATCGTTAACCGCATCGTGGAAGTAAGGCGGCATAAATTGAACGCCTATACCGGCTCGTTCGAAGATTATCTTGAGCAGCGAAAACGCGAAGAAGACAATCTCGTTTCGGCTTATAACCGTCAGCAAAAAGAGATTAGTGAACTCGAAGAATTTATTTCGCGGTTCCGCGCCAAGGCTTCGACCGCATCCCGGGCACAAGCCAAGATCAAATACCTGGAGAAGATGGAGCGGATAGAGCTGCCGGAGGAGTTAAAAACCGTGGGATTTTCATTTCCCCAGCCGGCGCGCAGCGGGCAGAATGTGCTTGCCCTTCAGGGAATTCGCCAGTCCTACGATGGCCGGCATTGGGTCTATGACGGACTTGATCTGGAGCTGGAGCGTGGACAGCGGATTGCTCTTGTCGGACCCAACGGCGCAGGGAAATCGACTTTATTGAAGCTACTCGCAGGGGTTCTTCCATTTCAAGGAGGCGAGCGAAAGCTGGGGTATAACGTGGAGGCGGGATATTTCGCTCAGCAGCGCGCCGAAATGTTCCGTGCGGACCGCACCGTCCTGGAAGAAGCGGCCGATACGCGAAGACATCATTCCGAACAGACCATACGTACGCTTCTTGGATCTTTTCTGTTTTCAGGCGGCTCGGTGTTTAAGAAGGTTGATGTTCTCAGCGGCGGCGAAAAAAGCCGGCTCGGTCTGGCCCGGCTGCTGCTGGATCCGCCTAATCTGTTATTGATGGATGAGCCGACTACGCATCTCGACATGGCTTCCGTCGAGGTGTTGATTCAGGCGCTGAAGAAGTTCGAAGGGACTATCTGTTTTATCAGCCATGATGTCTACTTCATCAGACAGCTTGCCAATCAGATCATCCATGTTGATCAGGGCGAGGTTACGCATTACCCTGGCGATTATGATTACTTCCTGCATAAGAAAGCGCTGGAAGAAGGAGAAGAAGCGGAATTGTTCCGATCCGAAGAACGCCTTGAAGCTGCCCATCACAAACATCCGCTGGGGGATCATCGTCCGGACGCGGGTGCTCCGTTCGATTCCAAGCCGAGGCAGAAGAAGCCATCCAGCAAAAAAACCAGGGAACAGAAACGACAGGAAGCCGAAGATCGGAATGCGCGGTATCGCCTGGCCCAGGAGCAAAAGATGAAAGATGAAAAACGCCGGGAACTGCAGAAAAAAGAAACGGAACTTTTGAACGAAATGGTTCTGCCCGAAACACACCATAATCCCCAGCGGATAATTGAAATTACCCGAATGCTGGGTGAACTTAAAAAACAAATCAAAACCTTGCAACCTTCATAACTGTTTTCGGATTACTGCCCAAAGCGTAAGTTGATTGCTTTTCGTTGAGAATTGGCAATATACCTGTCTCCTTCCGCGCCGGACACTCAAGCCTAAATAATGCGTACCAATTCAGTGTTTTGTCCTTGAATCTGCAATAAAAATGTGTTATTTTTCTTGCAGAAATGGATTAGACATAATGCAAGAAACTATCGAAAATAAGATATTAAATCGCATATATGGGAATAGGAGGGGTTGGGTCTTTTCTCCAAAAGACCTTTCGGGTCTTGGTCCACGTACTGTTATTGATTCGGCACTTCACCGATTCGAACAAAAAGGCAAAATACACCGCGTGATTCAAGGGCTTTATTACTACCCGCGTTCAAGTGAAATGTTGGGGCAGGAACTTCAACCTGACATTGATAATGTTGCTCGTGCGTTGGCGCGGAAATTTGGCTGGAGAATTCAGCCTGGTGGGGCTATGGCACAGAACCTCTTGGGACTCTCTACACAGGTTCCGGCGCGAGTCGTCTACTTATCCGATGGCCGAAAACGGATGTATCGTGTGGGCAGATACAGGCTTGTCTTTGAGCATTCAACTCTTAAAGAATCTGGATTTCAACTCCATGAAAGCGGGCTCATTGTCCAAGCCATCAGGTCACTAGGAAAGGATCGGATAACGCCGGAGATAATCGCCAAAATCCGCAGTTGGTTGCAGCCAAATCTGCGTCAGAAAGTGCTGGCTGACACAAAAACGGCTACAGGCTGGGTTTATTCCGCAATCCAGAGAATCACTCAAGAGGAATCACATGGATAAGGTGGCTAATCTACCGGCAGCACAGCGGCGTGAACTGTTTCAGGAAGCGGGAAGTCATCGCGGAATTGATAAAGCTGTTATTGAAAAAGATTTTTGGGTCTGCTGGGTTCTGAAGAGACTCTTTGCCGATTCCGAGCTCAAAAGTCGAATGGTTTTCAAAGGGGGTACAAGCCTTTCTAAAGTCTTCGGCTTGATCGATCGCTTTTCAGAAGATGTTGATCTCATATTGGATTGGACTCTGCTTGGATATAGCCGTGAGGAACCGTATAAGGATTTTGAATCAAAAACTAAACAGGATCTTTTCAATAAAAAAGTGAATGCTGAAGCCGCCGATTACATTGCAGGCGAACTGCTGGAGAAGTTAACTAAGCTTTTTGCAGTCTGTCCCGGAGTTGTGGCTTCCATTGACTCGCTTGATCGGCAATGTGTTAATGTGGATTATCCAGCTACTTTCTCCGAAAGCTATCTTCGTCCGACCGTACGGCTTGAAATTGGGCCCTTGGCATCCTGGATTCCTTCGGCGAATCATGTGATTCATCCTTACGCCGCCGAAGTCTTTCCAAAGATCTTTGAAGATCCTTCTTCTCCCGTAGTCGCCATAGCGGCTGAACGTACTTTTTGGGAAAAGGCCACTATCCTTCATAAAGAGGCACATCGTAATAGTAAGGAGATGATGCCTTCTCGAATGTCACGACATTATTACGATGTCCATAAGTTGGCGACCAGTGCGGAAGGCAAAGCGGCCCTTGCGAATCTCCATTTGCTGGGAGAGGTTGTCGAATTCAAACAGCGCTTTTACCCAAGTGCCCGGGCACGATACGACCTGGCGAAGCCTGGCACCTTCAAGCTGATTCCTGGCCCATCGCATCTTTCCGAACTTGAGAAGGACTATCGTGATATGGAAGTCATGATTTTTGGAGACATGCCGAAGTTTGAATTAATCATTGAAACCCTTCTCACCTTGCAGGACCAGATCAATCAGCAATCGTAGTTGCCTGCCATTTGCCTTCCTAGTCGATAAATAAAACATTATGTATATGATAAGTGAAACCCTTTTAGGGCGAGAGGCAAATTAAAACGATTTTCTGCAGTCGAATAATCCATAAATTTCCAAACTGCCGGATGTTTTCTGGCTGGCCCTATGTTCGAATAATTCCAATAGAAGTTATTTTTTCAGACGTAAAAGTTAGGTATCATTAGGTCTTAGATTACTGGTTGGATGTTTTTGGGCTCCTAGCTCAGCGGTAGAGCACCTCGCTTACACCGAGGGGGTCACAGGTTCGAATCCTGTGGGGCCCACCATTATTTTGAAAAGTTGGGGAAAAATTGGGGAATTGAGAGTTTTAAAAATAGAGAAATATTCATTCTCCAACGATAAAAAGTAAATTGTTATTCGAGATTATTTCCTTCCAAGGCGGGGGTCACAGGTTCGAATCCTCTACGACCCAGGTTGCAGTTTTTCTTAATTGGTTTGTGCGGCGGGATTATTGATTGGCGGGGAGTGCGGGATTCGAACCCGTGATCTTCGCCTTGACAGGGCGACGTGTTAACCAGGCTACACCAACTCCCCACCAAACAATTTCCCTGAAATCCTCTTCATTATACTGACGATCGGATTAAAAGCCAAAGTTCTGCTGGGTTGGCCCTTCTGGCATGTAGACGAATTCTCCAGGCTGAGGGCGACGTTTCCAGCGGTTATGCAGCCAGAACCATTGTCCCGGGTCCTGCCGGATCCAGCCTTCCACAATTTTCGTCAGCCCATAAGTGTCTTCCGCTACAGCCATTTCCGTATTGGAATTTTGACTCAGCGGCACGGGGGGATCGAATATTATTTTCAATCTTCCGTTTTCTTCCCACCGGTTATGCAGCGGCAGGATTACGGCGTCGGTCCTTCTGGCCAGGATGGACACAATGGAAGAAGTAGCGGCAAGGCGCCCGAAGAAGTCCACGAAAATTCCGCCTGCCGAAAAATTCTGATCAATAAGAATCCCCAGAACCCCATGATCTTTAAGGCACCTGAGCCCTTGTCGCAGGGCCTGCCTGTGGGGGATGATCGCCGCGCCCGTGCAGGAACGCAGGGAAGTGCAGTACGCGTCAATCCGGGCATTGTCGAGAGGCCGTACTATCAGTCGTACATCATGAATCAGACGGCTGCAGCATACGGCCATGAATTCCCAGAGCCCCAGATGCGCGGTGAAGGCGATCACGCCATGGCCCTCCTCTCGGGCTTTACGCACATGTTCCAGCCCTTCAATTGAAACCCAGGCAGGAAGCCCTTCTCTGGTCAGCTCCGGCATTCGCGGAAAAATCGCTATCATCCGCGCCAGGTTGTTCAGAGACTCCGACAAAATGGCTTCCCGCTCCGGCTCGGACAATTCAGGAAAGGCCGAAGCAAGATTGCCGCGCACCAGTTTTTTCCGTAACGGAATAAATAAAAGGATGAATTTAATAATGTTGCGGCTGATCCTTGTTGCGGAATCCAGGGGCAGCCTGCGCACAAAGGCTGCGACGCCTCGTACGGGCCAGTATTCGAGATGAATCTGAAGAGAGGGTTTGGACCGGGCCATATGGCAGAACCATAAGTATAGCATCATGTCCGTCCGGAGAGGTCTTCTGATCCTTTCGCGTGTAACCGCGTGCATTTAATGTATGTCAAAAACATAGAACCGTTTCTAAATCCATGAAAAACCTGGCGTTTATTCTTTTTTCAACGGCCTGTATGACAGTATGGGTCAACCACGTAACGCAGGCAGACCCCCAGGGCACGACACAGGCAAATGTTCAGGTACGCAAGGTGATAACCGCGGAAGAAAATGCTGTCCCGAGTAAAAACGCGGCCCAGGCCATGGCCAGGGAAGCTATCCCGGTCAAAAATTGGAGCAAACTGGAGGGACAGGTGACCCGTGTTGACCAGGAACGAAGAATAATGGAACTGCGGCTTAGAGGAACCAACGACATCGTCGGTATCCCGGTTGTACCTGAGTTGGTGGGCATTTTTAAGAGCGGGGATCATCAATACGCTTTGAAAGATATACGTCCGGGGGACAGCGTAACGGTGCGCAACAGCGCGATGTGACCTGCCCTGATCAATCAGGGCCTTCCAGGTCGCGCGCTCCCTGCAGATGATTTTCGGCTGTTTTCAGATTGACTGCGACCAGGTTGCGGATGTCTTCCTGTTTTAAAATGTTCTCGGCGTTTTCCAGCCTGATCTTGTCCAGTTTGTGAATTTGAATCATATCTTCGGCGAAAGCCTTGTCAAAATCAGCGCCCGTTTTCTTGGATAACGCGACCACCATCTGCTGTTCTTCCGCCGCTTCCAGATGATTTAAAAATCCCGCCGTTGACGGTTCGAGAAGCGTAATCTGTTTTTTCCCGGCGAATTCCTGGATTTGACTGTCGGAATCAATATGATCTTTTATTAATTCTTCGGCATAGTCCAGTATGCGGCGGGAAACGGCTTTCTCCCTGGCGATTTTTCCCAGCTCTATCTCATATTGGTTGGAATGATGGAGTTTGGATAATATTTTCTGCGCTTCGTCGGCAGCCCAGGCATGCAGGCTGATTATTGACCCCAGCGCCAGTGCGTTGATCCCCGTCCGTTTCATGCATTTAGTTCGACCCCTTCCGCCGTATGGCGGTTACAGGAGAGGCGTTGGGGGACTTCCGACAGGAGGTTGTTTGAGAGGCAGCCAGAATTCGAAGCGGGACCCTTTATGCAGTTCGCTGGAAGCGGCTATCTGTCCGCCGTGGGCTTCAATAATCATGCGGCAGATAAAAAGCCCCAGACCGCTTCCCTGCAGCCTGTCCGCGGATTCAGTCTGTTTGTACTTCTGAAAAAGCTGAGGAATTTTTTCCGCAGGTATGCCCCGGCCGTTATCTTCTACGGAAAAAAGGACTTTGGCGCCGTTCAAAGCTGCCGCCAGCTTGACCGTGCCTCCGGGCAGGGTAAATTTGGCGGCATTCCCCAGCAGGTTATTCAGAACCCGTTCCAGTAGATTCCGGTCCGCTTCGACCATAGTGTTTGCGGCGCCATCGTCAGGCAGAATATGGAAATTGATCTGATGAAACTGGAAAAGGAAGGCCTGCCTCTCCCGGATATCATCGAGCAGTTTGACTATGGGAACCGGATCGATTTCCAGATGAATTTCTCCCTGCTCGTATTTCTGCGCATCCAGAATATTCGACACCATTTCAATCAGGTCGCGCGTCGCCTGATCGCTCTGCTGCAGCAGGGTTTTTTGCCGGGCTACAAGAGTCCCGGTCCGGGAATCAAGCAGCATCTGGATATAGGCCTGCAGCGCCGTCAGCGGGGCGCGCAAATCATGGCTGAACATATTAAGAAAGTCTTCCCGGAGTTGCTGGATCTTATGGTCCAGCGTCACGTCCTCCAGAACGATCATCACGCCAAGATCCTTCCCCGGCTTGATGGCGAGTCTTACGGCAAGCCCGTGAATGATGCGCTTCTTGTCGTCTTCGGACAATATTTCCGTTGAGAAAGCCCGCTGGTCGGTTTTTTTCGACATGACGGTTTGAATATCCTGCGCCGCCGCAGGCGGAAGCTGGAGCTTTGTTCCGAGAAGTTCCCGCGCGCGCTGATTTGAGAAGATCACCCGTCCCTGGAAATCCTCGATCAGAATGCCGTCGGAAATGCCCTGCACCACCGCTTCAAGCTTGGTCTTTTCTTCCAGCATGCGTTCCACCTGCATGTCCTGGAAATCCCGCAGCCGCCGGACCATGGAATTAAAGGTTGCAAGCAGGCGGGTCAGTTCCGCCGGACCCTGCGGCGGGATTTGAATATCCAGATTGCCTTCAGAGATTTTGACCGCGGCGTCGGACAAACGCTTGATCGGCCTGATCAAGTCGGTGGCGAACGTCCAGGAACCGATAAGAATCGCAATCAATCCCGCGGACAGCCAGAGTATGGCTCCTGCGTCCATGCGCCGGGCCGCCCGGAAAGCTTCAGCCCTGTCCTGTAAAAAAGCGAGCGTCCATTCGAACCGAGGAATACGGCATTTGGCGCCGGTCAAGCGGCCGATTTCAATGTCTTTTATCTCAGGATCCCCGACGGAGCTTTCCAGCGCTTTGCCAACGCGCGTCTGGATGTCGGCGGAGTCCGGAGGCGTGAGGAGCATCTCTCCCCGGGGTCCGGTCAGCCACATTGCTCCGGTTTCTCCCATGCGCACCGAACGCAGGCGGTCAAGGAGCCGGTCGAGTCGAACAGCCATAAATACCACGGGCCCGTAAGAAAGCGGATAGTACACAAACACGAGAGTTTTTCCTCCGCTGATCATGGGCGGGCTCAACTGGAGACTGCCGGTACGCACGGCCTCTTTGAATTCGTTCTGGGAGGCATAATTCGCAGGGGCCTGGCTTTGGAATCGGTCCGTGGCCGCGTAACTTAACGTTTTTCCGTCGGTATCCAGAAGAAGAAGAGCGTCGAAATCGTTCCGGTTGGATATGGCGCTGAGCAGTACGCCCTGTCTTTCCGTAGAGCTCATGTCCGGGCGCTGTTCGAAACTGGCTATGAACCCGAGGTCCTTATCCAGATTTTGAAAAAAATCCTCCACCTGAACGGAAAAATTCCGGACCATGGTCCGGTGCGATTCTCTGGCCTCCTGCCGGCTCAAGTTGGCGTCCCAGAACAATTGAGTCGTTAATGCCAGGAGGGGAATGATCGACAGGCACAGAGCGGTTAATAGCAGTCGCTGATAAAGCCTCATTGTTAAAATATATACACTTAAGATGTGCCGCATGCAAGGGCTGATTGGAGATGGGCCGCCGGCCTGGTGGACATTCATGAAGATAAAAGTTAAATTCTTAATATGAGCGTAGATTCCTATAGCGTTTTGATCGTCGAAGATGCGGATCTCCCGATGCAGGCCATACTGCAGGTTTTCAGCCTGCGGGGAGGATTTCAGCCTGCGGTCTCGCGAAGCGCCCGTGAGGCGCTGGAAACTCTCAAGACGCAGACGTTTGATCTGATTTTGCTGGATCTCGGCCTGCCGGATATGGACGGTCTCGAAGTTTGCCGCATGCTGAAAGAAAATCCAGCGACGACGGACATCCCCATAATTATTCTCACCGCGCGGTCGTCCACGTCGGAAAAAATCGCCGGGCTGGAAATGGGCGCGGACGATTATATAGCCAAGCCTTTCGACCCGGGGGAACTGATTGCCCGGATTAACGTCGTGCTGCGCCGTCGTAAAACCATTCGTGCCACACCGGCCTACGCCGGGCAGGAGTTAAGCCTGGATGTAAAAAAACGCACAGTTACCGTCGGCAATGAAGGAATTAAACTGACGACTAAAGAATTTGACCTGCTGGCGCTTATGCTGCGCACTCCCGGGGAAACTGTGTCCCGGGATGAAATAGCCCATCTGATCTGGGATAAACCCGCAGAGGAATGCAGCCGCTCGCTTGAGACGCATGTCTGGAGCCTGCGCAATAAGCTGGGAAAGGCCGGCAAATGCATCGAAACAGTCGGCAACAAAGTTGGCTACCGCTTCACTCCGCCCCGCTGACCTCCGCTCCCGCACGCCTTCACCCGCCTGCCTCTTGGAACGACCTAACTCCCACTCTCTTCCCTGACAGCGGGGTGGGGGAGATTATCGTAGATTCAAAAAGTCGGTGAGGTCGTGACACTTTGCCCTTGAAGTTCGTGCAAATGTGTATCAGAATTGTGGTGCATGGACCGTCTGGCCTTGATCAGAATTCGCTCTGTTTTTTGGCTTGTGGCTGCCATCCTGCTCTTGAATCCCTCCGCAGACGCGGCCGCCAACCGCTGCGTGCCCTTTACGAAACGCATTCTCGGCGTCGGCGTAAGCAAAAAGACGACCGCTTTAAACAAGGATATGTGCATCGAAGAGCTTGAGGATTACAGTCTCCGGCCGTCGGCGGTTGACATGGCGGCCAAACAGTACGTCCGGCTGATGGGCCAGGCCCGGATGGAATGCAAAGGGACATTTGAGACGGACACCAAGCTTACCTCAGCTTTTAATGAAAGAATTCCCGTCTGGGTTTCATATACGTCGGAGAATAGTCCCAGTCCGCGCGATAACTGCGCCATCCGCGCCACTTTCCCGGCCCGGGCGACGACCGTTGTCTGTACATGCAGCCCGGGCGATATCGTGTCTGGCCCGAATATGAAGCCCGTAAGCGGTCCCGTTCATGAAGGCTGGGGCTGGCAGACGGAAAATGAAATTAACGAAACTGCCGAAATGATGGATAAGCCGGGCGGCGAAGAACCTTCAGGGCCTGAGGTTTTGCCCGGTATACCGGATCATAACGCAGGCCAGCCGGAACAGGCCGCTGCGCCGTCGACGAACAAAAAATCCACGAATAAAGTTCTGCAGGTCGATACCCTCCACCCGAACCCGGAATAAACCGAATACTTCCCGGCACGTCATTGCGTCATTGGTGCCGTTGATGACAGATGACAGATGAATATTTTGCTCGCGGCGCACTCTAACGGTATAGGGAGGATTTATGCCAAGGAAACCGCGCATCGAATACGAAGGAGCATTTTATCATGTGTTCGGCCGGGGGAACCGACGGGAACGCATATATTGGACCGACGGCGATTACGCCAAGTTCGAGGTTTTTATGGTCGAATCGGCTGAATGGAGCGGGGTTAAAATTTTTTCTTGGAGTCAGCTTCCCAACCACTTCCACATTGAGATCGAGACTCCGGAAGGGAACTTGTCGGAGTTCATGCGCAGGTTGCTTACGCGTTATGCCAAATGGTTCAACTGGCGTCACCGTCTGACCGGGCACGTGTTCCAGGGGCGTTATGGCGCCCGAATTTGCGATAAGGAACGATATTTTCTGGAACTTTTGCGTTACGTCACTTTGAATCCGTATCGTGGCTGTGGAAAACGCCTGCCGGTAGCTGGCAACTGGAAATGGTCGAGCCATCGGTATTACGCGCATGGACAGTATCCTGAAGGACAGAAGCAGTCTTTTGCGGAAGTTCTAGAACGTTTCTCTGAAAATGAGCGGAAGGCCAGGGAAGCTTATGCGCGGTTCATGGCCGAGGGCCTGAAGAGCGGAAAATGGGAGGATTTTTATCAGATTCGCGGAGGTAGATTTCTGGGTGATGAGGAGTTCGTCGAGGACGTGAAGCGGCGCACCGGCGAGCCGGTGCGTTCGATAGTTCGGCATGTCATACGGATGCGCGGTATCAAAGAATTGGCCCAATGGATGGCGGAGCACTGCGGAGTGGATCTTCCTCTTCTCCGATCACTAAGTCAAAATCGTTCGGTGAGTCGGTGGCGTCAGGCCTTGGTATATGTGGGTA
Organism: uncultured Elusimicrobia bacterium; assembly: GCA_964604825.1. Classification (GTDB taxonomy): domain Bacteria; phylum Elusimicrobiota; class Elusimicrobia; order 2-01-FULL-59-12; family 2-01-FULL-59-12; genus CAZSAL01. Next base: position 37,094 of record CAZSAL010000018.1, read on the forward strand.
GAAAATATTACCGTTTTCCCTGCCTGGCTATGGGCAGATACCTGAATCGAGATGGTACCGCAATCAGTCAGATGCTTCGTCGTCGACGTAAATCTCTGGAACATTTTGCGGAAACGAAGGCGTTTCAGAAGAGTCTGGAATAAGACCATCCAACTGTCATCTGTCATCAACGGCACCAATGCCCCAACCCGGAATAAACCGAATACTTCCCACCTGAAGGCGTTTGAGAATTCTCAAATTTTTTTGGCAGATTAATAATTTTTTACACGAATTCCGCGGTCTGTTAAGTTTCTTTATGCCGAATCGCATTGAAAAATCGCGGAAAATAAATTTACAACTCGTTAACGCAGGTTTCGGTTGACATTTCTCAAATCTGAATCCATATAAGATCATGATGAAAGGAGCGTGCATCGTATGGAATCACCTCCCGCGCATTTCCTGGCTGAAATCTCTTTTTATTATTTTTGCCCTTTGCCTTCCGCTGAGCGCTTCCGATCCCGGCGATCCCGGCCGCCTGCTTGATTTCGGAGCAGGCGCGCGTTCCCTCGGGATGGGCACGGCGTACACGGCCATAGCCCAGGACGCGACCGCCGCCTACTGGAACCCTGCCGGGCTCGCGGCAGTCACCCGTCATGAATTCAACCTGCTGCACGCCGCGCTCTACGGCGGCGCCACGTATGATTTTGCCGGCTACGGCGGCTACAGGGCAGGCGACGGCGTTCTCGGAGCGTACCTCGCGCGCCTTTCGATAGACGGCGCCGATCTGCGCGACGCCAATAACAACCTGCTCGGTTCATTCGGATATTCGGAAACCGCGCTCGGCGCCGGATACGGCATGATCATTCCCGCGCTGCCCACGCTCTCCGTCGGCACTTCCGCCCATACTCTTCTTCGCACTCTGCAGGGTTCTTCCGATCAGTTGTCGGGGCTGGATATCGGAGGCCAGTACGCCATGACGAGTACTCTGGAGTTAGGGCTCATGTGCCGGAACGTCCTGCGTCTCTCCCAGGGTGATACCGACGACAAGCTGCCCCAGGAATTCCGTCTGGGAGTCGGCTATCAGGCCGTGAAAGGCCTGACTCTTTCCGCTGATCTGGAAAATTTCACCAACGTTATTCTTGGCGCGGAATACGCCTTCAGCATCGTCTCTCTGCGCGTGGGCATGCTCGACAATTCGCCGACCTTCGGGATGGGCCTGCGCTGGAAAGACCTGACTTTCGATATGGCTTTCGCCTCCAACTCCGATCTGGGAACGTCTTCCCGCTTTTCGCTCGGTTACGCGTTCGGCAAGACCAAGAACGCAGGCAACAATTTCGTCATCAATCCGGAATTCTCCGTCGCCGAGTTGCTCGACCGCTCCGCCACGGCCATTGACCGCGGCTATTACACCGAAGCGGAACTGCTCCTGCACACGGCTCACCGCGTCAAGCGGGACGACGAGAAGGTTCGCGATCTTCTGGACCGGGTGGGAGTCATCACGCCCTATGTCCACAGCGTGGCCGGGTGGGACCGCTCCAGCAAGATGGCTCGCGCGGGAATCAACAGCTATCTGAAAGGCGACACAATCGACGGCCTTTGGTTCTTGACCTATGCGGCTTCGCTCGATAAAAACCAGGTGGGCCTGAACCGCATCATCGACGAGATCAGCCGGCTCTCAGGCTACCATGTGGAATACAAACCCGGTTCGCCTCTTACCCTGACGCAGCAGGTGCTGGGTCAGGCGCTGACAGAATTCCGTTCTCAGCGCTACGATGAAGCGGTGTCCCTGTGCCAGCGGGTGATCTCGCTCGAGCCGAACAACGGCCTGGCTTATAAGCGCATGGGTTCGGCGTTATACGCCCTGCATCAGTACGAAGCTGCGATGACAGCCTGGCACAGGGCGCTGGCTTTTGAGACCGACGAGAAGAGCAAAGATCAGTTGCTTCAGTTCATTGATATGGCGCGCAAATCCGCCGGAGGCACGATCGATTTGCCTGTTTCTGAAGACAATCAGGACGAGCTGGAAATAGATGATGTCAACACGAACAGATAAATTTATGAAAAAGGTGAAAAAGGTATTGGGGCATGAGTATAATAGGACAGCTTTTTGGAGGCACCATCCATTGTGCAAATCGCTTAAAACGGTACCATCCATAGATGCGAAGACAGGAGCCACAGGGGACGTAGCTGCTTTCCTGCTTTTTCCCAGAAAGGCAGTTAAGCAGCTCCGTCCCCTATGTTCCCGTTATTTAGCGATATCGCAGAGGATATTTTCCAGGAGAGGCCAGAGAATCCAGAGGGAGATCTACATCCAAGGCAGGCCAATAAAGATGATTGCCATGAAAAAGATGAACATTAAAGATGTCCGCCGCTCTCGCTTTAATGAACCAGGGGAACTCCCTGTATGGCATGAAATATTCAATGCCTCTGGCCAACAACCATATTCCATGACGCGAGAGATTTTGAACTTCAACGTTCGAAGTGGATTTTCCACGCGCGGGCGATTTCATCTTTTCGATCCTCAACAATCTGTTTTAGTTGGCGGATGGACCTATCGGTCAAACCATGATATTCCGCAAGAGCAACCACCGGTTCGAGCCAGAATTTCGCCTCCCCTTCAGGCGCATAAATGTGAACATGCATTCGAGATTCTTCCCGGGAGAAAAAATAAAACCGGAATTTCCGATATCGAAACACAGTTGGGCTCACGGCAGGTATTTTACCACGGTGATGTCAAAAAGGCTACAGGACATAAATGACTGAAAAACTGCCTCATCGCCTCGGAAGAGGGCCAGGGGAAACAGCAAATAGTAAAGCGGAAGGCCGGAAAGGAAACAGCGTGAAGAAAAAATTAAAATCGGGTCAGTTCAAAAATTTTCTTTTCGAATTCCTGAAAAACGGGAACCCGACGGAGAAAATCCAGGCCCAGGACTCCGCCCACGGTACTTTCATCAGGCAGTTGATGGCAGATGATTTCGAAGTTTTCGACACGCAGGCCAAGGCAATAAAAAGCGGGAATGGTCACAATCGGCATATAGACCAGACTGCTCGCGGTGATGATTCCGGCTCTCTTGCCGGATGGATCCGGGGGACAGCCGACAGCCAGCGCGGCATGAGGCGAAAGGATGGTATCGGTCGCTCCACTATCGAACACCAGATGAACCAGCTTCGTCTGGCGCGGTCCTTCAACGCGGGCCAAAGCAGTAATCAGTTTGGATGTCATGTTCAAAGACTAAAAAGCGGTCGCGTAACCGGTGGGCAGAGCCTCTTCGGAATAGATAACCAGATCGAGGCCTTCGTGTTTCAACATCGCCTGATACACATCGTCCCGACGGGGGCTGTGTGCGATAACGCGACAGCCCAGAGGAATGTTTCTATCCTTATCCATTTTATCTACGGCGATCAGCAGCCACTCTTTTTTAAACCGTTTGCGGATTTTCTCTATGGGCTCGGGTCTCAGGGGCTTCATGAACCCATCGTAGCATGCGCTGCGCGGAAAGACAATTGGGCGGCGGGTATAGAGGCTCCATGCTGACGAAACTGCTTCATCGCCTCGGAAGAGGGCCAGGAGAAACAGCAAATAGTAAAACGGAAGGGAATGAAATGAGGCGGGAATTACCGATAAATTTCGCGCCGGTGTCCGATTTTAAGGATAAGGATGGAGGTCGCTTCCCAATCAAAAATCACTCTGTAATCACCGATGCGGTAGCGATAGGACGACTGCGTGCCCGTCAGTCGCTTTGCGAAGGCAAGCGGCTGAGGACTGTTCAGGAACTGCTCCACTTTGGCGAGAATGCGACGTTGAAGCGGGCGGGGGAGTTTGAGAAATTCCGCTTCGGCATGTCTGGTAAAGGCGTAATTCATCAACCGAGTTTGGCCTTATGTTGTACGGACTCGGCGGAAACCCGGCCGGAGCGGCGTGAAGCCTCCAGAGAAGAGAGAAACTCCGGGGAATGGGACTGCAGATCTTCTTCGAGATCATCCAGAGTTTCTTTATCGATGACGACCCCGAGCGTTTTCCCCCGGGTATCGATCAATCGTACGATCCCCTCCAGGAGGAGCGGCAGTGATTTTGCGCCGGGTTTCACTACGAAAATATGCTCTTCGGATAGAGCCTGTAAAAGAGAAGTCATAAAAAGCGCTCCTTTTGATAATGATTGTACGACGGATACCGACCAGAAAAGTATACCACCTCGTTCTGGAATGCGCAATATTCGGGAGGGGGCAACGGTATCATGGGCCACAGGGGACGTCGCTGCTTTCCTGCTTTTTTCCAGAAAGGCAGTTAAGCAGCTACGTCCCCTGTATTACCGTTACTGTCAGTTCAACGGCGACCGTCCAGATGTGAGGAATGATGAGCGTCATTTAGAACGCGGCGCCGAAGCCGGCGGGGAGGATGGGCCCGGAAAAATCCATATAAAGGCGGTGGCCTTGAAAGGTTTTCATCGTTTCAAACAGATCTTCCTTCCTGGGACTGTGGCCAAGAAGCCAGCCCGTCTTTGGCTTAAGGACCCGCTCATCGACTTTGTCAAGCTCGATAAGCAGCCACTCGTTTTTGTGGCGTTTCAGGATTTTTTCGATAGGTTCAGGTCGTTTCATTGGATTGCCTCCGAAGAATATTGTAGCAGGAATTTAAATGACTGAAAAACTGCTTCATCGCCTCGGAAGAGGCCATAGGTTTTTATTGAAAAAGCTGGGCCCCCGATTACTGATTTCGGGGGCGACAATAGGCGGGGCCCTGCTGTTTCTGGCCGGTCCGGCGCGCGCGGCAAATTATTACTGGATGAACAGCAGGGGCGACAACCTGTGGTCGGACGGCGCCAACTGGAAGGGTGAGGTGAATCGGGGTTGGAGCCTGCTGCTAAGCGGCGCTGAGGCCGACTTCTTCCAGCGTCACTTTTCGCAGAGTCTGGAGATCGCCGAAGCGCTTCACGGCGTCAAGGATCTCAATGCCTGCCAGGATACCGGCGGTGTCGTAGTCCGCCGCGATTCCTTCGGCCAGGTTTTTGGTGGTCACCGTTGTTTCTTTAAAACGAATGTACAAAGCGTCCACATGCGGGTCATAGGTAATTCTCATAATCAGTCCTCCTGTTCCTTGTCAAAAATAGTAAACATAAACCGTCACAACGACCAACCGTTACGTTTCTTCAGCGAAGATCGGCCGGACCTGCTTTGTGGCATACCACACGCCATTCCATATTTTCTCGAATGGGAAATCTTTACGGCATTCCATACGTCCCCTTTCAACGGGTTTCCACAACGCCTCGCGTATGGATTTTTCGACTTCGTCTTTGGTGCAGCCGCGATAATGACATTGCTCGGCGGCATGACCACTCAAAAAAACCAATTTTCGGATCGCCCCCACAGAAAAAGTATATCAAAACCATGGACCTTCGCACTCCTTTGTCGCAGTCGATCCATTTTTGATGTTGGCCGGATGGGAGGCTTGCGGGGATTGAACGGATTTAAATGATCAACAAACTGCTTCATCGCCTCGGAAGAGGGCAGAGGTTTTTATTGAAAAAGCTGGGTCCCCGATTACTGATTTCGGGGGCGACAATAGGCGGGGCCCTGCTGTTCCTGGCCGGTCCCGCGCGCGCGGTAACCTGTACGTGGCAGGCGTCAAGTCCCGGCAACTGGAGCTCTTCCGGAAATTGGAGCTGCGGCCACGTCCCGGCCGCAGGCGACAATGTGGTGTTTGATGGCGGTTCTTCAGTTTCCAGTTGCACGGTGGACAACATGTCTGTGGGCGGCGGGACAATCGCGGCCAATGCGCTCGCCTCGATCACGCTGAACCCCAATTACACCGGCACAGTGGCGTTTTCGTCTACTGCGGTGGCGATATCGGGGTCGGCTCCCACTCAGGCGCACATCATTTATGTGAGCACGTTTACGGTTCTGGGCGGCACGGTTACGTTTGCGGGCGATCCGGGCGGAAACGCAGGCGCATGTCTTGGCGTAGCCTGCGGCGCCGGCTTTGAGATTGTCGGATCAAGTATGACGATCGCAGCGGGGACCTTTTTCAACGCCGACGGCCTGGGTTTTGCCGGGGGGCTTGCCGGCGGCAACAGCGGGACCGGTCCGGGAAAAGGAGCATGGGTCAGTGGGCAGGGTGGCGGCGGAGCCGGCTATGGCGGCGGCGGCGGAACCGGGCAGACCACCGGCACAGCCGGAGTCATTTACGGTTCCACGAACAGCCCGGTTGCTCTGGGATCGGGAGGGGGAGGGAATACTTTTGCCGGCGGCAATGGCGGCGGCGCGTTGATTTTGAGCGTTCAGAATACCCTTACAGTCAACGGAACGCTTTCCGCCAACGGACAAGGCGGCGGAGGCAGCAGCGGCAACGCGGGCGGCGGCGGTTCCGGCGGCAGTCTCAATATCACGGCAGGAGTTCTTACAGGAACGGGTACCATTGCAGCGGGCGGCGGCGCTGGAGGAATTGGTACTAATTACGGCGGTGGCGGCGGTGGCGGACGGATCGCCCTGACGGTTTCTTCGGCTTATACCTATACTGGAGCGGTTTACGCGAATGGTGGTACGGGCTATGCCGGCGGCAGCGGCGGATCGATCGTCATTAGCGGTGGTACGTCGATCAGTTCCGGGACGATCACCTCAAACGGAGGTTTCGGCACGTCCGCGAACAGATACGGCGGTTGGATTGATCTAAGTGGGTCGAACCTCAATTCATTTTCCGGAACTCTGCAGGTCAACGGCAGCAGTAATTCCAGCATCCCGTCGAATGCGCTAACTGGCTCGATAGTATTTCCCGCGAACTTCAATCTCACGGTGGGCGGAAGCGGGATTGTTTCGCCTCTGCTTCTGGGTTCGAACT
>CAZSAL010000019.1:0-42708 GCA_964604825.1 uncultured Elusimicrobia bacterium
CCCGGCGCTGCGCCACAACCATCTGCTGTAGACGGCAGGCTGTATAAAAACCGCAATGACAAGCTTTCATGGCTTTACCTCTCCGCCACCCATCAGGCGGATCCGCCAACGTCACAGCGGCGGACTTTCGATCCAAGTTTAACCGGGTAACCTGAATTTCGCGTTGAAGGGAGATTAAAAAATGGTTAAACGTGGATTAAATGTTTTTAATGTTTGGAAAGGATACAACCGGAAATAACTACCTTTGAGACGGTTTTGCAGCCGGAAGAGAAACGGTGAATGTGGAACCTTTTTTGAACCTGCTTTTCGCCGATACTCGACCGTCATGGGCTTCTACGATACTTTGAACAACGCTTAACCCAAGTCCCATGCCGTGTTGTTGGCCTGTAAATTCATCGTCGACCTGATAAAACCATTCGAAAATTCGATCAATGCTTGCCGCTGGAATGCCTATTCCATTATCTGCGATTTCGACGGACACATAATTGCCATGCGGCTGGAAAGTTAGATTAACCCTGGTCGCTTTAAATTTAAAAGCGTTATGGAATAGGTGATAAAAAACAACCGGCATTCTAACAGGGTCGGCCATAACCGCAATTTCAAAGTCTGCAGGATTCCATTTCACTTTTCCCGGTTTAACATCTTTCCTTCCCCTGAACATTCCCAGACCAGCCTCTATAAGAGTCCTTAATGCAATAGGTTCGGGAATGATTTTTTGATTATGCAGTGTTCCAAATTCCGCCAAACCATCGAGCGCTGCGCTCAACCTTTCGTAATTGCTTATAACATTATCCCAGGCGCGTTTTTTTAATCGTTCTTTCATTCTCCCTGGATCTTTCAGCATGAAGATATAGCCCATTGACGTCAGCGGCGTCCGGAATTTATGGGATACGACATCAATGAGCCGCTTCATGCCGAAAGATTCTCTTCTTTGCTCACTGACGTCCCGCAAAAAAAGGAGGTGTCCTTTTAAATTCTCTTTCCCCCCTGATACCGATGTGAGACAGCATTCGAGCGTAATGCTTCGCGGGCTGGGACGCACCAGATCGAAACGTTGCTGCCCCTGTTTTTTGATTAGTTCAAAGGAAATCGGTTCGGGCAAAGGCAAGGCAGATTGAGGCGACGCCCGCTGCGGCTGGAAATGGTAATTTTTCAGCGCATCAATAATTCTGAGTGGATGTTGTTCGAATGATATTTCCAGCAGATTCCCCGCTTTTGGGTTGCCCCTGACGACCATCCCCTGGCGATCCAGCAATAAAACGCCGTCGGGCATAGCATCAAACAACCGGTCAAACTTCTCCCGCTCTAAACCGACATTCTCGGACAAAGCGTGATAATCCCTGAGTACAAGCCTGTGAAGCTTGTCCATTACCGTGCCCTTCAAATACTCAAGCGTGAACGGCTTGATAACATATTCATCCGCGCCCAGTATCCGCGCTTCACGCTGCAATTCCTCCTCGGCCATGCCGGTAATCATAATTACGCGGATGCCGGAACTTTTGTTTTTGATCTCCCGCAGAACATCAATGCCCGGCATGCCCGGGAGTCCGATATCAAGGAAGACGACATCCGGCTGGAAACTTTCAACAGCGGAGAGGGCTGAAACGCCGTCATGTACGACATGAATTTTATAGTTATAACGCTCAAAAAAGCTTTTCAGATTCGCGCAAAGCGTCTGATCGTCGTCTACGATAAGAAGCTTAATCGGAATGGCCGAAGTCATGGTTCCTCGAAACAATAACCAAATCCACGCACGGTATGAATGTAGGCGGGCTTGAACCCGCTGTTTATCTTTTCTCGGAGATGATTGATCTGAACCTGGACTATGTTCGAAGTCGATTCAAAATCGCGATCCCAGACATGCTGGGCGATTGTCGTCGATGAGAGCGTCCGCCGCGGGTTGCGCATAAAATATTCGAGCACTTCGAATTCCTTGCGGCTTAAAGCGATGGGTTTTCCCTTGCGTGTAACGCGCCGCGTGAGAAGGTTAAGCGTTATGTCGCCGGTGCGCAAAGCGTTATTGCCGTCGCCGGCAAGTTGATTAATTCGCTTCAGAATGGCGCGTATTCGAGCGGACAGTATGGAATACTGAAAAGGTTTTGTTACGTAGTCGTCCGCCCCATGATCAAATCCTTCCAGGATATCGCTTTCCGTCGACTTGGCCGTGACCATGATGATCCCCTGGCGGAACCCTTCATCGCGCATCGTACGGCAAAGTGAAAACCCGTCTATCCCACCCTTAAGCATTACGTCGAGCAAAATGACGTCGTAAGGATTTTCCCGGGAAAGCGAAAGACCTTCCCCGCCTGTATGAGCTATATCCACTGCGAATCCGTCGCGGCGGAGGAGATCTTTCATGTAGCCGGCAAGCTGTACGTCATCCTCTACCACTAATGCGCGCATCTCTCGCTCATTTCTGTTCTGTTAAGATTTCAGCGATCTTCCTGCTGATCGCTTCCCATGAATGTGCGCCGCGCGTAAAGCAGACCATGTTAAGCCTGCCCTTAAACTGGTCTGTCGCCTTCCGATCACGGCCCGTTCCTGGAGTCCCAAGGGCGGTTTCCGCGACGACAGGAATTTGACGCAACGTTTCGTCCTTAACCATTTCTTCCATCATGTCTTCACCGGACATGACCGGCATGGAAAGATCGGTTACAACCGCATCAATTTTCTCTTTCCGTAATATTTCGAGACCCTCCCTGCCGTTCTTGGCGGTTATTACCCGCGCCCCGCATTCCATAGTCAGGTAATCTTCATAAAAAGTGCGGGCATCCTGATCGTCGTCTACAACTAAAACATTCTTTGGCATAAAATCCCTCCCGGAATTAAGCGGCTGTCGCTTCGATATTTGCGCATGTCGGCAGTACCACATAAAACGACGTCCCTTTGCCGACTTCGCTGATGACGTCGACGTTGCCCGAATGAAGCGCGACTATTTCCTTTACGATAGAAAGACCAAGCCCGGTGCTTTGCTCCATTTCACTGCGGCCTTCGCCCTGATAAAACAAATCAAAAATATGGCTCAGCGATGATTGTGGAATGCCGGAACCCGTATCCGCCACAACGATCTGCAGTTGCTTCCCCAGATTTTTAACCTCCAATGACACCGTCCCTCCGGCCTGAGTAAATTTGAAAGCGTTGGAAAGAAGATTTTCTATCACATGTTTGACGCTGGAACGTTCTCCCAGACCGATCAGAGCGGGCCGGCCGGAATTCGATGCTTCTTCCGGAACGTTACAGGTAAAGCGAATCCCTTTTTGTTCGGCATGGGTTCGCTCCATCGGAAGAATCTGGCGCACCACATCTTCCAGATCGTACGGCTCCAGCTTATACTGTCCCTGCATGCGCCGCGCAAGGATCGCCATAATCTGGCGAAGATCGTTCAAATAGCCCTCAAGAAGGGAGGCGTCTTTGTCGATGATCCCCAGCCACTTTTTCTGCATATCGGAGAGAGACGTTCGCAAAGCCAGCATGGCAAACCGCCTGATGTTGCCGGCGTAGCGGATATTATCGTGCGTCATTTTATTCAGCATTACGGACTGCTCGTAGAAAACGTAAGCGTAACCCAATGGCTGCTCGAGCGATGTCCGAATGCGCTCCATTTCCGCCGCTCCCGCCTGGCTCTTTGAGACCAATATAAATCCAAAAAGTCCGGTCTCCTGACAGAGAGGCAGGACTAAATCAAATCCGGCCTCCTGTTCGGCTTCCAGGCGCGCCAAATTCCCACCCCGGAGCTGCGAAATCAAACGGTCGTCTTCAGAATACGACGGCAGTTCAGCGGCGTAATGTTTCCCTGCGTCTTTTCCCCCCATGCATAAATATTGATTTGTGGTCATGCTGTGAAAATAGAGCGCTATGCGCTCCGCCTGCAGATCGTCTTGAGCCCGCGCCAAAGTCGCATCGATCAGATCTTTCAGATTAGACAGGCGAAACACCTGCTGCCGGGCGGCCTGTATCGTTCTCTTACCCGAAAACCTCCCGGTAAAAATTAAAAGATCCAACCATTGCCCTACATATGGATACAGTCGTCTATAAAAAAGCGTAGAACTAACGACCGCTCCTGCTAATAACGCCGGGCTTATAACGCTTCCATGCCAGATTGCGCTTGATACCACAAACGGTGCAACAAGAAATCCCAGTGTCGTGCCATATATCATGGTGTCTTTCGCCAACAGTTCGATATCTAGCAAGCGATAGCGCAAAATGGCATAGGTCACGCAGACGATATATCCTGAAACCAGGATATTTCCGAAAGGCGGGATATTTAGCCCATACCAAAGCGGGAAATCGGTTGCCCCTCCACACCATCCTATTAATGTCCCAGCTAGAACGTAATTTAACTGTCTGCGATGATTCCCTTCCGAATGCTTTCGTTGCACCAAAATCAAGCCAACACCCGAGATAACGATTAAGAAGAATGTCGCTAAAACAGGGGAAAATACTGGACCGGCCACCGGCCAGTAACGGTAACCATATCTCGGGACAACCGCAGGAATGTAACACGGACGAAAACTGAAAAATAACCAAAAAATATTTATGCCGTACATTAGTACGACAAGGGGCTTGAAGGTTTTTGCTTTATCAAACAGGCAGGTTAAATGATGAAAATAAAATGCCGGGATAAATATGGCTGGGACCATTAACAAACGTGAAAACAGCAGCGCACGCTCAACACCCCCGGATATCTGCCACAGAAAATAAAAAAAACTCCAGAAGAAAACCGAAAAACAAAAACCAATAAAGGTTCGGCTGAGATTCTTTTGTCTACAGAATCGCCATACTAAATACGCGGCAATCAAGCTCGTGCAAGAATTAAGCAGGGCTGAAAATGCGGCAAATGTCATCGCTTTTCACCTGCCGCCATGACAGCTTGATTAGCTAATACTGCTGAAGTTCTGACATTAACGAATCCCGATGCGTTTAGTAGATTTGTCAGTTCTTCTTCGGCAAAAAATCTAAATTGCCCCTGCGCTTCACGATAGCGAATCCCACCGGCATTATTCAGCAACGCTCTGGCTGCATCCAACTCCTGTCCGCTTGTCTTCTTCGCAAACTGGTCAAAAATAACAGAAAGGTCAGGATCTGGCTTTAAACTCGTTACGACCAACTTCCCTCCGGGCTTGAGAACACGATACTGTTGCCGTAAGGTGAACAGAGGGTCATCAACGTATGAGATCAACAGGTTACAAACCACTGCATTAAATTGCCCCTGGCAGAAAGGAAGCTCGCGGCTTGCATCTCCTCTGACAAAAGACCAATGCATATTAGGATAGAGCTTTTCACGTCTTAAGCGCGCCCAGGTTTGGTCAAAAGACTTGTCCGCTTTCAACAAAGCCAATTCCACATAATCCATACCGATATAACGAATGTTTTCATCCACGTTACGACGAAATAAATGACGTTTACCGTTTTGCCCTGCGAGATATCGCAAAAGCCATATCCCAAAATTGCCATTGCCACATCCCACATCCAGTAGACACCGCCGATCCAAACCACCCAAAGATTGAACAATCAAACGATAGAGGTCCTGGAACTCATCCGAGCGCAAAACAATGTCAAATCCATCTAAATATTTTTCCCAGAAAGCTTTCTCTGCCTCACAGTTAGGATTGGCAAGATTTCTGATTCTTTCACGCTCAAAACGAACACGGAGTCCGATCTCCCGATAGGAAGCATTTTTTACCATCTCCAAGGTTGCAGAGGGGGCAACTAATTCTTCCAACAGCTTGTGCGTAACTGAACGGAGCGCTTTCCTAGCCACCGCTCTATTCTCATGAAGTTGATGAAATCCTTCCGCTATCATGACCATCTCGACATTGGGCAATTGAGTTGTACGCTGCACATCTCTACAGTCTACCCACAAATCATTTTCTGTAACGAACTCGACAACTTTACCCTTTATTTTTCTCAAATCTGCAATAGTTGTCGGAAGGTTATGGAAATTATCTTCAATTGCTGTTTCTAAAAATTTTCCTCTGACAGGGAAACCCAGAACTTCCGTGATGTCCCACTTTCTCCCCCCCATGCATGTGCCTATCATGTCTTCGTGATAAACCGCTTTGATCGAAGCCTGCAGGTCGACCACTCCCACCAGCGTAACGAGCATCGAAACTCGGAGGTCCTCTGAAACCGCTTTAATGGCGGCCCTGGCTGCCAGCGAAGTGGCAACCATGCCGATTTTCGGGGGATGGAAAGTCGCACAAACATAATCTATAACGGATAAAATATCATCCGACATATTTCTCATTCGGCAATCAAGCATTTCCCCTTCGCTTTCCCCAACGTGATCTGTCGCATCGTAACGTATGGCACGAAAACCATTGTTTGCCAAAAAGAAACTGGCTGTAATGTTATTGATTTTCGTTTCGCCGTAAGCGGGAGGCAGGATTACTACACAGGCGTCGAGCGGCAAATTATTTGTTTCGTCAACAGTCCCTACAATACGCCGGCCTGAACGATTCAAAAATTCTATTCTCGTGCTTTTTATTGAGGCGCGGATACGGCGATCTTCTATAGCTCCAATATCTCTAAATTTCGTAGATAACCAGGTCGATAAAATTTTACGGGCTTCTGGAGGGGTTTCGAAAAACTGTATGCCATGTTCCCATTCGGATTTCGTTTTCAATAAACTCCAATTCACGATACCATAGGATTCAAATAGAGAATTGTCGCTATCCAAAACAAAATGGATCCGGACAAGTTGATCTTTCAATAATGCTGAAGGCAACAATATGGAAATGCCATTACCACCAATATCCCGGACCTTTCCCAATACACTGTCAACGATTGCACGATTCGCGTCATAAATATCTATCGTGACAGGGATATCTATTTTGAGGCGCGGGCGCAAACGTCTATCAAAAAAGTTCTCGTCAGAACTTCCATAAACTCTAACAGCTATTTCATTCATAAGAAGGCCGTGAGGTCATTATTTGGATCCATCCTAGATAACCGGAAAACTACTACTTTTCAACGGTTTTGTTGCAAATCGTTTCCGTCAATTGTTTTTGTAATGTCCCTCCTTTGTCCCATGAATTGCCAACTTCTTTAGAATCTTTCGTTGAGTTTTTAAATAACGTCGCAACATATACACCGGCAATTGCCTATTCGCTTCTGGCATGATAAGTCCTATGCAAATAATGAGACCGCTGCATGTAATCATTATTTCCAGCCAGAAAGGCAATTGTTTTCCTCTATAAAACCTTCCTATCCAAAACGGAAGAAGTGTGACCGAGAAGAGAAATAGGGCAATAAAGAAGGCCGACCGCAACCACCAGCGTCTTGCGTCGCGTTTAATGATTGCTCTGATTCTTTCCTTATCAATTCGCAAGGTATGCTGGGTTCTTATTTCATGCATACTGTTTTATAAATCCCCCCAATGCTAATTAGCCGTTATTCAAACAAAATCACATGATCTGTATATATTCTCTGTGCCGGTTTTGCAACATGCGTTTTTGCAGCATCCGTTTTTTGCGATATTAAAATTTTTGTTACGAGGCTACAGGCCGGCGAAACTTGTCAGCGTGATGTGTTTTTTATCGAGAGAGGAACGTATCGAAGGAGAAATGCAGCCGGCCAGCTCTTTTTCGCGCCAGGGTTCTCCCCTGCCGGGATGGACCATCAGCTCCGCCGACTTGAATGAAGAATCCGGATCCCAATAGCGGTATCCCGGCAGGCTGGATTCCACCGGTTCCCAGCCGGCAAAGAATGCGTCTACACAGCGCAAATCAAAGCGATCAACGAGTTCTCGTGTCCAACCTGTTTGAATCCCCGGATAAAGGCCTTCATAGAATTCTTTAAAATACCTGATTACCTTGATTTTGTATTTTGCGGCGAGGGCGGCAACCGTAGCAAACAATTCCGGGCGCAGATGGGCATGATGATGACTGTCGAGATGCGTAACCGTCAAACCCGCGTCCAGGACCATCCTGATCTGGCGTTCAGTCTCTTCGGTTATGGCCACAAGCGAGGGCGAGTCCCTGTAACCAAGAAGACGGCCCGTGCCATGCTGGACACTAAAAAAACGGTCCAGATCCAGATGAAGTCCAATCCCCAGCCGCGGGTGCGATTTCGCCAGATCAACCGCTTCGGAAAAACTTTCGCGGTCAGTCATTATGCTGGCGCTGGTTATGATGCCTTTTTCATGGCCTTCGATGATGCCCTGGTTGATAAGAGAGGAACGGCCGAAGTCGTCAGCGTTTACAACCAGTTTTTTGATCAACGTCCTTACCTATAAGAAGTTCGGCGATCTGCACTCCGTTCAAGGCGGCGCCTTTTAAAAGCTGGTCTCCCGCCACAAACATGGCGATGGAACGGCCTGACGGATCGCTTATGTCCTGGCGGATCCGTCCCACAAGCACGTCTCCCTGTCCGGAGGCGTCTACGGGCATGGGAAAGTAATTTTTCTCAATATCGTCGACGATTCTGATGCCAGGAGCATTCCCCAGGATTTCCCTGACCTCCTCGGGGCTGATGGGATTTTCGCATTCGAAATTTAGCGCTTCGGAATGCGCACGAAGGACGGGAACACGCACGCAGGTCGCGGTAATGCGGATGTCCGGGTCGTTAAAAATCTTTCTGGTCTCATTGACCATCTTCGTTTCTTCCTCGTTATAACCGGTAACCGGGTCCACCCTGGCATTATGGCTGAAAAGGTTAAAGGCATACGGATGAGGCAGCACGGAATGTTTATATTCCCTTCCCTCAAGGTAGGCCCGGGTAGATTCTTTGAGCTCGTTCATTGCGGCTGCTCCAGCTCCCGAGGCCGCCTGATAAGTGGATGCGATCAGTCTCCTGATGCGGTTTTTTTTGTGTATGGGCCACAACGGCGTGATGGCGATAATCGTGGAACAAT
Organism: uncultured Elusimicrobia bacterium; assembly: GCA_964604825.1. Taxonomy (GTDB): domain Bacteria; phylum Elusimicrobiota; class Elusimicrobia; order 2-01-FULL-59-12; family 2-01-FULL-59-12; genus CAZSAL01. The sequence continues at coordinate 8,855 of CAZSAL010000019.1, forward strand.
TCGGGTTGGCTATAATCCCTTTATGACCGGCAACGGCCCCAGGATTGATTTCCGGAATCACCAGAGGGACAGCGGGATCCATGCGGAACGCTGATGAATTATCGATAACGACCGCGCCCGCCTTCACTGCTATCGGGCCGAATTTTCTGGAAATGCTGCCCCCCGCGGAAAAAAAGGCGATATCAATGTCTTTGAAGCTGTTTTCGGTCAGCTCCTCAACAATCAGGTTCTGTTCTTTGAACCGCATCTTCCTGCCATTTGAACGGGCTGAGGCAAGAAGCCGCAGGCCGGATAAAGGCAAATTTCTCTCTTCCAGGCAGCGCAGGAATTCGACTCCTACGGCGCCTGTTGCGCCGACCACGGCAATGTAATATTTTTCTTTTCCTTTACTCATATGCAAACGATTTTAGCAGGTGAACAGTACCCCCCGCAATTTAGCCTTGAAAATTATGCCCAATGATGTAATCATCTATGAAGTATTAGATTCAAAAGCTTCAAAGTAGTATTCAGGCAGACCTTATACTTATTACGTAACCTTTATGATGGATAGCACGTCTAAAAGGAGGCCGTTGGACCTTGACCCATTGCGGAGGCTCTGTTAAACTGGAGTTGTGCATTTTGGGCCTTTTTCAAAAATCCACCTCGTATAAATTCATATAAATATGAAAATATCTAATTCTTGCCTATTGCGAAAAATCTGTGCGGTCAGCGCAACGTCTTTTATTCTGTTTCTTACAGGGAAACAACTGTTGGAAGCTCAGGATAAAAAAGTTTTTTCTCACGTTGCAGATCTGCGTGCCGGGCACGAAGACGCTCTGCTCGACATTTTCAAACCAATATCCGAACAGTTCAGCAGCGAATTCAGGGCCCTGGGAGCCACCTATACTTCCGCGGAAATTCTCTACGAGCAGAAACGCTATGAGGACGCTGCGAGGAACTTCCAGACGGTCGTAAACAGAACCCGCAAGGACAATTATCTTCCCCTGGCCGCGCAGCTCCGGCTTTCACAAAGCCTTCTGGCCATGGGTTCCTATGACAGCGCGGCAAAATACGCCAGAGAAGTTGCCACAGCAAAAAACAGGTTCCTCATCCCGGAAGGATGGTTTACGCTCACGCGAACTTTTCTGGCCAACGGCAAGCTGGATAAGGCCGACGAAACTTTCCGCAACATGCTGGCCTCCAACCCCAATTATGAATTCCTTCTGAAAGCCGATTTGCTGTCAGGCCTCATTGCTTTTCAAAGAGGCCAGTTTCCCGAGGCTCTCAGTCACTTCCAGCGCCATCCGGATGACATTCCTTCCTTATATTATTCGATAGCCTGTTTTACCCAGGAAAAAGACATAGCCAAAGCAGTTTCGTCTTATCAGAACCTGCTTGCCCTGGCCAAAAAGGGCATGTGGGTGGATCGCGCCCGCGTATTGATAGGAGAAGCTATTTATCAGACGCACGACTATGACCTGGCCATGACCTTCTTCGGGCCGGTCAGCCGCCGGGACGCTCCCGGCGACCTGCGTAGCCTTTCTCTTTACCGGCTCGCATGCATCGACTTCCAGAAAAAGAACTATACCCGCTGCGAATTAACGCTGCAGAATTTACTTAAGGAATATGAAAATAATCCGCTGAAAACAGACTGGCTTTATCTTTTGGCAACGATCCCCATTTACGAGCGCGACTGGAACCGCACGCTCCGTGACGAGGGGCGTTATACGGCAGGCGGTCATGGCGTGGTGCCAGCGCCGCGGTCGATTCCACCCGATCAGCTGCGCCCGGAGGGAGAATTCCGCTCGATCTGGGCGAATATGGCGCTCGGCAACTACCACGAGGTGGTCAAGCTTACCGACAAATTTTTCCACAAGTATCCTAAAAACCAGCTGACCGGATACGTTCTTCTGCTGCAGGGCGTGGCCTACGATCAGATGAGCAACATGGATAAAGCGCTCGACAGCTACCAAACGCTGGTTGATCTTTTTCCCCAGAGCCCGGCTGCAGGCAAAGCCGTTTACCTTATGACGCTGAGCATGCACCGCGCCAACGAATCCTCACGAATAGTAAGCGCTCTTAATCACATGAACGAAACTCTCCAGAGGGCTCAGGATCTCAGTAACGATCCCTGGCGCGCCAACACGCTGTTCTGGATCGCGGAAGGATACTATTCCATCCAGGATTTTGCCATGGCCGAACAGACTTATCAGAAGTTTGTCGACCTGGCGCCGAATAATTCTTTGATCCCTTACGCCCTGCAGGGGCTGGCAGCCAGCCTCGCGGCGCAGGGAGGGAGCAAAGTCGACCAGGCGAAAGTATTTGAAACCCAGGCGATGAACCGCGCGCAGGAGCTTAACGTCTCCACCGTAAATTCCGACGCCAAGTTCCAGCTCGGCAAGATAATGTTCGACCAGAAAAATTTCGAGGGAGCCCTTTCCCAGTTCGACGCATATGTTCATGAATCAACGAACACCGTTCGCGTTGCCGAAGCGCTTTACGATTCCGGCCTGTCGCTTTATAACCAGCAGTATTACACCGAGGCCTTGAGCCGATGGAAACAGGTCATCGAACAATATCGCTATTCAACCCTGCGCCCCCAGGCCTATCTGCAAACGGGCCGCACCCAATTCGGCCTGGGGCATTTTGAACAGGCTATCGCCGCGTATCAGGCCCTGGCGGCCAATTATCCTGACAGTCCGGAAGCCCAGGAAGCGCAGTTTCAAATCGTGCAGTGCTATTACAACAAGGGTGATATTCGAGGCGCCTATCAGCAGTTCGTGTCCTTCAAGACCGCCTATCCCTCGGACGACCGGGTGAAAGGCATTGCCGAAATGCTCCTCAGCGCTTATCAGAACCAGGGAGCAGGGAACCTGCATTCAACGGAACTCAGCGAGATCATGCGCTATGCCCAGGGATCCACTACCGCGGCATCGATCCTCTGGGAACGCGGCGCAAGCCTGTTCAACAAGAAGGATTACGTGTCTGCGCAGAAATATTTCCAGCGGATAATGCTGTCCTATCCCAACGACGAGTACGCCTCTCAGGCATATTTCTATAACGCCGAATGCTATTTCTTTGTGAATAACATGGAAGAGGCCGCATCCGCATACAAGAGCTTCTACATCAATTATCCCAACGACAAGATGGTGCCGCAGGCCATGTTCCAGGTCGGCGTCTGCTTTTTCAACAAAAAGGACTACGACAAATCCGCCGATGCATTTAACGAATTCTTGAAACGATACCAGCAGCATCCGCTGGCCAAGGACGCGGCCATCAATGTGGCGCTCTGCTACAAGAAAGCGTTCAAGCTGGACGACGCCATCCATGCCTATCAGAATTACCTGCTGCTGTTTCCCAACGATCCCAAAACCGCTTTTGTCCAGCTGCAGGTAGGAAACCTGCATGCGGAGAAAGGCAACTTCCCGCAGGCAATAAATGATTTTGAAATGATTCCCCAGGGGACTGCGGAGCGCACCGAAGGGCAGTACCATATCGGCGAAGCTTATGTGAATCTGCATAAGCCAGCCGCCGCCCAGGATGCCTACCGCGCCCTTCTGTCCATGGGACCGCCTGAAAATGATTTCCGTATAGCCGGGCTCCTGGAACTGGCAAAAATGCTGGAAGCGGGAGGCAACAACCAGTCTCTAGGCCAAATCTATCGCGACATCGCTTCCAACAGCCATAACCAGGATATTGTTTTGCTCGCTCAAGAAAAACTAAAGGAACTGGGAGGACAATAGTTTCATGGAAAATATGACGTTAATGTCGTTGCTCAAAGTCAGCATGGTTATTCCTGTGCTGATGTTTTGTTCTGTTGTACTCGTGGCCTATGCCTTCGAGCGATTTATTGCCTTCATCCGCATCGGCCGCCTGGACGTGGGTACAGCCGAGCGTATCAAGCAATGCATTCGTCAGGGACAGATCAAAGAGGCCATAGGTATCTGCGGCAAGCATCAGAATTTTATTACCCACTCGCTTGAAGTCGCCCTGAACGCAGCGAGTTTCCCGCGCGAAGAAATGGAGAGCGTTTTTGCCCTGTACAGGATGAAACTTCAGGGGCTTCTGGGAAAGCACCTGGGGATCTTTGGAACGCTGAGTTTTATCGCGCCCCTCCTGGGACTTCTGGGAACTGTTCTCGGCGTTATTCGCGCATTCCGAGACCTTGCCCTGTCCGGCTCCGGAGGACCGACTATTGTCGCAGCCGGCATAGCCGAAGCTTTGATCGCTACCGCATGCGGAATTGGAGTGGCGGTCTCATCGGCCATTCTCTACAACTATTTTACGACCCGGGTAAAAACGATCGTTCAGCAGTTCGATCTGCTCAGCCAGGAAGTCGCAATCCTTGTTTACACGGGACAGGGAGCCCATAAACCTTGAGCCACGGCCCGCAAGCATCAGACGAAGAGACGCTTTCGGAAGTTAACGTTATTCCCCTGGCGGATTTATCGCTGGTGCTTTTGATTATCCTGATGGTCCTCTCGCCCATGATCATGCAATCCATGATCAAGGTGCAGTCTTCGCGGGCCAGCGCGGTGAAATCACTCGCTCAAAAACCGCCCGAGCCGCCTTTAATACTCGCGCTCACCAAAGACGGGATCAAGCTTAACACCGTGGCGGTAACATCTGACCTTGACCTTGTCAGCCGCCTGAGTCAGGCGCTGGGCCAGCGCCAGGACAAAACCGTTTTGATGACCACCGATCCGGTGGTGCCGCATGGACGTTTCGTAGCCGTGCTCGATCTTTTAAAGCAGCAGGGAGCGGAAAAAATCGCACTTCTGCATAAGGCCCCATAATGAAAGCTAAACCGCAAGCGGAAGACCTGACTCCGCTGGCCGGGGTCAACATCATCCCGGTCATCGACGTGTCGCTGGTGCTTTTGATCATCCTTCTGGCCACCTCGCCGATTTTGAACCTGCCGGGATTCGCCGTTAAGCTTCCCAAAGCGGTCACGGCCGAGTCCAAGGAGCGCAACATCAGCATCAGCCTGTCGCTCAAAGGCGAATTGGGAGTGAACGAAGAAAGCGTCAACTGGGATACGCTGGGATCGAACCTGAAGAAAAAGCTGCGGGAAAAAAGAGATGTGCTGGTAATTATTCGCGCCGATGAAGGCGTCGCTTACGGAGATGTGGAACGCATCATGGATATAGCCAAACAGGAAGGCGCGCTGCGCATAGCGATCGCCACTCAACAGGAGCAGGATAAGAAATGATCCCAGCACCTGCTTACACGCCAAAGGCAGGTTGGGATCCCAAGCAGGTGATGGGATGATGCAGGGCATGGAATTTTCTCTGGAATCAACCCGGCTTAACGAGACCGTCTGTCTTATGCTCGCCGCCGGGCTGCACGTTATGATGATTTTCTGGAATCCAGTGGTTTTAAAAAGCAACTGGCATCCACCGCATGATTTCGTTACGGTGGATGTCGTGGATCAAACCCCTGCAGCCGAAGTTCCTGCGCCCCCTGCAAAAATGTCTCTCATGGATACCCTTAAGGACATGATGAACACTTCCAAGCAAAGCATTGCGCATATGGCTCCAGTGGCAATAATCAAGCAGGTGATGCCTTTTTCCCATGCGCCTCTTCTGAAAGAAGCGTCGCGCCCCCGGTTTATCCCCACCGTTTCGCCCCTGACTTCGCAATCGGATCAGCTTGCAACGACGTCGCCAGAACAGATTGCCATGCAGTCGCGGCAAAATACGACTATCGCAGGCCAGCCTCAGCTGAAAGCCAAAAACTACAGCGGCGTACGGGCTTCGGACCTGCCGTTCCAGCTTTCCAACAGCGCCGATCAGTCTCTTGCAGGGAGCGCTGCCTCTATACCGATCGCCCTAGGCAATAATTCAGCCAAAAGCACTCTGGGTTACGTCGCTCCTGTTTTAAAAGATACGGGGAAGCACGGGCCCTCCCTGCGTGACCTTGGCGCCCGCAGCCAGACCGGAGAGATGGCCGCGCTTTCCGGCAGCGCCGCCCAATCCGCGCAGATTGCGCTTGCCGGTACAGGCACGAGCGCACAGGCCCCGATAAATTCCGCTCCATCGTTACAGCAGCGGCAGGGAGGAGGCGGCAGCTTCGTCAACACCGCCCTGCTCGGGAACCGGTCCGGCGGATCGGCTTACTCCGCTCCGCTCAACACGCTGCCTTCCCAAGCCGCTGGCGCAAATAACGCTCCCATCCTGCAGAATACTGCGCGGCAGAATCAGCAGGCTGCGGCCAAAAAGGCCTTTGATATCAGCGGCCCGCTGCATGACCGCCCGATAGTTCATAAGGAGATTCCCGTTTATCCTTCATGGGCGGAAGAGCAGGGGATTGTGGGAACGGTATCTTATTATTTTACGGTTACGTCTGAGGGCACGGTGAGGCAGGACATTACCCTAAAGCAGACTACCGGATATCCTGAACTGGACAAACTGGCTCTCGATTCCTTGAGAAGATGGAAATTTCAGCCCCTGCCTGAAGGTACGGAAAGTTCCGGTCAATGGGGTATCATTACGTTTAATTTTGCTTTGACTTCGTAGGAGGTTGTATGAACGTTCGAGCTCATTCATTTTACAGATTACTTTCGGCAAGCCTTATGCTGGCTGTCCTTCATTCGGCGGCATGGACGCAGCCTACCGCCGCGACCGGTGCGCAGAATGCTGCCGGTTTAAATACCGGAGCGGTTTCTCCCGGTATTGAAACTCCCGCAGTAGGCGCGAAAGCCGCAGCAACTGGAACGCAGTCCAAGGAAGCGGAAATGAACGTCACCATTCAGGGACAGTCCCAGCAGAAGCTCACTGTAAACAAATTCGATCCGCCCGCCGCCTTTGCGCTGGAAGACATTCAGAATTTCCCTGAGGAGCGCCTTCAGCCCGTGCTCAACAATCCCATTACTTTTGAAGAAGGTAAGGATTTCTCGGTAATGATGGATTTTCAGGAAGACCAGTTTGTCCATCCCTGGCTGCCGGAAATCGCTCAGGCGCCTTTCCTGCGCATGAAAACGCCTGCGACGGAAAAAACGCAATCATGGACGTTTACGGTCATTGATCAGGCCGGCGCGACGATTTCAAAACAGGAAGGGCACGGAGTTCCGCCGAATGTCCTTTTATGGAACGGTGACGATTCCCAAAGGGACCATGCGGCAGTCGACACTGTCTACATTCCTCAACTGATGACTGTGGACAAGGAAGGATACCACCACACCTTTATGGGACAGCCGGTGCAGTTTTCAACGCTGATTTACAAAAACGGCTCGCATCAGATCCTGGAATTGTCCTCCAAACGGCTTTTCCATGAAAACAAGCCGGAGTTTTCCAAGGAGGCTCCTTCTTTGCTGGAGAAAGTCTGCGATATCCTGCGCCAGGACGGACATACGCCTTTAGCCGTTCTCATGTTTGGCAATGACGATTCTTTGGCTAAATCCCGCCAGGATACGCTCACAAAATATTTTCAGACGAAACTGGTTTTATCTAACAGCGATATGCTTTCCGGAGCAATCAGCTCCTCCCAAAAGCGCGGGGAAGCGGTTGCCATAATGACCAATGCAGGAGGATCAGGCCTATGAAAAAACTGATCGCAGCTTTTACTTTAGCATCGTTTTTCATTATCCAGCCGGCATGGAGCGACCCGGCAGACCCGGCGGTGCCTGGTGCCCCTCAGAGCGCGCCTGCAAACGCGGATCAGGCCGATAACAATTATTACTGGCAGGGGACTCAGCTCTACAACCTTGGCCGCCTGGGTGAAGCATTCGAAAACTTCGAAAAAGCAGTTCAGAAAAAACAAAATGAGAAGGAATCAGAAGCCTACCTGCTGCAGATCAGGCAGGAGATCGTGGCTAACGCCAAGAAAAAATCAGAGGAAAAGGCGACCCTGAATTATGGGGGCAATTCCCCCCAGGGAGCGCTCAACGTAACTTACGTGCAGAAGGATTTCACAAGGATTACGCTTCAGGCGGACTATCTTTTCGATGAAAACAGCACATCAATGAAGGCGGGAGCGGTCGACGTTCTGAACCGGCTGGCGGACATGCTCGATATCAAGGAAGGAAACCACATCGAATTAAACGTAGTGGATAATCTTGATGCCGCGCCTGAGGCCAAGGATCTCGACGCGGAACGCGCGCTGGCCATTTTTTCCTATCTTAACTTCAAGAAGCTCGGCACTGCCGGCACTCCGGGAACAACACACGCAGGCTGATCAAGCTGCTGTTTTAGACCGCTTTCGCGATCAGGTCCCCTACTGCGGAGGTTGACATCCCCATTTTTCCTGCGTCCATCGATTTGATAGCGCCGGAAGCTAGGGTGTTGCGGATAGCCTTATCAACCGCGTTGGCCGCGTCAGTCAGGTCCAAATTCTCAAACATCATCGCGCAGGCAGCTATTGTAGCCACAGGGTTAATGATTCCCTTGCCTGCGTATTTCGGAGCGCTTCCATGGATCGGCTCGAACATGGAAACTCCTTCGGGATTGATGTTCCCCCCGGCAGCAACGCCCAAGCCGCCCTGGATCATGGCACCGAGGTCAGTGATGATGTCGCCGAACATGTTGTTGGTGACCAGAACGTCAAACCATTCCGGATTTTTCACAAACCACATGCAGGTGGCGTCAACAAAGGCGTGATCTTTCTGGATTTGCGGATATTCCGTCCCGACTTCGGCAAACGTCCGCGTCCACAGGTCATGGCCGTAAGTAAGCACGTTGGCTTTATCCACCATCATCAGCTTGTTGCGCCTGTTCCGTTTTTTGCAGTATTCGAAGGCGTAGCGGATGCAGCGCTCAACACCTTTGCGCGTATTCACATCTATCTGTTCCGCAACTTCATCCGGTGTGCCCTTTTTAAAGAACCCGCCCATTCCCACGTATCCGCCTTCGGTGTTTTCGCGCACCACGACAAAGTCGATGTGCTCCGGGCCCTTGTCTTTCAATGGGGTCCAGACTCCGGGAAAAAGAACTACCGGACGGAGATTGATATATTGGTCCAGGCCAAACCGCAGCTTGAGAAGAAGACCCTGTTCCAGAATTCCCGCCTTAACATCAGGATGGCCGATTGCTCCGAGGTAGATGGCGTCAAGCTTGCGGAATTCAGCCAGCGCTGAATCAGGAAGAATTTCGCCCGTCTTAAGATATCTTTCGCCGCCAAAATCAAACTTAACCCAGTTGATTTTTATCCCGAATTTATTCGCCGCAACTTCAGCTACTTTGACGCCTTCGTGTATGCATTCGGGACCCACTCCGTCTCCCGGCAGTAAACCAATGTTATAAGCGTTTTTTTTCTTGTTCATTTAGGTCGGACCCTTCCTAAGATTTTGCGGCGAGCCGCTTTTTAACGTATGGCATGAGCCCGCCAGCGTCCACTATCTGCTGCATGAACGGCGGAAAGGCCTGCGCCTGATAAGTCTTGCCTTGAGTCAAATTCCTGATAAGGCCTTTGGACAGGTCCACTTCCAGCTGATCGCCGGATTTGATCTGCTCCGCAGCCTCGCTGCATTCCAGGATGGGAAGGCCGATGTTTATGGAATTGCGGAAAAAAATCCGCGCGAACGACTTTGCGATCACCAGGCTTAGCCCCATCCCTTTGATCGCCAGCGGGGCGTGTTCCCGGCTTGACCCGCAGCCGAAATTTGTTCCGGCTACGATGACATCCCCGGCTTTAGCCTTTTTAGGGAAATTTTCATCCGCAAGTTCCATACAGTGTTTTCCCAGTTCTATTGCGTCGGTGGTTACAAGGTACTGCGCCGGGATGATTTGGTCCGTGTCGACGTTATCGCCAAATTTATGAGCTGTTCCTTTTATCATATGTTTGTCCTTATGCCGCTGCCGCGGGAGCTGCTTTGCCCGCGATCTCATCCGGATGAGTTATGCAGCCGGTAATCGCGCTGGCAGTAACTACTGCCGGATTAGCCAGATAGACCAGGGAATTCCTGTGACCCATGCGGCCCGGGAAATTCCGGTTTGAGGAAGAGATACATACCTCACCGGCGGCGAGCACACCCATATATCCTCCCAGGCACGGCCCGCAGGTTGGGGCGGCAACTACCGCTTCCGCTTCCATAAAGATTTCAATCAGACCTTCCTTAAGCGCCTGATTATATACCGTGTAATTTGCCGGGATCACGGTAAAGCGCACGCTTTTGGCCACTTTATGGCCTTTCAGCAGCTGCGCAGCTATCCGCAGGTCCTCAATGCGCCCGTTGGTGCAGGAACCGAGAAACGCTCTGTCTACTTTAACTCCCGCGACTTCGCTTACGCCGGCAAGTTTATCCGGAAGACTCGGCTTGGCAACCTGAGGCTCCATGCCGGAAACGTCCCAGTCGTACGTTTTTACGTACTTCGCATCCGGATCACTCTTATAGATGGTGTAAGGGCGCTTCGCGCGGTACTGCAGATAGGTTTCGGTAACCTCGTCCGCTTCAATAAAACCGCATTTCCCCCCGGCCTCGATTGCCATGTTCGAAATGGTCAGGCGCGCCTCAACGGAAAGCGCTCTGATCGCCTCGCCGGTGAATTCCATGTTGCGGTAGAGCGCGCCGTCAACGCCAATTTTGCCTATGGCGTAAAGAATGAGATCTTTTCCGGTAACCCATTTGCCGGGCTTCCCGCGAAAGTTAAATTTCATCGATTCGGGGACCTTAAGCCAGCATTCGCCTGTGGCCATCACGGCAGCCAGATCAGTAGATCCCACGCCGGTTGAGAACAATCCCATCGCCCCGTAGGTGCATGAATGGGAGTCCGCGCCGATAACCACATCTCCCGGCACAACCAGCCCCAGTTCAGGAAGGAGCGAATGTTCGATTCCTTTTCCTTCTTCGAAGAAAAGGGTGATGTTGTTTTCCCGGCAGAATTCACGCGAGACAGCGGCCTGTGCAGCGCTCAGCACGTCTTTTGCCGGAACAAAATGCGAAAGCACGATGGCGATTCGGTCCTTGTTCCATAGTTTTTTTATGCCGGTATTTTTCAGAACTTTAATGGAAACCGGGGCGGTCACGTCATTGGCCATGGCCAGATCAACCTTGGCCATGATAAATTCGCCTGGCTCCACGGATTTTTTACCGGCATGCGCCGCAAGAATCTTTTCGACAGCAGTTTGTCCCATACGACTTTACCTCAGGCTTTCTTTTCTTTTTCACTCCTGCGGTTTTTAGCCAGCAGGAGTTTGTTTATAGCGTTAATATAGGCTTTTGCGCTGGCCTCGATAATATCCGTCGAGGCGCCCCGCCCGCTGATAACCATACCGTCATCTTCCAGCCGGATACTGACTTCTCCCTGGGCGTCTTTGCCGCTTGTCACAGCGCGCAGATTGTAATCGATCAATTTTGGCTTGAACCCGACAATCTTATCGATGGCGCGCGTGGCGGCATCTACAGGGCCGTCTCCTACGTCGGATTCCTGGATTAATTCGCCGTTTTGCTTTCGCACGCGAACCGTGGCGGTAGGCACCATGCCCGTGCCGCTTGAACTCTGCACATATTCCAGCAGGTACTCGTCTTTGCCCTCGGCCGCACCCTCTTCCATCAGCGAGATGAGATCGTCGTCGAATACATACTTCTTCTTATCAGCCAGGGCTTTGAACCGCACATACGTTCCCTCCAGCTGCTTTTTAGCCGGCTTGTAACCGAGGTGTTTCAAACGGTTTCCCAGGGCATGACGTCCGCTCCTCGAAGTCAGAAGCAGCGTAGATTCCTCTATACCTACGTCCGCCGGATTGATGATCTCGTAGGTATCCCGCCGTTTGAGGATCCCGTCCTGGTGAATACCGGACGAATGCGCAAAAGCATTGGCTCCGACAATGGCCTTGTTCGGCGGGACGCTGACGCCAGTCAACAATGACACAAGCCGGCTTGCTTTGGCCAACTCTTTGGTTTTGATACGCGTTTCCAGACCAAAGATATCCTTGCGCGTCTTTAAAGCCATGACTACTTCTTCCAGGCTGGTGTTACCGGCGCGTTCGCCGAGCCCGTTGATAGCGCATTCCAACTGCCGGGCCCCCGCCATGACCGCAGCCAGTGAATTGGCTACGGAAAGCCCCAGATCGTCGTGACAATGAACGGAAATCACTGCGCGGTCAATATTGGATATATGTTCCTTAAGATAACTGATCAGCTCGGCGTATTTCCAGGGAAGGGTATAGCCCGTGGTGTCCGGCACATTTATCGTCGTAGCCCCCGCCTTGATGACCGCCTCAAAAATCCGCACAAGGTAATCCGGATCACTGCGCGCAGCGTCTTCCGCGGAAAATTCGACGCTGTCCGCGTACTTGCGCGAGAGTTTTACCGCTTCCACAGCGCTGTGCAGGACCTCGTCTTTAGACATATGAAGCTTATACTTCATATGGATGTCGGATGTTGCGATAACCACATGCACACGTGGACGTTTTGCGGGCTTTACGGCCTCACCGCAGCATTCAATGTCGCCTTTGACGCAGCGGGCGAGACCGCAAATTTCGGGAGATTTCTGCTGCCTGCCAATCGTTTTTGCGATGGTCTGCACCGCTTCAAAATCACCTCGGGACGAAACGGGAAAACCAGCTTCCATTACGTCAACGCCTAGACGATACAGTTGTTCTGCGAGCTGAAGCTTTTCTTTCGCGGCCAGGCCGCAGCCCGGCGCCTGCTCCCCGTCGCGCAACGTCGTATCAAATATGATTATCTTCTCTGATTCCATGGCTCATCCTCTACAAATGCCGCCCCGTTCCTGACATCGGTACTGCGCCTGCGCAGCAGTTTCGCGGCGTGCCACTGCCGCGCACGGTAAAAACGCCAGGCAATCCCCAAAACTCCGGAAAGGACATACAACGAGAAAACGATAAAAATAGTATTTTGCGGATACGTCAGAATCAGCAGCACTGCCGCAGCGATCGGCGCCAGTTGCTGCAAGGGCTTGGGCCTGCCCAGTTTCATCTTTTTAAAATTGCCGTAATGCACGGTGGAAATCATCAGGAACGACAGCACCATCATCAGCATCGGCATGAAATGATAAAAAAGCGGCATTCTTTTCATCAGAAGCGGGATGGTCTTCCCGGACAGATCGTCGCCGAACAATTCATAGCTCAATACAAAGGATGCAAGAATACCGGCCGCCGCGGGAACGGGAAGACCGACAAAATAAGTCTGCGGTTCGCCGCTCTGCGACTTCAAATTAAACCGCGCCAGGCGTAGCGCGGCGGTAATCGCGAAAAATATAACGATCATGTAGCCCGGCCGGCCCAGGTCTTCCAGAATCAGACGGAACATAAGAATTCCCGGCGCAACTCCAAAAGTGACAAGATCACACAGGGAATCAAGCTCAAGGCCAAACTGGCTGGTAGCTCCGGACCAGCGTGCAATCCGGCCGTCAAGCATATCCATCACAATCCCCGCCAGGATCGCCCATGCGGCAGAGGAGAAATGCCCGGTCGCGGAAAAAATGATGGAAACCATTCCCGCAGAAAGGTTGGACAGCGTTAAAATGCTGGGGACCAGATATACACCGCGTTTAATTCGCGCTTTGTTCACTTTCCCTCCGCAATCAAAGTGATTCCCGCTTTCACAACGTCACCGGTTTTAACTTTTACGTTCATGCTGCCGGGAATTACCATATCAACCTGCGATCCAAAACGGATAAGCCCAATCTGCTGCCCGGCCTCGAGCCGCTGCCCTTCGCGTACCGAACAAACGATCCGGCGGGCGATCAAACCTGCGATCTGCGTTACGACTAGCGTTCTGCCGTCCTGCATTTCAATTTCCACTCGGTTCTGTTCGTTTTCAAACGCCGCTTTCGGATTCCGCGCGTCGAGGAATTTTCCCTTTATATATCGAATCTTACGGACAGTGCCTTTCACCGGAGAACGCTGGATATGGACATCGAAAATCGAAAGGAAAATACGGATAATCCAGACGGGTGATTCCGTAACGGCATCCCGGCCTTCGACAACTTCGAGAATTTTCCCGTCAGCCGGCGATAGCTGCCCCTTCTCGACGCGTGGTATTACGCGGACCGGATCGCGAAAAAAATAGGCGCAATATCCGGCCAGCAAGAACATAATACCGGCCAAAAAACCGGCAAATACGCTGCCCGATGATCCAGCAATCGACACCATAACGATGCCGGAAAACAGGAACGTTCCGACGAACCGAAAACCTTCTTTATGAATACGCACGCTTATTTGGTCCGGTCCATGCCCCGCTTCTTCAACCACGGCATCATTGCACGAAGAGCCGCGCCAACCTTTTCTATCGGGTGGGAAGCGATTTTCTCACGAAGCGCGGTGAAATTTTTGCGCCCTGACTTGTCTTCGGCAATCCATTCCTTTGCGAAAGCTCCGGACTGTATCTCTCCCAGAATTTTTTTCATTTCCTCTTTGGTCCGGGCGTTAATCACGCGCGGGCCGCGGGTAAATTCTCCGTATTTCGCAGTGTCCGATATGGAATGATTCATCCAGTCGATCCCGCCTTCATAGATCAAGTCGATTATAAGCTTGGACTCATGCAGGCATTCGAAATAGGCGGATTCCGGCTGATAGCCCGCCTCCACCAGAGTTTCAAAACCGTTCTTGATAAGTTCAACCAGGCCACCGCAGAGAACCACCTGCTCGCCGAACAAATCCGTTTCGGTTTCTTCCTTGAAAGTCGTCTCAAGAACGCCGGCGCGGGTTGCTCCGATGCCCTTTGCGTAAGCCAGAGCAATATCGTGAGCCTGACCAGTGGCATTTTGCGCCACGGCGACAAGCGCCGGGGTACCGCCTTTTTCTTCATAAGTGCGGCGAACCAGGTGCCCGGGACCTTTAGGCGCGACCATAACGACATCCAGATGCGCCGGAGGAATGATGGTCTTGAAATGAATGTTAAATCCATGAGAAAAGCCCAGGGCGGCTCCCTTCTTTATAATCGGAGCCACTTCTTCGGCCCAAACCTGAGCCTGAGCCGTATCAGGCAAAAGCATCTGAACAAAGTCCGCATCTTTTACAGCGTCCTTGACGGGAAGAGGCTTCCAGCCATGGCTTTGCGCCAGGGACCAGGTTTTGCCGTTGGGCCGCGTACCTATGACCACGTTGGCGCCGGAGTCCCGCAAGTTAAGAGCCTGCCCATGCCCCTGTGAACCATATCCAAGAACGGCAATTTTCTTTCCTTTGAGCAGGCTTAAATCCGCGTCTTTGTCGTAATAAATCTTAGCCATTGAATCTCCTCTTTCAGCTTATTTGTTTATTCACTCTTACGCCGGGCGCCGCGCGCCATGGCGATAATGCCCGTACGCACCATTTCCCTGATGCCGAAAGGACGCAGCAGGGTTTCCAGCGCTTCGATTTTATTTTCATCCCCGGTGATTTCCACAATGATGGAATCTGTGGCAACGTCAACCACCTTGGCACGGAAGATGTCTACTATCTGAAACAGTTCGCTGCGGTTTTTCTTGTCCGCCTTCACCTTGATCATCGCCAAATCACGTTCGAGGTGATGCTTGTCTTCAAAATTAACGACCTTTATCACATCGATAAGTTTATTAAGCTGTTTTTCAACCTGCTCCAGCACAGCCTCGTTGCCGCTCACGACAATGGTCATACGAGAGACTTCCGGGTCTTCAGTCTCTCCGACCGCCAGGCTGTCGATATTAAAACCGCGCGCGGCGAAAAGCGTGGCAATGCGCGCCAGCACACCGAACTTATTTTCAACCAGGACGGAAATTGTCCGCCGCAATAAGGGTTGTGATCCGTTTGTCTGCATAATTAATTATTGATCCGCGAAATAAGCTGGTTCACCAGTTCAGCCAGCCGTGCCAGAGGATCCCCTTCCCGCAGTATGATCTGCTGATTCTTGATCGCTCCGCTCAAAATAGCTTCCAGATCTTTCTCAATGCGATAGAAAGGTCCGGCAATTTTCCGGGAAATCAGAAGCGATACAGTCGCTCCGATGGCCAGCATTAAAACGACCACCCACAGCCTGTCTGCCAGATAAACCGACAGGGTCAACGACGCTGCAATGCAAAAAAGAATCCCCCCGGCAACAAGCCACAAAATTCGCAACTGTGTTTCCTTTGTCACGACTAGCCTTAGGGGATTTCGCCTATTTTGTGGGGTCATTCGTACCAGAATAAAATGTATTATAACATGGTTTTTAAACAGCGGCTTACAGGGTACGGAGGCAATTCATTATGGCGACGATTTCCTGGCTGGCGATAGATATTGAATGCCTGGCATGCAAAAAAAAGCAGCGAATCGTATTGGGCACAAAGAACAAGGAAGATAAACCTATAGGAAAGTGCCCGGCCTGCAAAAGCGACCAGATAAACACCCTTTCTGTAACACCCCAACAGGAACAAAAGGTCTAATCCGGCTGACCTGAGCGGCGGGAGTCCCGTTCGTTATTTCTTTCGCCGGGACTTACGGTGATCAACTCATCCGCCGCATGTCCTTAAAGAGCTTGTATTCGATGGCTTCGACGAGTGCAAGCCAGGAAGCCTCGATCAGGTTTGTGGAGACGCCGGTTGTTGTCCATTCGTCCTTCTTATCCCGGGATTCGATAAGTACACGCACTTTTGCCGCCGTACCGGCTGTCGCGTCAATAACGCGCACCTTATAGTCCGTCAAAGTCATCCCCTTGAGACTGGGGTAAAATTTTTCAAGCGCCCGGCGCAGGGCATTATCGAGAGCATTAACGGGGCCATCGCCCTTCGCCGCCGTTACGTTGACACGGCCCCGTACCGAAAGCTTTACGGTAGCCTCGCAAATCATCTGCTCATGCCTGCCATCACGCTCCAACCCCACATGGTAATTCTTGAGCTCAAAATACGGTTTATACCGGCCGAGCGCTTTTTCGACAAGCAACTGGAACGAAGCCTCCGCTCCTTCAAAATGGTACCCTTCCATCTCACGTTTCTTAACAGCGTCAAGAATCGCCTGGGTCGCTATTTTGTCTTTCGAAAAATCAAGCCGCAGTTCGTTGCTTTTCAAAAGTACGCTGCTTTTCCCGGAAAGTTCGGACACAATGATACGCCTTTGATTGCCCACTACATCCGGGTTGACGTGTTCGTAAGTGGCGGAATGCCGCGATACGGCTGAAACATGAATACCCCCCTTATGCGCGAAGGCAGAATTGCCTACATAGGGCTGGCGGTCATTGGGCACGAGATTGGCAATTTCGGAAACTGAACGGGCGATCTCCGTTAGCCACCGCAGCTGTTCATCTGAAATAACTTTGTATCCCATCTTAAGCTGGAGGTTGGGGATGATAACGGTTAAATCGGCGTTTCCGCAGCGCTCTCCGATGCCGTTGATGGTCCCTTGAATGAGTGTGCATCCCGCCTCAACTGCGGCCAGAGTGTTGGCTACACCGCATCCAGAGTCATTATGCGCGTGAATGCCCAGGATCGCTCCGGGAAGCGCTCTCCGCACGCTCTGGACGCCCGCCGTGATCTGCGTTGGCAGGCAGCCGCCGTTCGTATCGCAAAGCGCAATCATGTCCGCTCCCGCTTCATGCGCCGCAGCCACCGTTTTTAGAGCATACGCATGATTCGCCCGGAATCCGTCAAAAAAATGCTCGGCGTCATAGATGACTTCCAACTTTTTCGATTTAAGATAACTCACCGAGTCGCGGATCATCGCCAGATTTTCTTCGAGAGTGGTCTGAAGCGCATGCGTGACATGCATATCCCATGATTTGCCGAAAATACAGGCAGCGGGAACACCGGATTCGATAATGGCTTTCAAATTGGCATCGTACGCAGCCTTGATACCCTTCCTTCGTGTGGAGCCAAAAGCAACAAGGCGGGCATTTTTTAACTTCAGTTTGCGCGCATCTTGGAAAAACTGGTTATCTTTGGGATTGGAACCGGGCCAGCCGCCCTCGATGTAATGCAGGCCGATTCTGTCCAGTTCCTGCGCGATCCGCATCTTATCGTGAGGAGAAAAAGAGATCCCTTCAGCCTGGGAACCGTCGCGCAGAGTGGTATCGAAAAGCAGAATTTTCACTTGGTGCCTTTAACCTTTTCCAAACCGAAGGCCTTGTGGAGAACTTTTACGGCGTCATCAACCTGGTCCTTCTGGATCACACAGGAAATTTTGATTTCCGACGTGGAGATCATTTGAATGTTAATCTGATGGTCAGCAAGCGCCTTGAACATGGTCGCCGCAACTCCCGGGTGACTGCGCATGCCGACGCCTACAACCGCAACCTTAGCCACACTGGCGTCATGCGTCACTTCTCTGGCTCCCATGGTTTCTTTTACGCGCTCCAGCGCGGGGAGCGCTTTTTTTACTTCCGCAGAAGAAATCGTAAAAGAAATGTCATTGGCTCCCCCTCTGGCCTCGGACTGGATGATCATATCTACATTAATTCCCTCCCTGGCAAGCGCGCCAAAAACCGTTGCGGCGATGCCTGGTCTGTCGGGAACATCAACGAGCGAAATCTTGGCCTGATTGCGGTCAAAAGCTATGCCGGAAACAACCACTTCTTCCATACGGGAAACCTCCTGATGAACCCTAGTCCCAGGCTCATTCGAGAATGTTGAACGGACTTCGAAAACGACACCGAATTTTTTGGCAACTTCAACGGAACGTCCCTGCATAACCTGCGCACCGGATCCGGCCAGTTCGAGCATTTCATCGTACGAAATCTCTTCAAGCTTGCGGGCTTCGGCAACGACTCGCGGATCGGTCGTGTATACACCGGTCACATCTGTATAGATTTCGCACAAATCCGCCTTCAAAACCGCGGCCATGGCGATTGCGGTCAGATCACTGCCGCCGCGGCCAAGGGTTGCCACGTCTTCATTGGGATTAAGCCCCTGGAAGCCGGCGACCACAACAATGCGGCCTTTTGCCAGTTCGGCATGAACTTTTTTCGGCCTTATCGCCGTAATCCGCGCTTTGGTATGAGAAGTGTCCGCAAAAATTCCGGCCTGCGGCCCGGTAAGCGAAATTGCCGGCTGTCCCTGCTCTTTCAGAGCCATACACAACAGCGCGATCGAAGCCTGTTCGCCGGTGGCCAGGAGCACGTCCAGTTCACGCTCATCCGGATCAGCTGAAATACCCCTGGCCAGTTCCAGCAAATCATCGGTCATGTCCCCGGGAGCGGAAACCACCACGACAATCTGAAAACCTTCGTTCTTTTTCCCGATAACCCTTTCGGCAACGTGCCTGATTTTTCCGGCATCCGCAACCGAAGATCCGCCGAATTTCATAACAACAAGCTTCTGCGATGATTCCTGCAATTGTTTCACTTATAGATTATCCCGCTGTTCAAAAGAGCCACATCAAACCAGTTGCTGCCGACATCAAATGCCGCGAATTTCTTCTGCATTGCCTGACCAACCTGCTTTGCCGTAGCTCCGGGCCGGGTAAATGCTATCACGCAGGATCCCGCCCCCGACAAGGCGGACCCATAAGCGCCCGCTCTTTTCGCCTCATCAATGACTTCCGCCAGTCCCGGAAGCATTGTCGCGCGCGCAGGCTGATGAAGAACGTCGTCCATGGCGAAACTCAGGTAATCGTATCGTCGCTGGATAAGAGCGCCAATCAAAAATGCAAGACGCGATGAAGTAAAAACCGCGGCAGAAAGCGGGATCCGGCTTGGCAGCACGCGCCGCGCCTCAGAAGTGGAAAGCGTCAGGTGCGGCACGCAGATCACCGCGCGCAGGCTCCATGGCGCGCGAAATTTCAAATAACGGGCATGATGCTGGATCATCCCGGCGACACAAATCCCGCCAAACATGGCAGGCACGAGGTTGTCGGGATGTCCTTCCAGTTCAACAGCCATGTCCAGGACTTCCTGATCAGAAAGGGGCGAACCTACGAGGCGGTTAGCGGCGCACATACCCCCGAGCGTGGCTGCGGCGCTTGACCCAAGCCCTCTTGAAAGCGGAATGCGGTTCAGCATTCGCACGTAAAGCGAAGCCGGCCACCGTTTCGTTTTCTGAAAAACATTGAAAGCCGCGCGCACAACAAGGTTGGAATCGTCTAGAGGAAGGCTGTCGACTCCCGCGCCCCGGATTTCCGCAGAAAGAGGCATTGACGCTGGCTTTCTCGAAGAATTTACAACCCGGTCAGTCTCCAGCGTAACTTCGTTATAAAGCTGAACTGCAACGCCGAGCACATCAAAACCCGGGCCAAGATTTGCGCTGGTTGCAGGAATTTTAACGGTGATATTTTTTTTCATAGTCGTTTACCAATGATTTCAATTCTTGGGATGCTTTTGCAATATCCGGAACGCCGCATACGGCACGCACTACAGCAACGCGTTTTGCTCCCGATTCAAGCACCTTCACGGCGTTGGAGGCATCAATCCCCCCTATGGCCACCTGCGGCACGCGGACATGCGCCGCGACCTCGCTCACAAGAGACAGCCCAACCGGGTTGTAGGACGGCTTCGTCGGGGTGGCAAAAACCGGGCCTACTCCGATGTAATCCGCGCTTTCATTTTCCGCAGCAAGCGCCTGCGGCAGGCTGTGGGTGGAACACCCTATCAGAAACTCCCTGCGGCCCACTGCGCGCAAAATCTGCCGGGCCCGGCTCAGAGGCAGATCATCCTGTCCCAGGTGAACGCCGTCCGCATTTGCCGCCAGAGCGATATCGATCGAGTCGTTGACAATGAACAGCACATTATACCGGGAACAGACCGTGCGCAGGCGAAGCGCAGTCTCATACCGTTCGCGGACTGAAAGCAGTTTGTCGCGGAACTGCACTGCATCCGCACCACCCCGGCAGGCGTCATCCACCATAGATTCATATCCCTGAGGACCGGTAACGGGCGGACATGTGATCACATAGAGCCGGACCGAGATAAACCGTTCCAGGACTCCTATTAACCCCTCCCTTTGGGAAAAGGAGGCGGGGAGGGATTTCACGTCCGAAATCCCCCTCTGTCCCCCTTTTTCAAAGGGGGAGGTTGAGACTGCAGCAGTTTCTTTTCCCATTGATAAATCTGAAAACGGATTTCTTTCGCTTTCTTTACCGCTCGGGGCGAAAGCATGCGTCCATACTCTTCCAAAACTCTGACTGCCTCTTCGGCGCGTTTGAAATTAGCCGCCAGCAGGCTGCTCAGGTCTCCCCGGTAAGCCTTCGCCGGGTTAAATCTTCCCGGATCGTGCCCGACATCGCGGTGCAACAAAAGCTCTGCATAATGTAGGCGAACCAGCTTATCAACCCCATGCCGCAAGTCTCGCAGAGCCTTTGCCGTTTTCGGCTGATTCAGGACAAAACGCGCCGAATCTTCAATGACCCTCAAACCTTCGCGGGCCCGGTTCGCATTTGCATCCAAAAGACGCCAAACAGTAACATCCCGTGAAGCATATCTTTTATTCGCTTCACGCCTCACGCTTCACGTGCCCCGTATGTCTTAACAATTTTTTTAATAAGCGCGGTCGTGGAGCGGCCCTTTATCAGGGGAATACGCACAACCTTTTTTACAAATTCCCGGCCCACAATCTCGTCGGGCTGATAGTCGCCGCCTTTGACCAGTATGTCCGGACGTATCTCCCTGATCAAATCCCCCGGCGTATCTTCATCGAACACCGAAATATAGTCGACGCAGGAAAGCGCGGACATCACTTTGCCGCGATCAGCAAGCGGAACAAGCGGTCTTTTCGGGCCCTTGAGACGTTTCACCGATGCATCTGAATTCAATCCTAAAACCAGGCAATCGCCCAGCCTGCGGGATTTTTCCAGAACGGACACATGCCCGGCATGAATCAGGTCAAAACAGCCGTTTGTGAAAACAACGGTTTTGCCTTTGGCCTTATATCCGGCCAAAATTTTTTTTAATCGGGAACGGGATACGAATTTGGGAAACACGTGAAGATCAGGCTCCTAGGCCTTTGCCGCGGCGAAAACCTGGTCGATCCGGGCGCACATGGCATGAATCGCCGCAATGTGTCCTTCCTGAATGTGCGACGTACGGTTCGAGGGCACGGAGATGCAGCAATCAACCGCGCTCTTAAGCTTTCCTCCTGCGGCGCCGGTCAGGCCAATAGTGAAAGCCTTCTGTTTTCTGGCCTGCTCGACAGCAGCGATGACGTTCCCGGCATTGCCGGAAGTCGAAATGCCTACAACCACATCCCCTGCCTGAACCAGCGGCTGAACCTGGCGGGAAAAAACCAGTTCGTATCCGTAATCGTTGCCGACCGCAGTCAGAATGGAAGTATTCGTAGTCAGCGCAATTGCCGGCAGTCCCGGCCTTTCAGCCTCGAAGCGACCGACAAGTTCAGCCACGAAATGCTGGGCATCGGCCGCGGATCCGCCATTGCCGAAGGCTACGACCTTTTTACCGGCGCGCAGCGCCTCATAAATCTTCTGCGCGGCGGTTTCCACAGCCTCGCTGTTTTCAACCAGGCGGGCAAGTGTTTCCGCAGTTCCGGAAAGATACTCTTGAATGGTCGAAGGCATCTTATTTCGTACCGTTGGTAGAAGAGAGATAGGTTGTTATGAAATCAGTGCAGGCGTCGCCTTTACGGAATACGGGATGCGCGACAATCTTCCGATGGAGCGGTATGGTCGTCTTGACGCCTTCAATCGTAAACTCACCCAAAGCCCGTTCCATGCGTTTTACAGCTTCTTCCCGGTTCCCGGCATGAACAATCAATTTGGCCAGCAGCGAATCGTAGTATGTGGGGATTACGTAGCCAGGATAGATATGCGTATCGACCCGTACCCCCGGCGACCCGGGGAGAATCAATTGTTCCACCGTCCCCGGAGACGGCCGGAAATCATGGTCCGGGTCTTCGGCATTGATGCGGCATTCAATCGCGTGCCCCCGCGCCGGATAATCATCCCGGTCATAGTCTATGCGTTCGCCTGCGGCCAGGCGGATCTGCTCTTTGACGAGATCCAGTCCCGTAACCATTTCTGTGACCGTATGCTCAACCTGGATGCGAGTGTTCATTTCAAGAAAATAAAAATTTTCGTCCTTATCTACGAGAAACTCCACCGTTCCCACAGTCACGTAATCTACGGCCTCTGCGGCGCGGCGGGCGGCTTTCCCCATTTTCCGGCGAAGATGCTCGTTAACTATGGGTGAAGGACTTTCTTCCACAAGTTTCTGATGCCTGCGCTGAATTGAGCATTCGCGCTCGGGCAGATAAATTACCTTGCCTTTGTTATCCGCCACGATCTGGATCTCGATGTGACGGGGTTTTTCCAGATATTTTTCCAGGTAGACCTCGCCGTTGCCGAAAGCGGCTTTCGCTTCCGTCTGCGCCAGCTGGATCGCGGCTATCAGGCCATCCTGGTCTTTGATAACGCGCATGCCTTTGCCGCCTCCGCCGGCGACAGCCTTCACGATAATCGGATATCCGATCTTACGCGCCTGCTTTGGCAAACCGGGATCGTCGACTGAAACTATCCCGGTCCCGGGAATCACCGGTACGCCCGCTTTTTCCATAGTTTCGCGGGCCGCAGACTTATGCCCCATCTTCTCTATGGCTTCCTTGGAAGGACCGATAAAATGGATATGGCAGGACTCGCACACGTCGGCGAAATAGGTGTTCTCGGAAAGGAATCCGTAACCGGGATGTATGGCGTCCGCGCCCGAAATCTCCGCCGCCGAAATAATGTTGGGGATATTAAGATAGCTTTCCGTGGCCGGTCCCGGACCGATGCACACCGATTCGTCGGCCAGAGTCACATGGCGGCTGGACCGGTCAGCCTCCGAATGAACGGCCACCGTCTTGATCCCCATCTCGCGACAGGCCCGTATAATGCGCACCGCAATCTCACCGCGATTGGCTATCAGGATTTTTTTAAACATTCTCCTCAGCCCCCTCGCGTTCAATTTCAAAGAGCGGCTGGCCGTATTCCACCGCATGGCCGTCGGCAACAAGCGCCTTGGAAATCCGGCACGGGATCGGCGAGACGACATCTTTCATGATTTTCATGGCCTCGATCGTACCCACCGGCTGCCCGGCGGCTACGATGGTGCCTTCCACAACAAGCGGCGGACGGTCTTTGGAATCGGAGCGGTGGAATGTTCCCACCATATTTGACCGGATGAAAAAGGGTTCAGGGGAGGCCTTATCCGCGGTTTCCGCCATGCTGGGCGACTGCTTTGCGCTCCCTGCCGGAACCGCGGATATCCCGGAACGCTGGAAACTGATTTTGGTGCCGTTTTTTTCCCACACCACTTCCCGAAGATCCGTTTCGCGGCAGAAGTCGATTAATTCTTTGAGTTGTTCTTCCAGCGGATTTTTTTTATCGCCCATATCAGATTCGTTCGAGATACTCGCCGGTGCGCGTGTCTACGCGAACCCGGTCGTCCTCTTTCACGAACAGCGGCACCTGGATTTCTACTCCGGTTTCAAGAGTCGCTGGTTTCATCATGTTTGAAACCGAATCGCCTTTGATGCCCGGAACAGTGGACTTTACTTTGAGCGCTACAGACGAAGGGAGTGAAATTGAGAGGAACTTGTCTTCCAGATATACGGCTTCCACTTCCATGTTTTCCGTCAAATACTGGGCGGAAGACCCCAGTTTTTCTTTTGGATAGGCAATCTGTTCAAAATTCTGCATATCCATGAAGTGGTATGTATCGCCTTCGGCATACAGGAACTGATTCTTTTTCTTAAACACCTGCAGTTCTTTAAACTTTTCAGCGGGCTTGAACGTGCGTTCAAGGATTGATCCAGTCAAAAGATTCTGAATTTTTACGCGCATGATCGCGCCGGACATGGCCGTTTTGTGGTTCTGAAACCATAAAATTTCGTACGGCTGTCCCTGATATTCAACTATTAGTCCATTATGAAAATCGAGCGGCCCTAACATACATATTCCCCCAAAATTATTTTGTTAATATTTCGTATCCGTTGACGGTGACAAGAAGCGTGTCTTCAATCCGTACGCCACCCCACCCTTTAAGGTATACACCCGGTTCAACAGTAATAACCATGCCGGGTTCCAGCGTATCGGCGCTTGTCGAGCCGACCCAGGGCGGTTCATGCACTTCGATCCCTACACCATGTCCGGTACTATGAATGAAATGCCGCCCATATCCGGCACGCTCAATTTCATCACGAGCAATGCGATCGATCTGGGCGGTCTTGACTCCAGGCTTTACAGCCTGGATGGCTAGACGCTGAGCCTGGGCAACAGTATCGTAGACCTTCCGCCCAAGCAGTGATATATTACCCAAAAAAAAGGTCCGGGTCAAGTCGGAGCAGTACCCATCAACCTGGCATCCTAGATCACACAAAACGACTTCATTTTTCCGCATTATTTGATTACCGGTTATGTAATGTGGATAAGCCGAATTTGCACCGGCAGCTACTATGGTATCAAAGGAGGCTTTTGTGGCTCCATTTTTTCGAATGTACCTTTCAAATTCACCCGCAAGATCGCATTCCCTCATCCCGGATCTGGCGATTTTCCTGAGGTATTCAAATCCCTGCAAGGCTACATGGCCGGCACGGCGCATAGCCCGGATCTCCAGGATGTCTTTCTTTATCCGTAAAGGCGCTGTAACTCCAGAAACAGGAATCCATCTTATTTTTCCGCTCAATTTACGCAATCTATTCATTTCTGCTTCCGTTGCCCGGCCCGGATCGTAACCAACAGATGTCCACCCCTCCTTCCTGCAAAGATCCGCGATCAATGCAGGAATTTCCGATCCCTTTTTTACCGCCACGACACTGAAGTTTTTTACGATCGATGCGGCCTGTTCCTGAGCTAGCGCTGGAACGATCATATAAGCCTTTTTCCGGCCTACGATACCCCAGCAGGATTCCGCTCCGAACCCGCTAAGATAAAAAAGATCCGGCTGATGGTTGATCCAGCAGGCTTTTACTTTAAGCTTGTCAAGCCGTCTCTGAAACAGCAGCAGGTGTGTTAGGTTCACAATACCAGACGGGATGAACGTTCCTGAAAGAGGGAGTCGTAGCGGGGATAGAAAGCCCGCATCCGCTCCTGGAGATCTCTGAATGGCAGTTGCCCGCTGGCCGTAGGAGTGCCAATGTAGCCATAAACCAGGCAGGAATTGAAAAGCGGCGCAACAAAACGGGATAGAGCCCCCAACGGACCCATGCCCATCACCGTTATCAGGCGCTTGCCGAAAAGATTGTTTAATTCAAACAGTGTTCGAACATCCGATTCATTTTGCACCCGTGTCGCAATCTTCACGATATCAGCTTTTTTCCCATAGGCTTTCTTCACGATTTTGGTCAGCTCCCTAAGCGAAGGGGTCTTTTGATAATCATGATGGGAAATCATGAGCGCGACCTTGTGATCCCGCGCCTGTTTCGTTATTTCGCGCCAGGGGTATGCGGCATTCCATTCGACATCGATCAGAGAAGCGGCGCTCAGCGCTTTCCAGTGTACAGGCAGCCACCATGGCGGGAAGGGCTTTCCCCCTCGGAAACTCACGAGAAGAGGAAGGCGTATTTTTTCTTTGAAGCGCGCCATTTTAACGGCCCAGTCCTCGCGAAAAAAGTTGCTCCATAAATCCATGCGGATTTCCGCCATGTCCGCACGCGCCGTACGCGCCTCTTCCAGCAGGAACGGCAGATCATCACCGTCTAAGGAAGCGACCAAGAAGGGCCCTGTTTTCTCCAGATCTTTTAGAAAAGAATTCATAAAGTGTATTACCTTTCCAGTGTTGCGCGCGGCGCTAAAGATTTACCGCCTGCAGCGCGACATCCAGGATCTCCGGCGTTACTTCGCATCCGCTTACAGCGCGTCCTAATTTCTCCAGAAGGACAAACCTGACTGAGCCATCTCTGGATTTCTTGTCGCGCGCCAGATGTTCCAGTATTTTATCCCGCGTAATCCGTTTCCGCGCGGTCAGCGGCAAACCCGCCTTCGTTAACAATGTCCCAAGACGTATGCGGTCTACCGGTTCCATGCCTGTGATGCTGGTGGAAATGAAGGCCGCGGCAAACATTCCTATCGAAATCGCCTCGCCGTGCAGATAATCCTTGTAGCCCGCCGCCGCTTCAATGGCATGGCCGATTGAATGACCGAAATTCAACAGCTGCCGCAGCCCCTTTTTCTCTCTGGCGTCCCGCTCGACGATACGAACCTTGATTTCCACGCAGCGGGCTATAATGGACGGCAGTTTATCCGAAACCCCCTTCAAAATCGCATCCATTTCCTTTCCCAGGATATCCATGAGCCCGGCGTCGCTGATCGCCGCACACTTAATTACTTCGGCAAGGCCGTTACGCAGATGGCGGGACGGAAGCGACTTGAGAGTTTTGTGATCGATATAAACCAGATGCGGCTGATGAAAGGCGCCGACGAGATTTTTGCCTTCAGGTATATCAACCCCTGTTTTGCCCCCGATAGCAGCGTCGACCTGGGCCAAAAGCGTAGTGGGCACATGGATTACAGGCACTCCGCGCAGATAGGTAGCCGCGACAAATCCTGCCAGGTCGCTGGTCACACCACCGCCGACAGACACGATCCGGCAATGCCTGTCAAAATTGTTGTGCGCCAGCCAGCGACTCAAGCGGCCGGCCTGCTGCAGAGTCTTGCTCGCTTCCCCCGAAGGGATCACGGCCGTCTTTACTCTGTGCCCCGCCCTGGACAGACCCTCAGCGATAATCTCCCCGTACCGACCGGCGACAGCCGTGTCCGATATAACTGCTGCGGACCTCCCGCTTTTTTCAATTCGCGTGAACTCTGCGGGAAATTCCGAGAGTGGCCCCAGAACTATCTCGCAGCGGGTGCCGTCCGCCCTGGATATAATGCGTTCCATTATTTTTCGCTTTCGATACGTTTTATCGCAGCTATCACTTCATCAGCCACTTTGTGTATGGATTTGCCGTTTGTTGAAATCTGGATCGGGCAAAGACGGTAAACAGTTTCGCGAACCTTCAACATATGTACAATTCGTTCCTTCCTGTCCACACCGGCCAGAAGCGGCCGGCTTGTATCCGCATGCAGTCTGTGAGCGAGAATCTCCGGCGAGGCTGTCAGGCAGACAAGATGACCTGACGACGAGAGAACCTGGAAATTGGAAGAATCAAGCAGAACCCCCCCGCCAGTGGCGATGACAGAATGGCGCTCCCGCGCCACCTGCCGGGCGGCCTCGCGCTCCAGAGCCCGGAACGCCGGTTCCCCCTCCCATCGGAAGATATCGGCGATAGGACGGCCCGCGCGCAATTCGATGAGGCGATCCATATCAATGAACTTACGTTTAAGACGGCCTGCAACCTCTTTGCCCACTACGGTCTTGCCCGTACCCATAAAACCGGTGAGGAAGATGTTCATCGCCCCTTGACGTACTCAACATAACGCGTGAAATTGTCTCTCATTTCACGCAGAGAATCTCCGCCGAATTTTTCCTTGAATGCGCAGGCTATCTCGAATGCGGCCGCCGCTTCGGCCACAACCGCGGCCGCAGGAACTGCGGTGACGTCGGAGCGTACAACTTCTGCGGCAAATGGTTCTTTCGTCTCCAAGTTAACCGATTTCAACGGTTTGCGCAGCGAGGGCAGGGGCTTCATCACTGCGGACAGCATTACAGGCTCTCCGGTCGTCATTCCGCCTTCGAATCCACCGGCATTATTTGTCTGCCTGTAAAAACCGCGCTCCTTCGCATAAAAAATTTCGTCATGAACCTGGCTGCCGGGGCGTCCCGCCATTTCAAATCCCATCCCTACTTCAACTCCTTTTATCGCCTGTATGGACATCAGGGCGCCGCACAACTTTGCCTGCAGCTTTCTGTCCCAGTGCGTATGACTGCCGAGACCCGGAGGGCATCCAGTCGCTACTACGGAAAAAACGCCTCCCAGCGTGTCGCCGTCCTCTTTTGCTTTGTCGATGACCGCCATCATCTCTTTCTCTGCGCTCCCATCCGGGCAGCGCACAGGAGAAACCTCGGCGCGGCGTGAGATTTCACCGGCATCAGCCGGGATGTTGCCTGCGCGAACTGAGCCGATCTGCCGGACGAAAGAGAAGATTTTCACCCCAAAAGAATCGAGCATTTTTTTGCAGACAGCCCCAACCGCCGTTCTTGCCGCGGTCTCCCGCGCGGAAGCACGATCCAGAATTTCCTGAATGTCTTTTCTGTCGTACTTGAGTATGCCTACAAGATCCGCATGACCGGGCCGGGGCTTTACGATGCGCCTGGACTCGCTGCGGAAAGCCGGATCAACGGACATCAGTTCCTTCCAGTTTTCCCAGTCCTTGTTGGAAATCGTCATGGATATAGGCGTGCCCAGGGTTTCCCCCCAGCGAATACCGCTGGACACCACAACCTTGTCCGTTTCTATAGAGGTCATACGGGGTCCGCGACCGTATCCCTTTTTGCGGCGGGAAAGTTCGGAATTAATATCGGCCTCAGTGACAGGCACTCCCGCAGGCATACCTTCCAGGATAGCGGTCAACTCCCGCCCGTGAGATTCTCCGGCAGTCAGATATCGCAGACTCATTCAGCCACCTCTTTCGCAGCGCTTCCGCAGGCTTTCAGGCGAATGCCTGCAGGAAGGCGTTGCGGATCATTTAATATATTTGATTGCGTGTTCTACGGCGGTTTTCATTATCCGGAAAGGAGCCCGTTTGCCGGTAAACAGTTCAAATGAACGGGCGCCCTGGGAAACGAGCATGCCAAGACCGTCGATTATTTTGCTGCCGCGGCGGCGCGCGATTTTAAGCAGCTGTGTTTCCCTGTAGATGAGGTCGAAAACCAGAAGCTTATCGTGAAAGCTGTTCGGATTGATTTTAAGCTTGTCCGGACCTATAAGTCCTACCGACGTCGCATTGACCAGAAGATCAGATTCCCTTATCAGCCAGTACAGCGCCCTGCCTTCGTCTAGGGCTATGGGAATTGCCTCGCGATCGTAATATTTACGGATGCGCTTGGTAAGCACTTCGGCGCGATCTTTATTCCGGTTGGCGACAACAATTCGCCTAACGCCCGCATCGGAGAGGGCCATGGCTACGGCCGCGGCAGCGCCACCTGCGCCAAGGATAACCACTTTCTTGCCCTCCGGCTCAAAGTGCGCATCCTTACGCAGGGAAAGCATAAAACCTGCGCCGTCGGTATTGTACCCGTGAAGCTTTCCGCTTTTCTGAATAACGGTGTTGACCGCGCCGACCCGTTTGGCAAAAACGTCAATATCGTCGAGGAACTCGATGACCGCGCCTTTATGCGGCAAGGTTACGTTCACTCCGGAAACATTAAGGGCGCGCAGAGCCATGGTCGCTTTTCCGAGGTCTTCCGGCCTGACGGAAAATGGAAGATATACCGCTTCCATCCCCAGCGCTTCGAAGGCGGTGTTATGCATGACCGGCGACAGGGTATGCTCGATTGGACATCCAATGATACCGAAGATCTGCGTTTTTCCAGAAACCTTCATTATGCCCCTCCCACTGAGATATCACGTACCCAAATTGTCGGAGATCCTACCGATCCCGAAAACGTTAAATCTGATCCCAGGGCTTCTATGTTTTTCAGCAGTTCCAGGACATTCCCGGCCATGGTGACACCCCGGACGCCATGAGTTTTTGCCCCATTTTCGATCCGCTCCCCCATAAGACCGAGCGAAAAATCACCGGAAACGGTGTCAACGGTATGCAGGCCCATGACGCTGCGCACATATATGCCGGATTTAACCTGGCGCAGCAGATCTTCCGGAGACCTCATTCCTGGTTCCAAATAAAAATTTGTCGGCTCCGGCCCCGGCAGCGCTTTATACGAAGAACGGCCCGCGTTCCCGGTCGAATTATGCCCGGCCTTGCGGGCAGTATAACTGTCATACAGAAAGTTCTTCAGCATACCATTTTCAATCAGAATTGTTTCCCTGGCAGGCAGCCCCTCCGCGTCCACCGGCGCGCTGCCCAGGCCCCGGCGCAACAGGCCGTTATCCACTATTTTCAAAACCGGAGAACCAATTTTACTGCCAATCTTGTCCCCCAGAAACGACCGGCCCTTTTGCACTCTATCCGCACGCAACGCGGCAGCCAGGAGTTCCAGCATTTCGGCTCCGACAAAAGGATCCAGCACCAGATCGTAGCGCCCGGAAGGAATGCGTCTGCCGCCCAACAGGGAAACCGTATGTTCAACTGCCTTCCGGATAACCCAGGGGATGTCAAGCGCACTATAATGGGTCACCGCCTGAAAGGCGTATCCGATCTGCGTCTCGGCCTGATCCACCGCTACGCAAGCCATGCTGAAACCCACGCTTGTACCCGAATATTCCCGGGCAATACCGCGGGTGTTTACTACGGCAACGTCGCTTTGCGCTTCACTGTAGCTGCCCCGCAATATCTTGGCGATCCGTTTATCCTGTTTCTTCGCTTCCGATTCCAGACCGCCAAGAAACCCCGCCCGCGTATCCCAGCCTGAAGAAACCAGGCTGCCGTCTACAAGATCCAGATCCCCTGCGCCGGATTCTGAAGGCAGAGGCACGTCGGCATAAGGATCAACGGCCGTGGAACGGCTGGAGGCCAGAGCTTTCTCTACCGCTTCATCCAGCGCCGCGTTATCCCAGCGGTTGGTGTGACTGAAACCCGGCCGCCCGCCATCGATAACCCTCACACCCATCCCGTGAGTAACGGCGTTGATCCTGTTTTCCGGCTTTCCTTCGCTCCATTCCGCGGAGCGATGCCTGGAATGAACAAGAAAAACGTCCCCCACGGCAGAAGGAAGACGGCGGCGTACGCGATCCAAAACAATTTGGCCCGTATTAATTAAAGGCATAGTGACGGTTCACCCAGTTAATGAAACGTTGCCACTGAAATTACAAGGATAACGAAAGAAAGGAGAAGCAGGATAACGCCTATGCGCCGGTTCTCCAGCAGAGCCCGCGAATCGCGGAAAACTGCGTCCCGGGCAAACGCGTTTACCTTCAAAATAATTTTTGGATGAAAGAGGTAGCCGAGACCGCCCAGAAAAAGACAGATTCCCAAAATCAGGCCAATCAAATGCATCCAGCGCACGACCTCCTTAATACCGGCAAACCGCTGGTGGAAACATAACAAACGTATTGAAAAATATATATCATTTGCAAGTTTGGCGTCAATGAAACAAACCCCTTTGCTATAATTCATTCTATATCAACCGCTTATGAAACTTAACGCGCTTTATCGAGAAAAATTCCGCAGGGAGCTTCACGTTTTTAAAGGGCGGGCAGTCGGCTTCCGCTGCGATGAGATAATAATACCCGGAGGCAAAACGGCTCAGCGGGAATACCTGACGCACCCCGGCGCCGTAGGGGTACTGGCGTTTGATTCCAACAACAGGATTCTTCTGGTGAAACAATACCGTCATCCGGTAGGCGAATTTACCTGTGAGATTCCGGCGGGAAAGTTAACGCCGGGCGAAAATCCCGATGCCTGCGTCCGCCGGGAACTTGAGGAAGAAACCGGATTCCGCGCGCGGCGCTGGAAAAAATTGCTCTCTTTCTGGCCGACTGCCGCTTTTTCGAATGAGGTCATTCATCTTTATCTCGCGAAGAACCTGGTGGCCACAAAAATTAATCCCGACGAAGATGAATTTATCGAACTTGTCCATGCCGCGCCGCGGCAGATAGAACGCTGGATCAAAACCGGCAAAATACGCGACTCCAAAACCATCATCGCCTACCTCTTCTGTAAATCACTCAAATAATACCCAGCCGGGCAGCCAAGAGTCGAAACCGTTTGATTTACTCACGCATAATCCGGGTGGTCAAGGGGCGAGTTCGTGTACTTTATAGTTACTTATAAATCCCTGCACTTTTCAGGGGAACTGAACAACCGGTTCGCCGAAAGGACCATAACCCCATGGCCAAGGGAATAATCTTCCTTCCCTGGATAAAGGAGATATCCCCTGGAAAGCTTAAGGTCTGCCATGCACTGCCGCAGGCCGCGTATATCCTGAGGCGTGGGCGCAGAATGCAGCTTTACTTCAAACGGGATCAATCGTTCACCTTTCTGAATCAGAATGTCTACCTCGGCGCCGGCCGCTGTCCGCCAGTAAAATGCCTGCGTTCCGGGGACCTGCATTTGGAACGCAGAAATAAGGTGTTCTACCATGAACCCCTCCCAGCTGGCCCCGCGCGAAGGCGAGACCTCCAGTTGGGCAGGAGATTGGATCCCGAGGAAATAATGCAGCAGGCCGGAATCCCGCAGATAGATCTTGGGGCTCTTAGTTAAGCGTTTTCCTATGTTCGTAAAGTAGGGAGGAAGCCGGCGCACAAGGAAGGCTTGTTCCAGGATATCGGTGTACCGGTTAATCGTATGATAGCTGGTCCCAAGCGAAGCCGCCAGCGGCGAGGCGTTCCAGACCCTTCCATGAACATGCGCCAGCATCGTCCACAATTTCCGCATCTGAACAGGCGATATCTCGATTCCCAGTGCCATAAGGTCCCGCTCAATGAACGTGCGCGTATATGATTCAAACCAGTCCAAACGCGCCCGGTCGCTCCTTTCGAGAAAGGCATCCGGGAATCCTCCGCGGAACCATAGCGTGAGCAGAGAGGCCCGGGTCATCCGGCAAACTTCATTCCATCGAAACGGCGTCATTTCAATAAAGGATGTTCGACCCGCCAGACTTTCCGACATCTGCTGCGCCAGCGCCGGCGAGGCCGATCCAAGGAGCACAAACTGTCCTTTCCGCGAACGGTTTCCGTCTACATGGCTGCGAAGAACCGGGAAAAGAGCCGGCAGTCTCTGCGCTTCATCAAAAATGACCCGCCGTTGCCAAGCGTTCAGCCAGTGCTCCGGATCAGCGGCCAGCGGTTCGAAATCAGAAGGCCGTTCCAGATCGACATACGTCCACGACTCCAATTGGTCGCGGATAAACGTGGTTTTACCGCACTGACGCGGCCCCAACAGGGTGACGAGCGGGAACGTTTTTAATTTACGGAGAAGATCCGCCGCAAAATGTCGTTTGATCACTCTTGAATATTAGAATTAATACTTCTATTTTGCAAGGTCTATTTGATCGCGATTGGCACATCCGTACCGGGAATCTCTTTAGTTGTACGGCGGGGTTTCTCTCAAGAACTCCCTCTCCCCCAAGA
>CAZSAL010000020.1:0-40581 GCA_964604825.1 uncultured Elusimicrobia bacterium
CGGGATATATCAGACGGGAATTACGCCGACCTTTTTTACCAGCGGGGAAGTTCTGTGCGTTGCTTGACAGCCCCTTACATCATTGATAGACTTCGAACAATTCCAAAGCTATACAAGGAGGCGACGTAAACATGATTAAAAACAGAAAAGGGTTTACTCTCATTGAGCTGATGATCGTAGTCGCAATCATTGGTATCCTGGCAGCCATTGCCATTCCTAAGTTCTCTCAGCTCATCACCAAAGGAAACGAAGCGAACACCAAGGGAAATCTGGGGTCACTCCGTTCGGCGCTTTCCATTTATTATGGAGATACCGAAGGCCAATACCCTGCAGATGATCTGACTTCGCTTACTTCCAGTTCGAAGTATATGACGGCGATTCCTGTGGCGAAATTGCCTGCGGTGTCCAGTTACAATACCGGCCACGCAGACAGCGCTGGTGTTACCCAGGAAACAACTCCGGGAGATGGCGGCGGCTGGTCGTATGACAACACTTCAACAGACAACAACTGGGGAAGGA
Source organism: uncultured Elusimicrobia bacterium (assembly GCA_964604825.1). Lineage (GTDB taxonomy): Bacteria > Elusimicrobiota > Elusimicrobia > 2-01-FULL-59-12 > 2-01-FULL-59-12 > CAZSAL01. Next base: position 520 of record CAZSAL010000020.1, read on the forward strand.
TCCTTGTCCGCTGCACACACAGCGATTCACGCGGTAATCTCTGGACGTCTTATTGACGGAAGCAATTATTCAAATTGAGAAAGGCGACCCTGCAAAAAGGGTCGCCTTTCTTTTCGTCCTATGATTATTCTTCTTACACTTATCGGGCTTTGTGCCGGAAGTTTCGCCAATGTCTGCATCTGGCGTTTACCCCGCGAAGAATCTTTGTTCCTGCCGTCCTCTCACTGCCCGTATTGCCACTCCCCAATCCGGCTTATTGATAATATTCCGTTATTAAGTTACTTCCTCTTAAAATCACGCTGCCGCGATTGCCGGAAAATGATTCCTCTGAGATATCCGCTGGTCGAATTAAGCATGGGCCTGCTTTTTGGCCTGGCGGCATGGCGATATCAATACACGCCTGCAATGGCTATGCTGGCCTGCTGGATCAGTTTTTACATGTTGACTATATCGCTCATAGACGTCCAGAATAAAATCATCCCCGACGAACTGTCCCTATCACTTCTTATTTCCGGCTGGGCGTTTAGTTCAGCGAATCCATTCTTACGCTGGCAAAATACCCATACCGTAATTGAAAGTTTTTCAGCAGCCGCAGCGGGAGCAATATTCATGTTTCTGATGGCATGGGTTGGAGAGAAATTATTTAAAAAGGAAGCGCTTGGAGGAGGGGACATTAAATTAGTTGCAGCCGCAGGCGCTATTTTAGGCTGGAATGGCTTGTTAGGATCTATTTTATTAGGTTCAATTATTGGATCAATTTTCGGCGTTTTGCTGATTATATTACATCGCAAAAATCGGAATGAATTTATACCTTTTGGCCCATTTCTTTGCCTTGGAGTATATCTGACATGCTTAAGACCCATTTTCTGGATTCGGATCCTTTTTCCTTGACAAATCTTAACACTGCTGCTAAACATAATCGCCACACCAATGTTTCGCTTCAATTTTAGGTATTGAAATGAACATGACTCTGCCAACATTCAAGTCTCTATCGTTACTTAAAAAATCAAGAGGACTGCTTGGAGTCGATCTTGGGACCACTTCCATTAAAATCGTTCGATTGGAACGCAGGGGAGCAAACTGGTCGCTGGCGCATTGTGGGGTTATCCCCTATGGCGAAGATCTTCCTATGGATGCACCTCTTAACGAAAGGCGCCTGCAGGCTGCTGATGCTCTGATCGGATATCTGAGTGAAAATTTGCTGGGCCAGAAACGAACGGCATTTTCCATCTCCGGGAATTCTGTTATCGTACGTTACGTAAAACTTCCGAAAATGAAAACCGACGAACTCAAGGAATCCTTAAAATTCGAAGCGGAACCGTACATTCCATTTAACATCGACGATGTAAATCTGGGCTACTTTATAATAGGCGACACGCTTGAAGATGGGCGCCCAATGATGGAAACGGTCTTAGTCGCCGCCAAGAAAGATGCCGTTGAAACGAAAACGGACATTCTTAAAGAAGCCGGACTTCAACCCGTTATCCTGGATGTCGATGCTTTTGCTTTGGAATCCATTTATGAAATTATTGCCCCCGGAACGACTGATACCGTCATTTTTATGAATATCGGCGCGACAGCCACCAGCATATCTATCGTCGAAAAAGGCATCAGCAAAGTAGTCCGGGACGTTTTTATCGCAGGAAATTCATTTACCAAAGCGCTGCAGCGCCAGATGCAGTGCGACATAAAAACCGCCGAAGAGAAAAAGAAAATCTGGGGGTTATCAGAAGGCTCCGGGGACTCCGAAGCCCAGCAGATATATGATGCCCTCATCCCGGTTGTTCAAGATCTTGCAGCGGAAGTCCGTAGATCTATTGATTTCTATCTGTCTCAAGGTCCTGACCGCTCGGTGCAAAAAATCCTTCTCTGCGGGGGCTCGGCCAGTCTGAAAAATATCGACAAGTTCCTGGCGCGCGACCTAGCCGTTTCCACGGAAATTTTTAATCCCTTCACCGCATTTGGTGACATTCTTATCACGGATGAGAACCGCAGCCAATTGCCTCAGATGGCGGTGGCTGCGGGCATGGCCATGCGAAACGAGCAGGATGAATATTCATGATCCGCATTAATCTATTACCCCGTGAAGTACGCGCCGAGAAAGTTCCGGCAGCCATGCTCCTTCCCGCCGGGATCGTCTTAACGGCGGTGATTGCAATTATGATTCCTGTGACTATTTCCATGCGGACAAGCTGCTCAAGCCTGCACAGGCAGATGGTTAATCTGCAGCGGGAAATTGACCGTTTCCAGCCTCAGGTGCAGCGCGTTGATGAGATGGAGAAAAATAAAACCCAGCTTCAGGCGCGCAAGAATCTTGTCCTGCTCCTGGAAAACGAAAGGCTGACTTACCCTGTTTTTTTTGAAGATCTCTTGAAGGAATTACCATCGAATTTATGGTTCACCAGCATGACTACTGTCAAAAAGCCCGACAGCTCAATGGGAATTGATCTGGACATCGTTGCTTTGGACAATTATGTCATAGCTGATTTTCTTTCAAATCTGGAAACTTCAAAGACTTTCACCGGAGCGGATCTGGGAACGATTTCAGCAGCGCAAAATCCAGCGGGTGGCACGACATTATCTTTTCACCTGCGGATGAATTATCGAGCACAGGTTGCCACCAATGCAATTAACACTACCCAAAGACCGTAACACGCTACTGGCGATAACCGTGGCAGCCCTTTTTCTGGGGGGCGTCATTTTTGGTTATACAACTATAATTTTTATGCCGCTTCACAAAGATATCGTTAAATCGCGGACGGAAGTGCAAAACCTTTCCGGACGTTTAAACATGGTCCGGCAGAAAGTCGCAAAACTTCCAAAGCTGCAGCAGGAGATGGCCGAGTTGCAGATAGAAGTTTTTGAAATGGAACAGCAACTGCCAAAATCGGCCGAATTGCCGGGGCTACTGAGGACATTAACGCATCGCGCCGAGACAAATGGACTTCAGCTTTCGAGCCTGGCGCCAGGGAAACCGGTTTCAAAGGGCCAGTATGATGAGATCCCTTACGTTATTACGGCTGTGGCCTCTTTTCATTCACTGGGACGTTTTTTGACGGCGATGGGAACGGGAAGCAGGCTTTTCGCCACACGCAACCTTACACTTTCTGCGGCGCAGGCAAAGGAAGATTCGTCAAAGACGGTCAGCGCGACATTTTCTCTAATAACGTTCCAATACCATGGATAGACACGTAACTTTTATTTTTGCAGTGTTTTTAGCCGGCAACGTTCTCGCCGCAGATCCGGCATTGCCAGGCAATAGTCCCGCGCCTCCGGCTACGCACCCTTACCAGAAATATCATTACCGTGCGGACCGGTTCTACCGCGATCCCTTTGTACCACTTGTAGGCTCGTCGCATATAAGCGAGTACGCAATCAACAGGCCGCCGCAGATTGCCTCTCTTGTGTTGAAGGGAATTGCCCACGATGATAGAGGAACGATAGCGCTATTGACAGCCGGGATTTCCTCTTATATTCTGCGGCACGGCCGTTTGTATGATGTCAGAAATCGAATGGTAAAGGGAATATCCGGAGTGATCAAGCCAAAAAGCGTTTTATTGATTGGCCGCGATCACACGGTTAAAGAATTTCGGATTCCTTATTAGATTTTTGTTGTTAAAAGCTGTGGAATTGGATATGAAAATGGAGGCGTAACATGACTTCCTTAAGACGATTTATCGGACTGGTTTTATCGATTGCCCTGGGTATGCAGCCTCTCTATGGGGCAAATTCTCCTGTGCCCGCGGCGGGAACGACTGCCGCCGCCTCCGCGAACGCCGCAGCTGAAACCTCTGCGATTGCAAAGGCGAATATGCCGGAAAATATTTCGATGACTCAGATAGCGCTTCCCAAAACGCTCATATCCGTAGATTTTCAGGATACAGACGTCCGCGACGTGCTGCACATGCTTGCCCTTAAATCGAACATGAACATAATTTATGGAAATGATATTCTGGGCACGATTACTCTGCACCTTGATAAAGTCCCTTTCGACCAGGCCTTCCAGACCGTATTGACTCTTAAAGGTTACGTTGCGCTTCGTCTTGGACCGCGTATTATCCGCGTAATCACCTCTGGAGAACTTAATCAGGAAGAATCGCAGGCAACGGCATTTACAAGGGTTTTTCAATTGAACTATGCGGCGGCAGCCGACGTAAAAACGCAGCTTGACGCCATACGTAATGCCGCGGGGCGCAAAGGCGTCAGCACTGTGGACTCAAAAACGAATTCCATCATACTGACTGACACCCAGGAGGGCCTTAAAGAAGCGGAGTATCTTATTCCGTCTCTTGATCGCAAACCGCAGGAAGTAGATATCGAGGCGAAAATCGTCGAAGTAACTCTTAATGACCAGACGACTATGGGAATAACCTGGGGATATGCGCGATCTGCGGGAGGGGGGAACAGCTACGGCTCAAGCACTCAGCAGACCAGCAACACCGGACCGGGAACATCCGGACAGATCGGAGGCGTTGTGACTACTCCGAATGTACCTTCCGGATCAGGGAATACTAGCACCAGTGGGAGCACGACAGGATCAGCATCTTCTGTTGGGGCCCTGGGAGTCGCTTTGGCAGACACAAGTCAAATTGCGTTTTCTTTTTTACATGGCGACGCCGCCAATCTCCTGTCCATTCAATTATCCGCTCTAGCCATCAAGAACAAACTGAAAGTTCTTTCTAATCCGCATATCGTTACGATGAACAACGAGGAAGCGACGATCGAAGTTGCGGATCAGGAACCCTATCAGGTAGTGTCGCAGACCGCCGTAGGGACGCAGGTAGGCTTTCAATTCGTAAACGCCGGAGTGAAGCTGACCGTTCGCCCAACGATTAATGCGGACCGGCGAATCACGCTGAAAGTTCGTCCTGAAGTCAGCAGCCCGGGGGCTGCGCCCTTCACGGGCGCGCCGCCCGTGATCAACACCCGCAACGCGAACACAACCGTGCTCCTTCGCGACGGAGAAACCCTTGCCATTGGCGGGCTGATTACTGAAAGCACTCAGAAAATCGTGACCGGTATTCCCATCCTGATGAGCATACCGTTCCTCGGCGCGCTCTTCCGCAGCAAACAGGACATCAAGCAACGCACGGAATTGATCGTCCTTCTTACGCCAAAGATATCGGTCGAATAATGATCGACCGGCGCGGCCGGGACATATTGCCGTACCATCTCCTTATCATTGTTCCTGTCCTGGCTTTTTCATTTCTGGCAAATGGCGCCATTGATCTCTGGGCGCAAACAATACTTCATCTTTTCCTGTTTACGGGCGCTGCGGCGGCCTTCTGGTTTATCTTTCCTATTCTCCATAACAAGGAACTGCCGGCGTGGATCTTGCTTCTGTCCGTACTGGCAATTGCCACGGCGTTTTCCGGCGCATGTTTTATAAGCCGGGAAACATTCCTTCTTTGGGTCGATTATTTTCTTATCTTCACGCTTGCCGGATCGTTAATCCGAAGTGAAGTCCATTTTCTAAGGCGGGTTCTTTCATTCTTTGGTCTTTTCCTTTCCCTGGCAGCGATTGTTGAATCTGCGCTGCTGCGGCATCCGCCAAAACTAACGCTGCTCAATCCCAACATACTGGCAGGCTGTTTGCTGATATTTATTTTTCTTGCAGCCGACGAATTTTGCCGCAACAAAAACGTTCTGGACGGTGCATCCGCTGCCGCCGCACTTGCAGCGCTGCTGTTAACCAGATCGTTCGGAGCGATTTTCGCCGCAGCCGCAGGGAGCGCATATCTCGCATTCCGTACCAGGACTCCCAATCGAGCAGACAGATTATCACGGATAATGCCTGGTTTTTTCCTGGTCATCATTTTTTGCCTGGTTTACTGGCAGATAAAACGTGGTTGGGACTGGCACCGTCTTGCCTGGTGGCAGGGAGCGCTCGTGGTTATTCGTCAACACCCTTTTCTGGGTCTGGGGCCGGGAACATACGAGCATGCCATGTCTTTTCTGCATCTGCCTTTGCGGACATGGTTTGCGCACAATACTTTCCTGCAGTTTGCCGCGGAATCGGGTACTCCCTCGCTTTTTTGTCTCGTTTTCATAATCGGATCCTTATTCCGAAAACAAACATACCCTATTCAAGCGGGAATCGTGGCGGTGCTCGCACATAACCTGGTTGATTATTCGCTTTCGATCCCTGCCGTTTCTTTTCTTTTCTGGATAATGCTCGGAATGAACTTGGACTATGGCCTGTCTCCTTCAGCGAACGGCACGAAAGAACGCTTGGAGAAGGCTCTGATTATTTCTCTTCTCTTCAGCGCGGCCTGGACAGCATGGGCTCACTTTAAAGCGGATCAAGCCTGCACGCAGGCTGTTTATGCCTTCCAGCGCGGATTAGGCAACGAAGGAGAACACCTGCTTAGAAAATCCCTTCAATGGGATTCGCGCGATTCTAAGATATACGCGGTCAAAGGGAATGCCCTTTATAATGACGCCACTGCCCGAAAATCACGCGCTGAACTGCAGGAAGCTCTAGCCTGGATGCTCGAAGCTGTTCGTAAAGAACCGATAAACTCCCATTATTACCGAAGCGCTTTGCAGATAACCCGGGAACTGGGCTTGTCAGATATGGCGTCTGAACTAAGTTCCGTTCTAGAAGGGGGGAAAATTCCTAAGCATGCGGCTTTCTAATATTCTTGGGTTTCTCCTATTACTGTCTCTGCTGCTGAATGGCTGTAAACTTCCCTGGATGTTCACTCTCTGGGCTTTGGCCGCTTTGCCGCTTATTATCCTGCTCATCCACCGTCCGGTTCGAATTTCTTTTTTTGTGCTGGCAGTTTCAGGCCTGCTGACGCTGAATCTGTTTTTTTCAGCAGACCAATGGGCCGGCCTTTATGCAACAGTTGCCGGTGGATTTTTCGTCTGGATATGGGTCGCTCTATCCCAGGAACGGGAATCATGGGTTGGAGATCAGAGAATTTCTATCTGGCTTCTGCTTTGCGCAGTAATAACGATTATTGGGACATTATGGCAGCATCTTAGAGGTCTTTCGCCCTCAGGCCTGCTCCCGATTAATCCCAACTTCAACGCCGTATGGATGGCGGCCCTTGCTGTGTTTCTCACAGGAGAAACACTGGTTCCGGGTAGACTTCGCGCAATAAAGCTTGGCATTGCGCTGACTCTTGTTTTTCTGGTCCTTATCGGTTTTTCGCGTAGTGCATTGCTGGGATTGCTTGCAGGCTTTGCCTGGCTCGTTGTACCGCTGATGCGCACGCGGATGAAGATTTATGCTCTTTTGGCGGTCGCTATCGCCATTGTTTTTTTCCTGCCTTGGTCATTGCGACGCTTCAATGTAACTCTGGAAGCGCATATCTATCGCCCGGAGATATGGCTATCCGCATTGAAAGCTTCATTCGACCGGCCATTAACGGGCTACGGACTTTCAAACTTCGAAACAGCTTACCAGCGCCATCCAGTAGCCGTAGCCGATGATCCCGTAGTTTACGGGCGGACAACTTCCTTCGCACACAACGAATTTCTGCAGGCTGCAACGGATATCGGATGGCCGTTTCTAGTTCTGATCATTGCCTGGATCGCGCTTTTATTCAGGAGCAACAGGCGCAAACCGGAGCAGGCCTGTCTTGCTGTTCTGGCCGTCGGGGCTTTGTTCAATCCCGTATGGCATATGCCGATACTTCTATTTTTCGCCTTAATACTAGCTGAAGAAATCTCATCCGACGTAGGAATTTTCGCACCAACAGTTTCAATTCCCAGATTCGTTTTCCTGCTGGCCGGGTTATTTCTAGTCGCTATCACAGGCTGGAAAAGCGCGGCTTCGTATCTCCTGCAGCATGGCCGTATCAATCAGGTGCTGGCGATTGACCCATGGAATGCGGACGCGTGGGCAATGAGAGGGGATATGCTCAATGACGAACGGGATTGCTCCGATTACAGGAAGGCTGCAACTCTTGCGCCGGAAAACGTTTATTATCTGGAAGCTTTGGGATCCTGTCTGGAAGCCTCTCAAAAACAAGAAAACATCGCTCCTGCGTTAAACTGTTATTTGAACGCAATTATTCTTTCTCCCCGTCGGGCGACAATTCCTCTTGCTGTCGGCCGTCTGCTTTTCCGCGAAGGCGATCCCGCCCGCGCGCTTGATTGGTTCCGCACAGCCAAACATATTGAACCGTGCTACTGGGAGGCCGACCTCTGGACGGCGCGCTGCATTTTCATGCTCGGCCGGGAAAAAGCGGCAGGCAATATTCTCGCGCATCTTGAACGGGAACATGCGCTATTTGTCGAGCATTGGCCGCATTACCAGCCGAATTCCGGATACGAACGGCAGATTCTCGCGTACGATCAGCACGTGATCGATCGCGACCGACGGAAAATAGGTTCTTCACTTTATTAGACGCCTCACCTTTGCAATTCCGGGGCCCAGAAATCCATGGGCCGATTGGGATTCAAAATTTAGCCTTCCGGCATATTCATTAACCACGCTCAACCGAATAGAATATTCTTCGCGCCCATGATTACGCCCAAATTCATCGTGAGGCCGCTCGCGTTCACGCTGGCGTTCTGCCTTGCCGCCGAACCTTCGCTGAGCTCGGCGCGTGAAGCGTGCCTGCGTGCCGTAACTCACTCCGGCGTGCAGGCACGCTTCACGCTTCACGAGTCCCGTCCGTCGCCGTTCGAGATGCAGGCTCTCGCTCCGGCGGCGACGCAGGTCCGGGAGGAGTCCTTCCAGCCCTCCGTCACATCGAGGCTGTGGCGTTTATTCGGATCAGGCGCTGCAGAAAATCCCGACACTTTCGTCCAACGCGTCGAGAAAATGTTAAGAAGGCACCAATTTTGGATTAGCCGGATCATTAGGGCAGGCAGCTTTTATTTCAATCGGGGGACCATAAAAGAAAAACGTCTGCCCTGGTTTACCGCCGTTCTGAACACGGAGCGTGACGACAGAACCCGCGCCGCAGTGTCCCGCGAAATGACTCCTGATGTGCTGGCCAGGTTTGCAGACCTTGAAGAGCGGTCTTTTTCCCGTCTGCAACTATTCTTTAACAGCCATGATTATCAGAATCGCCGGGCAATCAATGGCCGCTTCTATTTTGAGGGGATACTTGAACCCGCGGGGATTAAGGACGACCGCTTACCCATCGAAGCAGCCGAGACCGAAGGCATCGGCGACTATATTTCGGAAATTATCAGTAGCAAGTATAAATTTAAGAAACTCGATTGGCTTATGCGGGAAAGGAGCCTGCGGCCTTACGAAGTTGCCGCTTTCGTAGATCGGCCCGGAGATATTCCAAGAAATCCCGTTGCGTATTCTGATTTTGTTCCGGAAGAACTCGACATGGATGCGTTCAAGCGGGAGGTGTCCGCAGGCAGAAATGATTCGGCCGGGATGTTGGCATACTACCTTGAAGATCTTCTGGGCTGGAGGCATGGCCAAATGGAAAATGCCGACGCTGTTTCACAAATCCCTCCGGATACGCTTATCGCTGCCCTCAATAAGGTTCTTCGCATCCCTGGATTCCACCGCCGGTTTTTATTGGATCGCATGCCCCTGTTGCCGAATAGAATTCGCCTGCTGGCAGGCGCTTTTCCCATGGAAACGGGTCCTCAGCCGGACGAAACCGTCACGGCGGAGGTCAATAAAGGGATTATTCAAGCCGTCTGTCCGCAGGGAACACGTCCCCTCCGCAGCCAGAGCGTTTTCCGGATAGCCTTCCGGATGGGGCCCGACAGTGTCAATAATTTCCGTCCGGATCTCGTACTGCCGGACGACAACCGTACGTTTCACTATGCTCAGGAAGTGCTCAAAACCGTGTTGCGTTCGGAATACCGCGACGATGCACCAAAGGAGGCCGCCAAGTCCTGGCTCACCGCCCTGTTAGCGATGGTGGGGGGATGGGCGTGGTCCGGCGCTGCAGCAGACGTATTCAGCCAGATCGGATGGCAGCACGGTTTCACCACCGCGGCGGTTATGGCAGCCGTTTGGACCGCGTTTTTTGCCGTCCAGGTAATACTTCTGGCCTTTCACGGCACGGCGGGCTCGGTCACTGATGGAACCGTTCACGTCGACAAAAACCTGCATTCGTTTTTCCGCGAGTTCGTCAACCGGCACGAATACGCCGTTCACCTCTGGTTTCCAGGCAGGCTCCTGCCTGGCTGGATGTCGGACCTGCTTCTCGCTCCCTGGCTGGATTTCTTCTACGCCCTCCCGGCAGCCGCGCTGCAAGGCTGGCGCGCCGCGCATCTGGCACGCAAAGCGGCAAAACAGGAACCCAAACAAAGAACACATCCACAACCTGCACCTGACCAGACGGAGCACGGGCACGCATTTCCTGGCCAGAGCCGCCGCGATTTTGTGAGAACGACCTCAGGTTTAAGTGCCGTTATTGCAGGTGTTGTCGCCGGCGTAATTAAACCGGAACTCATTGCGGATGGGCCTGGACAGGTATTAGGAGGGGCGGAAGTAGTTCAGAGTTTGGGTGTGGACATGGATATGTTGACAGCAGCTGTTAAACTGATTGGATTAATGAATTGGTGGTCCAGAAATCCTGCTGAGGAATTAACTTTTAACCCTGATTATGCAGGTTTTTCCGTTGACAGGTTTATGGATACGTATTCAGAGATTGCAGATACGCTTGGGACGCTGGAAGAAGATCATCCATTGAGGACGGAGTTTGATAAAGCAAAAAGAGCTTTGCTGGAACGGATTGACCGTAACGAAGCGGAAGGCGCAACTTTCGATTATGACCTTGGCGACGTTCGCGTATTGCGGCGCGGTATGGATCATCCGGAACAGTATGGTTTATTAAAGGCGGTTTACAACGCTGCGGTTCGAGCGCCCAGAATCGATTTTTGGGGTATTCCGTCTCTTGACCCTGAAAAAGAGTTCGAGACGGCATGGGCAAACATGGCAACACCCGAGGCTTATATCAGTGCCCTCGTCAAAAGGTACGTTGAGCCAAAAATCATGGAACCTCTGGCTAGGATGGCGGCCGGTTTATCAGCCAGAGATAACGTAGCCGCTGATATTGAAACTGCTGTCCGCCATTATGGGACAGACGCTCATTTTTTTCTCAGTGGACATGGAGAAGACGAAGGCTACGAAAGTCAACGTACTCTTTATATATATGATCCGGAGGACACCCTGTCTCGAGAAAGAATTAATGGTGTTTTACATTCCTTTTACTACAACCTGCTGACACCACCTGAAGAATTTGCAAAAGGATGGGAAGCGCATGAGCGTCAGCGGGGTTTCCTTTTGAGTTTGCAGTCCCGGGGAGATCTATACGAACAATTCCGGCAGATGCCTGTAACGGCACAAAGAAATTTGGTTAAAGAAGTTGGATCTTCTTTCGGAACTTCTCTCGTTGATGTATTCGAAAATATCCGAAGGGAAAAACCGCCTGCTTCCAGCGAGAAAGGCCTGGTCCAAAAGCTGGCGAAAACATTGGCTCTGGAAGCAAGATTTGGTTCCGTTACGACGGGATTCCCTATCCCTGAACCTGATGGTTTTCGCCCTGCGTCGTTGCAGGATTACCGGAATTATTGGGAAGCTCACACGGCTGGGAAGGACCTCCCTCGCCGTATGCGCGCATGGCGCCTTACTATTCCATGGAGCGCGCCCGCATGGCTGATCGAAGACTGGCTGAAGCGCGCTGACTGGCTGGAGTGGCCGCCGGATTCCGCGGGCGTCGTACACGTCGATATCCCGCTCTCTCAGGCGCTGCCTGCGGGACTAACTGATGAAACAACCATTTCCAAGATGCTGGACCAACTCGGACGAGCCGACGGACGTTTTACCGAAAGGATAAAAGATTCCGATCTGGGCGATCCACGCAACGGATACGGATTATGGGACCGTGCCGGGAAATTTGCGCTCGCCATTTGTTGGGGCCTTGACGCTGCGACACATAACGAGTCCAAAAGACTTGAGATCATTGAATATGCTCTGGCAAACCTGCGACAGGAAATCGAATTCCTCGAAATATTCTCAGGCACATTGAATCCACTTGAAGTCCTGCGTTCTCTCGAACTGGATCCAGATTCACACGTCCAGCATTATCGAATTCCGTGCCCTGGAGGATTTATTACGGGCATTGACCCGGTTGCAGTTAAGTCGCTGACTACATTGATTACTAATGGCCGGATATCGCGATGCACGGGCCGTACCCGCCAATATATCCACGTCCTTGAGATTGCCGAACGGGAATTGGCAGTTATGCTTACGCGCCTCCAAGAGACCGCAAAACCCGAAGACCAAGCGGGAATACTGCATAGCGCCGCATGACCAACGGCCAGGTCAAAAATCGAAGTGTAGAAACAATGACTTCCTGGGTCTGACCCAAAGCTCAAACGCAGGGCACTGCCTGAGCAATCAAGAACGTGATCGACTGCGGCAGGGGTGGCTGACACGTTGTTTTTTTAAATTTGACGCCTTACCGCAGCATGGGTTGTTATAATCCTTTTCATGCATAAAAAACTATTGTTTGGGATCATTATCTCGGCTGGCTGTCTTTACTACGCCCTGCGCGGCATTGCCTTTAGAGAAGTCCTTAGTTCGATGGCGCATGCCGACCCGCGCTGGTTTGTCCTGGCCCTGCTCGCTTATACAACGGCTTATATTCTTCGCTCTATCCGCTGGTCCAAGCTTCTTGCCCCGATCAAATTCGTCTCTCCGGCGGCACTGATGCCTTCCATGTTGATCGGTTTTTTCGCCAACAACATCCTTCCCTTCCGCATGGGCGAATTCGTACGCGCCCACGTCAGCGGGAACCGGTTCAAGGTGTCCCGCACGGCAAGCCTGGGCACCATCGTTCTGGAAAGGATCTACGACACCATCGCCTTTCTGACAACGTTTCTCATGGTCTCTCTTTTCTTTCCCTTCCCCGCGAATATTAAAAAGGCCGCGCTGATCATGGGCATGGGCTGCGTCGGTCTGATCGTTTTTCTCGTAATGAGCGTGCATTATGAGAACCTGCTCCATGATCTGATTGAACTTTTCCCATTGTCGCCGCTGTTGAAAAAAAAGCTGCGGGACCTTGTGGCCAATTTTACGCACGGGATTTCCGGCATGACGGACTGGGCTTATATTCTAACTTCCCTTGGCTTATCCCTTATGATCTGGACTCTGGAAGGAATTACACTCTATCTTATGGCACGCGGGTTTTCGCCGCACATATCGCTCCCGCAGTCCTATTTTTTGTTGTTTTTCCTCGGCCTGTCAGTCACTTTGCCACAGGCGCCTGGATATGTCGGTACATTTGAACTTTTTGGCGTAACCGCGCTTACGCTTATTGGTCTCACAAAAGAACAATCGCTGCCGATTATCCTTACAATACACTGCATTCAATTTGTTTATATTTCCATCGCAGGCATATGCTCACTTTGGAAGGAGGGCCTGTCATTGAACAAGATTCTCTCCAAAAACTCTCCTGAATACGCAACTGAATCAAACTGATATGCGCGTTCTTCTTGTGCTGCCGGGGTTATCGATCGGAGGCACGGAGAAAATGGTCTTTCATCTGGCAAAAGGGCTTCAGGCCGGCGGAGATGCGGTACGGGTACTGGCCCTGAAGGGCGAAGGCCCGATGCTTGCCCGCTTCCGGGCATCATCCATAAACGTGACCTGTCTTAATACGCCAGGCAATTTTCTGTACGGATTGATGGATTTGCCCGGATTGATATTCCGCCTCAAGAAGGAAATATCGCATTGGGAACCCGATATCGTTCATAGTTTCCTGACACGGGCCAACGCCTCTGTCGCGTTAGCCGGACTTTTATCAGGAACTGTTGGCGGTGTTCATATTTCTTCCCTGCGCGTTATGGAGCATGAGAAATTCTTCCATTTATGGGTGGAACGCCTTGGCGCGAAAAACAGAATCTACACGGTCAATTCGCAGGCGCTCAAAATATTCGCGCAGAAGAACATCCGTCTGAACTCCCGGCAGGTTGAAGTTATTTATAACGGCATCGAACCCGCTCCGGGAATTCCTGCTGAAGAAACCGGCAGGATCCGGAAAGAACTCGATATCGGAAGCTCTCCTGTTTTCCTGGCGGCGGGCAGACTGCACAAACAGAAGGGGTTTGACTGGCTCATAAGGACTTTTTATGAGGTGCTGAAATCCCGTCCGGAAGCGGTCCTCCTTATTGCAGGCAAAGGTAACGAAGAAGAAGCTCTCCGCAGTCAGATATTCCGTCTGGGAGTTATTACACGCGTCAAACTGATAGGCCAGGTCCCGGATATTTTTCCTTATCTGAAAATGGCGACCGGATTTATCCTGAGCTCGCGCTGGGAAGGAACACCCAACGTGGTTCTCGAGTCCATGTCTGCCGGATGCCCTGTGATAGCGACGGACGTAGGCGGAGTGCGCGAAATCCTTAACGCTCCAAAAGAAGGATTAATCGTACCGTCCGGTGGAACCGCAACCCTGAAAGAGGCCATTCTCGAAACGCTGACTGACAACGCCGTCAGTCAGGCCCGCGCTGCCGAGGCGAAAAAGCGCGCGTCATCTTTCAGCATGGCATCCATGATCGAAGCGCACCGCCTGTTGTATAAGAGGGTCCTCGGCTTACTATAATCAAAGCACTCAAATTTTCCGGAAAAACTATGCTTCAGGATAAAATTCAAAAGCCAAATCTCGTTCGTCTCTAACTCTTAGAATGCTGGCCTTTCTAGCCTTTCTTATTCCATTCACCCTTTATATCAGCCTGCCTTCCCGGATGTGGAACTTTGACGGAGTGGCCTGCGCTGTAGCTCTTGAATGGGGCAACCCGGTTTACTGGTTTCACGGCAATCATCTATGGTATGGATTCCTGGGGACGCTTTTTTGGAAATTCCTGCTTCTCCCTCTCGGCGTCATAAGGGCGCTTCCGGCATTGCAACTTTTCACTTCGCTTTTATCCGCCTGCGGCCTGACCGGCCTGTATCTTCTTCTCAACCGGATTATTGAAAGACCTCTGGCGCTGTTGCTGACCTGGCTGGCTGGCATCTGCGCAGTTTTCTGGGTATGGAGTATTGAAGCCCAGGTTTATCCTCTGGCATTTCTGCCTCTGGCTTTCGCCGCATGGTTTTTGTTTCAACCTGCGGCAAAACGGAAATGGCGGTTGATCGGACTGCTACAGGGACTGACTGCGCTTGGCCACATAGTTCACGTTCTGTGGTCTATACCGGCGTTATACTGGCTTATCAAGGAAAGCGGTCCCCGTGAACGAAGGTCGAATGTCATCGCTTATTTCTCTTGTCTGCTGCCTGCTATCATTTTTCCCTATTTACTTGTATTGCTGTTTTTGATTTGGCCGCATCATCCACAGCAGGCGTGGCTGGAACGCTGGTTTCTGGGCAGCGCCGCCCTTGATGCAGCCGGCCGTTTCGCCTGGCATGGCGGAGAAGGATGGGAAGGACCTTTTATCTGGTTATGGACCAGTCTGCGTTTTTTCTGGGGAAGCCTATGGCCATACGGTAATTACCGGCCGAACTGGTTTGATTGGACTTTAACAACAATTTCAATGGGGGGAACCGGTTTTTTATTCCTTCGTTCTTTTCGAAGCAGACAGGAAATGATATGGCGCTTCAGTTGGCTCTGGATTGCTGCTTACGGCCTTTTTTTCTGGGCATGGGAACCGCAGACTGAATGCTACCGGCTGACAGATTCCATCCCGTTCTTCATTCTTCTGGCCGTCGGGTTGAAAAACGTCAAGGGCGGCATTCTCAAATACACTCTTGTTCTTGTTATACTTATCGTCACATTATCCCTGAATTTAAGAACGCGCATTATACACATGCATGATGCCGGGGAAAACCCGATTTATACCGAAGTCATGGAACTCGTGCGCAGAACGCCGGATGATTCGCTGTACATAACTTCAGGAGGAACCCGTTGGATCTATTTACTGTATTTTTCCGGACGCATGGCCTGGAATTACCGCCTGCTGGAACGCAATCCCGGTCGGCTTCAATCTGCGCTGGATCGCCGATTCCACGAAACCCCGGTTTTTCTGGAATCAGATACGCTCAATGACCCCCGTATGATTCCTCTTATCAGCCGCTACAGGTATAAAACATTGCAAAATATTCCATGGGTGCAGCTTCAGTGAACACACCAAAAATTGTCGTAGTCATGCCCGCTTACAATGCGGAATCGACGCTTGAGAAGACATTGCGCGATATTCCGGAAGGGAGCGTTGATCATATCATCCTCGTGGACGATTGTTCGCGCGATCAGACCGTAGCTGTTGCGCGGCGCCTGGGCCTTGAGGTTATCGTGCACGACAAAAACCGCGGCTATGGCGGCAACCAGAAAACCTGCTACCGGGCGGCCCTTGATGCCGGCGCAGACATCGTCGTAATGATCCATCCGGATTACCAATACGACTCGCGGCTCATCCCCTGCCTCACCGGATTGATCAGGAATAACGTTTGTGATGTAATGCTTGGCAATCGCGTCCGCACCCGGAAGGAAGCCTTTTCCGGAGGCATGCCTTTTTACAAATACGTGTCTAACCGCTTTTTGACCATGATTGAGAATCTGGCCATGGGTCAAAACCTGGGAGAATGGCACAGCGGCATGCGCGCCTATTCACGCAAGGTTCTTGAAACCATCCCCTGGGAACGCAACTCCGATGATTTCGTATTTGACTGCGAATTCCTTGTACAGGCTGTTGCCTTCGGTTTCCGCATCGGAGACATACCTGTCCCCACCCGCTATTTTAAGGAGGCTTCAAGCATCAATTTCCGCCGCAGCGTGCGCTACGGTCTGGAATCCCTGAAAAGCGTTTTGCAATACCACCTACACCGCCTGAAAATACGGTCATGCCCTCTGTTCGCCCCGCGATAAAAAGCGCCCTGCTGCTCTCAATCATCGCCTCCGGCGCGGCTTTTTATTTTGACCGGAACCCGATCCCCGAATTTCTTTTTAAGATTAACTCCATATTATCCGCTTTCATTTTCCTTGCATCTGCCGGGGCCCTTGGAATGTGGACCCTGGAAAAGCTTTCTCTTCCAAGGCTCTCCGCTCTCGAAAAACTGCTCTTTTCAATGGCTGCCGGACTCGGGTTATGGAGCTTCATATCCGTTCTGCTAGGTCTGTTAAAGCTGTGGATCCCTGCTGTCGTATGGGCGATCGCCTTCTTCTCCATGTTCTTAAGCGTTCCTCTGTTGCGCACTTTCAGGGAATGGCTGCGTGGACTTCATCATATGGGCTGGTCTGCGCTCGCCATCGGGGGGTTTCTCACCGCCTTTGCATTGAGCTTCCTGCTGGCCCTTGCTCCTATCACTTACTACGATTCCCTGGTTTATCACCTGGCTCTTCCAGCCGCGTATGTTCAGTCTGGACACTGGCTCGGTTTGCGGCACATGGTTTATTCCGCTTTTCCTCAGAACCTTGAAATGCTCTGGACTATCGGCCTTTTACTGGGAAACGACATTGTTGTCAATCTGATCGCGTGGAGTCTGAGCGTTATGCTTGTGCTTTCAGCAGCAGCGTTCGCCGGCAGGTTTTACGACCGTTCCGCGGCGCGTCTGGCCGCCATCATTCTGGCGCTTATGCCTGCGGTTCTTTTGCTGAGCTCAGGCGGATATGTGGAAACCGGTCTGGCGCTTTATGGATTTCTGGCGCTTTATGCCGCCATCCTTTTTATTGAGAACGGACACACTGGCTTTCTTTGTCTTTCCGGAGCGCTGGCAGGCTGGACCATGGGAATCAAATATACTGGCCTGATACCGGCAGTGCTGACCGGAGGAATCATTGCTTTCCTGTCACGGGAAAAGAAGGCCAGGGCGCTTTCTTTATATGCAGGCATGGCGCTGATTTTTTTTCTGCCCTGGCTGGTAAAAAACTGGATTTATGTCGGCAATCCCGTCTTTCCCTTTTTCCATGAGTGGGGGGTTAAATCGCGGAACCCCTGGCTGGATCAGGCCGCTGCCGGTTATTTTAAGGCGCTCACGGAATACCATCCCCGCTCTTTTCTTAATCTGATCAGCCTTGTATGGGAAATTCCTCTCAAGACCCTGGGGTTCGGCGGCGGTTTCGACGTACTGGGAGATCTGGGCTGGACGCCTTTCATATGGTTTCTGCCGGCGCTATGGCTTTGCGGGTCCCTGCCGAAGACGATTAAAGTTCTTTTATCCTACGCCTGCTTATTTGTCATTCCCTGGGGCATGAGCCGTCCTGTGCTGCGTTTCCTAATGCCCGTTCTTCCCGTGCTCGGCATTCTCACAGCCTATGCCTGGACAAACGGGATAGAACGACAGAACATTGTTTTCCGCTGGACAGGCCGCATATTACTTGGATCTTTCATTTTGTCCGGCCTTTTTCTATTCTTTTGGGTGACGCAGACCACGGAGCCATTTGCCGTCGCGATGGGGCTGGAAACGCGGCATCATTATCTGGCCAGGAAACTTACTTATTTCGGGGCGGCCGGCTTTATCAATGAGAATACTCCCGCAAACGCTTCAGTCCTGCTGGTTGGCGATCAAAGAAGCTTCTATTACAAACGGCGCATATTTGTAAGTCCCGTCTTTAGTCAAAGCCCGCTGGTACTCTGGGCGAATAGCGCGGAAAATGCGGAAAACCTGAAGCAGATACTAAAAGAGCGGGGATTCACGCACGTAGTTGTCAACCGGGCTGAAATGCGGCGGCTGAGTTCTTATTCGATTCTGCCATTTGATGAGAAGGGTTCCCGCAACTGGGAATCCCTGCAAAAGTCGCTTAAACCTGAATATGCAGATTCGTTTTGCGATGTCTTTGAACTCTGAGGCTATGCGATGATCTTTTCCGACAACACGCTTTATCTCCTTTGCTTTTTAACGGCGTTGTGCATTTCCGGCATACTGACTCCTGCCGTACGGCTTCTGGCCGTCAAGTTAAACATTCTGGATCATCCTGTCACCGAGATTAAAACGCACAAAAATCCCGTGCCCTACCTGGGAGGGGTGGCGGTGGCGGTGGCGCTGGCTGTCTCGCTTCTTTTTGTCCGGTTCCTCACCAATTTTCCTACGGGAACGCTGCGGTCTTTGCGCGGTATTTTTTACGGAACGCTGATAATCTTTCTCACCGGGCTCGCTGACGACATCCACCCGCGCGGATTGGGATACAGGAAGAAATTTGTCCTTCAATTTCTCGCGGCATTTTGCCTCTTATTTTTTGATATCCGGATAAAATTTATTTCTCCAGCATGGTTCGCCGACATCCTCACGGTGATATGGGTCGTAGGAATAACCAATGCCCTCAACATCGTAGACATCATGGATGGGCTTTCCAGCGGCATCGGCATTATCGCCAGCCTCGCCTTCCTGTTCATATCCCTGCCGTCTGAAGAGATTTATGTGAACTTCACGGCGGCGGCGCTGGCCGGCGCCCTGGCGGGATTTCTCCCTTTTAATCTCAGCAGGCGGTTGAAAATTTTTCTGGGGGATACGGGAAGTCTGGTAAACGGATTCGTCCTTGCGGCGCTGTCTCTGGGAACATCCTACACGCGCACAAATAACCTCGGCGTATTTGCCCCGATATTTATTCTCGGGCTTCCTCTTTATGACACGTTCCTGGTTATCTATCTGCGGTTCATGAAGGGCCAGTCGCCTTTTCTGGGGAGCAAGGATCACTTTGCCCTTCGTCTTGAAGCTTTTGGATTCCTCCGCGAGGAGATTCTGGTGATCTCCTATGCTGCTGCGATGTTTCTCGCATTTGCGGCATATGAAGTTACCGTTGTCCGCATGGAGTACGCCGCATTTATTTACGCTCTGGCAGGCCTTGCCGCCCTTTATGTAGGTACCTGGCTGGCCCGGATTAATATTGATGGGTAAAACATTAATTCTGGGAGGCGGGCTGGCAGGACTTTCCTGCGCCTACCACCTTAAATCCGATTACATTCTTCTCGAAGCGTCCGATGAACCTGGCGGGCTGGCCCGTTCGGTCAGGCAGGAAGGATTTGTCTTCGACTATACGGGACATCTGCTTCACCTGCGTAATCCTTACACGCTGAAGCTGATTCCGGACCTGCTCGGCGATAATCTTGTTTTAAATGAACGGCGCGCATGGATCTATTCCAACGGCGCATGCACCCGTTATCCTTTCCAGGCAAACACTTACGGCCTTCCGAAAAAAGTCGTAGAGGCATGTTTGCGGGGATTTGTCGAAGCGCAGCTTGCGGGCAAAACGGCAGGGGTACAGCCTGAATCATTCAAGAGCTGGGTCATGCGCACTTTCGGATCCGGTTTTGCCAGATACTTTTTCTTTCCTTATAACGAGAAACTCTGGACTGTCGCCCCGGACGTTTTAACCGCGGAGTGGGTAGCGCCGTTTGTCCCGAAACCTTCCGTCCAGGAAGTATTTGACGGGGCCTTTAATGACCAGACCAAGAAATTCGGCTATAACACCGCATTCTATTACCCGAGGGATGGCGGAATTCAGGTTCTCGCTTCTGCGCTGGCAAAGCCGCTAAAAAATCTTCACCTTAACTGCGAAGCCGTCGCTGTCGACCTTGTAAAAAAAGAAGTCTCGCTCGCAAATGGGGAAAAATTCACGTACGAGTCGCTGGTTAACACGCTGCCGCTGCCCCGTTTTCTGGATATGGCCGGATATCTGCCGGCAGAGATTGCAGAATCGCGCAGACAGATGCGCTGGAATTCCGTTTACAGCATTAATCTGGGAGTTGCGCGCCCAGCTGTTTCGGACAAGCACTGGATTTATTTTCCCGAGAAGAAATTCCCGTTTTATCGCGTTGGTTTCCCGATGAATTTTTCCGACAGGATGGTCCCGCCGGGCTGCAGTTCAATGTATATTGAAATCGCTCATCAACCAGGCAGGCATCTCGATGAGGCGGGAATAATGAAGAAAACTATAATGGGGCTGCAATCCTGCGGGATTTTGCGGCCCGGCGACAAAATACTATGCGATAAAATCCTCAGGATCCCGGTAGCTTATGTCATTTACGACAAATATAGGACGCAGGCCGCGGGAAAAGCTTTGGACTGGCTGAAAAAACGTGAGATCTTCAGCATTGGCAGATACGGAGCCTGGAAATATTCCTATATGGAAGAAGCCATTCTGGAAGGCAAATACGCAGCCGAGGAAATTGACAAGAATTTATGAAACTTCGCGTTGCCCACATCATTACTAAACTCGAGCTGGGGGGCGCCCAGCAGAATACGATTTATACGGCGTCACATCTGAACCGGGAAAGGTATGACGCCTGCGTCATCAGCGGCCGTGAAGGGATCCTTGACTCCGAAGCCGTAGCCTCCTGCCCGGTGGTCTATTTCTCTGATCATCTTGTACGCCCGATCAACCCTTACCATGACCTGATGGCGGTAATCGAGCTTTATCGCCTGTTGCGGCAGATCAGGCCGCACATAGTTCACACACACTCTTCCAAAGCCGGGATTCTGGGACGGATCGCAGGATATCTCGCGGGCGTGCCGGTCATTGTGCACACATATCATGGCTTCGGGTTCACGCCTGGACAGAACAAATTTGTTCGAAAAACGCTTATAGCCATAGAGCGCTTCTGTGCGCTGCTTACCACTCATTTGATTTTTGTCTCCCTGGAAAATCAGCGGCAGGCGGCGGCCCTTGGCATCGGACCGAAAAAACCCTGGAGTCTTATCCGCAGCGGAATTGCGCTTAAGGAGGGCTTCCCCGGAGCCGTACGCCAGGAACTGAGAATTCCGCAGGATGCGTGGGTTGTCATTTCCGTAGGAAATTTCAAACCGCAGAAAAATCCCATGGATCTTGTCCGCGCCGCAGGCAGGGCTATGGAGAAAAGGCCCGGTATGATTTTTCTTCTGGTTGGAGACGGCGAATTGCGCCCTGCTGCGGAAACCTGGGTAAAAAATAACAATCTGGAAAAAAATATCCGTTTTCTGGGATGGCGCAGGGATGTTTCTGAATTGCTTGCCGCCGCCAACGCATTTCTCCTGACGTCATTATGGGAAGGATTGCCGCGTTCCATAGCAGAGGCCTTTGTGAACCGGCTGCCAACGGTTGCCTATGCTGTCGATGGCGTAAAAGAAGTAGTACTCGACGGCGAGAATGGCTTCCTGATCCCATCAGGCAACATAATCATGGCCGCGGAAAAGATACTCTGGCTCGAGGAGCACAGGGACAAGGCCCGTGCAATGGGGGAAAAAGGGAAAGCGCTGATACAAAAAGAATTCGATATAAACGACATGGTCCGCAGGCAGGAAACGCTATACGATACGCTGGTAGAAGCGGTGCCCTTGAAAAATTATTATCTTCCCTAGCAATTCCACTTACAGCTATAATGAAGGCGATTCGAAATCATTCCTGAATTGATGCATTTTAAATCCCATCACTTTCACAGAGCGAAGCAATCCCGGCGCCGGTTCTTCCCGGACAAACGGTTTGTTCGCCCTTCTCCTCCCGAACATAGTCGGGATGAAGAAATGCTTTTGTCCAAAACCTGCATCGACCCGCGCGCGCGTTTGAAGCTGGAAAACGGCTCAAGCGAGTTGACAATGCGCGTCATGGACCTGATCTGCCCGCTAGGCAAGGGACAGCGCGGGTTAATCGTATCTCCGCCGAAATCAGGCAAGACCACTTTTCTCAAACACGTATGCCAGGCGCTCGCGAAAGGGTATCCGGATCTGAAGCTTTACTGCCTGCTGATCGATGAACGCCCCGAAGAAGTCACGGATTTCAAGCGCAGCGTGACCGCGGAAGTTTACGCCTCCTCCAGTGACCGCCGTTACGAAGAGCACATCGGCACCGCGGAAAACCTCATGCGCCGGATCGTTCCCGAGGTGGTCGCCGGGAAAGATGTGGTAATTCTGCTCGATTCTTTGACGCGGCTGTCGCGCGTTCATAACACGCAGGCCACGGGAAACCGCACTATGTCAGGCGGGCTGGATTCGCGCGCGATGGAAGTGCCTCGGAGATTTTTCGGCATGGCGCGCAATCTCGAAGAGGGCGGTTCTCTCACGATTATCGCCACGATCCTGGTGGACACCGGCAGCCGCATGGACGAGGTGATCTTTCAGGAGTTCAAGGGAACCGGAAACCTGGAACTGGTGCTGTCGCGGAAGGCTGCGGAAAACCGCGTTTTCCCGGCGATAAATATCTCCTCTTCCGGCACGCGCAAGGAAGAACTGCTTCTATCCGGGGAAGAGCTGCAGGCTGCGTATAAACTGCGCCGCGGCCTGTCCAGCCTCGACGAGGTCCAGGCCGCATCGACTCTTGTGGAATTTCTCCAGAAGTATCCCACAAACGCCGCGGCGCTGAAGGCAATCGACTGATGGAACTGGAACGTCCCATTATTTTTATTGATCTGGAAGCCACCGGCGCCGACGCTCTGCGCGACAGGATTGTGGAAATCGCGATGGTCAAACTGATGCCGGACCAGTCGCATACCGATTTCGTACAACGGGTAAACCCCGGGATGCGCATTCCCGCGGAAGTGATCGCCGTTCATCACATTTCCAACGAGGACCTCGCCAACGAACCTGCCTTCAAGGAAATCGCCCCGAAAATTCTGGAGTTCATGGAGGGCTGCGACTTGGGAGGGTTCGGCCTGAGCCGTTTCGATATTCCCATGCTGCGCGAAGAATTCAAGCGCGCGGGTCTTGATTTCAGCATGGAGGGACGCGCGATTATCGACGGGCTGTCGATTTATCATCAGAAGGAACGCCGGGATCTGTCCGCGGCCTACAATTTTTACTGCAACAAGACGCTCGTGGGAGCGCACGGCGCCCGCGCGGACGCCCTGGCCAGCATGGAGGTCGTCCTCGCGCAGATAGACCACTACAGTGACATTCCCCGGGACGTGCGCGGGCTGCACGAATTCTGCGCAAAGCAGGACGAACGTTTTGTGGACAACACGCGCAAGTTTATCTGGAAAGACGGGGAAGCGGCGATAAATTTTGGAAAACATAAGGGGACCCTTCTGAAGTCCCTGGTGCGCGACCAGCGTGATTACGTGGAGTGGATGGTTCAGGAGGGGAAATTTTCACAGGATGTTGTAGATATGTGCTGGAAGGCCCTGCGTGGCCAGTTCCCGGCGCGGTCCGGCGAAACAAATTCACAGGGGGACAGCGCCGCCTTACAATCTCCATGATGGTTGATGAGATCAAGATCATCAAGCCGTTCAACTGGCCTTTGGGAAAAGGTCACGAAGGTGAGCTGCATGTCTGGCAGGCTGTAACCGAACTGACTGAAGCCATCTACAGCGTAACAGGGGAAGAGGCTTTTCAGCCAAAAGCTGCTCTTAAAAACCGGCTGCGCGCCACAGCCGCCGTCATCGTTACCACTATCACCGAAGCTCTGGAAAACATCCCTGGAACAACCCGTAACCACCACCTGCGCGTGGCCCGCGACTGGGGGCTTGAACTGCACCGCGATATGACTTACGCCCGCTCCGAACTTTCATTGAACGCCGGGATGGTTCGCGGCGCCTTTGACCGCATTGATCATTTCATCCAGTCCGTGCACAATCTTCTTGAAAAACAAACCTCCCGGCGCGCTCCCCGCCCAAATAACGACAGCAGCGACTCATAAAATTCTTATTTCAGCAGGCACATACGTCCAAAACGGGCGTTACCCCGACCCATGAAATGCATGGGCCTTTTGGACTGAAATTTTTAAACCTTCGCTCCATATCTTCACTCCCGGCCTTTTAGTAAATTACTTCAAGGCCTCTCATGACGAAAAGAATCCTGTCGTTGATCCTGGCTATTTCCATGGCAGCAGATCCCGCAGTTTCGGAGATTTCCTGCCTTGTCTCCTCGGGCGCATCATCCAGACGACAAATGGGATCCTGCGCCGCGCTTGATTCCGCCCTGGCATACCAGGCTTTTTCGCTTCCGGCGCTCGCCCCACTGCGCCGCATCACCGCTTATTTCAATGAACCCATAACCCAGCCGCGAACGGGCCCCTCATTCGGAGGTCTCCTAACCGGTTGGCGGCGGAAACCCGCCGCGCCTTCTATACAGCCCGCCTCAATCGAAAACACCTTCGACGCCCGCTTATCCTACGACATTTATATAAAGGCTCTCGAAAGAATCATTATTGTCACGGGATTCCCGCTGCTCTCGGCCGCCGTACTGCTTATCAGCGCGTGCGAAGACGCTTTCGCAGCGACGGTCCTGGCGTTCCTTGTCGTCATCGTCCCGTTGATAGAGTTCGCCCGCCGTGCAGCGCTATTCGACCGGGAACATCTCGCCGGCCGGATATCGGCGGATACCCGGCGCGGCGTTCTATTCAGCACCGTATGGCAATACCCCGGGACGTTTGGGAGCCTCGACAGCTTCCTGACCGATTTTACGGAGAAGCTTGACTCGCCGGAGTTGCTGGAAGGAGGAGCGCGGATCTATTTCCAGCAGATGTACCGCCAGCTTGGCTACTCGAATTTTATCTCCCGGTTATTCGCCGCTTTTCAGGCCCGGTTATGGATGCGACACAACCGGAAATTGCAACAGGAAAACATATCTCTGCTCGAGGCTCTTCAGGAAAGGCTTAAAACCCTTATGGCAGATATAACGGAACACATCAGCAAGCAGAGCCACCGGCTGATCGGCATCCCGGCCCTGCAGGCACTGTTAACCGGCCTCAAAATGCGCTTACTTAGGGAACGTAATCCCACCGCTTCCCGAATCAGCCTGGAAAGCGAAGCGTCTCGTGAAATTTCGAAGATTATGCCGGCTGTGGAAGAATACATTTTCCGCGTGGCCGTCTTCCTGACGGTTGCCGTAACTTTGACCGTAGGGGGAATAACCGGAGGTTTCTTACACATCGACGACTATCTCCTGGTGCAAATCCCCGCCACGTTGCTGGCCGCCGCTCTCGTCCAAGCGTTTTTCTTTGCCGTCGCGCACGCCGACAGGACGATCCTTCGAGGGGTCGGAGTCCGTTTCGTAGCCGCGCTTTATCTCCAATGGCTCTGGCTCAGCGGGCGGGGCGGCGACGCAATCCAGATCCATCGAATCAATAACAGGCTCTGGCCGCGCAAATTTGGCGAACCGTTGCATACGTCCCATATATCCAGGGATACAGAAGGATTCCTTGCCGGCTATCAGTTCATCAGGGATTATCTCGGCTTGTATCTCTGGGGCCCTGAGCCGGGACCAAAGCCGACGCCGGATGAGAAGCCATCACTTGAAAAAAGGCTGGAACAAGTTCGGGAGGATATCGTCCGGAAAGCGCAGAAAAAAGGGCTGGGGTTGCTTTCACTCTCATGGCACGGCGTCGATAGGGACGGTAATATTACGGATGCACCGATAACGACGATGCTTGCAGCCTGGGGCCCGTCCGGCTACGTCGCCATCAGCCAAGCGGTGGAAGATCTAAACCGGCCTATTCCAGCGGACCTGCGTCAGGAGTTCAAAATTGTTGCCTACGGCAATTTCCTCAAAGTCATCTTTCAACCGTCCAAATCCCCTTCCCTAAGCGATGATGAAATCGTTAGCGTGTTTGAGGCGCTGGGCAACGCGGTGGTAGAAAACGTATATACGAAAGATCCCACAGACGCGTCTCATGCGAAGGATGACAACGTTACCGGGGAAAAACAAAACCCCAATCTCAAGAAAATTACTTCAGTAGAAATAGATCCCTTTGCAGTGACACTTAAATTGGCATTAATCAGCGGCATAATTTATAGCATTGGAAACGTTGTAATGATCTTAATCTTTGTTTCCAGCCACGGTCGGTATGCCGTCCTGACCGATTCCGTTAACCTTACATTATGGACTTTGTCCGTCGGCCTGGCCTATCTCATAGCCGGTCCGCCCCCCTCTTCACGCTTTGAACAACAACGGCGGGACTGGTCATGGAGCGCCTGGGAAGAGATATTTTTCCGATTGATGGTACCGCTTGGACTGCTGGCCTGGGGCGGGTATTCCGGCGAGCCGATCACCCAGAGGTTTGGAACCCCGCTGGAGATCGTTTCCATTATCGCAGGCACATCCTTCATCCAGGCTCTTGTGTTTGCGATCTCCCATCTCCTGGCCTCGCATCGCATAAAAGGATTTTTAACTCGTTTTGAAGCGGCGATCCTGCTCGAGTGGCTGGTCGTAACCGGGCGCTGGAAAACGGCGGTCGCAGCGCACAGGTACAACAACGTTAAAGCTAACGAGTGGGTGATTACGACTGTCCGGCAGGACGAATTAAAAAAGGCGCTTGATGTTCTTCTCCCGGCGGAGCGCAAATGGCTCGACCGGTTGATCCAGCGAAGAATACCCTGGAGCGTCCGCCAGCCGGGGACTCGACCGGCGATTGCCGAAGATGATGCGTGGGATGATGATGCCACAGGCTGGGATCGGAAGGATCTGGCATCCGAAATCGAAAAAGCCCGGAAGCAATGGCAGGCCGCCGCCGGGGAAAACGAGAATGGAATTGATTTCACCATACGTGCATTCGTGGCGGGGGAAAGGGAGGATACTGGCATCCAGGGGCACGTGGCTACTATGGTCGTCGGCTGGAAGCCGGCAAATACATTCAATCCGACTAAACTGGCGAATTTTATGCGGGAACAGCCTGAGATGCGTCATATCCTGCCGCGTTTGCGCTTTCAGCCCGTAGACGATAACAGCGGTCTAATCATTACTGTAATGGACGAGCTGACCGGGCGGGAAATGACAGCTCTGAATATTTCTGAGAGTAATGACCATATTGAATCGATCAACGGGGTTCTGCCGCGCGCGCCTCTGGATCCTGGCGAAACAGTGGCAGTTCTGAACAGCCTTCAAGCAGCCTTCACTCAGGCGCTGCCTGAGGCAGCGCCTGACGCCAACCACTGGACGCCTGCGCTGCTCCGGAAGTTGGCCGTCCAAGTTGAAAATGGGGAACTGAATCCTACTCCTGAAGCCGTAACATCCGACCGGCAACGCAAGTGTCCAGGAGGAAGAGATATTTACTGGCTTGCGCAATTACTAGAAGGCGACATGGAGGGAATTTCGGTCGGCCAATTTCTGAGCAATGCGTTATGGGAAATACAGATCCAGGGACAAACGGAAGCGCCCGATTCGATGGCGCGCCTGAAAAAGCTCAGCTCTCTGACCCACAAACAGATCGAAATCCTGATCGCACGCATTCAGCCATCACAGCCGGATATGTCTCCGGAATTCACCGAAAGTCTGATAGGCCGCCCGGGCTGGGAAAACCTTTCCCGGCTGGCGACTGAATTAAATGGATTAAATTCCAACTTGTCGGTCGGAGAATTTCTGCAACGCGCTTCACGCAGACGCACCACTATAGTCAAAGCGGAAGTTCCCACGAAGATCCCCCAGGCGTCCGCGAGCCGCAAACGGAAATCCGCAACGTCCGGCGGCAAAACAGGTTCAACGGCATGGGGCAATGAGTCTTTTCAGGCCCTTGACCTGGAAACGCAACACGTCGTCTGCGGCGGCAATGTAAAAGAACTGCAGAGAAGACTGGGAAAAAGCGACACCTTTGTCGACCACGTGCTGTACGAAATGATCGCATCCCATGGCGAACCGGATGATGAATATCGGATGCGTATTGAACAGCGGATCCAACTTCGCCGCTTATTGATCCTGGCTTACGCGGCAGCTCTGGGAAACGAAAAGGAGGCCATCGCAGTGGCGCGCCTCAAAGATCCTAACGTGACGGAATCGGATTTCCATGATTTATGGATTGCCGACGATCCGACCGTGAAACTGCTGGTGGATGACGCGAAGGAACACGCCCAATTGCAGGGAGAGCCTTTGTCGGATGACGATTTTGGGAAGCAGCGGATTGAAATTTTGACGGCAACGGTCTGCCACGCCAACAACTGGAACACCACACTGATAACCCCGGCGTTGAACCGCCGCCTAAACAGACCCCCCAAAAAAGGCATAAGCGCTGAGCAGGTGAAAGAATGGTTCCGCGACGACAAGCTGCTGACCGCCATCGACGGTTTCGCCGGGGAGCGGGGCATCATCCTGCCGGTCCGAAGGAAAAGCTCGGAAATAAAAATGCTCACCGCGGCATCACACCCAACCCCTTGTCCATTCGCCAATCCAAAGGTAGTGCTGGATAGAGTCATTGCAGAAGGTTACTGTCTCGGAAAATTGCATCGAACGCTTCAGCAACCGGTATGGGTATGCGCTATGGTTGGCATGCTGCCGAATAGTTCTATTTTCCGCGAACTACTTAAGCTCCTCTCGTGGTGGCAACATAAGGGTGGAAAACCCCAGGGAACCTGGAAAAACTATGTGGACTACCTCCTGAATCAGAATGATAAGGCGGCTTCCGCTGAGTCGCCCGGGAAGATTTCTGGCGGGAATGGCGCGTCGGCGCTGAAAAGCGTTCTGCCGTTTGTTCTGCTTCCGGCTGCCGGTGCGCTCGGGTGGCTGGCGCACTCCCACCTTGGAGTTTCGTCCGGCGGTTTTGAGGCGGCGGGAATGTTTAGCCTGGGAAATCCTCTGGCCTGGCTGGTGGAAAGCGTATTGGGAGTAATTTTCCTGCTGGTGGTTCGGGACTCTAATCCCTTTGTACTCCAGTCTTCGCGTGCGCCTTTAAGATCCGAGGACGCTCCAGACCTGATGATTGGCGCGGCGCGTGATGATCCGCAGTTGTTCCTGCACGCAGGTTCTCCGGCCTATGACCGGCGCGTAGAGGCGCTGATCAAGGAAGGCATACCCGCACTGATAACGAAATTGGACCCGGAAAAGGAACCCGATCCGTTTACGCGCGCCGCTACCGCCGACGCAATCGGGATCATCATTTATGGAATGGATGGACGGTTCATCACTTCCTCAGACTATAAACCGACCCGCAGGGCCCTCAAAGCCGCGCTGAAGGATCCTTATGCGGATGTTCGCGCAGCAGCCGCCGCCGCGCTGGGGAATTTACCGGACCTGGAAACCATTCGCGTTTTGATCAATGCCCTTCCGGATCGCAGCGTATCTGTGGACGTGATCCGATCTCTGGCACGGATCGGGGAACCGGCCAGGCCTGCTCTACTTGAAGCCCTGGGTCGTAAAGAGCCTGGCGTTCGTGCGGGCGCGGTTGCCGCTCTGGGATTGCCCGGCGAGGACGCCGCGATTCAAAGCGTTCTTAAATTGATCAACGATCCAAGCTCGATCGTTCGACGCGCTGTTGTGAATGTGCTTGGCATGGTTAAAAATCCCGAATACAACATCGCCGGTTCCATCGCGCCGTTGACGGCAGCGCTCGATGATGCCGATTCGCGAGTTCGCGCAGGCGCGGTTCGCGCCCTGGGAGATCTTTCCGGAATCGCAGACGTCATGGGTGATCCAGCCCTGTTTAAAGACGCGGTGACAAGGTTGGCCTCAGATTTGACAGAGAATAAGGAACGCCTGGCGCCGCGAACGGATGTTACTGATGCGCTCCGTAAAATTGCCGCAGCAATCCCGGAATCCGGAAGAGCAAGTAGCGGTCTCTATTCGGATGCCGTGATTTCGCCTTTGGTCAAGCTTCTCGGGCATTCGGACGGCGTTCTACAAAAAATCGCGGAAGAAATTCTTGTCCTGATCGGCGCCCCGGCGATCGGCACATTAGCTGAGGCGCTGGAAGGACGGGAGAACCTCCGCCAGACCGCTGCCGCGGCGCGGATTCTTGGCAGTATCGCTTCATCCATTTCTGAAAAATGGAGGGTTGATCCGT
Organism: uncultured Elusimicrobia bacterium; assembly: GCA_964604825.1. Classification (GTDB taxonomy): domain Bacteria; phylum Elusimicrobiota; class Elusimicrobia; order 2-01-FULL-59-12; family 2-01-FULL-59-12; genus CAZSAL01. The sequence continues at coordinate 31,059 of CAZSAL010000020.1, forward strand.
TATTTCATGAAGTTATCGTAACGCTTACCGCCGCAATGGGCAGGGAGCAGGAACCGTCGATGAAGATCGTTTTTGCCGAAGCGATCGGCGAGATAGCCGCGCAAATCCCGGAAGCTGAGAAATCATGGTTATCGGAAAAAATCGTTCCCGCGCTGATCGCCGCTCCGGCAGGCCACAATTCCTCCATGCGCACAGCCGCGGGTACAGCGCTTATCGGGATCGGCGCCCCGGCGATCGGCGCACTGACCCGGGAATTGAGAGATCGCAAGCGCGATAACCCGGTAGCAGCTGCGGCGGCGGCGCGGAACCTGGGCCGGATCGTTTCTTCTGCCAGGGATGAGGACGCGATTGATTCGTTGTTTGGCGCTTCCATACGGGAACTGATAGCCGTTTTGAAAGATCCTGATAGTCCGGTGGCGCTCCGCGAAGAAGCCGCCGAAGCGATCGGCAATATCTCGGCGCAGATTCCGGAAACCATCAGGCCCCGCGAAATATGGTTGTCGCGGGAGGCCGTTCCGGCGCTGGCAGCCATCGCATTTCAGGATGGTCCTAAAAAACCCCGCCTTGCCGCTGAGAATGCTTTAACCCGAATCGGCGTCACGGCCATTGGCGAATTAACCAGGACGCTGGAAGGACGGGAAAACCTGCGTCAGGCCGCTGCCGCTGCGCGTATCCTTGGCGGGACCGCATCTTCCGTTGAGGATAAGACGCGCATTGGTTTGGTCTACGAAGCCCCTGTAGTAGCGCTGGTCGCAGCTTTGAGAGATAAGAATAAGGACCTCCGCAAAGATTCCGCAGAAGCGATCGGCAGGATCGCGGAACAAATCCCTGAGCACGACAGGCCCGGCTCAGCATGGTTATCACGGGAGGCTGTACCGGCGCTGGTTGCCGCGCTTGCGGATAACAATTCCGATGTTCGCGCGTCCGCGGAGGAAGCGCTCCTGCGAACCGGCGCGACCGCAATTCCGATTCTGCATGAGACCCTACTGCGGTTGGATAACCCAAATCTGCGGGCCGCAGCGGCCGTAATCCTTGGAAAGTTGAATACACCGCAAGCAATAAGAACCCTGATCCAGGTTCTGGGATCTGAACCTGATAGGGCTGTGCGCACGGCGATTGCCGAAGCGTTGATCCTCGCTGGACCGGAAGCCATTCCGGGACTTCTGGAGCTGGCAGGTAATAATTATGAAAACTGGATCAGATGCCCCGAAGCAGTCACGGCATTAGGACGGCTGGGAAATTCGGAGGTTATACGGGTGATAGGAATGGTTTTCACTGCTGTTCCGAAACCCGCAAAGGAAATACGCAGATTGGCCGCGCGGCTGATCGCGTCATTCGGAACGGCCAACATAATCTCCATCCTTGAGATGGCTTTCCAAGACCCTGATCGAGAAGTTCGCAGGAGCGCTGTTGATGGGGCTGGCCAATTTACCGAAGACCCGCGATGCTTTGGGATACTCAAGCAAGCGTATGATGATCCTGATGATACTTTAGTGGCGCTCAAAACTTCGCATGTTCCATCATTCATGCAGCGCCTACGCCTCGAGAGAGCCGCTTGATGACGCCATATACTCGCTACACAAATCTTTTTAAGGAATTTTTATGAATAAGAACATCGTGCGATTAATCAGTCTGGTATTGGCGCTCAACATCTCGACCGGGCCCCTAACCCCAGCATCGCTTGTGGAACTTCGCCCCGCCCCGGTTTCGTCTCCCACTATCATAGGGACTGAGGCCCTCTCGCCTTTAGCGTGCTGTTTTTCCCGCAGGATTTCATGCCCTCCAGCCATATCGCGGTTATACGAAAGTTGTCAGGGCCGCTGGGAAAACCGTCGGCGGCTCAAACCCGACGAATATGCAGAGCAACTGAAACGGGATAATAGAACCAGGCTTCCGCGCCTTGGAAGCGTCCATGAAACATCAGAGATGGTCAGAGGGTGGCCTAAAGAGGAGGGGGAAACGATTAAAGAAACTCCGCTCCGGCAGGCTGAACGCCTTGCTGAATACCTTTCACAACGGCTTCACCGGGGAAATATCGCGGTGGTGGTCAAGGATGAAACGGAACAGAACCTGGGTTCTTACAAGATCCGCGGCGTGCTGGCCGACGTCTATATAAAAGCGAAGGCCGTTTTCGACCGGGGCGGCGATCTCCGGGATACCATATGGGTGACCGAATCGACAGGCAATCATGGGAAGGCCCTGGCCTGGGCTGTTTTCAAGGGACTGCCCCTCCTTTTCCCCGAAAAAAGCCTCAATGCCCTGAGCGGCGATTGCGGCGCCGTTAAAATTTTTGTGCCCGGAAATCCTCCGATCCCAGAGGAAAAACGTCGGGCCTTGTCAGAAATCGGCGCGGAGGCGGTCGATCGCGATCCCGAGAGCCTGCAGGTATTCCGAAGTTATGGCGAGGCGCGCGCTGCCGTCGAGAAACTGAATAGACAAAACGCGAAAGTGATCCACGTCGAACACGACACCGATAACGTGATGTCCGGGCACGGCGTTATCCTGCTCGAGATCGTGGAGCAGCTCGAAAAGCTTGGCCCAGACTGGATCGATGAAAACGGTCGCTTGAAGAAAGCTCTCACAGTCGTTGTTCCCGCTGGATCATTCGGGATGGCGGGCGGAATCGCTCTGGCGGCGAAAGAACTCGAAAGTCTGTACGGAACAAAAATCCGGGTCGTCGCGGCCCAGAGCCGGAATATCCAGGGAGGGATTGTTTCCCTCATCCGTGGGAAGATCGTACGCAACAGGAACCTGGGCAAAAAAGTTCCCCTGGAAGATGGCACCGCCGTCAACCAGATTGGAAAACGCGCCTGGAAGCTGTTCTGCATGATCGGAAGCGCAGGCATTATCGTCAAGGATGTTGCCCGGGGCGTTAGAGAGCTTTACTACGCTATTAAAGCAGCTAATGGCAATAAATGGTTTGAAGGTTCGGTGGGCGTAGCGATTGCGGCGCTTCTCGAACACCCCCGGATTGTCGATGGCCCGGGACACATCGCCGAGACTGTGGTCGTCATCCTATCCGGAGGGAATACCGATAAGAGCCAATGGCTCCAGGCCTGGGCAGGATGGCAGAGTCCGCCGGGATGTCCGCGCGAGCAGGTTGGCAAACGCACCAGGACAGCGGGGGCGATTCAATTGATGACAAGCAGGCCGGAAGATCCCATGAGTTTCTTCCGTGGGCCGGACTGGTATGAGAAATATGTGGCGCCGCTTTGGGAAAGCCCGGTGTGGGCGGGCGCCGTAAGCGCTCTGGCTGCCGGGACGGCTCTCACGCTGACACGCTGGTATCAGACCCCGCCCTCATACCACAATACCCTGTGGCCTGCCGGCTGGATGGCGTTTTTGGTGACACTCACATTCACGGGCGAACTGGCGGCTCGGTTTGTCAAAACCCTTCACGAAAGGCGGGGCCGATGGCCGGGAGACGCACCGATCAGCGCGCACTGGATCTCCCTGAGCTTCGCCGTAGTAGTGGACATCGTCCTCCTGGTTACTTACATGGGAGCCCTGCCAAACTCCTCCAGTTTTACCATTGATTTACCCCGGCTCCTTTTCATGACGGCACTGATGTACACCCTGGCCCACACGGCGTTCCACCTCCGGCACAACATCACGCACCCCCGGGACGAACGCATGAGCCTGATTGGCGGCCCGCCGGCAGTGAAAAGCTTTTTGCCGTTGGTTCTGCTTACGGCTGCCGGTGCGCTCGGGTGGCTGGCGCACTCCCACCTTGGAGTTTCGGCTGGCGGTTTTGAGGCGGCGGGAATGTTCAGCCTGGTAAGTCCGCTGGCCTGGCTGGCGGAAAGCGTGCTGGCAGTTATCGGCCTGCTGGCAATCCTTAAAGAGAAAAAACACCGAATCAAATTCAGCACAGAATGGATACCTATTGAAATTCCTGTGCTGCACTCTTCGCTTGCTATGGCTGAGAACTGCATTTTCCAGACGGTTTTTGTTGTCCATCTTCCAATGTTTCACATAGCTCTTATGACTGCCAAAAACTCCAGCGGTAATAATTCCCAAGACGTGGTCGCCGAAAATCGTAAAACTGCAAGACAACGTTTTAGGGATTTGATAACAACAGATGGAAAAGACATTCTCGGTGCCGCAGAGAAAGTTGCAGATATCTATGCTCCCTTAATCCGTATTCTTACCCCACGTGGAGAACCTTTATATCCCGATTCTGAAATAGGTGTAGCGAAGAAGATCGTCGAGCGCTTCTCCGGCGAGGGGCCTGACCCGCATCAATTCCAACACGTCCTAATGGTCACATGGGCTACAGATGAAGAGCTCATTGAAATTAGCCGCCGCTATCAGGGAACAGAAAAACCGTCAACAAAACCAGTGAGCGGATTTTCTGGCGGAACACGGGATAACTTTTTTGATATTGAATGGCAACTTGCCAGTCTGCCGCCAGATCATATTTCATTTAATCCTAAGACCCTTTCTGGAGTCGAGATGCTTATCATAGGGCCTGGCGAGACGGCTTCTTGGATCATCCAGCTGATCCAAAGTTATCCAGATGTCGGTGTGATTCATATCGTAGATGCAAATCGGTATGTGTTCCAGGAGATCGATAAAGAACTGGAGAGCGCATATCAGATAAATCCAGAGTTACATTTGCCATCGATATATGGTTACTTGGCTAATGCGATGGAGCTGCCTGACTCATTAAACAACCGGATTGATTTATCTTGGGATAAGAGCGTTTTTGATCTGCAGTATTTCACTCCGACACAACTTCTACAGATCGGGCAACAAATTGTCAAAGTTCTGAAACCATACGGCGTCTGTATTTCCAAGGTCTGCCCCTTGCCTATGGAAAAGATTAAAGGATTAAAAGACGTCCCTACAATGCATATAGATTCGACTCGAATCGGAATTAAAGAACCCTCTCTGCTTGATCAGGACTCCGGTCAAGAACGACGCGAAAAGCGAACCTCTGCAAAAGGAGTGCAGAACTTGCCGTCACAGGAATCTCATCCTGCAAAGAACCCACTCCGGGAGGCCGCGTGAACAACAGATTAAAAAGCTTTTCCCGAAAACTGATAACCGTCTCGCTCGCAGTGTGCTTGGCCGCCGAGCTGACAACGGCAGTAAGCGGTACACCACCAGCTGTTCGCAGCTCGCAGTTCGCTGATGCTCGCTTGCCGTTCGAGGAGCAGGCGCTCTCGGAAGTTCTCGTCTCCGCTCACCGCGGCATTCTCTCCAACGCGGGATACTGGTTTTGTCGTCAGGCAGGAATAATGCAAGCGCAAAGAGGGAAGCGCAAACTGTACACACGCCCGTTTTGGAGATGGGAAACAATTCCGATACTACAGGCTGTCGCAGGTCCCGGCCTTGTAAATCCGCTGATTAGACATGTTCTCCGGCTGCAATCTCCGCTCTATTACAACACCCCAGACTTTGCGACGGGAGTGATTCTTCCTACCGGAAAGACAGAAACGGCGATAAGTCCGGCCCGCGACGCGGCAACAATCCGGCGTGGAACATTGCTGGAAGGGCTTAAAGATATTATCTGGCTCCAACGCGAAAATGGACGCTCCGAAGTTACCGTCGACGGGTTCGAAAAACAGGCAGGATATGCCGCGGCTGTGCGCGGAGATGACCGGGTTATGTCCCGTTCAACAGCACGCCGGGAACTCGACGGATTATTCCGCCTGGGATTGCTGGATCGATACCAGGGCTACAGAGGGACCTACAAATACGTCCTGGCTCCCGAACTGGCAAAGTTCATAAGTGGAAATCGATCCGCGTATCCGTTATTGAAGAACCTGTGGGAATCTGGAGCTTTGCGAGGACTCGAAGTGGCTGATCTGATTCCATATCGAATGCCTGCCGCTCGGGAGGCAGTCACGAAAATTATGGAAACTGTCTGGCAAGGGTTGTGGCAGGTAGACCATAAATGGGCCAAGCAAGCGAGGAGCATTCAAAAACAAATCCTTGGAGATGAAGATCCTTTATCAATAGAAGGCGGCCTGGAGACTCTCCTGGCACTGGGTCCCATGGGGACCTGGCGTTTCGGAGTCCTGCAGGACAATAGCCCTGGATCATATTGGCGGGATCTTGAGCGCCGGCTGGATGGCTATGGATTTTCCGAACGTCCGAGATTGACGGCACGGGTGGAGGCGCTTTTGCCGGAAAAGGGGGACATTCTGGATTTGGCAAGCGGCAAACATTCCGTTTTTCAACGTAAAGTCGGCCGTCGAGCGATCGGGATGGGGCTCGATATAGAATCCATGGCCATGAACGATACTCTGGATGAATACGTCGCCAGAGATTTCAACCAGGATCCATCCCTTCCCGCTTCCGAAAAGGTTGGCGGGGTTGTGATGTCTTTCGGGTTTATGTATCAGGTACATCCCTTGGCGCTTCTGAGGTCCGTCTACGAGCAGTCGAAACCGGGCGCTCCAATTGTCCTTGTCTGGAAGCCAACCCGGCTTGATCTTACGACGGCCGTCAATATTTGGAATTTCCCCGACCTTTTTGGCTTCCGCAACAAAAACCACTATGTAGAGAAGTGTCTTCGGATGGCAGGGTATGAGGACATACAATTCCAAAGCATGCCGTCAGACGATGGCGAAAGCCATTTTATGATCGCCTCGGCCCGCCGGGGTGAGGAAACAGGCAAAACGGCAAAATCGTCCTCGTCAGCGCTGAAAAGCTTTTTGCCGATGGTTCTGCTTCCAGTTGCCGGTGCGCTCGCGTGTCTGGCGCACTCCCACCTCGGAGTTTCGGCTGGCGGTTTTGAGGCGGCGGGAATGTTCAGCCTGGTAAGTCCGCTGGCCTGGCTGGCGGAAAGCGTGCTGGGGGCAATTGGTCTACTGGTTGTTTGGGAGTCGAAGTCCGCTGCGCGTCAGTCAGACGTGGCGACTCCCGTCGAATTAAATAATGGGGAAATCGAAGAATTGATGAATAAATACGGGGATGCTCTGCGCAAAGGACATTTATTCGAAGTTGTGGACCGATCGGAGGCTGCGTTATCATCGGGCCGCGCAGGGTCCGTCATTCCCGTAGGAGGCGCCGCTTTCTGTAATTACGTTATTCTTCTGGATCCGTCTGCTGAGAAGAAGGCCGTGGTCATCCATGCGATGGAAGGCTCACGAGAAATCCTCGAAGAAGGGATTCGGCAAATGGGCTTTGACCCGAACAGGCCTGAAACGTTTTCGCATATCCACGTTCTGATTGCCCATATTAAGGATATTTCCCGCGCCTGGGAGTCGTCAGCATTGGAGATTGAAGACGCTTTCGTTGAAGCTTGCGCCGATCTGAAATTACCGGCGCCAATGATCGACCGTAACAAATCCTGGTTTGCTCCGCTCCGTTTTGTCGTTGAAGAAGGGGTATTGATATCGATGGCAGAAGATTTTACAGACGCCGATTATCAGGTTCGGCGCGCCATCAGGACGGCGGCATGACGGGGCAACGGTGACATTCACCCATCTCAAAGCTGAGCGATTTCCGGCGCCGCAGTGGCAAAAGGGTCTGACCCAAAACTCGAATATATCTCACCCTTTGGGTGTGACCCGCAGCTGAGGGAGATCCCTCAACGCTCGCTTTGCTCGCTGCTCCCCTGTCAAAAATCTTAACCAAATTTTCCGCGAAAAAATAACCGACCCCACCACCTGACCGGTCGCCAGACGTCTGGCGACCGCCATCTTTCGGCGCGTGGTCAAGTGGTAGGGTGAATATTTTCCGCGATCCGACCTCTAACAGTTATCCGCCACGGAATCGTTGGCGGACAAGTGGGAGGATTTTTATGAAACCTGATCTGATGGAGTATGACGTTTTGCTGCGGGACATCAAGGAGCGAATCCGTTCGGCGCAGACGAAAGCCGCCTTGTCTGTTAACCGGGAGCTCGTCCTGCTTTACTGGCAGATCGGGAGAGACATTATCACGCAGCAGAAAACCCGCGGCTGGGGCGCCAAAGTGATCGATCGATTGGCGCATGATCTTCACCGTTCATTCCCTGAGATGCGAGGTCTTTCCGCCAGGAATCTCAAATATATGCGTATGTTGGCAGAAGTTTATCCCGACGATTCATTAGTGCAACAGCTTGTTGCACTAATACCATGGGGACATAATGTGAGAATTATGGAGATTATTAAAAATCCGGATGAACGCGAATGGTATTTGCGTCAAACAATAGAGCATGGATGGAGCCGAGCAGTCCTGGTTCATCAAATCGAAAGCGGTTTTTTCTACAGACAAGGGAAAGCCGTGACTAATTTCAAAAACACTCTGCCTGCGCCCCAGTCCGAACTGGCTCATCAAGTGCTGAAGGATCCCTACAACTTTGATTTTTTGACCATTCAAGGCGATGCGGCGGAAAGAGATGTGGAACGCGGGCTGCTTGATCATCTTCGGGCTTTTCTTCTGGAACTTGGCGTGGGGTTTGCATTCGTTGGGAGCCAATATCACCTTCCCGTTGGAGACCAGGACTTTTATATCGATCTCCTGTTTTACCATCTGCGGCTGCGCTGCTTTGTAGTGATTGAACTGAAGATGACCGAATTCAAGCCTGAATATGCCGGCAAGATGAACTTCTATCTTTCCGTTCTGGATGACCGCCTGCGCCATACCGGGGATCAACCCAGTGTTGGGATTATTCTTTGCAAGTCCAGGGATAAGATTGTGGCGGAATATTCTTTAAGGGATATCGCAAAACCCATAGGGGTTTCCGGATATAGACTGATTGAAGCATTGCCGAAAGATTTGAAAGGGAACCTGCCAACAGCCCGGGAACTGGAAGCTGAACTTCAAAAAAGAACACCTGAAGGAAAGCCCTGATAACCGCACCTTCCTCACTCCGTTCTGTCATTTCCAGGTACCTGAACACCTTCACGACGTGGGCCCCCCCGCCGTGAAGGTATTCAGGTACGTCAGGCGGTAGAAACCGCTCAATAAATCTTAACCAAATCTTATACAAATCTTAGGTAAATCTTAAACTTCGGCCTGTAGAATCCTAAGCGTGACTCATGAAGCGCGAAATGGAAACGGCCAAGCCTGTGTCAGGCAAACCAAGCAAATGCAGGCAAATCGGATCCCGGCCAGGGGCCTGAATCAGGCAAACCAAGCAAATCGCGCAAATCGATCCAAATCGAAGCAAATGCAGGCAAACCGGATCCCATCTGGGATACCGCTCCCAAAGAGGATCAGCCGGCTAAGAAAACTTCAATAAAAGGAAAGGACAGCCAGGACAAGACAACGGGGGAACTGCTGGTGAGCGTGATTATCGGATTGTTTTTTGTTCCTGGCTACCTCTATTGCTGGCTGGTTCGACAGGCAACGGGTTTTTTTTTACCCAAAACTCGAATATATCTCACCCTTTGGGTGTGACCCGCAGCTGCGAAACCGTAAAATAACGCACTTAAATCAGGCTCTGGCGCTGAGCCTCTGCTGTCCAAATTCACTCCAACCAACTCCAACTCACTCCAACCGCACTCCAACCAACTCCAACTCACTCCAACCGCTCCAATTCGCTCCAACCGCACTCCAATGCACTCCAACCGCCTTCAGTTGTCG
>CAZSAL010000021.1:0-21690 GCA_964604825.1 uncultured Elusimicrobia bacterium
CCTGGGGAATTAAAACCGGCTGAAACTGGGGAAGGACTGGACGGCGGTAACATTTCTGTATATCATTAATGTCAACAAGGACACCTAGTGACATGACGATGGCTGATGGAAGCAAGGATAATTATGTTTTTCGATCATAGCGCTGCACGAGCGGCATTACATCAAATAATTATTACAGGATTTTTTGTTGTAACTTTGGCTGCCTATATCACGATAACCTTAATTAATCCGCCGGTTAAAATCATTCATCCCGATGCGCTCCGGTTCACGGCTATATTTCAACAACAGTATGACGCTGTAAAATCTATCCGAAATGTGCCAAAAGCCGTCGTTCATGGATTACGAAGATGCAATGGATATGATTGGTCTCGTGGCCGCATAACAAATTATTTAGCTTTTGGAGTTGAGGCATTGGTTCGCAATCACTTACCATTCCCATTTATAAGTTGGCTGACAATGGCTCTTTTATTAATGAACGCAGCCATCCTTGCTCGGATATTAACAAAAGAAGTAAAGGCTAATAACGATATTAAGCAAATATTGTTTTGCGTGACGGCATTCGCTCTGACGATTAACCCTTTTTTCATTTCCGGCTATATGATGCAATTTATTTATCCTAAATATTTATGCGTTACTTTTATGCTTTTTTTTGTGTTATTTAAGCGGCGATTACTTAGAGCGTCTGCCATTGCTGGAGCGATGTTTTCTGATGAAATTGGATTGGTTTTTTCGATGGTAGCTGTGTTTTTTATTGTTTTTAATTCATGCATGCGAGTACGCCATTGCTACAACTTTTACAAAACCAAAATAGCAATTTCCTTGCTCTCCGGACTTTTATCAGCTTTCGTAATATTGGGCCTATATTTTGGTATTCTTCATTTAATATTTGGGCAAATTCCCATCGTAATTAAGTTCGGTTTTGCTTCCCATCTCCCCATGAAAATCATTCTGCGATACGCAATGTACTCCATATATAACGTGAGTTTTTTGACAATAGGCAATATTGGGATAATTATTTTCTTTACCACCTTAGCACTGGGTATCCTAAAAGAGATTCGCGAATATCACCATAATTATGAGATGCAAAAGAAAAATGATTCAGGCCATCCTCTGTATTTAATTAATAGAAATTTACAGATTTATGCCGTGGCTATTTTTATTGTCCTTTTTGTTGTTATCGTGATGTATAAGGGTTCGATTAGCTTTTTCTATTATGGTTACCCCATTTCCATGTTAGTGGCATTTGTTGCGTTCTCATCCCTTATCAAATGTATCCGGCCTAAAGTGGTCATAATAGCGTTATCTGTCATTGCATTGTCTTTGTTTATAAGATTGCCAGACACGTTCCGTATGATTAAAACTACATGTATCAATGATTGGCTAAGTAATGGATCGGTTAATCCGGAGGAGTTCCATAAAATCGAAATGGCAATTAACGAAATCAGAAACTCAGGACATTCTCAAGTATTTGATGTTATCGATAATGGCAAAGATATAAATTGGGCAGATTACGCCTATGGAAAACAATATTTCCCGGTTTCTGGGATCGTAAAGATATTGATATGGCCGCGTAAAATTAATCATTTTGTTGTCACGGGGCAGATTTGATGACTGAAACTATTACTAAAAGTGATTCAAATATAAAAATGATAAGCGTTGTAACCCCCTGCTTCAATGAAGAGGAGAACGTAGAATTAGTTTACGAGCAGGTAAAAAGGATTTTTGAGACCCTGAAGAAATATAGGTATGAACATATTTTTATAGATAACGCATCGACGGATAAAACGGTCACCATTTTGAGATCATTGGCTCAAAAAGATAAAAATGTAAAAGTGATACTGAATGTCAGAAACTTTGGCCATATCAGGTCCCCCTATTATGGATTAATCCAGTCGCAAGGCGATGCCAGTGTGCTTTTGGCAGCGGACTTGCAGGACCCTCCGGTGTTGATCGTGAATTTTATTCGTAAATGGGAAGAAGGCTACAAGGTCGTTCTTGGGATTAAAACCGATAGCGAAGAGTCTCGTGCGATGTTCACCATCCGGAGAGCTTATTACAAGCTGATCACTGCGATCGCTGAAACCAAACTCGTCAAGAACAACACGGGTTTCGGCCTATACGACAAATGTGTCATTAAAATACTCCGGCAGATCGATGAGCCATACCCGTACTTGAGAGGGCTTATTTCGGAGATAGGCTTTGAAAGCGCCATGATTGAATACACTCAGCCAAAAAGGATACGGGGAATATCAAAAAATAATTTTTACACTCTTTACGACATAGCGATGCTCGGGATTACAAATCATTCTAAAGTGCCACTCAGGCTTGCGACATTCATTGGGTTAGGTGTGGCCTGCCTCAGCTTGCTAATTGCCATAGGCTATCTAGTGGCGAAATTAATATTTTGGAATTATTTTTCCATAGGTATTGCGCCATTAATATTTGGCATTTTCTTTTTTGCTTCTGTTCAGCTATTCTTTCTTGGCATTTTAGGGGAATACATCGGGAATATTTATACCCAGATTTTGAAAAGACCGTTAGTAATTGAAAAAGAACGTCTCAACTTCTAAGACACATACATCCCATCATTAAATAAATTGGCCTACGTTAACGATTTTGTCGTGAGGTCTATAGCTTCCTTCAGATCCACGGTTTCCAGAAGACCTAGTTCTGATCGTGCCCGCTTGGTCAAAGGTACATATTGCTCCACAGGTTTGTTGTGAATTGGTTTTTTTTCTACTCTAATTTCCACACCTTTATTTACAACATCGCGCACAGTCTCGGCCAACGCTTTAATAGAAATACGATTTTCTGAGCCAACATTGTAGGGATAGCAATCTTTGCCTTTAAGCAGAATGGTCCAAAGCCATTCCGCCAAATCTCTCCCATAAAGGTAAGATCGGTAAGGTGTACCATCTCCTAGTACCTTGATAGGGCCTCCTTTAAGAGCATCACGGATGAAATTCCCGATGGCATAAGTGCCATCGAAATCCATATAGGGGCCAACAAAAGAGAACCCTCGAGCTATCTTGGTTCGAATGTTATGCTCTTTCGCATAGAGGGCGCAGAGAAATTCCGCAACTCGTTTTGCTTCACCATACACAGAAAGCGAAGATGCTGGATCAGGCGAACCCGGATAGTCTTCCGGGATATGGGTTATATCTTCCGGCTGCTTTCCGTACACTGCACCTGAGCTGGTCAGTAAAAATTGCCTTATACCGCAAGATTTGGCGAACTCAAGTGCCCTTTTGGTCCCTTCGACAATAACGTTAAACACCAAAGCGGGATTATCTCTCGAGACGGTTACGCTGGTGTCCGCTGCCGCATGAATCATATGGGAAAAGTCGCCTTTTGGAAAATCAAACGAACAAATATCCCCTTCGTGCAAAAAGACAGCTGGATTGGAAGTTAAACGTGGTCTACGGAGGCGAAAACTTGCCGCATTCCTAGTTAGGACTACTGCAGTTGCGTCCAAATGGTGTCGTCTATTGACTTCAAGGAAGGTTTCGAGAAGCCAGCAACCGAAGAATCCAGTGCCGCCAGTAAGAAAAATTCGCCCATTCCTTAATCCTTGCCAAATTTCGTCATTCATTGGAAGGTTTTGCAGGATTATTTATGTCCCTTCCATTTCCACAGGTTTTGCCAAGGGTTCCATATCGGTCATAGGCCGTCCGAAAGCAATTTTAGGATAAGTATTGACGAATTCCCCAATTTTGACTTCTAGAAGAAAGGGGCGAAGTGGACGGCTCCACATTTTTTGAAGTGCGCGATTGACATTGGAAGGCTTATCTACTCTGGCGGCGTCGATGCCGTAAGCTTTAGCGATACGGGCAAAATCTGGGGCGCTGTATCCCCAATAGGTAGAGCGGTACACGGATTTAAAATAGCTCTCCTGGAATTGGCGAACCATTCCCAAGCAGTTGTTATGAAGTATGACCATTTTAATCGGAAGATTATGATGCACAACAGTCTCTAATTCTTGGATATTGAGCTGGAACCCGCCATCACCGGCAATCACCACGTGAGGTTTATGTGGATAAGCGAACGCGGCGCCAATCGCGGCTGGAAGACTGAATCCCATTGCTCCCATGCCGCCGGATGTGATGAATTGCTGTCCGGAATGCAACCTTAACGATTGCGCCGCCCACATCTGGTGCTGGCCGACGTCCGTTAGGTGAACCAATGCTTTTTGAGAGGTGACCGAAAGCTGATGCATGAAAACATTCGGGTTGATCCCTTTAATCCTATGGAGCTCGGCCGTATCCGGCCATTGCGATCGCATGCGGTCAATTTCTCTCAGCCAATCCTTTCGCGAATAAAACTGTTTCTTCCATTTCAAAGCTGCACTTAGGAAGTCGTTGATATCGGCATTTACGGCATGACAGCCGCCCACCCGATTGTTTATCTCCGCAGGATCGCAGTCCACATGGTAAATGAGTCGATCTTTTCGAAATGATTCTGTGTCAGCTCCCGTCTGACGAATGTCCAGGCGGCTTCCGATAACAAGAAGAAAATCCGCCCGTCCAATGGCCAGATTGGCCCATCGATTGCCATAGCTGCCGATCATTCCCACTTGTAAAGGATGTCCATAGGGCAGCGTATCGACAGCCATTAAGGAATAAACCGTTGGAACACCTGATGCTTCGATGAAGCGACGTATCAACGGGATGGAACGTGATGAGCGAACGCCCCCACCAGCCAGAATCAGCGGTCTTTGGGAATTATTGAGCGCTGTCAGGACTTCGTCAATCTTTTTGCCGGCAACAGGTTGACGTTCTTCAACCTTAATTCGAGTTGGCTTGGGAAAATTGATGTTTGCCCTTTGAATATCCATCGGAATATCCACTAGAACTGGTCCGGGTCTGTCGGAAAGCATTATTCGAAAAGCCTTTTCCATAGCGGAAGGAAGATGTTCCGTAGTCGTAACTCGCATCGTCGCTTTAGTGATCGGAGCTGCCATGGCAGCTATATCGGTTTCCTGGAATCCGAATTGCCGAACGAGGCGTTTCCCTCTTTGTTCGTAACTGTTTACTTGTCCGGTGATGAAAAGTGCCGGAGAAGAATCAAAATAACAGCTACCGATTCCAGTTAATAAGTTGGTAGCTCCTGGGCCACTGGTTGCCATGGCGACGCCTGGGATTCCACGGAGCCTTCCCATTGAGTCAGCTGCGAATGCGGCGGCCTGTTCATGGTGCATACTGACAATCTTGATCTTGCCGCGATTGTGCAAGGAATCAATCAAATGCGTGATCATTCCTCCAATGACTTCGAAGACATGTTCTACACCTTGCGCATGCAAGAAATCAGCAACGTAATCGGATGCTTTCATTTTTTGAAGAAAGAATGGAATTGGTCAATGACAAACGATATCATCTCATCGTTTATCCCGGGGTAAACACCGATCCAAAAAGTCCCGTTCATTATTTTATCGGAATTGGCCAGATCTCCCGCCACTCGATGAGGAATGTCTTTAAAATAGGGCTGTCGTATAAGATTTCCTCCAAACAGAAGACGCGTGCCGATCTTATGCTCGTTGAGATATCCCGTGAGGTCTTCGCGCTTAAAAGAAGCTTTCTCTCGGACAGTAATAGGAAAACCGAACCAGGCGGGATCGGAATTAGCAGTTGCCTGCGGCAGGATCAAAACATCTTCAAAACAGGAAAGTCCTTCTTTCAATCGTTTGAAATTGTATTTTCTGCGCTCAATGAAATAATTCAGTTTATCGAGCTGGGCTACTCCTACGGCAGCCTGCATATCGGTGGCTTTCAAATTGAAACCTACATGGGAATAGGTGTATTTGTGATCGTAACCGTATGGCAGATCGCCTGATTTCCAATCAAAACGTTTGCCGCAGGTGTTGTCGGCTCCGGGAGCGCACCAGCAGTCGCGGCCCCAATCCCGGAAAGATTCCACAATCTTCCGTAGCTGGGAATCGCGGGTTGCTACCGCTCCCCCTTCACCCATAGTGATGTGATGTGCCGGATAAAAAGAAAATGTGGAAAGATCCCCAAAACTGCCAACCATGCGATTTTCATATGTGGATCCTAACGCGTCACAGGAATCCTCAATCAGCCAGAGGTTATTTTTTTGAGCGAATGTGCGGACCTGGTTAAGATCAAAAGGATTCCCAAGCGTATGTGCGATGATAATGGCGCGGGTCTTATTGGACAGGGCTGTAGGAAGACGTTCAGCGATGATGTTGTAGGTACCCATTTCCACATCAACAAACACCGGGACAAGCCGGTTTTGAATGATTGGATTCACCGTTGTAGGGAATGAAGTCGCGACTGTTATTATTTCATCCCCTTCCCGAAGGCGGCGGGTTCCCAGAGCAGGAGAGGTAAGGGCAGAAACCGCCAGCAGGTTGGCTGAAGAGCCGGAATTCGTCAGAATCGCATGTCCAACGCCAATTCGCCGAGCGAATTGTTTTTCAAAAGTCTCCGCAAACCGGCCGGTGGTCAGCCAAAAATCAAGCGCAGAATCGACAAGATGAATCATTTCGCTTTCGTCAAAAACCTTCCCTGACGGTGGAATGGGGGTCACCTCTGGAATAAAAGGTTTTGGCGCGTGCTTGAAATTAAAATAATTCCGGACAGCCCGGAAAACTTCTTCCCGCAGATTCTTTTCCCTGGAAACCTCTGATGCCGTGGTCTTCATAAATTAAGGTGATTTTTTGATAGAAAGACAATATGCCAATTAACGAGAAATTATAGCATAGACACAAAATGCATTTCAGCCAAAGCTCCGATACGAGCTTCTTGGATTCCAGCGCCTTGCCTTGACCTTTGCGACAGCAGCAGCTCTTGTTTTGCTTGCCTGGGATATTTGTAAGAAAATACGGTACTTTAGTAGGGACGTTTCTGAAGGTCCAGCAGCCGGAATTCCTTCATTGCACCTGACATGTGAACACGCGAAAAGCTATTGACATACGCTCAAAATTCGTAGAAAATTGAGTCTATGGATTACATAAATCGTCAAATTGAAGAGTATTTACGACACTCTCTGGAGCGCAATAAGAGCGTTCTGCTTCTTGGTCCCCGTCAGACTGGCAAGACAACTCTTCTGGACCATCTTCATAAAGATCGCATGATATCACTTGTCAAACCGTCCATGCGACAGCGATATGAAAAAGATTCATCACTTCTGGAAAAGGAAATAGAGTCGCTGCCGACTTCAAATAAAAAACTTCCAACCATTTGTCTGGATGAAATCCAGAAAGTGCCGGCCTTGTTTGACTCACTGCAGGACCTGATCGATCGCAGAAAAGCGAAATTCGTTCTAACCGGATCTTCGGCTCGAAAGCTGCGCCGGGGACCGTCGGTTAATCTGCTCCCGGGGCGTGTTGTATCTCTGCATCTCGATCCATTGTCCCTGGTCGAGGCTCCCGCCATTTCTCTTGAGAATCGTCTCTTATTCGGGGAACTGCCGGGTATCTTCGGAACAAAGGCTACGGAGGACAAGGAAGCCGATCTGAGGTCTTATGTGACCACCTATCTCGAAGAAGAAGTCCGTGCCGAGGCGATAGTACGAAACCTGGCTTCGTTTGCGAGATTCCTTGAACTGGCAGCTTCGGAATCGGGCAAAACGGTTAACTTCAGCAAGCTTTCTCAGGAGATCGGAGTGGCGCACACAACGATCATGTCGTATTACGAAATTCTCGAAGACTGTCTTATCGTCGAAGGAGTCGATCCCTGGACGCAGAGCAAAACTCGAAAGAAACTCACAAAAGCCCGCAAGTATATGTTTTTCGACAGCGGAGTGCGCAGAGCGGCCGCTGGTGAGCCTCCTGCGCTTGTTCTATCACGCGCCGGAGATCTATTCGAAGAATGGGTCGGGCTTCAATTGATCAGGCTGGCGCGCAATACCGTGCCTGCGGCTCGAGTTCACTTCTGGCGGGACCCGGACGGCCCTGAAGTGGATTGGGTTATTCATAGAGGGGAGGAACTGATCCCAATCGAAGTAAAATGGTCGGAAGCTCCGTCTGCCAGAGACATCAAACACCTGGTTGTCTTTATGAGAGAATATCCCACGGCTGGAAAAGGATACGTGGTTTGCCGTACGCCGCAACGTTTTCGTCTTTCGCCTGCCATCGAAGCCATTCCCTGGGAAGATATCCCGGAACTCTTCAAATCTACTGGATAGGTTGCTGGCGAAGGTCCCGCCACAGCGGCCGGAATTCCTTCATTGCTCTGAATACGACGGGTTTAATTGGAAAGAAGAGGCTCAAGGCGGCGTTCGACTTCCGCAACAAAAGCCTTTGCTTCACGGAGAGCATTTTCCGCGACATCGAGTTTGCTCCTGGCCTTGTTCAGATAACCCGTCAGAAGTTCGCGTGTGGTTTTATCCAAGGGGGATTCCTTCATTCAGGACATTTCTCATAAAGGGCGTCGGTATAGCGGCCAGGCGCTCGAATTGATCGCGGGCAAAGATTTTAAGCGATATCAGCCGGCCCGTCGAGATACAGACATCCACCACGGCATCATAAAGATGATCTACCAGATCCTGTTTCCGTTCCGGGACTACAAGTAAAATATCGTAATCGGAGTATGGCTTGTCATCGCCGCGCGCCCGTGAACCAAAAAGAATAATCTTCTCGATACGCGGCCGGAGAGCGGCTATGCGATTTAAGAAATCTTGAATAACCGGATCAATTTTTGACATCGGCTAATTGTACACTTCGCATACATCTGGATCAAACGGCTATTTCAATGACCGGCGCATTTTGCGAAGGTTCATTCGGCGAAGAATCGTTTCTTATTCGGGGAACTGCCGGGCATCGTCGGAACAAAGGCTATGGAGGACAAGGAAGCCGATCTGAGGTCTTATGTGACCACCTAAGCGTTTTCGTCTTTCACCTGCCATCGGATGGGATTTACAAAACTATTCCTAAAGCCTCACAATCCTTGTCCAGCTGTATAAGTCCATTGAACAGGAAGTCGAATTCTTCCGGCGCTTGTGATTCGCCAATATAAAAAGCGCCTAATACCTCGCGCAGACGCAGCAATTCGCGTAAAGGCTTTTTGCCTTGATTTGCTGAAACTGTCAGATCGATCAAATCAAATGCGCGTTCCAGTGATCGAATTCTCAAATTTGCGTCGTTCTCGCGCAGCCATTTTCGCGTGCGCATCAATTCGGAAGCAATGTTGAGCAGCTGTTTCGAATATGGATAGGAGCGCCATTTCTCTACTGACAGGCCGGGATGGAATCGAGGGGTCATCCCAGCAACCCATCCAAAACCCGGCCCATCTTTTCCCGTATCCGCTTATCTTTCACTTCCATTGAATGATTCCCGGCAGAAGGCCGAATGTTGATCATGGCCGTATAAACTATCCGCTGATCACCCTTTTTGTCCGGGAAGATGTTCCCTCCCCATAAATCCGCCTGATCAGAACCCTGCTCCAGAAGCACGGCTTCCGCGTCGGCATGCAGTTCCCCGCCAAGCACAAGAACACCTCTACGAACGTCGACGACAAACTTGACCATGTCGGGGAACGGGTTATTTAAAAACCTTTGAAGATAATCGCGAGATATTTTTGTTCTGATAATTTCAATCATGGGATATTCATTACGTCCGATGCTCTTTGAGATCATATCACAGCAGCCAGAATTCTTTCATGGCTCTCCCAAATGACGTGACATTTGGCCCCCGTCTGGGAGCCGGCGGTACGCGGCTTATGAGAAACCGGCATGGATGATATCCGGTATCAAATCTTAACGTTAATATATATGCGCGCCGGCCGGGAAGGCCGTTCAAATGGGAAGATGCTTTGGAGGTCTTCCAACCCAATCAGAAAGTCCGTGAAGGAAGGAGGTACAGGCCAGCGGTGCTGCCGGAAAGACTGTCGGCGGTTTTGATCCAATCCGTCCTCCAAAATTTCCTTTTTTTCCTCTTCGGTTAGTCTCATTGAATTGTCTTTTTGATTGCGTCTAATTCCGATTCTCTGTTAAACAATTTAAAATAATCCCTTACGAGGTCCCAATCCAGGGTGCCTGCATTCCGGGCAATCAAAGCTTCTATATCCGCCATATCCCGGGGAACTTGCTGGGGATCATTGGAACTGGATTGAATTTTCAGGCCAATGAGGTCTTCCGGTTTCAGCACTTTAACCGAACAGCCAAGCACTTCTTTTCGTCCTGCCCGCTGCATCATCGCCAAAGCGTATTTGCGGTGTGCCAGCAGAAAATCAACCTGTCCAAAATCGGGGTCGCTGGAGATATAATTCGCCGCGTCATCCGATTTATGGATGCATCGATACCCCGAAGCCTTCATTATTTCGTCGACGTCATCGAATTGCGTCAGAAGGATGAGAAAATCAGCACCAAATGTCGTTCTCGCAGCGCCCGAAAAATAAAGAGCCAATCCCCCCACTAAAGCGAAATCTATCCTGCGTTTATCAAATTCCGAAAAAATCAGCGGAAGAACCCTGGAAAATTTCATTGGTATAGAGATTATATCCTATTATCAAAATCTATCGCCGAACGGGCATTTTTCGGAGGTCCCACCACAGCTGGCAGAATTCTTTCATGGCTCTGAAAATGACGTGACATTTGGCCCCCGTCTGGGAGCCGGCGATCCGGGGTTTGTGCGAAACAGGCATGGAGGCTACCCGGTATCCCGCGCGGATCGCTTTGGTCAGAACCTCGGCGTCGATCAGCGCTCCGGAGGTATTCAATTGTATCCTGTCGAATAGTTCGCGTCGATAAAGCTTAAAGGCGCAGTCCACGTCGCGTACGCGCAGGCCCATGAAAACACGAAGGGCGAGAGCGAATATGGCCGCATTAAGTTTTCTGTGCCAGGGATCGGCGCGATGAGCGCGGTATCCGGATACGATGTCCGTATCCGATGTCCTTGCCGCTAATTCAGGCAGTTCATTGAGATCAAACTGCCCGTCTCCATCCGTATAAAATACCCAGGGCATTTTTGCCGCTCGGAACCCGGACTTGAGAGCCTCGCCATAACCTTTATTGGTTTCGTGCCTGACCAGGCGGACTTTTGAGTTTTCGCGCGCGAGACTGCGTACAATTTCCGATGTCCGGTCTTTGCTGCCGTCATCAACCACGACGATTTCGTAATCTTTGGCGGTTTTAGGAGCCACGCGCAGGGCCTCGCGGACTACGCGTTCCACATTCGCTTCTTCGTTGTAGGAAGGAAAGAAAATCGACAGGCCTTCAAGAATCATTATTTCGCAGTTCGTTCTGTCGCCGCTTCCACGATTTCGCGGGTGAGGCGGGGCATGTCATGCGGTTTCATGGGATTTGTTTTATCGGTATTGAATGCAACAGGCGGCCCAGTCTATAACGCACTGCGCCAGATTAACCGAAAAATGGATATCGTTTTCGGATGGATTTGTTCCTCCAGGATATCGAGCCTCGACGGCATAGGGCGTCAATTCTCCTGACTTTTGAACATCGGAAGGCAACTTGATTCGCGATTGTTCCAGAAGTTCCAAAAGCACATCCAGGTCGTGCGTTAGAGGGAATTCGATCTGATGAAATCGCAGAACTGCCTTGAGCGCTTTCTCGGCTGCCTGCTGGGCGTGAAAACAAATCTGAGACGCAAGAATATTTTGGTTTCCAATGCCTAACCTGGCGAGGGCGATGTCGCTTCGCGCATGTTCAAGCCATTCGCGGGCCGACCCCGGCGCTGTTTCAGGCGGCTTCATAAACAACCTGTCCGGTACGAAGAGCTTCCCGATATATAAGACCCGGAACATCGGATAACTGCTTGAAGCGACCTTCGGGAATAACCAGTATATCCATTGGCATCGAAATGCCTTTCAATGACTGGCGAATGCGTATACTTTCACGGCGGTTATCGGTTACAGTATCATCCACAATGACAAGCACATCAAGATCGCTGTTGGCATTCAATGTTTTTCTGATGTATGAACCAAATAAAATAAGTTTCTTTGGCCGGCTCACCTGAATGATGCGCTGGACTGCCGACTGGACTTTCTCTGTGGTCACTGCCCAAGAGTTAATCACGGAATTGATTATACTACGCATCGCTACAAGATTGATTCAGGATGGCTTCATTTTTGGGAGGCTCGTTCTGTAGCGGCTTCCACGATTTCGCGGGTGATGCGGGGCATGTCATACTCATAGCGCCAGCCGGGATAATGACTCTGGAACTTGCGCACGTCGCTGATGTACCAGATATGGTCGCCCGACCTGGACGTATCGCTGATTGTAAATTTCAGTTTCTTGCCACTCAGTTGTTCCGTCAGCGCAATAGCTTCGAGAACCGAGCAGTTGCTGTGGCGCGATCCTCCCATGTTGTAGACCTCTCCGCAGCGGGGTTTCTGGAAAAAATGCCAGAAGGCGCTGACAAGATCGCGGGAATGGATGTTGTCGCGCACTTGTTTGCCCTTATATCCGAAGATGGTATACGGCTTTCCAGTAAGCGCGCAAAATACTACATAAGCGAGGAATCCATGCAGTTCCACGCTGGAATGAGCCGGGCCTGTCAGGCAGCCGCCGCGAAATATCCCAGTTTTCAGCCCGAAGTAGCGGCCGTATTCCTGAGCCATTATGTCCGCCGCCGCCTTGCTCACGCCGAAAATGCTGTGTTTGGACTGGTCCAGCGACATGGATTCATCAATGCCGTGCCGCGCACAGGGATGCGATGGATCGACTTCCCAGCGTGTTTCATTTTCAATCAGGGGAAGGGTGTTGGGGCGGTCCCCGTAGACCTTGTTGGTGGAAGTAAAAATAAAGACAGCGTCCGGAGCAAACTGGCGGGTCGCCTCCAGAAGGACAAGCGTGCCGGTCGCATTTACCGAGAAATCAGTGAAAGGCTCGCGTGCGGCCCAGTCGTGGCTTGGCTGCGCGGCAGTGTGAATCACAAGGCTGATCTCTTTGCCGTAACGTTTGAACAGCCTGAATACGGCTTCCTGATTGCGGATATCAATGTCGTTAGCGGAAAAGCGCGGATATTTCTCCTTCAGCAGGCGGGTGTTCCATTCCGTTGAGCCTTGCCTGCCGAAAAAATATTCGCGCATGTTGTTGTCAATTCCGACAACGTCAAATCCCTTGTCATGAAAGAATTTGACCGATTCGCTGCCGATAAGACCTGACGAGCCTGTGATTAAAGCGACTGACATTTTATTCCCCTAATTGAATATCAGAGCCAGCTTGTCCCGGTTGTCCGTGATCCATCTGGCGATTTCTTCTACGATCTGTTCGACGGATGTGCGCGGTCTCCAACCGAAAGCATTAGCCGCTCTGGAATAGTCCGAGATGTACAGCGGGATATCAACCGCCGCCGTTTCAGCATCCGAACCGACCGCCATGTGATTCCCCGTAGAAACCTGGCAATGCGAAGTCAACTCGAGAAGCGAGGTGGATATTTCTCTTCCCCCTCCCGCGTTGAATACCCGGCCGGAAACACTGCTTATCTGCATAAGTTGTTTCTGAATAAGATCAAACAGGTCTCGCGGATGCAGCAGGTCCCTGACCTGCTTGCCCTTGCCTCCGAAGCCGGTATATTTCAATGGTTTACGGAAAATATGGTTGGCAACCCATAAAGTGAAAACGCCCTGATCCGTCCTGCCGAACTGGCCAGGCCCGGCGATTACGCCGCAGCGATTGATAACTGCCTTCAACCCGTAAGCATGGACGTATTCCTGCACCATCATTTCGGAAGCCAGTTTAGTCGCTCCGTAGAGCGAACGAGCCGTATCGGTAGGAAAGTCTTCAGAAATTCCTTTGCCGCTTATTCCGGGAAGCGCCTGATCCGGCGCAATTTCAAAACGCCTGTCAGTTTCCTTCAAAACGATGGACTTCAGCGGCTCAATGGAATAAACGCGGGACGTTGATAGAAAAATAACCTTGTCTACCCGGCTGCGGGCATATTCCAGGCAGTTCAAGGTGCCGGTAAGATTCGTATGCAGAAGGTAATCGGGTGATTCTGTCAGCCCGGCGAGCACGCTGGGTTCCGCGGAGGCTTCTATCATCAGATCAAACTTGCCCTGCAGCCGGCTAAAATCTCCCGGCTGGCGGATATCGCCGTGAATAAAGGTAATTCCTTTTTCCTTGAACAGCGGGACGTTGATTTCCGATCCGCGCCGGTGCAGGTTGTCAAAGGCGACAATTTCAGCCGCGGGATCGCCCTGCTTGAAAAGAAATGCAAGCTGCGAACCCACGAAACCTGCTCCACCGGTTATTAATATACGCATGTTTGTTTAATAGTCATGCTGGCAGAGGCGATTTATGGTGACCGACGTACCATTCAATAGTTTTCTGCAACCCATCGCGCAGGGGAGTCATTGCCTTAAATCCAAATTCTTTTTGCGCGCGCGAGGTGTCCAGGCGCCGGCGCGGTTGTCCGTCGGGCTTTGAGGAGTCCCACCGAATGCTTCCTTTAAATCCGCTCAGCTCTGCGATCAGGCTCGCCAAAGAAGCAATATCCATTTCCTCACCGGCTCCCAGATTTACAGGTTCCGGTTTGTCGTACTTTTCCGCTGCCAGTAGAATCCCTTCAGCGGCGTCTTCCACATAAAAGAATTCGCGCGTGGCTTCGCCTGTTCCCCAGAGAACAATTTCCCCGCTTCCAGACTCCCGGGCATCCACGCATTTGCGGATCAGCGCGGGAATCACATGGGAGGTTTGAAGGTCGAAATTGTCGCGCGGCCCATAAAGATTCACAGGCAACAAATAGATGGCGTTAAAACCGTACTGCGCGCGATATGCCTGCGCCTGGACAAGCAGCATCTTTTTAGCCAGCCCGTAAGGCGCGTTGGTCTCTTCCGGATACCCGTTCCAAAGGTCATCTTCCTTGAACGGGACAGGCGTGAATTTAGGATAGGCGCAGACGGTCCCCGCCTGAACGAATTTATCGACTTTGGCCAGCCGGGAATATTCCATCAACTGGATGCCCATGACCGCGTTGTCATAGAAAAATTTGCCTGGATACCGCTGGTTGGCGCCTATCCCGCCGCAGACAGCGGCGAGATGAATGACCATGGTTGGTTTGGATTCGGAAAGCAGACGTTCAATGTTTTCAGCCTTTCGCAGGTCATAGCTGACGGAACGTGGCACAGTAATCTGCCTGCAGGAACGTGAACGCAGTTTATCGACTAAAGCGGACCCGAGAAATCCGGCCCCTCCGGTTACAATGACCCGTTGATTGGTCCAGAATTTATCCGACACGAACCCTGGTCCTCGTCAATTTCTGGAAAGGAGTAAGTTCCGGTTCCCTGCCTTCAGCAAGGCGGAGATCGGACTCTACCATGATCCGCACGAGTTCTTTGAATTTAACGCGCGGCTGCCATCCCAGGATGCGTCTGGCTTTCGCGGCATTCCCGACAAGAAGGTCGACTTCCGCCGGACGGTAGTATCGGGGATCGATTTTAACGTACTTCTTCCAATCAAGCCCGACAAGACTGAAAGCTTCTTCCACGAATTCCTGCACCGTGTGCGTTTCGCCTGTAGCAATAACAAAATCATCCGGTTTTTCATGCTGCAGCATACGCCACATCGCTTCCACATATTCCGGAGCATAGCCCCAGTCCCGCCGCGCTTTCATGTTTCCAAGGTACAGGACCTGGTCCAGTCCGGCCTTGATACGCGCCACCGCTCGCGATATCTTTCTGGAAACAAATGTCTCTCCACGGCGAGGAGATTCGTGATTGAAAAGTATTCCGTTACAGGCGAAAAGCTTGTACGACTCCCGATAATTCACCGTTATCCAGTAAGCGTAGAGTTTTGCGCATCCATAGGGGCTGCGCGGGTAAAACGGCGTTTTTTCGGATTGCGGCGTCTCAACGACCTTTCCGAACATCTCGCTGGAGGAAGCCTGATAAAAACGCGTATGGACGCCGCTCTCGCGGATAGCGTCCAGGATGCGCAGAGTTCCAAGCCCGGTAACGTCGCCTGTGTACTCCGGAATATCAAAACTTACCCTTACATGGCTTTGTGCGCCAAGATGATATATTTCTCCCGGTTTGACGGTTTTCAGGAGTTGATTCAGCGAGCTGCCATCGGTAAGATCGCCATAATGCAGATACAGCCTGGCATTCTGCTTATGGGGATCTTCGTAAATATCGCTCAGCCGGCCGGTATTAAATGAACTGGAGCGGCGGATAATCCCGTGGACCTCATAGCCCTTATTCAATAGAAGCTGGGCAAGGTAGGATCCGTCCTGTCCGGTGATGCCTGATATCAATGCTTTTTTCGTCATAGTGATAGATTTTACTAAATCCGTTATTTATAGCGGGAAGGAAGGTTCCGAAATGCGTTTGCCTTTGACACAAAAAAGTTAAAGCGGACTATATGGTATAGGGCGGCAAAACCGTCCTTCCAGTTGATCTTTTTACCCTGCAGGAATGATCTCGGATGGTATGAGATAGGGATCTCATAAACCCGCGCCTGGATTTTTGCCAGATAAGCGGTTAATTCGACCTCAATACCGAAACGCTCGGCGCGCAGATTCATCGACTTTAATATATCAGCGCGGAAAAGCTTATAGCAGGTTTCCATGTCCGTCAGATAAAGGCCTGAGCATAGATTGCTGAGGAACGTGAGAATGCGATTTACGAAATAATGGTAGGTGCGGTGAACCTGATAAGCCCCATGGCGGAAACGGCTGCCGTAAACCACATCCGCCTGGTCGGTCATAAGCGGTTCAAGAAGTTTCGGGATTTCCCGCGGATCATATTCGGAATCGGCATCCTGGATAATTATGAAATCTCCTGTGGCTGCGGCGATTCCGCGGCGCACCGCGGCGCCCTTCCCCTGATTCTTCTCCTGTTTGAGCAATATGAACCCGAATCTGCGCGACAAATCTTCAAGCATCTTAACGCCGCCGTCGGTGGAATGATCATCTACGAAGATCCATTCGCGCTCTACGGGACATGGGATAATCAGCAGAAGTTGAACAACGCGCTCAATATCGGCTGCTTCGTTGTAAACCGGGACGATAACGGAAAGTTTAGGCATTATTTTCCGAAGAAAGAACGGACCGCTTTTACAACCTGACGATGTTCCCGGGCGGTCATGTGCGGAAACAGCGGAAGACTCAAGGTTTCCGCTGCCAGAGCTTCTGATTCAGGGAAATCTCCGGCACGTCCACCCCATGATGCGAAAGCAGGCTGAAGATGCAGCGGGGCTGGATAATGCAGACCGGATGGTATGCCGTTTTTCTCTAAAAAGGATTTTAACTCATCCCTTCGTGTCGAGCGGATCGAATAAAGATGATAGATATGTTTCCGTTCGGGCGCGGTTTCCGGTAATTTTACAGGAAGGTCTTTGAACGCCACGTTATACGCTTTTGCCCATTTTGCCCGTTTTTCATTCCATATATTCAGGCGCGCCAATTTCAGCCGCAAAACAGCGGCCTGGATCTCATCAAGACGCGAATTCAGGCCGACAAAATCATGGTGATACTTGATCTTTGCGCCATGATTGCGCAGCGCACGTACTCGTTCATGCAGCGCCGGATCACTGGTAAGGACCGCTCCTCCGTCGCCGCAAGCTCCCAGGTTTTTTGTAGGGAAGAATGAAACGCAGGAGATACGGCCAAATGACCCGACCATTTTTCCCTTATAGGTGCTGCCAATGGCCTGAGCCATATCTTCGACAAGCGGAATATTGCGGTTTGCAGCAAGGCGAATAAGCGGATCGAGACTTGCCGGTTGTCCGTACAAATGAACGGCAATGATTGCTTTGGTTCTGGGAGTTAAACGCTGTTCCAGCAATTTTGGATCCATCCCATAAGAGGGGTTCTCGATATCAACGAATACAGGACGGGCGCCAAGGAGAGCAACCGGTTCCGCCGTAGCTATGAAAGTCATGGCCGGGACAAGGACTTCATCTCCTGGACCAATTCCCAATGCCATCAAAGCAATTAGTATTGCATCGGTTCCGGAATTTACGCCAACGGCAAAACCCACGCCACAGTAGCGCGCCAGTTCTTTTTCGAAGGCTTCTCCTTCCTGCCCGAGAATATAACCGCCGCTGGTAAAAATCCGGCGCAAAACCGGATCAAGCTGTCTGCGGATTTCGCGGTATTCCCGGCCCAGATCAACTATAGGAACGTTCATGATCTTGCCTTTTGAAAGTACGCGATGGTGCGCCTGAGTCCTTCCGCCAGCGTGACCTTTGGCTCCCATCTGAGAACCTGTCGTGCAATACGTATATCCGGCCTGCGAACCCTGGGATCGTCCTGCGGAAGAGGGCGGTAGATAATCTTGCTTTTTGTCCTGGTCTGGCGGCGGATTTCATCTGCCAGTTCCTTCAGCGTCATTTCATGCGGGTTCCCAATGTTTGCAGGTTCGTGCCGCTTGGACATAAGCAGTTTATACAAACCGTCAACCAGGTCATCGACATAACAGAAACTGCGCGTCTGGGACCCATCTCCATAGACGGTTATGGGCTTGCCTGAAAGGGCCTGGTCAATAAAGTTTGGTATAGCCCGGCCATCTTTAATCCTCATGCGCGGCCCGTAAGTATTAAAAATGCGCACGATTCTCACATCCACCTTGTGATAGCGGTAATACGCCATGGTCAATGCTTCAGCGAAGCGCTTGGCTTCATCGTAAACACCCCTGGGGCCTACGGGATTAACATTTCCCCAGTAAGATTCCGGCTGAGGGTTCACCAGAGGATCGCCGTAAACTTCCGAAGTGGACGCCAGAAGGAATTTTGCCTTTTTATCCTTGGCCAGCCCCAGAGCCTTGTGCGTGCCGAGCGCGCCGACCTTCAATGTAGGAATTGGGTATTCAAGATAATCCTGCGGAGAAGCGGGACTTGCGAAATGCAGTACAGCGTCAACCGGTCCCGGGACGTGAATATAATTTGTCACATCGTGCTTGATAAAAAGAAATCCCTTCTCGCCGAACAGGTGTTCAATATTCTTCAAATCTCCGGTCAAAAGATTGTCGATTGCAACAACAGAGTGGCCCTTGGCAATGAAATGATCGCAAAGGTGGCTTCCTATAAAACCAGCCCCGCCGGTAATCAATACCCTCATCGCGCTTTCCCCATTCCGTGATATTCAAAACCCAGAGCGCGTATCGCGTCGGGATCAAACATGTTTCTGCCATCAACAATCAAGGCATGCGACATTGAGCTTTTCATTTTTTTCATATTAAGCGTTTTGAATTCCGGCCACTCCGTTACCAGAGCCAGGCAGTCTGCGCCGTTCACAGCGTCATAGGCATTCTTGCAGAAAGTGACGCCTTTGACAACCGATTTAGCTCTGGGCATGGCGACTGGATCATAAGCCTTTACGCGAGCTCCTTTTGCCTGCAACCTTGTGACAATATCCAGCGCGGGCGCAAAGCGTATATCGTCGGTGTTTGGTTTAAAGGCGATTCCCAAAAGGGCGATCGTTTTCCCTTTCAAAATCCAGAGGGCGTCTTCTATCTTTTTAACAAAGTAAGCCCGCTGATCCTCGTTGACTTCCTTAGCGCCGCGAAGCAACTGAAAATCATAACCGACTTTGCGCGAAATGTAATAAAACGCCTCCAGGTCTTTGGGAAGACAAAAACCGCCGAAACCTATTCCGGAGTGCAGAAATGATCTCCCGATCCTGGGGTCAAGGCCCATGCCTTCAGCCACTCTGGTAGCATCCGCGCCAACCTGCTCGCATACGCGGCCCACCGAGTTGATGAAAGAAATCTTTACGGCCAGGAAAGAGTTTGAGGCATGTTTGATCAGTTCGGCGCTTTTAACGTCCGTGACAAGGAACTTCGCCTTCAGTGGAGCATAAAGACCCATCATGATTTTTTCGGCTTTTTTAGATTTTGCGCCGATGACAATCCGGTCGGGGTGAAGGAAATCATCCATGGCGGTCCCTTCTCGGAGAAATTCCGGATTGGAAACCATATCGAACGCAACGTTGTTCTTGTTATATCTGTTAATTGTCTTTTCCACATTGTCTCCAGTTTCCACTGGTACCGTGGACTTCTCCGCCACAACGACGTATTTCTTAAGATTCGCGGCAATATCTCGCGCCACAGATTCTATAAAGGTAAGATCTGCGGAACCGTCGTCGGTGGGCGGAGTGCCTACCGCGATAAAGATTACTTCGGCATTCTTCATGCCTTCTGCGATGGAACCGGCAAAAGACAGCCGTTTTTTCTTCACATTTGTGTGAATGAGCTGATCAAGGCCGGGCTCATAGATCGGGATCCGGCCCTTTTTCAGGGCGGACACTTTAGAGATATCGTTGTCCACACATATGACATTGTGTCCTATTCCCGCCAGGCAGGCGCCGGTCACCAGCCCGACATAACCGCATCCAATCACGCAGACATTTTGTGGTTTCATTTATCGCTTCCTATTTTTGAAGTATTCATCCAGAGCTTCCTGCCATGAACGCATTTTCGGAAAACCATCCAGAGACCACATCCAGTTTTTCAAACCCGAAAATGACGGACGCAACGCAGCCAGTTTCAAATCGTTTTGCCTCATTACATGTAATGAAGCCGAAGTAAGTCCCTGCTTTCTGAGCGCATATTGTGCCATTTCCTCACGTGTGCAGAAACCGCTGTTAGTAACATGATAAATTCCGTACCGCCGGCTAGAAATGAGTAACGACAAAGACCTGGCCAGATCCAGCGTATATGTTGGAGCGCTTTTAATGTCGCTTAAGGCCGGGACTTTCCCTCCCTTCTCGGCAGTCTCAATGACCTTATCTATATATGTTGGCCGTCCGGTCCCGAAGAGCCAGGAAGTACGCACGATATAAAATTTACAGAGGAGATCCTTTACAATTATTTCCGCATCCCGTTTGGATTGCCCATAAACGCTTACAGGATTTGTCCGGTCGAATTCACAGTACCCGCCTTCAGGCGCGTCTTTGCCGTCAAAAACATAATCTGTTGAAATCAGGGCAAGCGCGCTGTCGAACCTCTGGCAGGCCAGAGCCAGGTTGCGCGTCGCAAGCGTGTTCTGCCTGTATGCTTTTTCCGGATCCGCCTCGCATTTGTCCACGTCGCTGAACGCGGCGCAATGGACCACCGCATCGGGATTGCAGCCGGAAACCGTATGATATGTTTTCGTGGGGTCAGTGAGATCGCAGTCCCTCCATTGAGAAGAGGCTACAAACCCGGGCCGTTTTCTTCCAAGCCCGATCAATTCGTTGTCCTGTTCACATGCATTCCAGACGTCACTGCCGAGCAGTCCGGAAACTCCGGTAATTAAGATTCGCATCCTATTTTTTGGTTTTTGTCAGTCGTTGGCCATATTGTCTGGCGAAGTACTTTTTATACTCACTGGATCCGCTTGTCAGAGGTTCCCACCATGCCCGATGATTCTCATACCATCGGATCAAATCATCAAACCCTTCGTCAAAATTAATTTTGGTCCGCCAGTTCAACTCGCTTGCCATTTTTTTAATATTCATTGCGTAGCGCCGGTCGTGTCCCGGGCGGTCGGGAACAAACGTAATAAGCGATTCGGGTTTATTGAGATGTTTCAGCAGGCGTTTAACTACATCGAGATTTGCCGAATCAACACCAGTACCGATATTGTAAATCTCACCGATGCGGCCTTTGCGCAGGACCAGATCTATTCCCGCGCAATGATCTTCGACATGAAGCCAGTCGCGCGTATTCATGCCGTCCCCGTACAGGGGCAATGGCTGATCCGTAAGCGCGTGCGTGATGAAAAGGGGCAGGAATTTCTCAGGATATTGAAACGGCCCGTAATTATTCGCCGCGCGCGTGATAAGAACAGGAGATCCAA
>CAZSAL010000021.1:21700-40450 GCA_964604825.1 uncultured Elusimicrobia bacterium
GGCTGGAGGGATTTAATATCGAGGTTTCCGATGCCGCCCCCTGGCTTATGGATCCATAAACCTCATCCGTTGATATATGAAGGAACCTGGCCGTCTTTGCCTTGCGCGCGGCTTCGAGCAATACTTGAGTACCGATGACATTCGTGCGGAGAAAGGGCGCGGCGTCGTGAATCGATCGGTCCACATGCGTTTCAGCGGCAAAATTGACTATGGCATCCACATCAGGGCAAAGTTTTTCCACCAGCGTGGCGTCCGCGATATCCCCTTTTATAAACGTGTATCGCGGGTCTTTCTCCAGGCCCTCAAGATTCTCCAGATGGCCTGCATATGTTAATTTGTCCAGATTAACGATGCGGGTTACGTCTTTGCTTCGCAACATATAGCGGACAAAATGCGATCCGATAAAACCTGCACCTCCGGTAACAAGGAGTCTCATCTGGCCCACCATTCCCATGTACGGCGCACGCCTTCAGCAAACCCCACAGAAGGACGAAACTTCAGAATCTTTTTTGCCTTGGAGATATCCGCCACAGTTTTGCGGACATCACCGGCGCGCAGCGGGTAAAAGACCTTTTTTAAGGGGTATCCTGCGGCCTTCTGGATTTCAGCCGCCAACTCAAGGATCGAATAACTGCAACCGCAAGCGATATTGAACACTTCTCCGGATGTTCGTGCGCCGGCTTTGGAAGCAAGCAGATTGGCCTGAACGACTGTGTCAATGTAGGTGAAATCGCGTGACTGCCTGCCATCTGAATGGATCGCGAGAGGTTGTTTTTTGAGCGCTGCGCTCATAAATTGCGGGACGACTGTTGCGTACCGGGATTCAAGAGACTGCCGCGGCCCGAAGACGTTAAAATAGCGGAGCGACACGGTATCAACACCAAAGGTTTTGGTGAACATGACCATGTAGTATTCGGCAGTCAGTTTGGAGACCGCGTAAGGCGAAACAGGCGACGGGCGAAGAGTCTCCGCCTGTGGATAAGTCCTGTTGTCTCCATAGACGGACGAAGAGGAAGCGTATATCACGCGTTTGACGCGCGCTTCGCGGCAGGCCATCAACAATTTCAGCGTCCCGGTGATATTCGTGTCGTTCGAGGCCAGAGGATTATCGATCGAACGGGGCACCGAGCGGACAGCCGCTTCATGAAAGACGATATCGACCCCTTTGACTGCTGAGCGGACTTCGGACTTGTCGCGCAAGTCCCCCCGGGCGAACTCGACTTTGCGCCGGAACGATTCGATGTTTTCTTCTTCTCCCGCAGAAAGGTTGTCGAAAATGCGCACAGCGGCGCCGCGGCGCACGAGCGCTTCAGCGATATGGGAGCCGATGAAACCGGCGCCGCCTGTGACTAAATATTTCATGCTGCGGTCTTTCCTAGAAATATATTTAATTCGGGTTCAATCTCTTTGAATTTCTTCCCCTTCTGATCCTTGGCGGACAACACCGGATCAGATATCGGCCACTTGACGGAAATATCGGGGTCATTCCAGATAAGATCAACCTGATACTCCGGATCATATATATCCGTGCATTTATATTCGATTTCAGCCGATTCGCTGAGCACACAGAACCCATGCGCGAATCCTACAGGAACATATAACTGGCGGTGGTTTCCGGATGAAAGATTTATCCCGTACCAGAGCTTGAATGTGGGCGAATCCGGACGGAGATCAACGGCTACGTCAAAAATTTCCCCTTGCAGGGCGCGGATGAGCTTCCCCTGCGGGTGCCTCGTCTGAAAATGCAGGCCGCGCAGCGTCCCGCGCGTGGAACGAGAGTGGTTGTCCTGAACGAATGGTTCCGTTATGCCGGCGGCAGAAAATTTCACGGAATGATAGACCTCAAAAAAATAACCCCTCCCGTCGTTAAATATTTCCGGTTCAATGACGAATAAGCCAGCCAATGGTATTGAAAGAAATTTCATTTAAGCACCGGAACTACTTGCCTTCCTGTTCGAGCAGGCGCAACAGATGCCTTCCGTAATCATTTTTTTTCAATGGTTCGGCAAGCCTTCGGAGATCTTCTGAATTGATATAACCCAGCCGCCAGGCTATCTCTTCCAGGCAGGCAATTTTAAAACCCTGACGTTGTTCGATAACCTGGATGAAATTCGAAGCCTGCAATAGGTCGTCATGCGTTCCCGTATCCAGCCATGCCATGCCCCTGCCAAGCTTAATTACCTTAAGCTGCTTCTTCTGCAGGTAAGTCCTTATAACGTCCGCAATTTCCAGTTCGCCTCGCGCAGATGGTTTAAGCCTGCCTGCGATTTCGACCGCCTGATTGTCGCAGAAATAGAGACCGGGAATTGCATATGTTGACCGGGGCTTAAGGGGTTTTTCTTCGATGCTTATGGCCTCACCATCCGGACTGAATTCGATCACGCCGTATTGCTGCGGATCACGAACCTCGTAAGCAAAAATGGTAGCTCCCCGCGAGTGGTCAGACGCTTCATGAAGCGTCTCAGACAATCCCTGGCCATAAAAAATATTATCACCAAGTATCAATGCGACAGAGTCATCCCCGATGAATTGCTTTCCAATTATGAATGCCTGTGCCAGCCCTTCCGGTTTTTGCTGCGCGGTATAAGAAATATTCAAACCCAGCCATTGGCCGTCGCCAAGCAGGCGCTTAAAACTGTCCTGTTCGTGGGGAGTCGTGATGACGAGAACTTCCCTGATGCCGGCCAGCATGAGAGTGGACAAGGGATAATAAACCATCGGCTTGTCGTATATAGGGACAAGTTGTTTGCTTATCGCACGCGTAAGCGGATAAAGACGGGTACCGCTCCCCCCCGCGAGAATAATACCTTTCACCCAGGCACCTCTTCAAAAACTATCATTATTTTAAACGATATTTGAAAAATGCAATCTAACAAAATTGAGATCAGCAGTCAATAAACCAGGCTGATTGACGTCACCTGCTATATTCCCCGGCGCGCCAGGGATAAAACTGGCTCTCAAGGTCACGGTTTTCAATTTCTTTAGATGGAGTCGTAGAACCAACCTTCAGATCAAAGACAATGGAATATTCACGGGAATACGGCGGGATGTTGTTATAAACAAACTTCGCTGTCCAGCAATGCATGTCCCTGATCACGGCTATTTCCTCATCGTTTACTGCCATGCCGTTTAAAACGTTTCCAGCAGTGGGAACGAATGAATGAACTGTAGCATCCACACGCC
Organism: uncultured Elusimicrobia bacterium; assembly: GCA_964604825.1. Taxonomy (GTDB): domain Bacteria; phylum Elusimicrobiota; class Elusimicrobia; order 2-01-FULL-59-12; family 2-01-FULL-59-12; genus CAZSAL01. Next base: position 24,884 of record CAZSAL010000021.1, read on the forward strand.
AGCTTGGAGTCATGTAAATCGCTATGTGGTTATTCCAGGTCATCAGGCCGCTTTGTGAGGTGTTATATAGAAATCCTGTTTCCAGGATTGTTTTGTACAAGCCGTGAAACTGATACGAGGTTTCCCAGAGATTATCACGTGTTGGATAAAATCCTGCCTGATAACGGGCAAATATTTCGGATTTTTTAGTGGGATCCCATGTGATTTCATTAGTCCAAGGGTCGAACTTCCGTTGAAGATACGTGTTCGGATCTTCGTTATCGATGCGGCGAAAATCCGTTCCACTAAATGAACGTATAAGGATTGTGCGCGACGGACGGTAAAATGCCAGCCAGGAAAGGTGATTTTGATCAACACCGTGATCCCCCAGACTGTAATCAGGGTGGAAGCTGCTGTCAAAGCGTTCCGTATAAGCATAAGTGTTATCAAGCGATAAAGAGGGACTGATCTTCCAGCGCAGGACATCCGAAGTGCCGAAACGCGGCGCTAAACCTCTCAGCGTAGATGTAGAAACTCCAGCTCCGACTGCGCTGATGGGAAGAGCCGCTCCAGTATCCTGCCATGATAGCTGGGGCCCAACGCTTGGAGTAAAACTAAAGGACCGGCTTAAAGGTATTGATTCGGAAAACGTCAACTGGGAAGAGGCAATGGAATGTACCTTCTCGTCCGCGCGCGTATAAATTTCCCCGGCATTTCCATTGGCGGCGATGGTGACAGGCCCCCATTTGTTTGAGCTTATAATCATGGGATTAACAAACGCTGCAGATGAACTGATTACTGTTCCAGATGATGACAATACCTGCGATGGAGATCCACCAGTCATTGATGGAACATTGTACGTTCCTGATGAGCTCCCCACGGAAGATCCGCCCGGAGTCCAGAGCGGTTTCTGGAACATGGTAAATTCATATCTCGGCAGCGAAGCGGTCTGCATATTCATCGGAGCGAATGTCTGGCCAACTTGATCAGCGTCCGGCGCATCGTACCGTTCCATAACGACGCGCTGGTTCCATTGTTTCGTCTGATGCGTAAAAGCGAATGAACTGGTTATATTATTGTTGGCCTGATTTGTGTCCTGTGGAAAGTACTGGTTGTTAAATGAATCGTTCTGCTGAAGATTAATATTGGCCTGTAGGGTATCCTGCGGGTTAAGGCGCTGCCAGTGATATTCGCGGATATTATATTGCGGCGCGGTCGGCGCTCCGATCAGGGCGGCGTTCCCCTTTGGATTGATGTAATAGCCGAAAAAAGAGCCTTTTAATTTGTCCGCGTTTGAATAGTCCAATTCATCGCCCATGCCGTTTCCCTGCTCGGTGAAATGGTCAAAATAGACTTTGTCGTAAACATTGTCCGTCAGGCGGAGAGTTGTCGTAGTTTTGATGAAGTTGCCGTTAACATCGTCATGCCCGGGTTGGAACTGCACAACAACACGCCTCTTCCCCAGGCTTTTATACATGAAGGGGGAGTAAAAGACCGGGATCGTATCTACATACCCGATATTATTCCATGACCAGAAATATTGATCCGGCACTAAATGGACGCGGCTTGACTGCAGATGATAATGGGGGTCTAGAAGGTCGCAGCTTGTAAACGATGCGTTACGTCCGAATAGGTAGCCCTGCTTTTTATCCCAGGATTCGCCCTGAAAACGCCATCCCGTTTGATAACCTTTCCCCCCGATAGCATAACCTTTCTCATCCTTCAGGCTGTACTGTATCTCGTCACCGATAAGCATGGAACCTTTTTCCTTTAGAATGGCATTCCCCCGGGCCGTAATTTCATTTTGTTCGCGGTAATAATCCAGTTGGTCTGCCGTCAAGGTGGCGCTGCCCTGGATTACCGTCACATGGCCTTCGGCAACCAGATGCTGTTCGTCCTCCTGATACTCCAGAAAATCCGCGGAGATATCAAAGGGCGCCTTGTTGTTCATGGCATGGGAAATACTGAGGAGAAGCGTGATTTGCGCCAGAAGAAGGACTGCGAAAGAGCAGGCATTTATATGGCGCATGCAGGTATGTTTATTGGGCTATCAATCCTGCGCCAACCGTTCCGAGTTCCTGATCCATACGCGAAATCATGATTTTCACCGCACGGGCAGGCGCGGCAAAAGCCCGTTCAAGCAGAGTTCGCTTGAGCGGGTTTAAAAACAAAGAGCCGGCACGCGAAAGACCCCCAGCCAGAATTATGATCTCGGGATTAAGAACATTTATGAGGGATGCCAAGCCGACGCCCAAATTTTCGCCCGCCTGGGCCCAGAGCTGAATGGCGAGCGGATCGCCCTTCAGGCCAGCTTCCTGAATGATCATTGGTGTTACGCGGGAAAGATCGTTATTAATCAGCTTGCGAATCAGAGTTTTCTCTCCGCTGTTAAGCGCCTCTTTTGCAGTTACAATCATAGCCCTCGCGCCGACGTAACGTTCAAGGCAGCCATAATTTCCGCACTTACATTGAATGCCCTGGGGAAATAATGTCATGTGTCCTATTTCACCCGCGCTGCCTGTGGCCCCATGATAAAGCCTCCCATTGAGGACAATTCCGCCGCCTATTCCTGTCCCCAGCGTCACGCAAATCAAATTCTGGACTTTCTTTTTTGTTTCAACAACGTATGCCGCCCACGCCGCGGCATTGGCATCGTTGTCAACGGTAATCGGATATTTCAGATACTTAGCCAGATAATCCCTTATAGGGAAATTTTTCCAGCCCAGGTTGGGAGACATTCTCACAACGCCTTTGGCCTGGTCCACGTCGCCGGCCACGCCTATTCCTATGCCTTGAATTGCGGTTTTCCCTACAGATGACAGGAGCTCATTAACTTCGCGTACAACCATTGATGTGGTAAGCCGGGCGTCTCCCTGGGAAGGAGTTGAAATTTTTGCGGTCCGTAGAAGCTTCCCCTGGGAATTTACAATTCCCATCTTAATCCCTGTGCCGCCCAGATCAATTCCAAGTGTCAGATTGTTTTCCATTCCAATCACCTTATCGAGAGAGTTAAATTATTTTTACCTGTCCGAATCCCGGCATTCGATGATACAGATTCCCCTATATCAGATTTTTGCAATTTAGCTAATAATATCCCTGCAAGCGTTAACGACCCGACGACTATAATTACCCCGTTTTCCGGGCATTGAAACCATGCGGTTTCAAGCGCATCTTCGGGACCGGCTGCAGAAAATATCTGCGCCGGATCTAATAATTGAGAGAATACCCTGTGCAGCCCGGGAACATCTTTCGCTCGCTTTTCTTTAACGGCGCATAAAACAACCTTGTCAGCCAAAAAAGCTATTTTCCGGGCCATTTCTTTATAAAGTTTGTCCTTGTATACGCCAAAAAGAAAGATTTTTGGCACAGACTTAAACCGCGAATCATCAAGAGTTTCGCATACGCGCTGAACTCCATGCGGGTTGTGCGCACCATCAACAATCAAATGCCTGTCTTTGAAGAGAAACTGCTGAAACCGTCCAGGCCAGCAAACGCCTCTTAAACCGCGATTTACTGCTGTCTGAGGCAAATTCCAGCCGCGTTCTGTCAGCGACTCAAGAGTCGCCAGAACCAGAGCGGCATTATCGATCTGATGATTGCCGAGCAGCCCAAAATTTACTTTTAGATTCATGCCCCCGCCATGGAACCGCAATAATTGTTCGTCTTTATCCCAGTCCGTATGCAGTTGCTCGGCAAAGAAATCCTTATCTATTTCACGTAGAACACTTCCAGTTTTCCGGCAAATCGAACGTATGGCCTTCCCCGTCCGCCCTCTAACGCCAGATATAACAATCGTTCCAGGTTTTATAATGCCGGCTTTCTGGCCGGCTATTGCGCATTCGGTGCGTCCCAGCCACTCGATGTGATCGAGGCCAATGGAGGTAATTACGCAGGCTTCAGGCCTTATCTGTACATTAGTCGCGTCCCAAGCCCCTCCCAGGCCGGTCTCGATAATGGCTATATCAACCTGCTGTTCATGAAAATCAAGGAACGCCATAACCGTAAGAAATTCGAAATAAGTAAGTTTTAAGCCAGATATGCGTTCTACATCGATGATAAGATTCGAATGCATTTCAAACCTGTCGGCACTAATCAAATTGCCATTTATTCGAATGCGTTCACGGACATCGATCAGATGAGGAGAGGTATATAATCCTGTCTTATATCCGCACTGACGCATCACGGATTCGAGGGCTGCTGCCACAGATCCTTTGCCGTTTGTCCCCGCGATATGGATGGCGCGCAGGCGGTCCTGAGGATTTCCAAGGCGGCCAAGTATCGCACGCATGCGGTCCAGTCCGGGCGTTATACGAAACTGACCGCGCTTCGCAAGAGCAGCAGTAAAACGCTTAAAATTCGCCCCCTTCATTACCACCTCATTTTTCGAAATATGCAAGCAACTGAGAAATATAAGAGTGCAATTGAGAACGTTCCACAATGGCGTCGATAATTCCGTGCTCGAGAAGAAATTCGGATAGTTGAAAACCTTCAGGCAACTGCTGACGGATAGTCTGTTCTATGACGCGGGGGCCGGCGAATGCGATCAAAGCGCGGGGCTCCGCTATTATGATGTCGCCAAGCATGGCGAAAGAAGCGGTAACCCCGCCGGTTGTAGGGTCTGTCAGCAACGAAATAAAGGGAACTCCAGCTTCATGCAGCTTGGCCAAAGCAGCGCTCGTCTTGGCCATTTGCATCAGAGACAATATAGATTCCTGCATGCGTGCTCCACCCGATGCGGAAACCACAAGCAGGGGAATACGGCGTTTTAACGCCAGTTCGATAGCAAGCGTTACTTTTTCCCCAACCACGCTGCCCATGCTGCCGCCCATGAACTCAAAGTCCAGAATCGCCAGAACAACGGGATGATCTTCGATAGCGCCTTCGCCGGCAATGCAGGCATCCTTAAGGCCGGTTTTCTTCTGGGAATTCAGGATTCGGCTTTTATAAGTCTGTATGTCTGCAAAGCGCAAAGAATCGTTCGGCAATATGTCGTCGCCAAGTTCTTTGAAGCTCTTCGGATCGAGCAGTTGGACGATTCTTTCTCCGGAACTCAAACGGAAATAACCCGCGCATTTGGGGCAGATCTTAAAGTTTTCTTCAAGTTCCTTGTTGTAGATAATCTGTTCGCAGTTGTCACATTTGGTCCATACGCCTTCTGGAATGTGCTTTTTTGATTTTTGAGTGCCCTCAAGCGGCATGTGACACATCCTTTCCACCGTCCAGCGCCCGCCGGAGCAGAGCGACGAATTTAACGGCGTGATTATAGGAGCGATCTTTAGCAATTTCATTAATCAGGGCAGACCCTACGATTACTCCATCAGCAACCGCGCTCATCTGACGGACCTGTCGGGCTGTTGAAAGCCCAAAACCAATTGCCACGGGTTTGCCGGAGATGCGCTTGACTGTCTGCAGAAAAGTTTTGCTGCTGGAGGCAATCCTGGACCTGGCGCCCGTCACACCGGTCAGGGAAACAGCGTACACAAAACCACGGCTGTAGCGGACTACAGCGCGAATGCGCTTTTCGGACGATGTGGGGGCAACAAGGTAAATCATGTCGATCTCATTGTTGCTGGCAGAATTTCCAAAATCTGCCCCTTCTTCCGGCGTAAGATCCGGGATAATCACGCCGTCGACTCCGGCCGTTCGCGCCAACCGGAAAAAACGGTCCCCGCCCATCGCAAGGATTGGATTACAGTATGTCATGAGCACGATCGGCAACTGATTTTTCCTGCGCAGGGCCGCCACTGTCGCAAGAATCCATCGCAGATTTACGCCGTTCTGGAGAGCCTTTTGAGATGCCGCCTGAATGGTCGGACCGTCGGCAATAGGGTCCGAAAAAGGAACGCCGATTTCCAGCAGATCAACACCTGCTTGAGCCAGGCGCGGCACCAACTCTAAAGTTGATTTTTTATGCGGATAGCCTGCCGTTATATAGCCGATCAGAGCCTTGCGGTTCTGACGGCGCAGCTTACGAAAAAGTTTATCGATCCTGTTTGCCATCGAAAACCTTTTCAAGTATCGGCATATCCTTGTCGCCTCTCCCCGACAGACAGAGTATGACAATGTCGTTCGTTTTCAAACGGGGTTTCATTTTTTTCAGGAAACCGACGGCGTGCGCAGGCTCCAGAGCGCCGAGGATTCCTTCTGTCCGGCAGAGCCAGGAAAAACCGTCGATAGCCGTGCGGTCATCCGCGCCGACATATTCTGCGCGCCCCGATTGCTTATAAAAGGCGTGCTCCGGACCGACTCCTGGATAATCCAGGCCTGCCGATATGGAATGCGTTCCCATGATCTGCCCATCGGAATCTTGCAGAACAAGGCTTCTTGCGCCGTGTAGAACACCCGGCCGGCCTCGCAACAATGATGCCGCATGTTGAGTGGTGTTTAAACCCTTGCCGGCAGGTTCCACGCCTATCATTTTAACCTTGTGATCCTTATAAAAAGGATGAAACAAGCCCAGCGAGTTAGAGCCGCCGCCGACGCAGGCCATAAGATAATCCGGCAGCCGTCCTTCGATATCCAGAATCTGGCGCCTGGCTTCGACGCCTATTATGGACTGAAAATTCCGCACCATTACCGGATAAGGATGCGGCCCGATTGCGGAGCCGATGATGTAATGGGTTGTGTCAATATTTGTGACCCAATCCCTTATTGCTTCATTAACGGCGTCTTTCAGAGTGCGGGTACCGCTTTTAACAGGTATTACGCGCGCTCCAAGGCGCTCCATCCTGAAAACGTTGGGCGCCTGCCGGACTATGTCCTCTTCACCCATATAAACATCGCAAGACAATCCAAAAAATGCGGCGACCGTTGCAGCGGCAACACCGTGCTGGCCCGCTCCGGTTTCAGCGATCACGCGCTTTTTCCCGAGGCGCATAGCCAAAAGCACCTGCCCAAGCGCATTGTTTATCTTATGCGCGCCTGTGTGGCACAAATCTTCACGTTTTAAATAGATTCTTCCCCGGCCAAGTTCCTCGCTCAACCGTTTCGCATACATAAGAGGCGTCGGCCTGCCAACGAAAGTCCGCAGATGATACTGCAATTCCCTGCGAAATTTCTTATCGCGCATTATCCGGTGATATTCGCAGGTAAGCTCATGCAGCGGGGTCACGAGCGTTTCGGGAACAAAACATCCGCCGAATTCCCCGAAATAGCCGCGCCGGTCCGGAAGATTGCGTAGAGTCATCGCGCCGCCTTGGCCGCCTGAATAAATGTTTTCATAGCCTCAAAATCCTTGCGTCGTGGCAAACGTTCCACTCCGCTGCATACGTCAACCATAGGCGGATGGAGTTCCTTTATTGCCTTTGCGATATTCCCGGTGTTTAATCCTCCCGCCAGGAACCAGGGCTTGTCTATGCCTGCCGCAGCCTGCAACCAGGCCCAATCGAAAGATTCTCCCGTGCCTCCAGGTGCCGTTTCCAAAGCGGAGTCAAAGAGGTAATAGTCAACGACATCGTGATAAGGAGTCAGGTAATCAGGGTTTAGCGGTTCTGTGAGCCGGAAAACTTTGATTACCGCCGCTCCCAGGGCTTTCACTTCCCTGCATATATCCGGCGTCTCCTGTCCGTGGAGCTGGACCACCTTTAGCGGGACGTAGCGGATAAGTCTTTTTATCGATTCTAACGGCTCATTCACAAAAATTCCCACAGGGGTCACGAACGGAGGCAGTTTAGCGGCAATCTCTTTTGCCTTTTTCGCCGATACCTTGCGCGGGCTTTCCGAATAAAAATTGAGCCCTATAAATTCCGCGCCCAAATTGGCGGCCCAGACGGCATCGTCGATATTAGTAATTCCGCAGATTTTTACCTTAGCCATGATCCACCTTCTATTTCGTAGCCTTTACAAATGTCCGCACGGCAGCCGCGGGATTTTCGGAGCGCATCAGGACCTCTCCGATCAAAACAGCCTTTGCTCCCAGATTCTGGAACTGCATCAACTGCTCGGTAGCCGAAATTCCGCTTTCAATCACAACAGTTTTCCCGCGTCCGGAAATCATCGGCAAAAGCCGCAGGCTTGTTTTGGGGTCCACCTGAAGCGTATGGAGGTTGCGGTTGTTGATTCCTATCAACGACGCTCCGGATTCGAGCGCCATTTGAAGTTCGGATTCGTCATGCACTTCAACAAGGCCGTCCATTCCCAATTCTTCCACCCGGCTCAGAAAATCCTTCAGTTTGCCTGCGTCCAGCAGCGCGGCGATCAGCAGAACGGCATCAGCTCCAAGCGCGCGTGATTCAGCAATCTGATAAGGATCAATGACAAAATCCTTGCGCAGCAGCGGCAGAGTCGTATTTTTGCGGGCAATACGCAGGAAATCCACTGAGCCGTGGAAATAATGCTCTTCGGTAAGAATCGATACGGCACTGGCGCCACCCTCTTCATAGGCATGGATGCGCCCTAGCACATCGTTTTCCTTCCTGATAACCCCCGCCGAAGGTGATGCCTGCTTTAATTCCGCAATAACTGCAATCCCAACGACTTTATCAAGCGCAAGGCGAAATCCTTTTGGTTTCTTCTGGCCTGTGATGAAAGCGGCAATCGTTGACTCCGGCAATGAAGCTTTCTTGGCATCAAGATCATGCCGTACGCGGCTGGAAATTTCGTTAAGGATGTCGCTCATCTGGGCCCCTGTCGTTTCATTTATGCGAAGCCTTCTGAAGCTGTACAAGTTTTGACCAGGCTTTGCCGGAATCAATGCTTTCTTCCGCCGCCAGAAAAGCAGGGCGTAAATTCTTGGGATCACCAGCCTGCCGCGAAGCAGCGGCGATGGCCGCCGCCGCGTTGACGCATATGACGTTTCTAAGGTGTCCCTTTTCGCCTTTCAGAAGCCGCTGCATGATGCCGGCGTTGGTTTTCCGGTCGCCGCCTTTAAGCAACTCGGGGGATTCGGGTTTCAAGCCGAAGTCAGCGGGCGACCACATGGTCAGGCGAACATTCCCGTCAATAATTTCCGCAACTTCCGTGGGCCCGGCCAGAATGATTTCATCGTGCCCCCACTCGTGAACAACGTATCCGTTGCGGCATCCGAGCTGAGAAATGACCTCGGCAATCGGCTTAACCCAAATCGCATCATAAATGCCGATGACCTGCACGTTGGGCCTGGCCGGATTCGTCAACGGCCCCAATATATTGAAAATAGTCCGGACACCCAGCGCTTTCCGCACAGGCATCACATTTTTCATCGCCGGATGGAACCGCGGAGCAAAAAGAAAAGCGATGCCGATCTCATCCAGGCAGCGCGCGGCTTCCTCGGGAGACCATTCAACCCGGATATTCATCTCCTCAAGAACGTCGGCTGAGCCGCAGGTGGAAGATACTGACCGGTTGCCATGTTTGGCAACCGGATATCCGGCTCCGGCGACCACAAAAGCCACTGCGGTTGAAATATTGAAAGAAGACCGTCCATCTCCCCCAGTGCCGCAGGTATCTACGACTATAGGCGATTTCGTCCGCACCGCGATCGACGCATCACGCATTGCTTCGGCGGCTCCGGCGATTTCGTCGATCGTCTCCCCCTTGTGCTTTAAAGCCTGAAGGAATGCCGCGATCTGTTTTTCAGCCAGCCTGCCTGACATAATGGCGCTGATGGCTTCTTTTGCCTGAGCGCGCGACAGCGACTGCGACTGTTCAACGAGCTGCAGCAGGTCAGCAAACGCCATCAGCGGGCCCTCATTGACAGGAAATTAGCCAGCAGCCTCTTCCCGTCGGTGGTCAGGATCGATTCAGGATGAAACTGGACTCCTTCCAGCGCCGGGATCTGCTTGTGCCGCAAACCCATGATTTCTCCTTCTGCCGTCCACGCGCTTACTTCCAGGCAGCCCGGGAGGGTGTCTTTTTCCACAAGCAGCGAATGATACCGTGTTGCCTCAAAAGGCATGGGCAACCCGGAAAATATGGTCTTACCGTCATGTTCGATCATCGAAGTTTTACCGTGCATCAACCTGGCGGCGCGCACGACTTTGCCACCGTAAGCATAACCAAGCGACTGATGGCCGAGACAGACTCCAAGGATCGGGAATTTGCCTGCGAAATGCCGGATAGCTTCAACAGATATCCCCGCATCAGTCGGATCCCCCGGCCCCGGAGAAATGACCAGTTGCGAAGGTCTTAGATTTTCGATTCCAGGCAGATCGATCGCATCGTTTCGAAAAACCCTGACTTCAGCCCCCATTTCCTGGAAATATTGCACGAGGTTGTAAGTAAAAGAGTCGTAATTGTCGATCATCAAAATCATTCGAGTGAACCTGCCTTTTCAACAGCGGCAAACAGCGCGGCGGCTTTATGCCGGCATTCCTGATATTCATTTTCCGGGATCGAATCAGCGACTATCCCTCCGCCAGCCTGTATGTAAGCTTTCTTGCTGTCGAGAACCATCGTGCGGATGGTAATAGCCATATCCATGTTCCCGTTGTAGGAAAAATATCCCAGGCATCCGCCGTAGGGACCGCGCCGGAATGGTTCCAGCTCGTCAATAATTTCCATGGCGCGGATTTTGGGAGCTCCGGACAGCGTACCCGCAGGAAAACAGGCCTGCATCAGGTCAAAGGCGTTTGCTAAAGGGCTTAACCGGCCCGTTACGGATGAAACCAGATGCATGACATGAGAGTAGCGTTCAACACGCATGAATTCCGACACTTTCACGGAACCCGGTTCACACACGCGTCCCAGATCATTGCGGCCAAGATCCACCAGCATCAGGTGTTCCGCGCGCTCCTTCGGATCCGTCTTCAGTTCTTCGGCCAACTCCTGGTCGCGTTCTTGCGTTTCACCGCGCGGTCTGGTACCTGCAATCGGACAGGTCTCAGCTGTCTGCCCCTCTTTTCGCACAAGAAGTTCGGGAGAAGATCCGATAATATCCATGCCCGGGAAATGCAGACAATACATGTAAGGCGATGGATTCAAAATTCGCAGGGCACGATAAACCTGGAACGGCCTAACTCCGGGAACCAACTGCCAGCGTTGTGAAAGTACGACCTGAATAATGTCCCCCGCCTTGATATATTCCTTGGCCTTTTCCACGGACTGAAGATATTCCTCATGAACCGTCAACGGTTCGGGAGCAGCCGCTGTTCCCCGATGCTTAACAATCTTTGGACGCAAAGGTTTATTGATCGTCCTGATCTGCGCATCAATAGCACGGGCAGCCTGATGATAAAGTTTAATCACGTCGGAATCCCGGGAGTTATCAGGGATAAAAACATTCACGTAAACGCGCGCCGTCTGCGAGAAGCGGTCAAAAACTACCAGCTCGCCGGTAAATTGAAACGCACCCTGGGGGAACCCCAGCGCGTCGGGCTTCGAATCAGGCAATTTTTCGAAATAGCGCACAGTATCATAATCCCAGTATCCTACGGCGCCGCCGATAAAACGGTTATGACCCGGAAGCTCCGGGGTCCGGAAAGCGGAGAATATTTTTTTCAGATCCTGTACGGGATTGGCCGTGGTCCACGACCTTTTCATTTTTCCTTCCTGAAACACGACGTTGTTTTTGCGGCATATAAACGTGGCGTGCGGGCGCCTGCCCACGAAGGAATAGCGACCCAGGCGCTCATCGCCTTCCACGCTTTCCAGCAGGAAGGAAAAGTCCTCTCCTGCGCTCAGGCGTTCATAGACCGACACCGGGGTTACGCGGTCAACAATGATCTCCCGGTAAACGGGAATCACATTGTAATCGCGTGCCAGGGCGCGGAATTCTTCTAACGATGGGACGATATTATTCAATGGCCGTAAACCTTTCTTGGATCAAAAACCGGTTTGCCCTGGGTGACAAGCCTGCCGCCGCGTCCGACTTTTCGGTAAAAACATGACCTATGCCCAGTGTGGCAGGCAGCTCCGCCGATTTGCTCGACTTTCAGCACGATGCAGTCCATGTCGCAGTCAAAGCGCATTTCCTTGACTTTCTGCACATTGCCGGAGCTTTCACCCTTCAGCCAATATTCTTTGCGCGAGCGGCTCCAGAAAACAGCCTTTTTCAGCTTGAGCGTACGGCGTATAGACTCCGGATTCATGTAAGCCACCATTAAAACGGTGCCGTCCCTCCAATCCTGAACCACGCAGGGAATAAGACCGTTTGAATCCAGTTTGAGATTTTTTATCAGCTCCATATCGCTTCGCTCCGTTCTTCAAATCGGCGTACAGGAACGCCTTTCCTCGAAAGATATTTTTTTAACGCGGACAGGCTCAATTCGTTATAGTGAAAAAGCGAGGCAGCCAGCGCAGCGTCCGCTTTTCCCGTCGTGAACGCCTCAAGGAAGTGCCTCATTTCGCCGGCCCCGCCCGAGGCAATCACCGGGATCGAGACGACCTTGTTGACGGTTTTTAAAAGCTCAAGGTCATAGCCTGCCTTAGTGCCGTCCGCATCCATGCTCGTAAGCAGGATTTCCCCTGCCCCGGCTTTTTCCACACTGCGCGCCCAGCTTATGGCATCGATTCCCGTATTCTTTCTCCCGCCGTAAATGAACACGTCCCATCCGCGTCGTTTTTCCCGCCGTTTGACATCGATCGCGACCACAATACATTGCGACCCAAATTTCTTTGCCCCGTCGCGCACAATGGCGGAATGCTGCACAGCTACGGTATTCAGCGAAACCTTGTCCGCGCCGGCGTTTAACAACTGTCTTACATCTTCCAGACTGCGTATGCCGCCGCCGACGGTCAGCGGGATAAACACCTGTTCAGCGGTATGTTTTACAACTTCGAGCAGTATCGGGCGTTTTTCAGCGGACGCAGTAATATCCAGGAATACCAGTTCGTCGGCACCTTCCTTGTTATACCGCTGCGCCATTTTTACCGGATCACCGGCATCCCGCAGATTCAGGAACCGCGTACCTTTTACGACGCGTCCGGCATTAACGTCAAGACAGGGAATAATGCGTTTGCTCAACATTTTTTAACCAGCCCGGGCCAGCGCTTCCTGCAAATTGATTTTGCCGTCGTAGAGGGCCTTGCCGATTACCGCGCCCTTAAGCCCGTCGGGAACCAGTTGTTTCAATGCCTCTACATCTTCAATCCTGCTGATCCCGCCTGATGCTATTACAGGGACCTTCGCCACCTTTAAAAACCGTTTAATTGATTCAATGTTCGGTCCTGAGAGCGTTCCATCCTTGCGCGTGTCAGTGAAAAGCAACTCGGAAACGCCTTCATCCTGCATGCGTTTTACCAGATCCTCGAACCGCACCTGCGATACGGCGGTCCAGCCGGAAACTGTCACGAAATCGCCGGAAACATCAATACTGACAGAGACCCTGCCGTCGAATTCCCTGACGGCTTCCCGCACGAGTTCGGGCTTTGATACGGCAATGGTGCCGAGAATTACTTTGTCGAGTCCCGCCTTTACAGCAGTCTCGATTCCTTTGAGATCACGAAATCCTCCACCGATTTCTACGGGGACATTGAATTCCCTGCGCATTTGCGCCGCAGTTTGCAGATTCACCGGCCTTCCTTCAAACGCCCCGTCCAGATCGGCAACATGCAACATCCTCGCGCCCTGGCGTACCCATCGCCCAGCAGTCTCCAAGGGGTTTCCCGAATAGACCGTTTCCCTGTCCGCCTTCCCCTGGAAGAGCCTTACGCACCGGCCCTTGCGGATGTCTATAGCGGGAAGAATCAGCATGCCGACACCAGCGAAAAAAAGTTCCTGAGAATCTGGAGGCCCGCGTCACCGCTTTTTTCCGGATGAAACTGGCACGCAAAAAGGCGGCCTCTGGCGATTGCGGAGCAGAATGTCTGGCCGTATTCCGTTTTTGTGGCGATAAGGCTTTCATCCTTCGGCTCCGGGAAGAACGAATGCACGAAATAAAAGGATTCGTCTGCGCCGATCCCGTTAAACAGCGGGGTAGGATTGGAATTATTCTGTATTAACCCGTTCCAACCCATATGGGGAACTTTTAAATTCTTTGAACGCAGTTGAAAACGGCGGTTCGTCCCTCTGAAAATGCCCAGGCCTGCGATCCCTGGTGATTCCGCGCTCGAATCAAATAACAGCTGCAGCCCAAGACAAATCCCCAGGAACGGTTTCTGCAGCGAAATATGCTGCCTCAGGACAGGAATTATTCCCTCAGAATGCAGCCGTTTCATTGCCTCGCCGAAGGCTCCTACCCCCGGCAGAACAACGGCATCAGCGCGTTTCAGGGTACGCGGCGAATCGGTTACTACAGCCTTCGCGCCGATTTTCTCCAGGGCCTTCTGAACGCTGCGCAGATTGCCCATGCCGTAATCGACAATTCCTATGGTCTTCATTGCAGTCGCACCTGGAGCGACCGGCCATGAAATTCCATTCCTTCCGCATCGGCCATTGTCAGAGCCGCTTCCCACTGGCGCCGCTCCGAAGATTTCCCGGCAAAACCGATGATACTCGAACGTTTCAGGAACGTAGCGACGGAAAGACCGCTGGAAAAATGCGCCGCGCCGTTTGTCGGCAGAACATGCGATGGCCCCGCCGCATAATCTCCCATTGCCGCCGGGCTGGCCTTGCCAAGGAAAACGGCTCCGGCATGGCGTATTCGAGGCAGGTATTTTCCCGCATTATCCGTCAGAATCTGCAGGTGTTCCGGCCCGATCAGGTTGGCCTGCTCGATTGCTTTATCTATGGAAGCGGCTTTTACAAACTTGATGCGGGATCGTAAGGGAGAGGCGATTCCCCTGCGAACTTCCATGATCAGCGGGCGGCTTGTTGAAATAAGGATGGCGCGGGCATATGGATCATGTTCCGCTTGAGCCAGAAGGTCCAGCCGTATATATTCAGCAGGCGCGAATTTGTCGGCGATTATCACCACTTCGCTGGGCCCAGCCAACGAATCTATTCCAACTTTGCCGTAGGCCTGTCTTTTCGCCTCTGTCACGAACCGGTTTCCCGGGCCTGCTATAAAATCGACTTTATGTATAAGTTTTGTCCCGAGCGCCATGGCTGCAATGGCGCCGGCCCCGCCTATGCGATATACTTCGTCGACTCCGGCATAACTTGCCGCGGCCAGAACTTCCGGCGTCAAATTACGGGGTGGAGTAGCCATTACTATCCGCTTCACTCCGGCAATACGTGCCGGGATAGCGGTCATCAGGACAGTTGAAGGATATGGGAAACGCCCGCCTGGAATGTAGAGCCCAACACTGTCAACGGCTGTGATCTGCTGTCCAAAGCAAATTCCATTCTTACGTTTCAGCCAGGATTTCCCCAGATGGGTCTTTTCGGCCATGGCAAAAGTGCGGATTCTTGAGGCGCATTCATCCAGAGCTTTCAGGAAATCCACCCGTACTTTTTGACGCGCCGATTGAATTTCATCATTCGACAAACGTAGCGCCTTTGGCGCAAGGACAACTTTGTCGAACCGTTTGGAAAATTCGCATAAGGCGCTATCTCCGCGCAGTTCAACAGCGCGGAAAATCCTGCCAACGATCTGCGCAATATTATCCACCTTGCGACCCATCCTTTCCTGGGAGCTAGCCCATCGTCCATTAACGTACCACTCTAATGAGTTAATGGATGGTACAAGATTAGAATTTTATCAAAAACACAAGGCGTTTTGCTCGATACGGCGAGGACCCAAAAGCTCCGATAACTTTTCATCACCCGACATTTTGATGTGGGCGATAGAT
>CAZSAL010000022.1:0-39385 GCA_964604825.1 uncultured Elusimicrobia bacterium
GAAAGCGTCGAGCGCATCATTTACGCGATCTTTTACCGGCAGAACGTTCTCTGGAAGGATGACCCCTTACTTGAAATTACACAAAAGTCTTGACGCTACCATTCCTACTATTAGACCCTTTTTGTAGCAGCTGAATATACCACTGTTTATTTATACTCTTCGTCATTTTCGATTCAGAATTCTTATAAAAATGGAGTGGCTCACACGAGGTACATTTCTTACCGTATAGATAAGCTTACTTTATGACTACTGTGGTGGTTTCAACGTTTCCAGGGATAGCTTGAGTTGAATTATTAACAGGCAGCTGTTTATCCAGCGTCAAAGCTGCCTGACGCACATGCCCTTGTGTGAGATGGGCATACCGTTGCATGAGAGATTGGGTTTTCAGTCGAAGGAATGCTTGTACTGCATATGGATCTTTCGAGCCCATAATGGCGTGTGAGGCTGCCGTGTGACGAAGGTCATGCAGGTGGAAGTTTTTATTGGCTTTCGTCTTCTGATAACGGTTCATCCCCTCCGACCATTTTTCCTCCAACAAACCCGCGTCCTTACGCGCCTGCTTCCACAGTTTGTCGAAGTTGCAGAAGTCGAGCACCTTGTCGTCAGGAGAGGGCAGGGACTTTACTATGGGGTGGAGGACGGAGAACAGAGTGTCCGTTATTGGAACGCTGCGCCGCTTCCGTGCGAGTCATCAAACCCAATCCGCAGTGCGCCCGAAGTCTGAAAGTGACCGTTCAGGCATCGATCTGCGGTGAGCGGTTGGTCGAAACCGTAAAGAAGTTCGCTGCCGCAGTGAGACACGCCGTCAAATTAGCTGTATTCGAGAAATCCCGATATAAGTGAAGGTGGCTGACAGAGCCTATCAGGCTGCGATCAGTTTATGATGTTCTCCGATTGGGAACCAGAAATGCGGATGCAGTGCCCTCTCAATTCGACTAATCGTCTGTAATTCGACATTTAATTGGTCGCCTGATTCCAGTAGAGCAATAGCTGGCTGGCTTGTTCCGACTTTAGCTGCCAACTGTGATTGGGTTAATCCAGCTTTTTCGCGGGCTGTAACTATTGCCATTGCAAGACGCATAGGCATATCGTATTCGTCAAAGGCTTTTTTCACTTTGGGATTTTTAAGTTTTTCTTTGAGGTACTCATCAAATTTCTTACCAGTGTTTTTCATAGACATACTCCTCAATGTGACATAGTTACTTCGTTGGTTTCGACTGCCGTAACAACCATTCATTCCTGCATTTGACTGCAAAATCTATCTCATTTGGCGGCGTATCGGGTGCCTTCTTCAAAAAGCCATGTGTCAAAATTATTATCCTGCCAGCGAAAAAATACAAAATACGATGTTCAAAAGACGCATAAGTAGGGCGCAACTCATAAATCTTGTCACGAAGGAAATCAGCCCACGGGCGGCGGAGCATGTGTCCGTTTTCTTGTAATAATTGAATACCTTTCAACGCTTTAGCTTGATGATCCTCATTGGGCATTTCGTCTATATATTCTTGCGCCAACTCTTTGCCTCGCCCATCTTTAAAAAATCTAACTTCAAACATTTTATCGCTCACAATTATTTATATACCTTATACGGTATAATGTCAAGAGTTTTCTCGGGTTACCTCGCATTATCTAAGAGCAACCTTTCGGCAGCAAAATAGCCAACTACCTTCCGGAGGGATCACAAAAGCACCGCTGCCTCATTGGAATTTTCAGCTCCCAAACAACTGCGGGTTCCACCAGAGGTTAGGGCAGGTTTATTCCTATACCATCCTATCCACGAGCGAATTCTAATAATTTGCATCCATCCAAAAGCATCTCCCACCGTTTGTTTAACACCGCTACAGGCATATTAAGCATCTACCAATTATCGTTACAGCCCTTAACATGGGACTATCAAGTGATCGGATTAGTGATCGGCTCTGGAACTTGGTTGGGCTAAGGCGGGCTAATTAGCGGTCAGAAGTTTCCTGGTTCGGCGTGATCGCCAGAAAATAGCGCGTGTGTTTGAGTTCACCTTTTCGTAGTAGCGCACCCTTTTCAACGAGGTCCTGCAAGTCGCGGGTGGCCGTGGCAGGCGACGTTTGAGTGATCCCAATGTACTTATCAGCACTCATGCCTCCTTTGAAACCTTCCGGGCCTTCCTGGAACATCCGAAGCAAAGCTTTTTCCTGGCGCGGATTGAGTTGCTCCCGCAGCCGGTCGAGCAGTTTCGTTTTTTCGATCAGGAACTCGGCGCGACATTGTGTCGAGCGCTGGGCCTCCACCACCGTATCGGCGAACCAAGCCAGCCAGGATGAGATGTCGTTGCCTTTATTGGCTTCTTCAAGGGCGCGATAATATTCCTTTTGCCGGCGCTTGATGGCATCAGCCAGGGCCAGAAGCGTTGGGCGACCCAGACTCTGAGCCAGCGCCTTTTCTGAAACGGCGCGACCGACGCGGCCGTTACCATCTTCAAATGGGTGAATACTGACGAAATAAAGATGCGTGATCCCGGCACGCGTGATCGGAGTTAAAGGTATTGCTCCTCCCGGGGCCGTTTGATTGAACCACTCCACAAAGCGATCCATTTCAGTTGGAACTGTGGCTGATGGCGGCGCTTCAAAGTGAACCGTTGGCCGATCCATTCGCCCGGAGACAACCTGCATCGCGTCTTGATGGGTGCGGTAGCGGCCGGGATCCTGGATGTCGGTTCGCCCCTTCATAAGCATCTGGTGCCACCGATGAAGCATTCCATGAGTCAGGGGTTGATCAAAGGTCCGGTAGAGGTCGACCATCATCTCGGCGATCCCCTGCTCAGCCGGTGGGACTTGGCGATCATCGGTCTGAAGACCGAAATGCCGGCGCAGGGAAGATTGGACGCTATCGCGATCAAGGATCTCTCCTTCGATCGCGGAAGTCTGGACCGCTTCGTTTGCGATCAGTTCGATTCGCAGTTTTTCGCTGGAGTTAGAGTCCAGGTGCTTGATGATGCCAAGCAATAGCCCGGCTGAATGCAGGAAACGGCCTTCCTGCGTTTCCAGGCGGGTTTTGTCGTAACGAAAATTAGGCCAATCCGACTGCTGCCAGTTCCAAGCCATGAGCGATAGGAATCCTTCTTATCGCTCACATAATAGCCTATTTATGAGCTATACACAAGCCTTGTTTGGCTCATTGATTCTGATCGGATTACTGATCGGCTTGATGGCACTGATTAATAATTACCAATCAATCTGAGGATAATTGATGCCTTGATTGGTAACCAGATCAGCCAATCAATTGGGTTTTCAACTGTGGTACTCTTGAACCAGGAGGCATCAGGCCGCGATCCAGTTCCTTGAGAATTGTTTTTTGCCATTTTGGCGGAAGGGCATAAAAGACTTCTTTTGCGACGGATTGTTCACCCTTGTCAATCACCATGTCCAGAACGTCAAAAACCTGGGACGGGCTGGGGGACGTAGCTGCTTAATTACCTTTTTAGAATGCGAAAGCAGTTAAGTAGCTACGTCCCCTAAAGCCGGCGCACTTATTATCGCTCGCCAGAGGCGAGCCACATTGATGGGACTGCCCCGACGAGATAAGCCGCCCTCGGCGGCTTTATAAGGGACCGGTGCTGATCGATGCGACGATTCCTGTGACGCTGTGCCTGCCGATATGTCATCATCATTAGTGATGAAACCACGTTCTGAAATTAGAAATATCGCCTTTGTGGGAGATTACTTGCCCCGGCGGTGCGGTATTGCCACATTTACGACGGATTTGCGCACCTCCGTAGCGGTCCAGTTCCCTAAGGTGCAGTGCTTCGCCGTGCCCGTGAACGACGTGGATGAAGGGTACGACTACCCCCCGGAGGTCCGCTTTGAAATTGAAGAACAGAACCTGGACTCTTATCGGCGAGCGGCGGATTTTTTGGGCATCAGCGACGTCGACGTGCTCTGCCTTCAGCACGAGTTCGGCATTTACGGGGGAACGGCGGGAGGTCACGTGCTCGCCCTCCTGCGCGATGTAAACATTCCCATCGTAACCACCCTGCACACCGTGCTGAAAGAGCCCAATGCCGATCAAAAGCGCGTGATGCAGGAGCTGATACAACTCTCCACGCGGCTGGTGGTGATGTCTCAAAAGGGGGAAGGATTTCTGAAGGATGTTTACAAGGCGCCCGCCGCCAAGATCGACTTGATTCCCCACGGCATTCCGGAAACCTCCTTCGTGGACTCCGGCTTTTACAAGGACCTTTTCGGCGTCGAGGGAAAGCAGGTTCTCCTGACGTTCGGCCTGCTTTCTCCCAACAAGGGCATCGAAAACGTGCTCAATGCCCTTCCCAAAATCGCGGCCGAGATTCCCAACGTGGTTTACATTATTTTGGGCGCCACTCACCCCCATCTTCTGCGGGAGGCGGGCGAGTCTTACCGTCTGAGCCTGGAACTCCTGGCCGAAAAAAACGGCGTTCAAAAGAACGTGATTTTTTACAACCGCTTCGTGGAACTGGCCGAGCTGAAGGAGTTCATCGGCGCTGCGGATATCTACATTACCCCCTACCTGAATGAGGCCCAGATTACGTCCGGATCGCTGGCCTACAGTTTTGGCGCGGGCAAGGCAGTGGTGTCCACGCCCTACTGGTACGCGCAGGAGCTTCTGGCGGATAACCGCGGGGCGCTGGTTCCCTTCAACAATCCGGACGCCATCGCCCGAGAGGTGATCGGGCTTTTGAAGGATGATACCCGCCGCAATGCCATGCGCAAGAACGCCTATAAAATGGGCAGGGAAATGGTCTGGGGCAACGTGGCCGGCTCCTATATGCAGTCCTTTGAGAAGGCCCGGAACGAACGGGCCGGTCTGACCCGAAAACTTTTCACGGTGAAGACGCTGGACAAGCAGCTAACCGAGCTTCCTGAAATGAAGCTGGACCACCTTTACCGGATGACCGACTCCACGGGCCTTTTTCAACACGCCATTGTGGCTGTGCCGAACTTTTCCACCGGATATTGTACCGATGATAACGCCCGCGCCTTGATATTGTCCGTGCTTCTGGAAGAGTTGGGAGAAGATTCTCCTCATCTTTTAGGCGCTGCCACCACCTATGCCGCCTTCCTTCAATACGCCTTCGACTCGAAGCTCAAGCGTTTTCGGAATATCATGGAATTTAACCGGTCCTGGAGGGATGAGGCGATATCAGAGGACTGCTGTGGCCGCGCGCTCTTAGCCTTGGGGACCTGCGTGGGACGGTCCAAGAACTCCGGCTTTCAAGTATTGGCGGGGCACATCTTCGCGCAGGCGCTCGCTCCGGTGCTGGAGTTCCGCTCGCCTCGGGCCTGGGCGCTGGCCTTGATCGGCGCCCATGAATACCTGCGCCGGTTCAACGGGGACCGGCAGGTGAGTCACCTGCGGGCCGCCCTGACGGATCTTTTAATGGGGCTCTTCAAGCGTACCGCCACTGACGAGTGGCCCTGGTTTGAGGACTCGGTCACCTATATGAACGCCGTGCTTCCCCACGCGCTGATTCTCAGCAGCCTGTGGACCAACCAGCCTGAAGTGCTCGAGACGGGCCTGAAAACCCTGCGATGGCTCGCCAAAATCCAGATCGCCGACGGGGGCTATTTCCGCCCCATCGGCTCCAACGGGTTCTACAAGCGCGGCGGTGAGCGGGCGAAATTTGACCAGCAGCCGATCGAGGTTCAAGTCATGGTGTCCGCGTGTTTAGAGGCTTACCGGTGCACGTCGGATAACTTCTGGTTCAGTCAGGCGCGCCGCGCCTTCGATTGGTTTTTGGGGCGAAACGATTTGGGCCTTTTCCTTTACGATCCCACTACCGGAGGCTGCCGGGACGGGCTTCATGTGGACCGCGTGAATCAGAACCAGGGGGCCGAATCCACCCTGGCGTTTCTCGTCTCGCTGGCGGAAATGCAGCAGGCACACAACGTGCTGGCCGCCTATCAAAACCCGCCGCCCTCTTAATCAAGTGAAACGGCGCTCTATCGGCTCTAAAACCATCACCGTTCGCCGGACAGATATCCGGTTGTCTCCGGACCAA
This sequence comes from uncultured Elusimicrobia bacterium, assembly GCA_964604825.1. GTDB lineage: Bacteria > Elusimicrobiota > Elusimicrobia > 2-01-FULL-59-12 > 2-01-FULL-59-12 > CAZSAL01. The sequence continues at coordinate 6,008 of CAZSAL010000022.1, forward strand.
ACCCGTGTTGTTTTGCGGCGTTTGAGATTTGGGACCGATGAGGAATACCTCCGGATCATCCGCCGGGCGCTCGCGCTCCCGGAGGCGGATGTTCGCCGGACGCTGGATCAGGTTTTGGCGGAGTTTTCCGCCCGTCATCGGATGCTGACCGAACGCTTTCTGGAGAGGTTTGGCCACATCGAGCATTTCCTGCCTCCCGGCGGAGACCTTTCGGAAGCGCGTAAACTTTTGATCGGTTCCTATTTCCTATACGAGTACACGATTGAATCCGCAGGGCTCTTCAACCCGTCCATCCTGGCCCATCCGGATCAAACGGGGCTGCCTGAGGGCAGCCTGCGATTCCTTCTTAGCCTGCGGTCCACGGGGGAAGGGCACGTTTCTTCCATCTCTTTCCGCAGCGGGGTCATTGATGCCCGCAACCGCATTTCTGTAGATACGACTTCACGGTTTTTGACCGAACCCGAGCTCATCGAAAACCCGACCTACCACAAAGCGATCTTCGGACGGAAAATAGCTGAGATGGGTCTGACCGGCCCACGGGTGGACGACGTGATGGAGGGGCTGGGGGACAGCTTCTCCCTGGCGGAATTAAGGCAACGCCTGCGGGATGCATTTCCTTCGACGGCGCCGCCAAGGCGGTTTGAGGACGATCCTGTGGCCGGCGGCCTGTGGCTTTTGGCCAAGTGTAATTATGAAATCCGCTTTCCCCCGGATCAGGACATTTCCGAATGCGTCATCCTCCCGGTCACTCCCCTGCAAAGCAACGGCATCGAGGACGTACGCCTGGTCGCGCACCGGGAAGAGGACGGCAAAACGACTTACTACGCCACCTACACCGCCTACGATGGGCGCCACGTGCTTCCGCAGTTATTTGTCACGGAGGACTTCCGGCACTTTAAATTCACTACCTTAAACGGCCCAGGTGCGCAGAACAAAGGCATGGCGCTGTTCCCCCTAAAGATCAATGGACTTTTTGCGATGCTCTCCCGGCACGACGGGGAAAGCCTTTTTCTCAACTACTCAGACAATGTGCATTTCTGGCCCGAGACGCGGCAAATCCTGGAACCCGCCTATCCCTGGGAGTTCGTGAAGATCGGGAACTGCGGCTCTCCCATCGAAACTGAAGCCGGATGGCTGATCTTGAGTCACGGTGTTGGCCCAATGCGGCAATATTGTCTTGGCGCTTTTCTCCTGGACCGGAACGACCCTTCGAAGGTGATCGGACGCTTGCGCGAGCCCCTGATGCGGCCCGAAGGGATCGAGCGTGAAGGTTACGTGCCCAACGTTCTCTACACCTGCGGCGCGCTGGTGCACGGCGAGCAACTGGTTCTGCCATACGGCCAATCGGATCGCGTCACAGGGTTTGCCTTGATACCCCTGAAGGAACTCCTGGCCGCCATGTCCTAGAAGTCATACGGGCTTGTTAGTTGGCGATGATCCAATGAGACATACGATCGGACTGGTGATCGGGTGCACGACTAGAGAGGGTTTTACAGGGTGTCCAAGCAACTGGCCTAATTTGCTCACTGGCACCCGGCCGTCCCAATAGTGAACGGTTGCGCCGAATCAATACTGTTTTTTCTCTGGAAGGCGGTCCCAGGCACGCAGAAGCGCCAGACAATCGGCGCGCATGAACCCGGGAATGATGCGCACAGGACTGGCGCCAAGCCGTGCCAAAGAACGATTGGAAATGTGCAGTTCGTTGAAGTTCCGTTTAGCCGCGTCTGCAATTGAGGCGCCGTAAATAACCGTATCAATGCGGGACCAGTGTATCGCGCTGAAGCACATCGGACAGGGTTCGGTTGTGGAATAAATAACACATCCGGAAAGGTCGAAACTGCCAAGCAATCGCGAAGCGCTGCCTATGGCATTAACTTCCGCATGGCGGGTGGCATCCTGGCGCTTCAGAACAGTATTGCGCGCCACAGCCAGAACCCGCCGGCCTTTCACAATACAGGCGCCGAACGGACCGCCATCCAGAAGCTTCAAGTTCTTCTCTGCCTCGCGCATGGCCAGGCGCATGAAGACCTTTGAGCAGTTTTTTTTGACCTTGGATCTCATTATTAATTTTCTGCTTGTCATCCTGCCATCAACGGACATCAGGGCAGGCCCTTGCAGCCACCTGCGACTTTTTCCAAATCCGCTTCCGATAATGTACCTTTTTTAGAACGGCGGGCAGTACCAGATGCACCCCGCTAGCCGCATCTGACCGGTTCTACAAGTGAAACTCCCCCCCTTGTTGGAGCGGAGTTCCACTGATCGGATTAACAACGAAGAGGGACTAGCGGCCGGTCATTTGCTCCAGCTTTTCCGGATAACGTGCCCCCTGCACTTTGATCTTTGACGATGCGCTATCGATTTCACGGAGATCGTCCGTCGTAAGTTCGAGCACGGCGGCTCCGAGATTCTCGTCGAGGCGCGCCAGTTTCGTCGTACCGGGGATCGGAACAATCCACGGCTTCCGGGCCAAGAGCCAGGCCAGCGCGATCTGCGCCACCGTTGCCTTCTTCCGCTGTGCGATTATGCTAAGCAAATCGATCAAGGCCTGATTCGTCTTGATAGCTTCCGGTGTGAAGCGCGGCAGAGAGCTGCGGAAGTCGGAGCTGTCGAACCTCGTTTTTTCGTCCATCTTGCCAGTGAGGAATCCCTTACCAAGCGGGCTGTACGTGACAAAACCGATCCCAAGCTCCTCAAGCGTCGGTATGACTTCCTTCTCGGGAGTCCTTGTCCACAGAGAGTATTCGCTCTGCAGGGCCGTGAGTGGCTGGACGGCGTGAGCGCGACGAATCGTTTGCACGCCTGCCTCAGAAAGGCCGAAATGCTTGACCTTCCCCTGCTTTATCAGGTCCTTCACTGCTCCAGCCACGTCTTCGATGGGCACGTTCGGGTCAACCCGGTGCTGATACAGCAGGTCTATTTTCTCCACTCTGAGGCGCTTGAGCGAGCCCTCAACGGCCCGCTTGATGTGCTCCGGACGGCTGTTCAAACCCGGAGAACCATTCATCCCTCGCGGATCTAAATCAGGATTGAGGTCAAACCCGAACTTCGTGGCGATCACCACTTTTCCACGGAATGGAGCAAGCGCTTCACCTAAGAGTTCTTCGTTTATGTATGGGCCATAGACCTCGGCGGTGTCAAAGAATGTGACGCCGCGTTCTACGGCGGCCCGGAGAAGCGAGGTCATCTCCTGCTTGTCTTTGGGCGGACCGTAGGAAAAGCTCATCCCCATACAGCCGAGACCGAGAGTCGAAACTTCCAGGTTGCTGCGTCCTAATTTGCGCTTCTGCATATTCCCTCCCACAATTCTTGAGGAGCGAATCACTTCTATCTCCCTCTACACATTCTAAGAAAATTGGGTCAAATATGCGGTTTCTTAAAAAACCCGGAAAAGCAGTGCGGCAAAGACGGACTTCGGATGTTTTCAGTCGCCCGGCCGGCGGGTGGAGAAAATTGAGGGGATTTTTAGAGAATAGTTTCGAAACGCTCTTTTGGGGCCCGGCAGATCGCACAGTCCCGCAGCGCTTCAAGCGTCGAACCACAGACAGGGCAGACGTAATAAGGCCCTGCCGCTTTCCGCCAGGACTCAAGATTTTCCAGCGCCAGCGTATAGAGAGCGGCATGCTCAGCCTCGACCGCAAGCGCCAGCGAGAAAGTGCGGACCGCAGCCGCATTGTTTTCCGCCCGGGCCTGCGCCAGGAAATTTGGATACATGACGTCCCGCTCGTAGACCTCTCCTTTGATCGCTTCTCGAAGATTTTCCCGCGTGGACTGGACGTTAACCGGCTGAATCGCCGCGCTTGCCGTTGCGTCCATGCGGCGGATGACCGCGGCGTGGTTTGCCGCATGTATTTCCTCAGCCCGGGACGCCGCCCGGAAGAGCCGCGCCGCCTGCGCGTAGCCTTCTTCGTCCGCTTTCTTCGCGAACGCCAGGTAGCGGGCGCGGGCGTTCGATTCCCCGTTGAACGCAGCCTGAAGATTCTCCAGTGTTGATGCGGCGGTTTGATCAGTCATAAATTTCTCCCTCGAAAAATTTGTACGCGGCTATTTTATTGAACGCTCAGATTGGAAACCCGGCAACACTTAAAACCTGGGACATCCCAGTAAGGCGTCTAAATGAGTTCTAGTCCTGCGACTTCTGGATATCCACTACGGCCTGATGGTAGGCGTCTTCCAGCGCCTGCTGCGTTTCTTTCGTTACATCCCGAACTTCCGCGGCAAGTTCTCTGCTCTGACTTTTGATCTCCTTGTTGATAGAGGCTATATCCTTATTGATGCGTCCGGCCTCTTTTTTCAAACGGTTAGCTTCTCTTTTGGCGGTCCGGGTATTCTGCTGGAGCAGCGCGTCCGCCTCCTGAAGCCTGGATTTAACTTCCTTCTCAAGGCCCTGCCGGCGCTTGATCGATTCTTTCACTTTTGCATCCCAGCGATCGATCATCTGCTTTAAGGAAACAATTTCTTTTTCATGGAAAGTCACCATGCTTTGCAGCGGGGCAACGCAGCCAGCCAGCACGACGGGCTCGATTTCCGCTTTTTTTGGTTCTTCGATCTTGGATACCGGCGCAGGCGTCTCAGACTTCGTCTGCGTCGAAACTGCTACCGGCGCAGGCGCCGGCACAGCGGACTTCGTTTCGGACGAAACGGCGACCGGCGATGCCACCGGCGCAACTGTAGCCTCGGGAGCAGTCCGGGTTCCCGAACTGGCAGCGGGCGTATCCAGCGCGTAAGCAACAGTGACGCCAAAAATTAAAACTGCGGCAACCAGGGTTCTCATATGATCTCCTTTTTCCATCAGACTCTTCTGATTTCCTTCGCTGGCCAAATTTTACCACATCCGGGGAACGGTGCCGTTTATAACAGATGACGATTCAACTGTCATCCATTATGCGGTACCAAGGCCTTGGAATCCTGGAGCCGCGCGGCCAGCTATCCATCCGGTGGTCCAGGCGCTCTGTAAGTTGAATCCACCGGTGACCCCGTCAATATCCAGGATCTCCCCGGCGAAAAAGAGGCCCTGGCAGCGCTTGCTTTCCATGGTGCGGAAGTCCACTTCGTCCAGCGGGATGCCTCCGCAGGTGACGAATTCTTCTTTGAACGCGTTTTTTCCCGTTACCCTGTATGCGCCGTCCGTTAGCTGCCCGGCCAGCGCATACAACGGCTCGTTGCCCACTTCAGTCCAGTGCGCCGACTCGCGAATCCCCGCGGACTGTACCAGGCGCGCCCACAACCGACGCGGCAGATCCGTGAGGTTATCGCCCGGCACGTTTTTGCCCGGCCGCGCCGCGCGCGCCCGGCGCAGGCGCTCAAGACAGAAATCAAATCTCTCGCCTGTCCAGTTCACTTTCAGCGCCGCCTGATAGCCACAGGCGTGCAGCTCGCGCGCGCCCCAGGCCGATAATGCCAGAACTGCCGGGCCGCTCAAGCCCCAATGGGTTATGAGCACCGGCCCCTGCTCCCGCAGGCGGGTTCCTTCGAGCGAAAGCTCCGCAGACGGGGCCGCCAGGCCGGATAGACCTTCGAGCCTGCGATCCGGGATCGTGAACGTAAAAAGTGAAGGGACTGGCGGAACCAGCGAATGCCCCAGGGCGCGCGCCCATTCCCAGCCTGGAGGACTGCTTCCGGTTGCCAGGACCAGACGGTCTGCAGACAAATCTCCGCCGCCCGCCAGTACGAGGTGAAAGCGTGGGACTTCCGGATTTGCGGACGTTTCGATTTCCTCAATCAGCGCATTGGTCTTCAGCCGCACCCCCGCGCCGGCCGCCTGCGCCCGCAGGCAGTCGATCACAGTATCGGAACGATCACCGACGGGGAATATGCGTCCGTCGGGTTCGGTTTTGAGACGCACCCCCCGGGATTCGAACCAGGCGATGGTGTCCTGCGGCTGGAAGCGGGAGAACGGCCCAAGCAGCGCCTGTCCTCCCCGCGGATAAGAGCGTACCAGCATGGCGGGATCAAAGCAGGCGTGGCTAACGTTGCAGCGCCCGCCGCCTGAAACGCGCACCTTCGCCAACACGTGCGAACTTCGCTCCAACAGGATCACAGTCCAGGCGGGATGGGTCTCCGCTGCCGCGATCGCCGCAAAAAAACCTGCAGCGCCGCCGCCGACAACTATTATGCAGGGAGGAATCATGCAGCCATTGTAGCGGTTCTATTCGACCCTGTTCACGCGGCAGCCCTGGTCGTGATTATTCTCTACCGGCCAGCGCCGCCTGACAGCAAACGTCCTGGCCATCGTTAAGTGCGGAATTAGTATCAGATTAATTCTGGCCGGTAGCCCAGAGGCGGCCCGCGGCATCCGACTTCAGGCGGGCGTTATCAGGGAATTCATCTATCAGGCGGCGGTATGCCTGCGCCGCCTCTGCCGGAAGTCCCCTGCGTTCCAGGATGATCCCCATGGCATAGAGGGCTCCGGCGCGGACCCGCGGATCAGGGCTGCTGTCGTAAATGCGCCGGACGGCGCTCAGGCTGTTGGAAGGCAGGACCGGATTACGGATAAGACTGTCCGTATCCGGCATCGTCATGGAGGGCGCTTCTGGCTGAGTCACGGTCTTTTCATCCGAGGCGAGCATCAGATCAGGCGACTGCTGAGAGCTTCTGCCTGATTGCACCAGGACAGGCGCAAGCGGCTTAACCAGCGGACGGTCCGTCCAGGTCCTCTCTATAGTGACCGTCCTGGCTGCAAGCACGAGACCGGTTTCAACCTGAACTATGCGCGCATGGACCTCCGTTCTGCTGCCGCTTACATCGATCAAGGTCCCGGTGACCACGGCATCCACAGCCAGTATTTTTCCCCACTTCCACACTGCTGCGGCAGGCGTTACTCCGGAAGATTCGATTTTCATTTCCTGAAGGACTTTGGATAAGAGCGACCGTTCAACCACCTGCACGTCGCGGCGCCCGGCCAGGCAGGTGATGAGCCGTTCCGAAACAAGGGAAGACCCGCTGGAAATCCCTCCGCCCGGATATTCGAAAGGCACAACAGCAACTTTATGGCCGGGCAGTCCAGCAAGCCCTTTAGCGAGTTCCCTGGCCACAGGCTCTAATGGATCTGCCTGCGCGCGGACCGCCAACCCTGCGAAAAATCCCGTCAAAACCGCGCAGCGCAGAAAAGTCCGGAAGCCTTTCATAGCCTCAGAATTGTTCCAAATTCTCATTCGGAGTTCCAGCCCAAAACCGGCCAGGCGTCAGTTTCATATTACAAGCTTATATGGAAAACTCTCTATCCGCTATGCTAATCTTTAACTAATGAAATGCTTTGGGAAAACTTTCCCTGTTATTTTCCTCTCGGTGTGGGTCGGGTCGACCGCTCAAAAGATCTGGGCGGCAAACGCGCCGTCTCCTTTCCTTAATCAAATTCATCAGGACTTTCAAACCGGTCATGAAAAAGACGGCGTAGCCCTGCTCCAGAAAGAAGCGTCAAGCGGTAATCCCGAGGCGCAGTACGGGCTGGGAATTTTATATGAGCACGGCCTGCCGGAAGCAGGAATACCCAAAGATATTGGACAGGCTGTGCAGTGGTACCGCGCCGCTGCAGAAAAAAACCACGCTCCTTCCCAGAACAACCTGGGTTTTCTTTATTACACGGGCCGGGGAGTAGCCAGAAGCTATACGGAGGCTTTACGCTGGTACACGGCATCAGCGTCCCAGGGAGATGCTGAGGCGCAGTGCAGCCTTGGACATATGTATTACTGGGGTCACGGAGTAAAAAAGAACGTACCGAAAGCGCTTGACCTTTACCGCCAGTCAGCTGAAAAAGGCAACGCCACTGCCATGAACAACCTGGCCTATTTATACGAGCACGGAAAGGGTGTTCATCGGGATTTTAAAGAAGCAACCTACTGGTACAAACGCGCAGCGGTGAGCGGGCACAGCTACGCGCAGATGAATCTTGGAGAAATGTACGAAAACGGCGTGGGTGCGCGCCGCAATTACGGCAGGGCGCTGAGCTGGTACAAAAAGGCCGCGGAAAAGGGGCGCGCCCATGCGCAGTTGAAACTGGGACGGCTCTATGAACATGGACGGGGCGCCCGCAAAGATCTGGTGGAAGCGTATGCCTGGTACTCGCTGGCATCGCAGAACGGCCATGTAGAGACACAGATCCAGGCCGCCAAGGCATTGACCCGTCTGACAAATCAACTCACACCTGCGCAGATTGCGGAGGCGAAAGACCGCGCCTCGCATTTGATCGAAGGAAAAGCGCAATGAGTAATACGGCGCGGAACCGTTTTCTATGGGGTATCTGCCTGTCTGGCGTGTGCGTGTTCCTTGGCTGCGCCACGCCCGCAGTTGTGTTTGTCAGCCCGGATTATAATCCTCAACAGCTCAAACGCGTAGCCATAATGGATTTTGACGACTTCCCCGGCCAGTCTGGAACCGGCCCTTTGGTGTCCGACATCTTTGGTAAGTATCTGATCTCCTCGCCCTTTCAACTGATCGAGCGCAGCGAGGTGGACAAAATCCTTCAGGCTCAGAATATCAGCGCATCAGAAGCGTCCAATCCGGCGCAGACCGAGGCCGTTGGCAAAGTCCTGGGCGTAAATGCGGTTGTGCTGGGAAGCCTTTCCGAATTTTCCAACACAAGCGAACAAACCGTGATGGTGGATATTCCGCAGGAACAGACAGACCCCGTACTGGGAGAGATCTATACCCGGCATGGCCCAGTAATGGGAGTGACCGGTTATACCACCACGGTGACTGACCAGTCAGTGCCAGAAACTGAGACTCTGCCTGCAAGGGTGGGGATCAGCGCGCGAATGGTGGACGTCAAGACGGGAGCCGTATTATGGAGCGGCTCCAGTTCCGCAGACGGCATGAACCTTTCCTCAGCGGCTGAAGACGCGTCTTCCAGTTTAGTTCAAGCCCTTCAAAAGGCCATAGCAAAACAAAAGCTGCCCTCCTGACCGGCCTAAAAACCTTTTATCCTAAGTACTGCCTTTCACAGGATCACAGCGGGTTTGGAAATCAGCTATTTACTGCAGGATCTGTAAGGAGTGCAGTTTATGGTAGGTGCCCTGCTGGGCCAGCAGGGTTTCATGATCTCCCTGCTCAACGATCTGACCGTGATCCAGAACAACGATGCGGTCCGCTTTTCGCACGGTCGCCAGACGATGAGCGATAACGAGCGCGGTGCGATGTGCCATCAGCCGTTCGACTGCCTCTTGAACCAGACGTTCGGATTCCGCATCGAGCGAAGAAGTTGCCTCATCCAATATAAGAATAGGCGGGTTTTTCAGCAGTGCCCGCGCAATCGACAGCCGTTGACGTTCTCCGCCGGATATCCGCACCCCGCGTTCACCGATGACAGTATCGTATCCCTTGGCAAAGCGTTTGATAAAGGAATGCGCGTTGGCAGCTTCTGCCGCGGCCTGGATTTCTGCGTCGGTAGAATTGAGTTTGCCGAAGGCGATGTTGTAGCGCACTGTTTCATTAAAAAGCAGGACTTCCTGTGTGACTAAACCGATCTGCTCTCTGAGCGAAGCCAGGGTCGCAGTGCGAATATCCGTGCCATCAATGCAGACACGGCCGGTTGTGGGGTCGTAAAAACGGGGCAAAAGAATTGCCGTAGTCGTCTTCCCTGCGCCCGAAGGTCCTACCAGCGCGATAATTTCTCCCGAGCGGATTTTTAAATCTATACCTTTAAGCGCCCAGCGCGGCTCGCTAGCCTTGCCATCCGTGGACGAATAACGGAACGAAACTCCTTCGTAAGAAATCGTCGATTTCAAAGGCGCTATTACCACCGGGGAGGGGACTTCAACAACCGTCGGGATTTCATCCAGGAGATCAAAAACTCTTTCCGCAGAAGCCACACCCAGCTGGATCTGGGCATTCAAATCGGCAAAATTTTTCATCGGGCGGTAGATCGAGAGCGCACAGCCCATGAAGGCAAAGAAAGACCCCGTGCTCCAGACTCCATGAATAACGTCCATGCCCCCCTTCCACAGGAGGAAAGAGATCACAAGGGCGCCTCCGACTTCCATAAGAGGACTGTTCACTGTGTCCGTCCGGGCAAAGCGGACCAGCAGCTTCGTGAAGAAATCATTCGCTCCACGGAACCTGCGGATCTCGGCTTCTTCCATGCTATATGCCTTGACGACCGGGGCCACCTGGATATTTTCCTGAATGACCGAATAAAGCTCGCCCATCTGCTGCTGGCCGCTGCGGCCAAGGTGCCGCAGCGTTTTACCCAGCCACATAATCATGAGCGCGGAAACCGGGAGGACCGCAATCGCAATCAGGGTAAACCTCCAGGAAAGCGTAAAAAGGACCCCGACCAGGCACAGGGCGGTGAGGCCGTCCCGAATGAGATAAATCGGCGTTTTTGCCACAACCTGTTGAACAGCATTCAAGTCGTTCGTGAACCGGGCCATAACTTTCCCGGAAGAACGATGCGTAAAGAAATCCATGGAAAGGGATTGGAGATGGACAAAAAGTTCCTCGCGCATATCCGCCACCACATGCACGCCGATGCAGACCATGAGGTAATTCTGAATAAAGGTCAAGACACCTTTGACAATAAAGAGGACCGGCAGTCCCCACACCAGCATGTTCAGAAAATGGTAGTCGTGGGCGATGAATACCTGGTCCAGCGCGGGCTTGATGAGATACATCGTCAGCGCCGTGAGCGCGGCGACACCGCACATGGCAATAAGCGCCACCACCAGCTGGGACATGTAGACGTCTACATACTTCGCGATTCGTTTATAGGTTTTCATTGTTAGAGCATGGTCTTAAGGTCACTCGTCGAAGATTGTATCAATTTGAGACCGATGGCTTTATTGGCCTGACGGAAAACATTCCTTCCCGTCCGATAACATCGCAGAGAAAAAGAATATTCATGCCGTTTTCACTTGTGACTTCAAGATTTTCATGGCTTCCCGGACAACTGTTTCAGGGGCCAAAGCGCGTGGATCATTTTTTGGCGCACACAAATAGTGGGAAGAAGCCGCCAGAGGATGCCAGATTTCCGGGCTGGTCCCGAAGAAAAGGGTCAATGTCGGAACCCGCAACGCTGCAGCCAGATGCATCATTCCTCCGTCCGGACAAATGAACAGATTGAGCTTGCGCAGAACTGCTCCTACGCGGCCCAGGTCAGCATCGCGGAAAACAGGGCAGGATTTGCCGTAAGTCAGGCGGAACTCCCGCTCATGGACCGCTTCATCCAGCCAGAACGTAGACTCTCTCTTATGGAGAGCATTTCCCCCCGGCAGGGGAGGCGTTATGGCGAGCAGCGCGCAGCCGGTGGTTTCCTCCAGGCGGCGGGCGACTTTTGCGTAATTCTCCGGCGGCCAGATGCGATCGGGCCTGTCCACTTTGCCGCCAAGAAAAATCCCGACAACAGGACGTTCTCGAGAGGGAAATTGACTGTTCCAAAAGGCTTCCGCGAAAGCGACCTGGTCCGGACGGACGAAGAACTCCGGCAGGCGGTTGGGGCAGGGAATGCCCAGCCCTTCCACCAGCCCCAGGTATTTGTCGATCTCCCGGACCGCAGGAACGCAGGGCACCTCACAACTGTACAGCCGCGGTCCCCACGTTTGTCCATATGCCTTCGTCTCGTACCCTGCCACCCAGCGAGACCCGGAGAGAACCGCCAGGAGGATTGCCGTGAGCGAAAGAGCGTTCCCCGAAAGAACCAGCGCCAGATCAAACCGTTCCTGCCGCAGATGTTTACGGAAATAAATCCACTGGCGCGGGTCCGCTTTCCGGCGTTCATCCCAGGCCCACAGCTTCTCAAGTCCCGGATTGTTCTCAAGTGCGGCCCGGTTGAACGTGTTGGGAAGAAAGTGAATCGAAGCGCCCGGGAACCGGGACTTCAGGCTGGAGATAACAGGGCTCGCACAGAACAGATCGCCCATCCCCTGATAATTCCTGACGAGGAGAATTTTCCGGACTTCTCCCTGCTCGAGAGCCTGACGAAGGTCTGTAAGGCTGATCTTTTGAACCTTAAAAATTTTCCCCAGAATGACGGATGAAAACTCCCGGCCGGCGCGCTCCAAACCTTCAAAAATCCTCATGGTCGCGCCAAAACCCCCAGAAAGCGAAAGACCTCGTTCGCTACGGTCTCGGGGCGCATCTCTGATGAGAGCCTGCCCCGGCCATCCAGGAATGTCTGCCGCAGGTCATGCCGCCAGACCTCCGGGTCAGTGGAGAAAAAAAGTCCCAGAGTCGGGGTTCCAACTGCCGCTGCAAGATGCAGGATGCCTCCATCAGGGCACACTAGGAGATCGAGCCTCCGGAGGAAAGCCGCGACGCGTCCCAGCGAAGCCTCCTGAAACACCGGGCAGGTCCACGACATTGCCCGGCGAAATTCTTCCAGTCGGAGGTGCTCTTCGGAAAGAAAGGCGCGTGACGGCACTCCTGCAGGCGGTGGGGGGCTCAGCACAATGACCTGCAACCCTGCTCCCTTAAGAGAATCGGCCAGCCGCGCAAAGTGGGAAACGGGCCATAAGCGGTCTGATCGTTCAGCCTTCCCGCCGATAAAAAGACCAACCAGGGACCCCTTCGCAGGAAGATTTTGGCTGGAGAAAAAAGAATCCGCCGCAGCTTCGTCTGCGGGGGACGGCACCAGCTCCGGCCGGAGGCCCTGCGGCGGCACACCGAAAGCCCGGGCGAACCCGAGGAACTTGGCAACTTCGTTTTTCTCGCCGCCGAAAGGAATGCGAATATGACACAGCGAGGCAGCAGCCCGGGCCTCGGCTCCGGGATCGGGAGAGACATACGCAGCCACCCACCGGGCACCGATGGCGCGGGCAATGAAAATGCCGGTAGCAGACGGCCTCTCGGTGCTCAGAAGAAGGGCCAGATCAAATTGTTCTTTTCTCAGCAACCACAGTTGTCCCCCCCACTCCCAAAGCCCGGATTTCCTCCATATCCACACCCGATCGAGATGGGGATTAGCCCGCGCAGCGGCCGCGTTCGCCGGGTTGCCGAGAAAATGCAGGGACGCCCGCGGCCAGGCGGTGGAGAGGGAACGGATAAGGGGCGTGGCGCAAAGGAACTGCCCCATTTTCGGATAAATCCCGATCAAAAGAATCCGGGCTGTAGTACTCTGACCAAGTACCTTACCGGCTTCCCGCGCACTGATCTCCTGAGTGGGTATCACCCGCGAGAAAGCGTTCAGCGCGCGTTCGCGCCCCCACTGCTCAAGTCCTGTGAAAAACTGCATGATTCCTCCGTAATCACTTGGTCCATCCATCATGGCCTTCAAAACACATCATAACTTCTCAGTGAATGATAGAGTTTTTCTGAGTAAGGTCAAGGGTACTTTCACACCAACCTGGCTCATCCCGGAATTCGCAGCACTGGTTTGATCGTAACGCCGCGGATGGAATCGGCTATGGCCTGGTTGATCTTCCGACAGTTATAGAACTTTACCAGCCGGTCGAACGGGAACCGGCCTTCCTGCCACCATCTGATCATCTGAGGGATGAACTGCTGGGGGACAGAGTCGCCCTGGATCACACTGAGAACTTCCCGTCCGCCGGGCAGCTTCCGGGCGCTTCCGCCAGTCAATATGGCCAACCGTCCGCCGGGGGCAAGGGCCGCTGAGACCGCGTTCTCAACCGCTGCGTTCCCTGTGGTTTCTACTGCAAAATCTATGCCGCCGGAAACAGCGGCGAGTTTTTCCGCCAGATCACTGCGCCTGCCGTCGATCGCATGCGTCGCTCCGAGATCGCGCGCCAGGCGCAGACGCCGGGGCCGGATATCAACCGCAATGATGGGATCCGCTCCTGCAAGCCGCGCAGCCATGACTGCGGCCAGCCCCACGGAACCTGTTCCCAGAATGCAGACGCTTGCTCCCGCTTTCACCGCCAGTGAATGAAGAATAGTACCTGCGCCCGTCTGCAGTCCGCACCCCAGAGGCGCCAGGAGCGGAAGGGGCAGTTTTTTCGAAACCTTGACGATGTTGCGCGCGGTCGCCAATGCATGAGTGGCAAAAGAGGACTGGCCAAAAAAGTGGCCCCGGACTCCGCCTGCTTCCAGGGCATTGCTGCCGTCCAGGCGGGCGAAACCAAAATTAAGCTCCCAGAAGCGGGAGCATTCCGTGGGACGCCCAGCCCTGCACGCCCGGCAACGCCCGCAGGACTGGTATGAAAGCACCACGTGATCTCCGCGCCGCAATCCGCGGACCGCTTTTCCGACGCACTCTATGATCCCCGCGCCTTCATGACCGAGAACCACAGGCCCGGATTCGCCGGACTGCCAGATATCTATGTCGGTGTGGCAGATGCCGCTTGCAACGAGGCGAACCAGAGTTTCGTCATCGCGAGGCCCTTCCATTTCCAGACGCTCCCAGCGCATAGGCAGGGACGCTTCTCGGAGTACGGCGGCTTTAATCCAGCGGCTCATATAGAAATTGTGCCCTGATGCACGATCATCGGTCAAGGACTTATAATAGTTAAAGTCGTATCACCAGTTATCCGGCATTCCGCATAATTGCGTGCTTCCCAGTAAATTGAGAACGGCAAACAAATTTATATGAGCGATACTTACGATACCGAGTGGCGACCCAGCCACTCTCCCTGGCTGATTACCCTGGCCGTACTTCTGGCCACCTTTATGGAGGTGCTGGACACCTCCATCGCGAATGTGGCCCTGCCGCACATTGCGGGAAGCCTTTCCGCTTCCGTAGATGAGGCCACCTGGGTGCTGACCAGCTATCTTGTCGCCAACGCCATTATCCTGCCCGCCGCAAGCTGGCTGAGCATGCGCTTCGGGCGCAAACGTTACCTGGCTTTTTCGGTATTAATGTTCACTGCCGCTTCCGCGTTCTGCGGCATGGCTCAGACTCTACCGCAGATTATCGTAGCCCGCATTTTTCAGGGACTTGGCGGAGGCGGGCTGCAGCCGCTGGTGCAGGCAATACTGCTGGAAAGCTTCCCGAAGGAAAAACGCGGGCCTGCCATGGCCGCTTACGGAATGGGAATCGTGGTTGCGCCCATCATCGGTCCAACGCTGGGCGGCTGGATTACCGACAATTTCTCCTGGAGATGGATTTTCTATATCAACATTCCTATCGGGTTCCTCGGCCTGATGATGCAGAGTTACTTTCTGGAAGATCCTCCTTATATAAAGCATTCACAGAAGACAAAAATCGATACGATCGGGCTGGGGCTGATGGCGGTCTGGATCGGCCTTTTGCAGATCGTGCTCGACAGGGGACAGGAGGCGGACTGGTTTGGCGCATCGTGGATCCGCACGAGCACCGCAGTGATTATCGTTTCACTGGTTTTTTTCGTAATCTGGGAATTACGTCAGAAGCATCCTATGGTTAATCTGAAAATACTACGCAACCGGAATTTCGCCATGGCTACGGTACTGATTACTGTAGTAGGATCGATTCTTTACGGAACAACCGTGATACTGCCGATTTTCATGCAGAACCTGCTGCGCTACACGGCCTATATCAGCGGGCTGGCCATGACTCCGCGCGGCATCGGGTCTTTCTTTTCAATGCTGATCATCGGCAGGCTGGTCACCCGATTCGATGCCAGGATGCTCATGACGATAGGTTTTATCGGCATAGCCCTGAGCTGCTGGTATCTCAGCCGGATTACCATGGACATTACCCGCGCCAGCATTTCTTGGCCGCTTGTCCTGAACGGTCTGAGCATGGGATTTATTTTTGTTCCCATGACTACGCTGTCCGTGGCTACGCTAAAACAGCAGGAAATCCATCAGGCAACAGGGATATACAGCCTGATGCGCAATATCGGCGGAAGCTTCGGGATCTCCGTACTGATCAGCCTGCAGGCGCGGGGCGCTCAGGTCCATCAGGCATACCTGTCGTCGCATCTTGCGGCAAGCGATCCAATTTACCGTGGTAATTTATTCTTTGTCGCTCATGCGCTGCGCAGCTTGGAACCGCACACGGCATTGCAGACAGCGCGGGTAATTCTTTACAACCAGCTCCTGAACCAGTCTGCGCTCCTGGCGATTGTGGACACCTTTCACCGGCTTATGATTCTGTCAGTCTGCTGTATTCCTTTGGTGTTTCTATTCCGTCGCAGCCACGTTCAAAAAATTACTATGGAAGCGGAAAACATCCCTTAATATGTGCTTTTGCAGGCTTTTCCCACACGCCGGAAAACACCATTCAATGGGATAACTTGTACTTTTTATTGTGTGAGGTTACGTGCCTGCTGTAGTTGGTTTTCCACAGTTTTCAGGTTATTTATCACTATGGTAAGGCCGGTTCCCGGTTTTAAACAGTTCTCGGCGTTTTCTAATCTGATTTTATCCAATCTGGAAATATATATCATGTCTTCCGCGAAAGCCTTTTCAAAATCAACATCTGTTTTCCTGGACAGCTCAATAACTATCCGCCGTTCGTCCGCCGCTTTAAAGTAATTTAAGAATCCTTCAGTTGACGGGTCGAAAAGTGCTATCTGGTTCCGTTTGGAGAATTCCTCGATCTGGCTGTCAGAACTGATGTGGTCTTTTATTAAATTTTCAGCGTATTCCTGCACTTTGCGGGAAATTGATTTTTTTTTGGCGATTTTACCCAGCCTAATTTCATATTGGTTGGAATGATGAAGACTGGATAGTATTTTCTGCACATCATCAACAGCCCACACCTGCGGGTTAAGGAATAACCCTAGTATCAGCACGCTTACTGTCACAGAGAATGACAGGCTTTTCAGTATCCTTCCCATTTATTTCTACCAAGTACCCATTTCGATGTCCGTTCTTCAACTGATCTTCAGTCAAACCGGAAGCTTCGCATGATGCTTTCGCAGTCAAATAGATAATCAAAATAATGGTCGGAAGGGATCTGGCATTGAAGTGCATATCCTGTTTGCCCGCGTATTAATAACAGTGTCCGATAACGAATGTCGTCTCCATATTGCCACATAATGCCATGGCCTGCCGGGTAGTCTACCTCGCGCTGCGTATCCACCTGGACATTCCATTGCTTACTGATCTGTTTAGAAAATTCCTGTATGCCGACCTGTTCCGTTAAAGGAAACTGCTGTAACTTACCGCGAACATCCTGAACTGGACCAACAAATCCCACAAGATATTGAATTGTATTGTTTTCAATCGTCCAGCCATGAGGCACGTCCAGGCTCAGTCTGGAAAAGCTGTTTGCGTAATGTGTTCCTTGGACAACTCCTTTATCTTTTGCATGGTTCCTGGGAAGCCGTGATACATAGGCAAGAAACTTGTCTCTGTTATAAATCCCTCCATTGGCTGGTTTTGGAGCTTCTGCAATCCATTGGTTGGATAATTTCAGGCGGTCTTTTGTCGGTGGATGGTCAATCCAATAAGGGCTTATATGCTGCCCGGCCATTTCTTCCTGCTCAATTGTTTCCAACCTTCTGAAAAAAGTCAGGGCTGCGGATGAATCATACCCGGCCTTGGCAGCATAAATAATTCCATATTCATCCGCTTGAAGCTCATGGTCCCTGCCATATCCGATAAGATAAAGATTTTCATAGATCCCAGCTGCCTGGGCAAGGGCGAGCGAGGCCTCACCAGCTCCTGCCACTATACCGCCGATTGTCCCTAATGCCGTCAAAGTAGATAAAGCTGCTGAACGCTGAAGCGTCTGTATCGCGTGCCACGCGGCGACATGAGTGATTTCATGACCTAATACAATCGCCAGTTCCGCTTCATCAACCATCTGGCTTAAGAGCCCGCGTGTTATGAAAATAAATCCTCCCGGCACAGCAAAGGCGTTCATTTCATCGCTGTCTATGATCGTAAAGTCGTACTGCAGATTTGGGCGGTCAGACACTTTTGCCAGGCGCTGGCCAACCTGGTCGACATAGGTTTCCCACTTGATATCCTTGTAAATGCCGTATTCCTTGATGATTCCTTCCTTGGCTTTCTGACCAATCTGTATCTCTGTTTTTTCACTGATCACATGGACTTCATGATGGTGGGTTACATAATTGCGGGCACAGCCTGCAAAAGTAACAGCGCTAAACAGCAGGGCCATGTAAAATGGCCGCTTTGGAATATGTAACTGAAACATGACAGCGCAGTCGTTCATCTTAGAAATCGAATCCTATTCCGACGCCAAGAAGACTTTCTTTGTCTGTGTAAAACTGCCCAAATGTGGAATGCCCGTCAAAATAGTTCAGAAAGGTACGAAACCTGCGCGGGGTGCCATTAAAACCCAGGGAAAAGCCAATTTGCGTATCGGAATTCACGTCCCAGTTGACTTCCTGTTTGCATTGCTCATCCTGAGCAAGGTAAGCGAACATGTTCCATCGGTTCTTATGCCCCCACAAGGGGGAACGGACTTCGAATCCTCCCTGAATGGTTGCTTCACCTACATCCGGCTCAGTGTGCCACAGCTGGGTTTCACCTACGTATATCCTCAATAGTTCAATGGGTTCTACCGCGAACAGGTTTTGAACACCTTCCCGGCTATACGTGATTCTCTGGCGCCCGGAAGCAGTCATGTAGTTGTCTCCGAGATGAGAACTCTTATGAAATGGGGAGATTCTTGCCGAAAAAATGCCGTGATGGAATTCCAAAGGAAGCTTTACAAGGTAATCGGCATCGTTCAGGGTCGTTGGATTCGAAAGAGTAAACTGGGGGATAATGACTCCGGAAATATCCAGTTGCAGCGGCCAACCACCAGAACCGACAGGCCATTGAGCAATCCCCCAGTTGTTCCCCACGGAAAAGTCGACCATATCCTGTCCGTTATGCCGGGAATATGTTCCGGCAGTCTGGACTTCTTCCGGGTCAGCCAAAAGTTTGGGAAACAAGGTGTCGCCAACAGGTAGCCATTCCACATCGGCGTACGCTTTCACGACCATGAAGAAACACACATAGACCATAAGCGGAACTAAATATTTAATTGACATTACTCTGTGCCGCGAGAATGAAATGCCGGTAAGTGTGCTGGAATATTTTCTCAAACGGTTGCCTCCTTGAGATGAGGCTGGATATCGATTACTGAATAAACTGCCGGTTTCTCAGCCCCGTCAGGTACTGAATAATGGTTCCCACAATGCTTTCCATCAGGGCGCGGCTGGTGTCGATGCAAAGGTCGTAATGATCCGGCCTGAACCAGTCCGTTCCCATTATTCGAGCCATGAAGGCGGCGCGGCTGCGGTCTGAGGCAGCTATCATTGCGTGGGCTTCCTGTTTGGTCTTTGCTCCGTAGTACTTCATAATTCTTTGTATACGGAACGCATCAGGTGCGTGAAGAAAAAGATGGTAAGCAGTTTGTTCATCGCGAAAAACCGCTCTCGCGCCGCGTCCGACAATTACGCAATCTACTTTTCCAGCTGCGGCGTGCATTATGTTGCTTCCCATGGCAAAGATTGCCTCATTGGGTGGAAGACGATACGGCGGCGCAACATATGTTCCGTCGCAGGCTCCCAATGCAATAATTTGCAGTAACTTTTCCCAGGAGCTGCTGATTTTTTCTTTGCGGTCTGCCACGACCGTTTCAGCAAGTTTAAGTTCTTTCGCGGCAAGTTCCAGAATCTGACGGTCCATATATTGGAAACCTAACCTGTGAGCGAGTCTAAGCCCTATATAAGAACCACCGCTTCCCAGTTGACGCGTAATGGTTATGACTGTCTTCATTTTTGATGCCTTTCTCGGAAGATCAGTTTGATTTCACACCAAACTTCCCACCGTTAAGAATCAAACATCACGCTCTGCGCGAAAACTTTGGTCATATGCCGGATCACCCGTTCGGCATCAGCTCCCTTGATGACGATTTCAACTTTCCGCCCTCTGCAGACTTCGAGGAATACAGTTGCCATGACCGTTGATTTAGCATCGATCCGTATTGCGCCGGCACAAAAATCGATGTCACCTTGAAATTGTTGTGCCGCAGTAACCGCGGCACGTGCCATCTGACGGCTTAGAAGAAGATCTCTGGGAATAAATACAGAAACCCGTGTTTCCTTCGATTCTTCCTGCATAATTACTGTAACGACCTTTCGTTTTATCTCCTCGCGATTTCATTCAAATTCCGTCTCCGGTAGTACAAATCAGCTATGTAATACATCACACCCTCCAATCCCATTCGCATCGATACTCCCTAGCTATACACCTCCATTCAAATGTTTTCCTAGCTGCTTTTTGCTTTTTGGGAAATTGACCTGCGGGACTGGTAATAAGGGCGCCATCCGATGAAGGCGGTGACCAGAAAATAGAAGCCTATGGCCAGGAACAAGAGACTTTTGAATTGCGAAAAATGCCGCTCATAAAGATAAGAAGTGGCGAACGGCAACCCGATCAGCAGGCGTACTATGCGTGAGACTTTGTCAAGATTACCCTTTATCACATCGATCCTTTCCAGTCTAATGGATCCCGACTGATGCTTCCTCGCCCGGTTTATTTTTCTTCAGAAGAACCGCTGATATAACCATCGCAATCGCCAGCGCTCCCAAGATCCGATATAGATCCACATAGGCCAGCACCGCAGCCTGCGCCTGCAGGATGCGATACAACGCGGTCAGCGCCTGTTTTTCGCCGCCCAGGCGTTCCGAAAATCCCTGCAGTAATGCCTGTACCCTGGGGTCAAATATCGTCGTGTGGGCCGTCAACTGCACCTGGTAAGTCTGAGCTCTGCGCGCCAGGAGCGTAGCGACCATGGAAGTTCCCACGCTGCTTCCGATGTTGCGCATGAAGTTCAAAAGAGAAGAGACTGCGTTGTTTTTCTCCGGAGGGATGCCGATGAACGCCAGGACCATGACCGGGATCAAAACTAAGGCGATTCCCGCCTGCTGAAACATCAACAGCCACGTGGCCCTGCTGAAACTCAATTGAAGATTCATCTGCATAGTGGAAACTATCATGGAAGCCGCCATGGCGATCCAACCCGCCGCAACGATGATCCTCCCCTGGACCTTGCCGTTAAGCCACGCCGTGAAAGGCATCAGGATAAAGAATTGACAGGCGGCGCCGGATAATACGAGCCCAGCAGTAGTCGCGTCGTAGCCCATCAGCGTCTGCAGGAACATCGGCATCAAGACGATACAGGAAAACATGATGATGCCTGCGGCGAACATCATCAGGTTTGCGGTCAGGACATTCGGATTTCTCAGCAGGCGGACCTCCACTACCGGATCCTTTTGAAACCATTCCCATACCGCCAGAGCCGTGAGGCACACCACAGAAATCGCCATCAGCGTCACGATGAAAGGTGACGCCAGCCAGTCGTTCTGCTGCCCTTTGTCTAGAAACACCTGGAGAGCGCCGACGCCAAGAGTCAGGAAAGCGATCCCCAAATAATCCACCTTGACCCCCGCAGTCTGCTGCCGGCGAAGGAAAGGAGGATCCTCCAGCACCCGCGCGAGAAGCACCAGCGTGAGCAGGCCTACCGGCAGGTTGATGAAGAAAATCCAGGGCCAGGAAAAGTTATCCGTAATCCACCCTCCAAGGGTGGGTCCAAGGGCGGGAGCGACGACCGCCGTGATGCCGAATACCGCAAAAGCCATTGCCCTCATACGGTGCGGGAAGGTGTCCGCTAAAATGGCCTGCGACAAAGGCTGCAGAGCGCCGCCGCCGATTCCCTGCAGGATGCGGAAGAAGATCAGCATGCCAAGGCTGGTCGATAAGCCGCAGAGCACGGAGCTGGCGGTGAAAAGCGCCAGGCAGAGCATGAAGAAGCGCTTGCGCCCGAACATATTTGCCAGCCAGCCGCTCATGGGGAGCACGATGGCGTTGGAAGTCAGATAGGATGTCAGTACCCAGGTGCTTTCATCGTTGGTGGCGCCGAGGCTGCCGGCGATATGCGGGAGCGCCACGTTGGCGATACTTGTGTCCAGGATTTCCATGAACGCGGCCAGCGCCACTACCACCGTAATAAACCAGGGGTTAAACGCCGGCCTCCAGTCGGAGTCGGTCTCCTCTGCCGGGTCAATTGGTTGAGTGCTCATGGAAATTCTATGGCTTTCTTACCGGATCTTGACCGAGGGGACGACCGACATGCCTGGCACCAGGCGATGGTCGTCGTCGCCGCGGTCGATCACGATTTTGACCGGAACCCGCTGCACAACTTTCACGTAGTTACCCGTTGCGTTTTCAGGAGGCAAGATGCTGAACGCCGCTCCCGTGCCCGATTGAAGGCTGTCCACATGCCCTTCAAACCTGCGGCCTGGGAAGGCATCAACTTTGAGGGTCACGGGTTGTCCAGGCGCCATCCGATCCAACTGGGTTTCCTTGAAGTTCGCGGTGACCCAGACCCGGACAGGTACTATCGCCAGGAGCGGCTGGCCCACTCTCACGAAAGCTCCGGCTTCGACGCTTTTCTTCGTGACGCGGCCTTCCTCCGTAGCCGTCAGTCTTGTGCGGGACAAGTCCAGCTCCGCCTTTTGCAGAGCGGCCTGCTGCCTGAGCGCCAGCGCCCGGGCCGATTCAGCGTCGGCTCTGGCGCTGTCCAGCTGCTGCTGGCTGATCTCGTTGACTTGGGCAAGTTTTTCATACCGCGCAAGGTCCGCGCTCGTGCGGCGCGCCAGTATCCCCGCAGAAAGAAGGTCGGCCCGCGCCTGGTCCCGTTTGATCTGATAATCCGCCGGATCGATCTCAAGGAGAAGCTCCCCCTTCTTCACCACCTGATTGTCTTCCACAAGCACGCGCGTGACTTTTCCTTCAACCTGCGCGCTGACCGGAACGATGTGACCGTCGATAAAGGCATTGTCAGTGCTTTCATAGGTGAATGCGGAGTGAATGAAGAAGGCGAGTCCCGCCAGCAGGCCGGCCCCGATTACCGTTCCGCCTGTAATCAACCAGGGGCGCGCCCGGCGCGACTGCGCTTTTCCGGATGGCGCCGGCGGCTTCTCATTGCCGTCTTTTCGTATTACTTCTTCCAATAGTTCTTCTGTTGACTCATTCATAGGTTGCCTCTCTCCTGGAGATGGAATGTCCTTATATGACCAATCGCCATGGCTAAATTCGCCTGCGCATCGGCCAGCCGAGCCCAGGCGTCCGTATGGGACCGGCGCGCTTCAGCCAGGGTCGTCTGCGCGGTTATCACTTGGATGTTGTCGCCTACGCCTGCGGCAAAGCGATCAGCGGCGAGGCGCAGTTCGCGCTCGGCCAGATTCACTTTTGTTTCCGCGGCGTTGACCTCGTCCTGCTCGGCGGAAAGCGTCTGAAGCGCCAGACGAACTTCTTCTTCCACCTGGATCCGCGTGTCTGCGTATTGACTTTCCGCGGCGCTGCGGCGGCCCCTGGCCTCTTCGATTTGCCCCAGCGTCCGTCCCCCTTCAAAGAAGGGGAGGTCGAGCCGTCCGCCGATCTGGCCTGTGCGCGCCGTACTATCCGGCGTATTACCGCTGAAACCGTAATCAGCCTCCGCCGCGAAAGTCGGAAGGAATCCCGCTTTTGCGGCGCTAAGACCAAACGCTTCCGCCTTAACCTGTTCACGAGTCAATTGGATTTCGATCCGGTCTCTCAGCGCTTGAGAAATAAGGGCTGGTTCCGGCAGGGGCTGAGGCTGTGATCGGTCCCCCGACTCCTCCAGCGTCACGGAGTCGGACAGCGGAATACCGACAACACGTTTCAGCCGGAGGTCCGCCTGCACTGCGGCAAGGCGCGCCTGGATAAGCGACTGTCGCGCCTGCACATCCGATGTTTCAGCCCGGACCACGTCTACGTCGGTGGCGAGTCCCGCTTCTTTCCGATGTCTGGCCTCGGCTGCGAGCCTTTGCGCCAGTTCCAGGTCGGACTGCGCCGCCTGTATGCCTTTTAACGCGCGCAGGCTTTCAATGTAGGACAGCGCGGCGGCGGAAGCTACCTGGTCGGCTGCCAGATCAACTCCGAGACGGGCGGCTTCCTGCGAAGCGAAGGCCGCTTTTGTCGCCCAGATAGAATTAAAATCGAGCAGCTTCTGGACAAGCTGGATTCTCACGTCAAAAACGTTATAGGGACCTATGACCGGGTTGGGAATGAGCGGGCTGCTGCCGAAACCGTCAACGGCCAGGTTGGTCTTGAAAATTCTCGACTGCCCGACCGATCCCGTGACCTGCGGCAGGAGCGAGGCTGCGGCTTGAACCGCATAACCGCGCGCTTCCTGACTTCTCGCCTGAGTCAGCCGGGTTGCGAGATTCGTTTGAATCGATCGGGCGACAGCTTCTTCCATAGTCAGCACAGGGGTTGAGACGCTGACCTCCGCTCTGGCAGGAGCGATAGCGCTTCCGCATAAAATCGCGAGCGCAATCCAGCGAACGGTTGTTGTCTTCATGAACTTTCCGTTTCCTTTCACATGTCCATATTTACTGACTTAAAAATGAAAAAAAATCAGCCGGCCAGCAAAGCGATGGCCTTAGCGTTGTAATGACGGCGTATGACATCGTCCCGAAGCCCCATCCCCCGCAGCGCGAACCAGACGACCTGTTCGATAATCTTCTCTCCGGGCACCCCATAGTCGACAGTGGCCGGCGTCGGCAAGAGGCCGAACGCAACGCCGGTGGCGAGAGCTTCCAGAAACAAGGTGCTGGTTTTGGGCGCCGGGATTCCCTTGGCGATGTCGCCTGATACGATGGCCTTTTCCAGGCACTTCTGCAATTTGGCTTCAATAACCACCATCTGCTTACGTCCGAATCGCGCGAATTCCCCATCTCCCGCCATGCTTCTCACGGCCAGCCGCATGAACGCATCGCGCTCGGGAGAATGCGACAAGAGCTGCGAAACCAGAAAGTGGGTTAAGAGAACCAGCGTCGATGTGGAGGATTCCAGCGCGATCACCTGGCGCGCTTCCGCGATGATTTCGTCCGTAAGGGACGTAAGCGCCGCCTTGTGAAGCGCTTCCTTGCTCGGGAAGTGCTTATAAAGGAGGCGTTCCGAAACGCCTGCGGCGCGGGCCAGTTCCGCGGTGCGCGCTCCCTCAAGGCCCGTTCGAGCGAAAAGCTCGCGCGCCGCCTTGAGAATCACCTGCCGCCTGTCTTCGTTCGACATTCTTGTGTGTTTGGCCATTTCCATAAGTCAGTATACGCTTACTAACTCCTTTTGTCAAGGCCTCGTTCCGTTTCCGTTTGACAGCAAGAATGGACTACGCCGTCCCCTGTATCCGCCGCCGACGGTCAGGGGTCCTATGATTTGTGGATTTCTCTCTTGTTGATGGCGGGCCTTTTGACGCTCTGCTGCGGCGCGCGGGCCTTGGCCCTGCCGCCTCTCACTGCTTTGCCCGCCGGATCATCTGTGCTGTTGGAATCTCCTGGGTCCCCCTGCTGATCCTGAGCCTGGCCCAGAATATTTTTCTGCCAGGCAGGCTGCGGATGTCCTTCCTGCACGATTTCGAAACGCATGTCCGGTTTTTGATCATTGTCCCGCTGCTGATAGCTGCGGAGCGGCCTGTTCAAGCGAATCTAAGCAGGCTTGTCCGCCAGTTCCTTGATCAGGATCTTATCCCTCCATCCAGTGAATCCCACATGAAGCATCTGCTCGCGAGCGCCCGCAGCCTGCTCGATTCATCGCTGGCTGAATTAATGATTCTTTTTGCGGTAATTTTCCTGATCAGCGCGGAAGTGCATGCGGAACTGCTCAGCCCGATGGAAATGTGGAGGTGCCGGGGCGTTTCGACGCTGGCCGATATCACCTGGGCAGGGTGGTGGTTTTATCTGATAAGCCGACCGATTTTTTCGTTTCTTGTTTTCCGCTGGCTATGGCGGCTCATTGTCTGGGCGCTGTTTCTTGGACGTGTTTCACGGATTCCGCTGCGGCTGGTCCCGACACATCCGGATGGCGCCGGAGGCATAGGTTTTCTTGGCCCGGGCCAGACCGCGGCATTCCGGACTCTGATCTTTACGCTTTCCGCGGTCGGATCCATAAAACTGATCAAAAAAATGTTCTTTGAGGGGGCGACTCTGGTTTCCCTGCGGAGCGAGATTATTGCCCTGGTCGCGTGCCTTGTCGCTGTTTTTCTGGGACCGCTTTTTTTCTTTGGCCGCCTGCTTTTCCTGGCGCGGCTGAAAGGTCTGCTGGACTACGGGATTCTTGCCTCACGCTACACTCAGTCATTCGACCGGAA
This sequence comes from uncultured Elusimicrobia bacterium, assembly GCA_964604825.1. GTDB lineage: Bacteria > Elusimicrobiota > Elusimicrobia > 2-01-FULL-59-12 > 2-01-FULL-59-12 > CAZSAL01. The sequence continues at coordinate 31,953 of CAZSAL010000022.1, forward strand.
ATGGAACCGTGAAATACTGCCGTCTGAAGAAAAGCTCCTGGGCACTTCGGATATTCAGGCCCTTGCCGACCTGCAGAGCGCCTATGGCCGCGTGAAGGAGATGCGGTTTGTGCCTATACAGTTCATGGAAGCGCTTATGCTGGCTGCTTATGCGGCGCTTCCCATGGTTCCTTTGTTATTTCTTGCATTCCCCGTAGAACAAATTCTGAAGCACGCGATTAAACTTTTGTTTATCAGATAAAACTTCCTCGCTGCATCCCTTGCGCGGGCCAAACCGTCAAACTATCAGAAAGAAGGGGCGCATATCATGAAAACATCAAATTGTCACAAAGCATGGGGAACGATAGCAATTGTTCTGCTGGCGTTGGGATGCGCGACTACTAAGCAAGCGCGCAACACCAAGGCCAGCCCCTTTCTTGGCGATGCGGCTTCTCTGCTGAAACCAGGAAACGAAGGGCAGGCGCTGCTCGTATATATTAAACCGGATGTGCAATGGCAAAAATATCAGAAAGTCGTTATCGAACCCGTAACTTATTGGGTTGGGAAAGATGAAGACGACAGCCTGAAGGAGCCGGAGCGAAAAGCGCTCACCGACTATTGTTACGCCCAGTTGAAAAAACAATTCTCCAAGTCCTATACGGTTGTGGATACACCCGGTCCAGACACGCTTACGTATTCGGGAGCACTGATAAATGCGGAGAAATCCTGGCCGGTGATGACAACCGTTGCAAGCGTGATTCCACAGGCAGTAGCGCTTTCCACGCTGAAAAACGTCACTACAGGAAAACCTGCGGGAGTAGGGGCAGTCCATGGAGAAGTAAAGGTTACGGATTCGCTCACCGGCGATCAGCTTTTGGTCGCTTCGGATAAGCGGGTCGGGGGAATGGGCTGGCAGGGAAAGACCAATAAATGGGAAGCGGTAGAAAGCTCCGCGCGGTACTGGGCGCAGCAGTCCGTTTATCGCCTCTGCACGCTTCAGGGACGCACCGACTGTAAGGAACCTACGGAAGGCTAGCGAATTTATTTGGATCGTGCGGTATTTAAAATTCAGAAAGGTCGCTTCGCAGCACCCCGCCCGCAGTTCCCGTAAAGCTGAAGCCATTTTGATGCAGGTTTACCACCCGCTCCAGGATGCGCCTCAGCAGATCAGCCTCACCCCCGAGCGCTTCCGCGTAGCGTTTTCCCCGCTGCGCGGTTGCATGGCGAAGCGCGGGATTTTCCCAGGCCATTCTGATCGCGTCGGCCAGAGCGGCCGGATCTTCCGGAGGAACGATGATGGCCTGATCCGTCAAAACATCCGATACCCCGGGCGCGCTGGAAATAATGACGCATTTTCCAAGCAGCATGGCGTCCAGGTAAACGGAAATTCCCGCAGGGCGCACAGTATTACGGACAATTGAAAGCACAACTACCCGGGCCCGGCATAAATTCCTTATCCAGGATTCCCGCGATCCCATCGGATCAAGCAATACCAGGTTCTCAGGAAGGCTTTCCAGCTTCCAGGAAAAGCGCGAGCCATTTTCTTCCAGAGCTTTGAAATCGGGGTAAGGTATCGCTGCCGGATAAGGCAGCCGGGAGACTGCTTCAAAAAACGTGTCATAGTCCCTGACCGACAACCCCGTCATTAAGACGAACTCTTCCTTTTCCTCCGAAACAATTTCCGGGATCCGGGGATCCCCGAAAATGTTGGACTTGAACGGCATAAAAGAGGACCTGCTTTTGGAAATCCCATAAAACTCTTCATAACCACGCAGATCCCGAAATAGATTTATGAAATGATCAACGCGCCGCAGAAGAATCTTTTTAAAGCGCGCAGCCATTCTTTGAAACCTGGTACGCGGCATCGGAAGCAGCAGGTCAACGGCTACAACCGGTCTTCTTAAGTACGGGAACACCCAGAGCAGGAGCGCCAGGCGGAACAATTTGGCAGGGCTCTCATGAACAAGGATCAGATCGGATTGGCGGATCTCCGGGATCAAACGGAGCAGCTCCTTCATTGATGAAGCTCCGGCAAGGCTGGTCCAGACTTCCCCCTCAAAGCTGCCGTTGTTCTTCCATTGCGCGGGTAATTTCAGGTAGTCGGTTAAAATCAACACACCCAGTATGACACGCGGCCGGGCAAGAGGTAACCTGGAATTGGGCGCAGTCTACGCCGCGCGAGGCCGTTTGTGCGGGGTTCCTTTGGCAAGACGCTTCAGGTAAAGATACTGGCAGACGTACTCGATTACTTCCATATGCGTGCGGACCAGTCCGGGTGTCCGGCCCCAGGAGATCAAACCATGATTGTAAAGCAGCACGGCGGGCAGGACCCGTTCTTTCGTTTGACGCAGGTAATTACGCAGGTCCCGGGCTATCAGGGAAACGTCCGTCCAGTTGGGCAGGATAGTTATGGGCGCGTTTTCGTCATCTTCCGCCCCAACGCCTTTCATCATCTCGAACCAGCCCGGAAACACCTTCCGGACGCGTGAGGGATGACCGTCAAGCGCCGCGATCAGCGTGGAATATATGGGATGCGTGTGAAAAACCGCGCCGCATTCAGGGAACGCCTCGTAAATCGTTTGATGAATGATCGTGTCGGAAGAAGGCCGCAGGTTTTTCGAGGTCTTTACGCCGACTACCCTGCCGTCGCGGATTGTAAGAAGTTCTTTCGGATTTAAGCTTCCTTTATTAACACCGGAAGGAGTGATGGCATAGACCGGGCCGTCCCCCAATTTTACCGAGAGATTTCCGGCAGACCCGGCCATCCATCCCCGCTCATAAAACTGGCGGCCGCACTCTATAAGGGTCCTGATCATTTTATTGTTATCCATTGTAATCCGGTCCTGTTATACCTTGGCCCCCGTCTGGGTGTCAAATTGTTATATCCCCAACCTTAATCAAACAATCAGGAGGAAATTAACGTTATGGTGACAACAAACTGTCGGGAAATCACAGGCGCTGGAGACTGCACCGTTCCGATTTCTGGAGGCAACGCGCAGGAACTGCAAAAGAACGTGTTCAAGCATGCGCTGCAGCAGCACGCGGACAAGGTAAAAAACATGTCCAGGCAGGATCAGTCCTTCATGGCCAAGCGAATCGAGCAGGTTTACAATCAAAAATCCGGCGCAGGCGCGGTCCGGTAATCTTAAAGGCCCCCGGGATAAAGCCCGGGGGCCTTTTTTAACTCTCCATACCAGCCAAAAAATGTCAACCGATTGCCAGGCCGCCCCTTTCGCCGGTCCGGATACGGATGCATTCTTCCATGTTCACTATAAAGATCTTGCCGTCTCCAACGTGCCCGGTACGCGCGCCCGCAGTGATCGCATCGACAGCGGACTGCGCGTACGGGTCGTTCACTCCGATCTCAAGCTTCACTTTCTTCAGGAGGCTTCCCGCCTCCTTGTGGCTGCGGTACACCTCGGCAATACCTTTCTGGCGCCCGCGCCCCATGACTGTGGAAACGGTCACCAGATGAATTTCTTTTTCCTCGAGCCGCTGCAGCACTTCATCCACGCGGTCCGGCTGAATAATGGCGATAATATATTTCATGGGTGATCTCCTATCTTTCAATCGATCAGTGTGTAGCCGACTTCGCGGTGCTGAGTCAGATCAAGACCGATCTGTTCTTCCTGTTCCGTAACCCGCAGCCCGACTAACTGGTCAACAACCCACAGCAGCACGAAAGTCCCGGCGAGCGAAAAACCGACCACCAGTGCCGTGGCTTTCAACTGGATGAAGAATTGCGCCGGATTCCCATAGAAGAGGCCGTTGGCTCCGCCCGCGTTTACCAATTTGCTGGCAAAAAGGCCGGTGGCGATCGATCCCCATATCCCGCCTATGCCGTGAACGCCAAACACATCGAGGGAATCGTCATAGCCGAATCCATTTTTCAGCGCCGTGACGGCGGCATAGCAGACGATTGACACAACTACGCCGATAGCCGCCGCTCCCCAGGGGGTAACAAAACCCGAAGCCGGCGTTACTGCGGCCAGGCCGCCGACCGCGCCTGTGATCATGCCAAGCATCGTGGGACGCTTGTTGAACAGCCAGTCCACAATGGCCCAGGTCAGGCCTGCGGCGGCACCCGCGGCGTGCGTAGCCACAAAGGCGCTGCCTGCAAGCGCGCCTGAACCAAGCGCGCTGCCGGCATTAAAGCCGAACCAGCCGAACCAGAGCATTCCCGCGCCCAGAACCGCAAACGGCAGATTATGCGGCGGCGATATGCGCGAGGGATACCCTTTACGCTTGCCAAGATAAAGCGCGGTTGCAAGAGCGGCGATTCCGGCGCTGGCATGGACAACAAGGCCTCCGGCGAAGTCGAGAGTACCCGCATTGCGCAGGAACCCGCCGACGCCCCAGATCCAGTGCGCAACCGGATCATAAATGAACGTGCTCCAGAGAAGCGTGAACAGGCAGAACGCGCTGAATTTCATCCGCTCTGCGAATGCGCCCAGGATCAAAGCAGGCGTGATCACGGCAAACATCACCTGATAGATCATGAAGACCTGGTGCGGAATCGTGGGCGCGTAAGCCGCGCAGGGTTCAGCCCCGACGCCGCGAAGACCGGCCCAGGCCAGGCTTCCAATTAAGCCCTTGATATTCGGGCCAAATGCAAGGCTGTATCCGAAGAGCATCCACTGCAGGGTAACCAGGCAGATGGTGATGAAACACTGCATCAGGATTGACAGCACGTTTTTCTTGCGGACCAGCCCTCCATAGAAAAATGCCAGACCTGGCATCATGAAGAAGACAAGCGCGGCGCTGATCAATATCCAGGCGGTGTCACCGGTATCGATACGGGCGGGAACGGTTTCTGCGAAGGAAGGAACAGCGGTCAGAAATACGACAAACAGCGAAGACAGCAATAGACGACAGCGGCCATCATGGCGCATAGCTCTACCCCTTTATAGAGTCCTGTCATTACAATGACAGGCTAGAATTCAGGAACGTTCAGACAACATTGTCGAAATTCCCTTCGATAGAGCACATCACCGTGCTTAGGCAGAGGGATTTTGTCATTTTGAAACTTGGGAAGTCAAAGGCCGGAGGGGTGATACAGAAGGAACTCGCCGGGCCAAAAATCAGAGGATTCGAGAAGGAATGATGCAGGCCCGATTTGTAGGAGCGGGTTTGCGTGTGGGAGATGGGGTGGTTTATATTTGAGCTGGCTATCAGGGAGGAAGGGTTAGGCGGCGAGGGCTTTCGATTTAAATTGGATTGTGATGCCGGAGGCTTCAAGAATAGACAGAAATGTGCCGCGCTGCGGATTCTGATGCGCGGAAAGAATCTTGTACAGGCCCATGCGTGAAAGATGCGCCCTTTTGGCTGTCACAGAAAGCCCATGAGCCCTGGCAACGTTGGCCAGGGCCGCCATCAGAAGCTCCTGGTCATTTTCTTCCAAGAGGAAAATATTCGCCCCACCATCTGACCAGACGCCAAAAGATGGCGGTCGCCAGACGTCTGTCGACCGATCAGGTGGTGGGGTTCGGTTATTTTTTGGATTGGCAGGAGAGTGTCAGACGCTAGAACGCCCCATGCAAGGTGCGATGGTTCGAAAAATATAAAAAGCAGTTAAGCAGCTACGTCCCCCAACCCCTAGGCAGCACCAGCAATCGCTCGAACAATGAGATGGGAAGTTGGGGTCGCAGGCTCGCTATCGAATGGTCCGATCGTGCGGGAAGCAGGGTCCCTAATCCAAGTGGGGATAAGTGAGACGAAAGTCATGAGATGTGCAATGCCGTTCCAAATGGCGTGCATCATCATCGACGTAAAAAGGGAACCGGTCGAATAATAGACATATCCGTAGATAACTCCGGCAACCCACTGGCCCCAATTTTTTTTATTTCCATGCAGATGATAGAAAATCTCAGCGCTAATAAGGATCGCAATGAGCGCTCCCGTCTGGACGTGCACGGAGAAATGCAGCAGGGGAAGGACAAAAGTCAGTAAAGACGACAGATGGAATAGACCTGCAAACATCCACTTCAATACATTGAAGAGTATCCCTCGAAATAAAAATTCTTCAGCGGAAGGAGCCAGAATAACGGAGTGAACTCCATCCAATAATTTTGTTCGCATCTTGTATGGGGGGAGCAGCTCAAACTCTTCCTTATACCGATTAAGGTAGATGGACCCGATCATCATAATCAATACCAGCGGTAATACCTCCAACGGGACTTGGAGCCTCCAGAGGAAATGCACAGCGGCATGGAAAAGCGTACCTATTGTCGACAACGGCGTTGTAACCAGCGCAAAGATAAAACCGGCCGTTCCTAACACCACATAAGTACGTAATGATTTTATTTTATCTCCAAAATTTTGATTTAAACGCTCTTGTTTTATTTGCTCCTTGATTTCATCTAGTGAAAAGAGACAGTTGGGCCACAAACTGGCAAGACCGGCTTCCGCAGACATCGCGATGAGTATAGCTGACCATACAGCCTGGGCCGTAGTGTAATGATACGTCGGCTGCATCAGAGACCTTGATAAACAGATACTTGCGAAAACAAAAAATACCCCGCCGACTCCATCCCAAATCCGATAAGCAGTATACCAGCGTCCATAAAATTCTTTTTGCTTTTGTGTCCGATTTTTTTGGCTTGGTTCAGCATCCTCTCCAATATCGTTTCGATACGGACGAATGTCATGTAGGGCTGTTAATGCTGCAGGCTGATTGAACGTATTACGGTAAGCCTCGACCAAGCGAGCTGTAATCGCCTGTTGTTCAAAGATTTGAGCAGACGGTTTGGAGGCAGTTTGAGGACTTACACTTTGAGAAGAAATTACGGTCCAAGCGGGATCTGCAGCAACAAGAGTGGAAATCAAAATTACAACGATGGTGCGGTTAATACAGTGCCTCATAAATCTGAGTGTAGATAATGAATATTACAACCAATTACTTGGGCCATGGGACTCTAGTCTCAATTCGTGGGATTAAAGCCAGATCCAGCCAACACGCCAGAATACTTCCACACATTGTTCCCCAACTGTGTTCGGTTCCCGCGCCAGCATCCGATTAAATTGATTGTCAAAAATCGCGGTCTGCGCAATCATGCCGTGTTCGAGTCCTTGGTCAAACCATAATTTTTTCCTCATAGCTCCATCAGTCTACGCCAAACAACAAAGTTTTTAAATATGTCCAAAGGCTAAAAATGCGGGACCTTTGGGCCCTACAAAACCTGGGACCAAGTTCTCGGCTTTTCGGGAGGTAGCATCAAAGTTGGCGGCCTACAGAGAGAACCGCGAAAGGTTTAAGCCGTCGTCCCGGTAGGTCTCAGACCGGGACCCATCAATAGGAGCCTTTTCTGATGGGCCCCAGGGAGCTCCAAGCTGTGGTGAGCTGTGGTGCCTGTCATTTTTTCATCTGAGGTCCACCATTACGCTCTGGGACGGAGCGCTTTCCTCCCCCTGGGAATTAATGGCGGTAACGTAAAAAAGATAGAGCTTTTCCACAC
>CAZSAL010000023.1:0-37359 GCA_964604825.1 uncultured Elusimicrobia bacterium
GCCTGAACCATCCAAACCGTCCAAACCGATCCAAATCGAAACAAATGCATCCAAATCGGGTTCCAACGGGGATACCGCTCCCAAAGAGGATCAGTCGGCTAAGAAAACGCCAATAAGAGGAAAGGACAGCCAGGACAAGACAACGGGAGAGCTGCTGGTGAGCGTGATTATCGGGCTGTTTTTTGTGCCTGGCTACCTCTATTGCTGGCTGGTTCGACAACGGGCCGCTGCGGATCTGAAGGAACTGGAAGAACGGGCCTACATTAATGCGGTGTCCATAGGGACGTGGAATTTCGTCCGGTGGGTAGTGGTTGGGGTTATTCTGCTTCTGACAATCCCGGTTATGTTCTGGGCAACTTGGCCGCGCATCAAGCAGGGGATACACTGGATCCACACACTGAAGACAGCGGCCACCACGATAGCGCCGGCGCCGGCTCCGGCTGTGGCGGTCAATGTGCCTTTAAATACTGCCTATCCCTCCTGGGGAGAGGCCGCCCGCCAGACCTCTGGCGTGGCGGGTGAGGGCATCAATAGAGGCCCCTCACCCCGCAAAAAAGCTTCCTCCCCTCTTGCCTCACCGGGTCTTCGACCACCCTCTCCCTCGGGGAGAGGGGAGGGTGAGGCTTCCCTCGTCACTGCGGGCGATGCTTCAAACGTCATGAAAGCCTTGGCTCCACAGACGCCCGGCGTTGCCCAGCGTCTCAGCAACGCGCTCGCTGATATCGCGGGGAAAGCGGTGACCGCCCCAGGCGCGCCCGCTCCTGCCGCAAAGAAGCTCGCGCCCGGCCCGAAAAATCTCCGGTGGAGTAAAGATCCCGCTCCCGGACATCCCAACCGTATTATGGTGGAATGGGATTCGGCAGGAGAAAACACCGTCTATAACTTCTTCGATGCCCCTTACAGTAATCCATCGGCGGTGGATCGCGACGGTTATCTGCTTAAGAAATGCCGCATCCACTGGACTCCCGATGGCGATGGAGAACAGGTCTTTTTGATTCACGTCACGTCCGTTAATTCCCAGGGAGAGGAAAGCGCTCCGTCCCAGAGCGTAATGGTGGACCTCAGATGAAAAAAGATATCTGGATTTTGACGGCTTTAGGCGTAATTGTTTTGCATTCGCCCGTCCGGGCAAAAGGCGTTGTCGATGATACATCTGATCAAACCGCTCCGGCCATTGCCGCACCCTCTGCCGCGTCGTCGCCCCGGCAATCCGTAAACCGTCCCGTCCCCGATAATGCGGATCACGGCCTCAATGTCGCCGGCGGCCAGACGCTCAACCTCGGCTTCGGCGGCGTGGGAGTACGGCCATCCCTCGAGTGGATGTTTTAAACAGGACTTCCGCCAATGCCAAAATCGCGGACAACTATATCCTGTTATCCAATACCCTCTCACCCCTACCCTCTCCCCGTCGATATTACCCTCGGGGCGAGGGAGCAATAACGAAGCATCAATGGGTGAGGTCATGTCTGCGTTTTTCATTGACTGAAAACGGATGACCTGCGATAATACTAGAAACCCCGTTTCGAAGGCACGTTTCCCGGATTTTGATACCCTTCCTGAGGACTTCGGCACTTTGACGGAAATTAGTAAATTACAGGAGACATAGAAATAACATGGAAAAAAGACTCTACGTTGGGAACCTGCCGTTTGACCTCTCGGAAGATCAGCTTCATGAGCTTTTCTCGGCGCATGGCCAGGTGGCCAGCACCAAACTGATTACGGACTTTAACACCGGACGTTCGCGCGGATTCGGTTTCGTCGAGATGAAGACCGAGGAAGAAGCTAAGACCGCAATCGAAAAATTGAACAAGTCGAAAATCGGGGACAGAGAAATCGTCGTCAATGAAGCACGTCCCCGCCCGGAAAAATCCAGCGCAGGCCGCGGTCAGGGCGGATATGGCCATGGACGTGGTCATGGTGGTGGATATGGTGGTCGCGGCGGAGGACGGGATCGGTACTGATTCGCCTTCCGTTAACATACTTTCAACTGTAAAACAAAAAACCTCTGAGAAATCAGAGGTTTTTTGCTATATCAACTTTTACAATTAAATTCCTAGCTTTTTTACAATTCACGGGATAGGCTTAGCTCATGAAGAAGCCCTTTAGCCTATTCCCCGGGATTTTATGCCTGATTGCATTTATGATGCCGCAATGGGCTTACGGCAACTTTTTGAATGGAGATTATGAAACAAAACTGTCGCGGACAGAACTAAGGATAGACCACATTTCTCCTCATTCACAATGTTCATTACATAATCGCCGCAGAGGCTGTGTCATAGCATTATCTTATGCTGAACCGGTCGTAGGACATACAACCGCCCTGGAACTGCCTCTGTTTTCCGAAGATCATCTGGGCTTTTACGGCTGGGTCCCTGCCACTGCGGGAGATTACATTATTCATCTTAACGGCGACCAATTGAATTCCCCCGTCGCACAAATCCTGATAAGCGCCCGGTTCTAATACTCACTTATTTTAAAGTTATCCCCTCCTTCTGTTAGATTTAACACTGATTTCACATTCCTGACATATTCCCGTAACACTTGAGGCGCATACTGGTTTCATGGAGAAGAGAGACTTGAACCGAACGATTTTGATCCTGGCAGCGTGCTTCTTTATGGGGGCTCGCTGCCAGGCAACAGGCTTTGAAGATCTGCCGCACAAAACTGCCCCGGTTCAGCCAAGCAAATCGCTGGATGACATGCTTGATAAAGTGCCATTCCTGAGCAAAATCCCGCGTTCCTTTCTCATTGGCGACGGATATGATGTGAAATTGAGTGGATTATCGATGCGGATTGACCATATGGCCCATGATTCCCGCCTGCCTGTTTCGCAGCGGACATGCATGATCTCTTTGTCCTATATAACACCCGTTTCCTTCTTTACTTCACGTCTTGATATTCCGCTTCTTTCGGCTCCCACACTTACGTCCAACTGGTCCGCGAGTACGCTTGGCGACTACGTGCTCTTTTTTAACCGCAGTCCAGTCGACCATGCCGGTCTTAATCTGACCATCACCGCACGGTTCAAATAACCTCCTCCGGCACTTGATCCCCATACTCTTGTATGGTATCGTACTTTCATGGTTACGCCGTCTCAGAAAAAAATCTTCGACTTCATCAGGCAGTATCTCCATAGCCATCAAATACCGCCCACTCTGCGGGAAATTCAGGAATATTGCGGGTACTCCGCTATAGGGACCGTGCAGGATCACTTGAAAAACATGGCTGAAGCCGGTTTATTGAAACTGCGGCCGCGGTTGGCGCGAGGCATTTCTCTTGCTCAGGCAGATTCCGGCATTCCAATTATCGGCCATGTTCCCGCCGGGCCTGCACAGCTTGCTTTCGAAGAAATTGAAGGCTACGTTTCCCATAATGCCGCCGCCACCCTGCCGCAACGTAGACAGCATCACGGCTCGATATCCCTGCCACCCCCTTCCCATGACCGTACTCCTGCTGAGCCGAACCTGTTCGCGCTGAAGGTCAAAGGCGATTCCATGATTGAAGCCGGCATACTGGATGGGGATGTCGTAATCGTCAAGCCGCAGGCATCGGCGAAAAATGGCGACATCGTCGTAGCCAGAGTGAACGGCGACGAAGCCACGGTCAAGCGCCTGGTGCGCAAGCCCGGCACGATTCACCTGGCGCCGGCCAATCCCAGGCACAAACCTATTTCTGTTGATGAAAACACCGCAATACTGGGAAAGGTTGTCCGCGTGGTCAGGCAATACGCTTAACCCTGCTTCTTAAGGAAAACAACCGTCGGAAGTCAGTTTGTATAATAAAAATTGCAAATGAATATATTGGTTTTCGACGCCAAAGCGGTTGGCTCTGCAATAGGCGGGACGCTGGCGCTTCACGGCAACTATGTGACGCTTGTGGGCCGTGATCCGCACATGTCTGCCATTCGGAGTTCCGGCCTGGTCATCAGCGGGTTATGGGGCAGGCATAGGGACGCCGCATAACCATGTACAGCCATTCCCGCATTCAAACCTTTGAACAGTGCCCGCGGAAATATAAATTCCGCTATAAAGACAAACTACGTACAGAAACCGAAGGCATTGAGGCTTTTGTCGGCAAATGCGTTCATGAATCGCTGGAGAAACTTTACCGCGATCTGAAGCTTTCAAAGATGAACAGCCTTGAAGAAATCCTTGCCCTTTATGAAAGCTCCTGGGAAAAGAACTGGCATGAGAAAATTACAGTCGTGCGCGACGGCTTCTCCCCGGGCCATTATTTTTCGCTCGGGCAGGACTGCCTGCGCCAGTATTACAGGCGTTACCAGCCCTTTAATCAGGGAAAAACGCTTGGTCTTGAGGAACGCATCGAGATCAAGCTTACGGATGCTAAGGAAACATACGAAGTGCAAGGCTTCATTGACAGGCTGACATGGATTCCGGAGACAGCGACTTACGAAATCCATGATTACAAAACGGGAAATTCCCTTCCCAGCCAGGAGGAACTTGACCGGGATCGCCAGCTTGCGCTTTATCAGCTTGGCCTGATGCAGCGATGGCCGGATGCCCGGACGGTAAAATTGGTCTGGCATTATCTGGCAATGGATAAGGAATTTTCTTCTACGCGTACAACCGACGATTTGAAAGCGCTCGAGCGCCAGGTTATAGAGGCGATCCATGCCATCGAAGCTGAAGAGAAAAGAGGCGCCTGGGAGCCGCACACCTCAAGGCTGTGCGAATGGTGCGAGTATAAACCGCTTTGCCCGGCCTTCAAACACGAAAGCGCCATGGAGACGCTTCCGGTTAATGAGTACCTTAAAGATTCGGGCGTTCAGCTCGTAAAAAAGATGGCGGATCTGGAGGAGGAAAAAGCGGATCTTCAGGCGAAGCTTCAAACCATTGATACTGAACAATCAAAAATCAAGGAAGCGCTGATCGCTTTTTGCGAAAAAGAAGGTCTGACTGCGGTCGATGGGCCGGGGTATCGCGCCCGGATCAAGACGGAGGAAGAATTTAAGGTCCCCCGCAAAACGGAAGACCCGTTTGCCTGGGAACTTTTAAGGACAACGCTTAAAAATGCCGGCAAGCTGGAAGAAGTTTCTACAGTCAATGCGAACATGCTGAAATTCGCTTTGAAAAAAGGCGGCTGGGAGGGAATCACGGTGAAATCAATCCTCGGCCTGGTATCTTCAACGCTGCGCAAAACTGTTTCTCTGGTAAAAAAATGAATACCTATGACGTCGTCCCGGCAGGCCGTAAGCCGGGATCCATCAAAAAAAGCCTTTGTGGATGGGCCCCGGATAACGGATCTCCGGGGCGGCGTCTTTTGTTTATCCCCCTCCTTTTATCCATATGGCTTTCGACCCCTCTTCAGGCCGATTCACAGGTTTTCTTCTCGGCAACTGAGGCAGTTCAACCTCGCATAATAGAGGCCATTGATTCCTGTCATCAAACACTCGATATCGCGATGTATGATTTCTCCTCAAAACCTCTGCTTAAAGCTCTTAAGCGGGCTTCCGAGCGCGGCGTTAAAGTGCGAGTCCTCCTTGACCGGAATGTCATCCAGGCACACTCGAAACTATACGATGGACTCCCACGGATTCAATTCCGGACGCTGGCTGGCCGGAACAACGGCCGCAAAGGCCTGATGCACAATAAATTCGCGATTTTTGATAACAACAGGATTGAAACCGGCTCCTATAACTGGACTCAAGGCGCGGAAATCAATAATTTCGAAAACGCGCTATTCGAAGACGATCCAAGCGTTGCAAGCGCTTACATCCGACAGTTTGAAACTCTCTGGGCAAAAGGACGTTCTTATAAAGTGAATTCAGGAACAAATTCCTCCCATCGCCACGGGAAGAATAGTATGACATGGCTTAAACTGCATTAAACCCGAAAGAAAAATGATGACCGAACAACAAACCGACTTGATTATTTTCGACCTGGGCAACGTCCTGGTCGATTTCGATTTCAACGCCATCGTTAAGAATCTGAAAACGTATTCTACGCTTAGCGAGGCGGAAATCCGGCATTTTTTTGAGACCACGCCTCTCTGGGACAAGTTCGAACGCGGCGGGATGACGGCCGAGGAATTTTTCGAAGCCCTCACGAACGAATTGAGACTTAAAGGTCTGTCTTTTCAGGAATTCAAACCGTTGTGGAATAATATTTTTACTGAAAAGCACGATACTGTCGCTATCCTTAAACGCCTGCGCGCCCACTACCGTCTGGCGATGCTTTCCAATGTTAATCAGATGCACTGGGATCATATCCGCAAACAGTTCGCCTTCATGAACTGGTTTGATTACCCGCTTGCCTCCTGGGAAGTCGGGCTGAGGAAACCGGAAGAAGACATTTTCCGCATTTCCCTGGAGCGGGCCGGCGTGCCGCCGGAACGCGCAGTTTTTATCGATGATCTGCCGTCCCATATTTCGGCCGCCCAGTCTGTCGGGATGCGGGCCCACCGGTTCCACAGCGCCAGACAATTGCTTTCGGATATAAGGGACCTGTTCAAGTGACGACAATAGTCGTCATCCCGGCAGGCCTTAAGCCGGGATCTATTGTTGATAGTTTCATAGGCTCTGGCTTACGGATTGCCGGGACGGCGGTTTTAGTTTTTTCAATCTTTTTTTTATCCATGTACGTTTCCGCCAGTCCTAAGGAAGAAGCGCAGGCGGCCTGGCAGCACCGCGAAGATCAGGCCGGGACCGTTAAGGCGATTCATTTGTGGGAAGAAGCTCTGAAAACTAACCCGGACAACGCTATTTACATCGATCTGGCCCGCGCCTGCGGACGGGCTTACCGCCACTCCGAAGGGAGTGAACGGGTAATCTGGGCAGATAAAGCGAAAAAATACGGCGAATACGCCGTCAGACTAAACCCCGATAATTCGGAAGCATATGCACAATATGCGGCTGCGCTTGGGCAATGGGCACAGGCGCATAAAGGCCTCCACAGTCTGCGCATCGTAAAGCAGGCCGTGAAGATATTGCAGAAATCTATTAGTATAAACCCAAGGCATGCCTATTCGCATATGCTGTTGGCCGAATTTTACCGGGATTCTCCCCGGAATATTTCTGTAGGAGATAAAAGGCTGGCATTGATCGAAGCGACAAAAGCGGTCGAATGTGCGCCAACGTGGCCGGAATATCATCTTTGCCTGGCCAAATGTTTCCTGGCTTTAGGCAAAAGAAATGAAGGGCGTGTCGAACTGGAAAAAACGCTGCAGCTTCCGGCCCCTCCGGATTACGGGCCAGAAACGCAGTCGCAGAAAGAAAGCGCAAAAGAGCTATTAAAAACCCTATGAATTTTAAAACTCTAACGTCATTCCCGAAATCAGTAATCGGGAATCCATCAAAAAAGGACTCCTTGATGGCTGGATCCCCGCTAACGATCCGCGGGGATGACAGGCTTTGGTGTGTCTTATTCTTGATCTTTTCTCTTTTAATTTCCCCTTTTGGTCTGTACGCCCAGGGGCTTTTACCGCCCTCAAAGAATAGCCAACCGGCGCAGAACACTCCCCAGCCTTCTTACGTGCTTATCGGGAACAAAACGCCGGGTCTGCTGCTGGCCACTGATCTGCAGGGAAACCCCCAAAATATTTTTTCATATAAGACTGATTTGGAAATAATTGTGATCGAATTTTTGTCCGCGCGCTGTCCTTATAACCAGGCGGCCTGGAAAGACCTGAAGAAAATTTACGATGAATATCATGAATGGCATGTCAGTTTTGTAGCAGTCAGCGCAAACAGTGATGAAACGGCTCAGGAACTGGCCGACGTCATGGCCAAAAACGGCCTCCATTACACGGTAGTTCGCGATGCCTCAGGAGAACTGACAAAGACCCTCCATGCTACGGCCACTCCCGAAATGATGATTCTCGACGAGGAAAAACGCCTGCGTTTCCGGGGGGCGATTAACGACGGCATGCTGCACCCTGAGAAGCGGCCAAATATCCAGTACTTCAGGCGGGCAATAGACGCCGTCATCGGCCACATCGACGCCGTTCCTGATGCCGAACCGGGAGCCTTCATCGGGTGCGCTATTCACTAATGTAATCCATGTGCCGGATGTTTGCCGCATTATCCTGCGACCCGCTCGTCCCATCTTATTTCCTGACCGATGCGCCTTATTCGCTGCTGAGACAAAGCCGCATCGATCCCAGGCGCAGACAGGCGGACGGCTGGGGAATCGGCTGGTTTGCATATGGAGATCCACAAATTGAGAAAAGTCCTAAACCTGTTTATTCTGAAATATCGCATTTGAAGCGCGCCGCGCAGAAAGCCTCAGGCAATGCTCTCATTGGCCACGTCCGCTGGGCATCCAATCCCCTCAAGCTGCCAAAGCACGAACTCCTCGGCTGCGCTCATACGCAGCCCTTTACACACGGCGGATGGATCTTTGCGCACAACGGCACTCTGCTCATCCCGCGTGAGATAGAAACCGCACTTGGTCCCTGGAAGAAGTACGTCAAAGGCAAAAACGACAGTGAGATCCTTTTTTACTGGCTGATGAAAACAGCTGTCCCACACCTGCGCCGTGACCCGGTAAAAGCGATCCAGGCCGGGATGCATGGCATAGACCTCATCTGGCAGAAATGCCGCAAAAGTTATCCGATTCATAAATTCCCTTACCATGGATTGAACTGGGTGCTGACTAATGGCCGTGAACTTTACGCCTTTTGCTTTTGCACGCCTGAAGGGTTCGATAAAAACGGGGCGCTTATCGATAAGAAAAAACCTTATTATCAACTGCACATGAAATCGGGCAGAGGCCATGTCATTATCGCATCCGAACCGCTGGACAGGGACGGGGAATGGGAGCCTTTTTCTCACGGCCAGCTCATCACTGCGAAACTGGGCGCACATATTGATGTCGCGAAATACCGTGTCCGGTTCTCCGTCGACAAAAATTGACTTTCTTCGATATAAGTTGTTAAAGTAGGAATCCATGGCCGCGATTTCCCATGATTTTGCCGGCGCCAAAGTGCTCCTTGTGGAAGACGATCCTCAGGCTGCCGGTACTCTTGAACCTATTCTTATTTCCAAAGGACTTTCCGTCTCAATCGCCCGCGACGGCGTTGATGCGCTGCAAAAGTTGCGCGGCGCCAAACCGGACATCATCCTTCTTGACATCATCCTTCCACGGTTAAACGGAATCGAAGTCTGCCGCCAGATTAAAAACAACGCCGCTACGCGCCTCATTCCCGTCATCATGCTCACGGGAATGAGTGATTTTGATTATAAGCTGCAGGCCGTAGAGGCTGGGGCAGATGATTTCCTGAACAAACCTTTCAACACCGTTGAGCTTTTTGCACGGCTGAAGGCGCTGATCCGCAACAAGCACTTGAACGAGCAGCTGGATTGCGCTGAAGACGTCCTTTTTACCATGGCGCGCACAATTGAGGCCAAAGACCGCTATACCCAGGGGCACGTGGAACGCGTGGCGCATCTGGCCGTAGAACTTGGGCTCCAGCTAGGTCTTCCGGAAGAGGACCTGGAAAATCTGCGCAAGGCCGGGATGCTGCACGATATAGGCAAAATCGGAGTCCCTGACAGCATTTTGAATAAGGAAGGCCCTCTTACTCAGGATGAGTTTCTGATTGTTCGCAAACATCCGGTGGTCGGTGCCCAAATCTGCGAAAAATTGAAGTCCATGCGCGGCGCAATTCCCATTATCCGCCATCATCATGAAAGAATGGATGGCTCCGGTTATCCGGATCATCTTGCAGGCACGGATATTCCGCATCTGGCGCGCGTCATGTCTATTGCCGACATCTATGACGCCCTTACCTCAACTCGCGCCTACCGAAAAAGCATGACTCAGAATCAGGCGCTGGACCTCATGTGGGAAGAAGCGAATAAAGGCTGGTGGGATAAGGATATCCTTTCCGAATTCACTAAAATGGTTTTGAGCGCTGACAATCAAACCGCCCAGCCGGACTGCACAGGCATTTCCGCTTCTCTGTAAATTTCTTCAGAATTGATAAGATTTTAGCGACCCGGCTTTTTTATAACCGCCATGTCCCTTCTTGTTATCGGCCTGAACCACCGGACCGCTCCGATTGATGTTCGTGAACGGATCGCCTTCGCGCATGCTCGTCTGCCTGAAATGCTTGGCCGGATGAGGATCCTTTTTCCCGCAGCGGAATTTGTTCTCTTATCGACCTGCAACCGTACCGAAGTCTACCTGAATGCCCCTGACCCTCACGCTGCAGAACAAACACTTACGACCTTTCTCAGGGACCGCCTTGAAAAACTGCCTGTTCAAACGCATCTATACTGCCGCGAAAACCTCCATGCAGCACATCATTTGTTCCGTGTCGCGTCCGGGCTTGACTCCATGGTGATAGGCGAACATGAGATACTGGGACAGGTAAAAAAAGCTTATTTGACCGCGCATGCGGAAGGATACACCGGGAAAATGTTGAATGTTTTATTCCAGCGCAGCCTGCATGTCGGCAAGCTGGTGAGATCGGAAACCGGCCTGTCGCTTGGTTCCTCATCCGTTGGAAGCATCGCAGTTGCCATGGCTGAGAAAATTTTCCGAGACCTCCACGCAAGCAGGGTAATGATCATCGGCGCGGGAAAGATTGCCGAAATGACGGCAAAACATCTGCTGGCGCAGAAGGTTTCCTCAGTTCTGGTAGCAAACCGCACCTACGAACGGGCCTGCGACCTGGCCGCGGAATTCGGCGGGAAAGCCATCCCTTTCGATGAAATCTTGAATCAAATGAATACCGTAGACATTGTTATTTGTTCAACCACAGCGCCGCATTACATAATCCAGCCGGATCAGGTGCAGGAAATAATGCTGCGCCGGGAAAACCGTTCCCTTTTCTTTATCGATATCGCGGTACCGCGCAATGTGCATCCGGAGGTGCAAAAAATCCATAACGCCTTTCTATATAATGTGGACGACCTTCAGGGCATTGTTAACGAGAGCCTGTCCAGGCGGGCAAAAGAAGTTTCTGCCGCAGAAAAAATTATCGAGGAAGAAACGCTCGAATTTGGCCGCTGGCTGGATGCAGTTAATTCCGGGCAGGAGCACGCGATGAAACATTATTCCCACCAATCTGCAATTCCCATTTTTTCCTGATGCGAACCCTCAAAATCGGCACACGGAAAAGCGCCCTTGCCCAGGCCCAGTCCCGCTGGGTCGCAGAACAAATCCGGAAAACCAACCCGGGGCTCAAAATCGAATTAGTGCTGATCACCACTTCCGGCGATAAGCTACATCCAACAGAACCCTCACCCGGTCGCCAAACCGTCTGGCGATCGGCCTCTACCCAGAAGGGAGAGGCGACAACTTGTAAATCTCCCTCCCCCATCTGGGGAGAGGGGGCCGTTACCAAAGGTCTCAAGGCGCTGTTCACAAAAGAACTTGAGGAAGCCCTCCTTGATAAGCGCATCGACTTGGCCGTGCACTCTCTTAAGGATATGGCTGCTGATTTGCCGGAGGGTTTGATCATCGGCGCCATCCCGGAGCGCGAGGATCATCGTGATGCCTGGCTTTCAAGAAACGGCACTTCTTTTTCACGGCTGCCGCAAGGTGCCCGTGTAGCCACCGGATCTATCCGCCGTCTGGCTCAGCTGCGGCATCTTCGCCCCGATCTCGAGTTGTTGCCTGTTCGCGGAAATGTAGACACCCGGCTTCAGAAATTAGCAGGAAGTAATTTCGACGGCATAATCCTCGCCGCGGCGGGGCTGAAACGGCTGGGGCGGATCAGCGAGGTAACGGAATTTATTTCAGAGCAAGATATTTTGCCCGCTGTCGGACAGGGCTGTCTCGCCATCGAAGTGCGCGAAAACGACAGTGAACCCCGGGAAATAATTAACGCCGTCGATCACAAACCTTCGTGCGCTGCGGCGTCGGCGGAGCGGGCCTTCCTTAAAGCTATGGGAGGAAGCTGCCAGACTCCTATTGCCGCGCTGGCGCGTGTTATCGGCGCTCAAATTATTCTGGACGGCCTGGTGCTGGCTCCATCCGGCGAACCTTATCTGCGTGAAGCAAAAACCGGAGGTATAGAAGACGCAGAGATGATTGGCCGGAAACTTGCCGAGCAGTTATTAGTCCACGGCGGAGATAAAATACTTAATATGAGTTAAAATAAAAAAACTGGAAAGTTGCTCGATTTTCGTTGTTTTCCCGACGAGCAATAAAACTTGACACATATCTATGGATAGTGGTATCTATTAGAAGTAACACCATCCTTAGTGGCATAAGCCAACGAAAAGCCTCGCAAAAAGGAGTCGCCTCGACATGGAACCTCAGCACAAAACCGGCCTGTCCGTCCTGAACCGTTTTACCCCTCACGATAAGGATGTTTTCCAGCTCGTACAGTGGGAAGCAAAATCTTCTACTATCCGAAACCCTGATGGCTCCGTGGTTTTCGAGATGACCAATATCAAAGTCCCTAAAGGGTGGTCGCAGGTGGCGACCGACATCATCGCGCAGAAATATTTCCGCAAAGCCGGCATACCGGCCAAGACTAAAAAAGTTGCTGAAAACGGCATGCCGGAATGGCTGCAGCGTTCGATCCCTGATCAGGATGAAATGAACCAGTTGCCCGAGAACGTACGCTGGACCGGGGAAAGCGATGCCCGGCAGGTATTCCATCGCCTTGCCGGCTGCTGGACATACTGGGGCTGGGAACTTGGATATTTCAAAACTGAAACTGATGCGAAAGCCTATTACAACGACATGGCCTGGATGCTGGCCAACCAGATGGCAGCGCCCAATTCTCCGCAATGGTTTAACACCGGCCTGCACTGGGCCTACGGCATTGAGGGCCCGGCACAGGGCCATTACTATGTCGATGCCGTGACCGGCGAATTGAAACAGTCCGTAAACGCTTACGAGCACCCTCAGCCGCATGCCTGCTTCATCCAGTCCGTATCCGACGATCTGGTCAACTCCGGAGGCATCATGGACCTCTGGGTGCGCGAGGCGCGCATTTTCAAGTATGGCTCAGGCACAGGTTCTAATTTTTCCGGCCTTCGCGGCGCAGGGGAGCCGCTTTCCGGCGGCGGAAAATCTTCCGGCCTCATGTCCTTCCTTAAAATCGGCGACCGTGCCGCGGGCGCCATAAAGTCCGGCGGCACCACCCGCCGCGCCGCAAAAATGATAACGCTCGATCTGGATCATCCCGACATCGAAGAATACATCAACTGGAAAACAAAAGAGGAGCAAAAGGTCGCGGCTCTTGTGACCGGCTCAAAACTTTGCCGCAAACATCTTAATGAGATTCTGAATGCGGTTCATGGATGGCCCGAAGTTACCGAACGCCTGGATCGCAAGAAAAACACCCGCCTTGGTGCGGCTCTGCGTGCGGCGCAGAATGTGCTCATCCCGCAGAATTACATCGAACGGGTGCTGGAACTGGCGGCGCAGGGCGTAACTGCAATTGACTTCCCGGAATACAACACCGACTGGAATTCGGAGGCGTATGTCACTGTCGCGGGTCAGAATTCAAATAATTCCGTACGCGTGCCGAACGCCTTCATGGAAGCCCTGCTGAAGGACGGCGAGTGGCCGCTTGTCTGGCGCACAGAAAAAGCCAGAGCCGCAAAAGAAGGCCGCCAGTCCAAGCCCGCAAAGATGGTCAAGGCCAAGGACCTGTGGGATCAGATCTGCTACGCAGCCTGGTCCTGTGCCGATCCCGGGATACAGTACGACACGATTATTAACGAATGGCATACATGCCCAGCTGACGGCCGCATCAATGCCTCAAATCCCTGCTCGGAGTACATGTTCCTTGATGACACAGCCTGTAATCTGGCATCCATCAATCTTCTGAAGTTCTTTGATGTCAGCAGCCAGCAGTTCGACATTGATTCTTACCGCCATGCGGCCAGGCTCTGGACGATCACGCTGGAAATTTCCGTAGCAATGGCTCAGTTCCCTTCCAAATCCATCGCGGAAAAATCCTATCTATACCGGACGCTGGGGTTGGGCTTCGCCAATCTCGGAGCTCTGCTCATGGTGCAGGGCACACCATATGATTCCGACCGCGGCCGTGCTATCGCCGGAGCGCTTACCTGCATCATGCACATGAAAGCCTACGCCACTTCGGCGGAAATGGCTTCGGTTGTAGGGCCGTTCCCGGCTTACGAGCGGAATGAAAATGCCATGCTGCGGGTAATCCGCAACCATCGCCGTGCCGCTTATGTTACTCCCAAATCCGAATACGAAAGCCTTTCGGTAACGCCCGTGCATATAAACCCTGCGCATTGTCCGCAGGACCTGCTTGTCGCTGCGCGCCAGGATGCCGATGAAGCGCTCATGTTTGGGGAAAGATGGGGGTACCGCAACGCGCAGGTTACGGTCATCGCGCCTACAGGAACGATCGGCTTGTCCATGGACTGCGACACAACCGGCATCGAGCCGGATTTCGCACTGGTCAAGTTTAAGAAACTGGCCGGCGGCGGATACCTGAAAATCATCAACTCTTCCATCCCCCCCGCGTTGAGCGCTCTAGGTTATACCCAGCCTCAGATCGATGATATTATCCGCTACTGCAGAGGCTCAGGCTCCCTTCAGGGTTGTCCCTGCATTAACGCCGAAACCTTGAAAACTAAGGGGTTCACTGATGACGTAATCTCCAAGATTGAAGCTGCCCTGCCGCAGGCCTTTGAAATAGGGTTTGCCTTCAACCAATTCACTCTAGGCGAAGACTTCTGCAAGAATACGCTGAAACTCACCGACGAACAACTCAATGACTGGACATTTTCGATCCTAAAGCACCTTGGCTATTCACAGGACGAAATAAAAACGGCGAATGAGCACATCTGCGGAACAATGACCGTTGAAGGGGCCCCCCATCTTAAGGTCGAGCATCTTCCCGTATTTGACTGCGCCAATAAATGCGGGGCAAAAGGCAAACGCTACATCGCTCCCCGCGCCCATCTACGCATGATGGCCGCAGCCCAACCGTTCATTTCCGGGGCGATTTCAAAAACCATCAACTTCCCGCACCATGCCACAATCCATGAGATTGACGAATCATATGTGGAATCATGGCAGCTTATGCTCAAGGCAATAGCCATATACCGTGACGGCTCCAAGCTGAGCCAGCCCCTGAACTCCACTTCCGACGCCGGAGAACAAATTACCATCCAGGACCTCTCCGAAGGACCGATCAAAATCGCGGAAAAAATTATTCACCGCTACATCGCGCGCCGGCGCCGCCTGCCGTACCGCCGCATGGGTTATACCCAGAAAGCCAAAATCGGCGGCCACACCGTGTACCTTCGTACGGGCCAGTATGAAGACGGCACTCTGGGTGAAATCTTTATTGATATGCATAAAGAAGGCGCCGCTTTCCGAAGCCTCATGAACTGTTTTTCCATCTCCATTTCCCTCGGTCTGCAGCATGGCGTGCCGCTGGAAGAGTTCGTGGAAGCTTTTGTCTTCACGCGCTTTGAACCAAACGGTATGGTAGTGGGCAATCCGCAGATCAAAATGACTACTTCTATCATCGATTACATCTTCCGCGAACTTGCTATCGCCTACCTGGACCGGCAGGATCTGGCTCAGGTAACAGCTGAAGACCTTCGTTCCAGCGCGGTCGGCACTCCTAAAGAGGAATTTGTAGATGAAGAGGTCGTCTCCGAACGCGTCATTGAACAGCCGGCCCCGGCCAAGAACATTACGCCTGCGCCGAACGCAGGACAGGCCAAAGCCTCAGCCGCGCCCGCAGCAACCCAGGCCGCAGTTCCAGGCAATGTGGCGGGGTTCAAGCCGCCTGCGGTAACTACCGTGAAAACCGGGCCAAATGCCACGGAAAAATCTCGCCAGGCCAGGCTCAAAGGCTATGAAGGCGATCCCTGCAGGGAATGCGGTCAGTTCACCATGGTGCGCAACGGCACCTGTCTTAAATGTGACACCTGCGGTACTACATCGGGATGTTCTTGATTTGTCATAGGTCCTAAGTCCGGAATCGATTAATGCATCGGACTTCGGATGCTGTTGCAAAAAGGGGGATGTTACATGTGTATTCGGAAACAGCGCAGGATTCTGCGAAGGTCACGCCGCCGTAAAGTTATTTATCTGGCACGCATGAAATAAGGTGTAACCTGCCGTTATTCGGGACTGTCAAAACGAAAGATTATGACAAAATCTCTCGCTCTGGCTTTCCTGATCGGCGGAATTATTATTTTTCTGGTGGGAGTAAACACCAGCCACGATCTGGGATTAACCCTTATAGAGCTCTTTACAATCAAACCCTTCCACCAGGCCATTGCCCTTGTAATCAGCGGCAGTATTCTTACCATTCTCGGCATCAGCGCTTTGCCCTTCAGCAGATAATCATTGTTTGAATTTTCTGGCGGAAAGCGCTTCGAAATAACTATCATTTTATTTATGAATGTCAAAAATATGTTCTTGGCAGCAATACTATTCGTCTCTCCTCTGTTTGCCGGCAATTATGTGGATCCGCGGGAAACATCTAACCGCTGTGGTGTTTTGGATTTTCTGGGCTGGGATCAGGATTGGAACAACCATCATTACACGTGGGAAAACATTCAGAAAGCGGCTGAATTAATGCGCCAGGCACACGTTGGAATGGTGCGGATGGATTTTGCCTGGACGGATGTGGAACCAAAACCCGGCCGGTTCGACTTCGGCAGGTACGACCGCATAGTAGATTTGCTGCGTTCAAAGGGCATTCAGGTCCTTGGCACACTGGAATACAATCCCGCCTGGCGGCAGGCCGCGTGGAATGCCGCACCGGAACCAAAACTTTATGTGCGCTATGCAAAGGCTGTCGTTCACCATTTCAAGGACCGCGTCAAATACTGGGAGATCTGGAACGAACCGGACTACGGGACCTACTGGCAGCCCCAGGATAATCTGGCAACTTACTGTAAACTGCTCAAAAAAGCCTACCCCGCCATTAAACGAGAAGATCCGACCGCGCTTGTCCTTGAGGGAAGCCTTTCACAGATGATACTGACAAGTCAGCGGGACATCTATCAGGAAGCGGGGCCGGAGAGCTTTGATATCGTCAACGTGCATTTATTCCCGAACCCCTTGGATAATGTTTCACTGGCTCAGGCGCGAGACCAGCTGCAAAGCCTGAAACGGATCATGGCAGAATTTGGAGATCAGGATAAGCCCATCTGGATAACAGAACTGGGTTGTCCAGGCGTTCCATTGCAGTCGGCCAATATCAACTGGTGGGCAGGGAAAAGCCCTACAGAAAACGAGCAGGCGGCATGGGTGTCCAAGGTCATTCCTGAGGTGCTGAAAGCACCTGGAGTCGACAAAGTTTTCTGGGCTTTTTTTCGGGACACAGACGGGTTCTTTAACAACGGAATCGACTATTTTGGCCTCATCCGCAGCGATTTTACGCTCAAGCCGGCTTACGAAAGCTTTAAAAAGACCGCTTCGGAATAGCCTCATATGCCCTTACCAGACATTGGTTTTATTGGATTAGGAATCATGGGGATGCCTATGGCGCGGCATCTCGCTGAGGCCGGCTACCCGGTCAAGGTTTTCAACCGTGACCGCCAAAAGGCAGAGGGAGCCAGGGCCTTTGGCGCCCAAATCTGCGGTACTCCGCGGGAAGCGGCCGCAGGCGCGGAAATTGTGATTACAATGGTGACCAATCCCGGCGCTGTGCAGACGGTCATCGAAGGCGGGGACGGCCTGCTTACCCTCCGCAGCGACTCACCAGTCTGGATCCAGATGAGCACTATTGACATCGCGTCAACTCTGGCATTTGCCGAAAAAGCGCGAAAAAACGGCTGGCGTTATGTGGATTGTCCGGTTACCGGCAGCAAAAAGCAGGTTGAGTCCTGCCAGCTTATACTGCTTGCCGGTGCCGCAGACCGGGAACTGGAAGAAATCCGCCCTTTGCTGCTTAAGATGGGCAAAACTATCGTCCATGCCGGACCTGTTGGCGCAGGTTCCGCGCTAAAGCTTTCGATGAATCTGGTGGTAGCCCAGATGACCACCGGACTTGTGGAATCCGTGCGTCTTGCGGAGGCAAACGGCATAAATCCCGAAAAGATTTTCGAAGTGCTGAAGAACAGCCCCGCGCTCGACTGCGGCTATTTCCGCATCAAGGAAGAGACTCTGCTGAAAAAGGATTTCTCTCCGGCATTTTCACTGTCTAATATGCTGAAAGATGTGCGCTTCATGACGCAGGAGGCTGGGAAACGGGGCGCGCGCCTGCCTGTGACCGGGGCGGTTCAAAAATTGATGGAACAGGCATTCAAGGAAGGATACGGTGAAGAAGACCTGGCAGCAATCTACAAAACCTTGAAGCAGCGGGAACCTGATTGATGCGGCTTTTCATTGCCATTAACATTCCTAATGAAATAAAGGAAAACTTGGGCCGCCAGGCCGCAGACCTGGCCAGGCGTATAGACGCTACCGGAATAAAGTGGGTTGAGCCGGAGCTTTTTCACCTTACGCTGCGGTTTCTCGGGGAATTACCGGAGCATCAGGTGGAACCGTTGGCCGGGCAAATGACAGTGGCAGCCAAAGACATTCGTCCGTTTTCAATCTCGTTTGATAAGGCCGGGTGCTTCCCGCCGCACGGATCTCCCCGAGTGCTGTGGTTCGGGATGAAAGAAGGAAAGGAACAAGCAGAAACTGCAGGTAAGGCTTTTACCTTGATCGGCCCGCAGGAAGAAACCGAAAGAGCATTTCAGGCACATCTCACCATTGCCCGCGTCAAGGATCCCAGGTCCTCCCGCTTCATCCGTCCGGTTCTGGAAAAATGGATTTTTACCCCTCCGCCGCCATTTGAAGTAAGGTCCATAGATTTGATGCAGAGCGTACCCTCCAGGACAGGCCCCGCCTATTCGCTTGTCCAATCCGTACCTTTGCACTAAATTATTTGAGAATTTTCCTCAAGGCAGGTTCCAGCCACGGATATAAAAATTGAAACCCTGAATCCGTAAGTTTTTTAGGGACAGCGCGTTCGCTGGCCAATAACAGGGCATCGGCCATTTCGCCGAAAGCGAGACGCACAGCAAAAGCTGGAAGCGCAAAAACTGCCGGGCGATGCAGGACACGGCCGAGCGTCATAGTAAATTCGCGATTCGTGACAGGGTTGGGCGAGGTCACGTTGACAGGCCCTTTAACGGATTTATTCTCCATGACAAAGGCCAGGGCCCGTACTGCGTCTTCAAGAGCAATCCAGCTCATATATTGGCTTCCGCTCCCTATGCGTCCGCCAGCACCCAGACGAAAAGGCGGAAGCATTTTGCCTAACGCGCCGCTATTCTTATCCAAAATCATTCCAAAGCGTGCATGCACAACTCGGATGCCTTTTTCTGCCGCAGGCTCAGCCGCTTTTTCCCAGGCCCGGCATACTTCTGCGAGAAAACCCTGCCCCGGAGAACTGGTCTCATCCAATATTTCTTCACCGCGATCGCCGTAGTATCCGACTGCTGAAGCTACGACAAAAACTTCAGGCTGGCGCGGCAAACCGGCCAATTTACCGGCAAGCCTAAGCGTGCTCTTAACGCGGCTTTCATAAATATGTTTTTTCCTCGCCGGAGTCCAGCGGCCGGCCGCGATATTCTCCCCGGCCAGATGGAAAACGACATCAAACTCTCCTGAACGGGTGGCAGACCCCGAGCCTACGGCGTCCCAGTTCAGTTCATCAGATTTTGAAGGAGGCCGGCGAACCAGCCGTGTCACCGCGTGCCCGGAACCGGCAAGGCTGGCACACAGCGCCGCGCCAATTAATCCATGTGATCCAGTGATAAGGATTTCCATTGCGGATAAAGATGCTTAACTGATTTTATAAGTTATTTAGAGAATGCAGCGGAAGGAAGTATCTGCAGCGCACTGACGCTTTCCAGCATGCGCTGCTCGTACATCGCCGTATTTTGCGGGCGGGTAACGACAGGAGAAAGAACCACAAAGGTCCTTCCTTCTGCGCGCAGCTGCCGGGCCATTTCGGCAGTATGAAAACCTCCGACAACGACGACACGCGGGCCCTTTTCCGAAAAGCTTTTTGTTTTTATTTCATCCATAAACAAACGGCTCCGCTCGTTTACCAGACCGTAAAATTGTTCAGCCATGGCAATTACCGGATCCAATGTGGGCGACGAAGGAGTCGCGTCGCGGGCCTGCAGATATTCGTCATATTCCTCGGGAGTCAATTTCAGTTGAAGCAGAAGCCGCGTGCGCTCCAACTGCCGCACCAGAACATGAGTACTGGGGATGCTCATTTTCTGCTGGAGCCTGCGTATGGCGTTCAGTTCGGCAATGGCCGGTTCGCGCAGACGCTCCAAGGTCAGATAAGTTTCGACATTCCTTTCATATACATCAGGATTTTCCATGCCAATAAGTTTAAGAGGAAATGTTTTTGGCCGGGGGCTCAGTAGGACAGCCGCTATTTCCGCTCCCGTAAGGCGGCCTTCGGCGGCGAGACGTTTGACCAGCTCTGCCCTTGCCTGGACCGGAACTTCCCGAAAAATGCCAAGGTCTACCGCAGCGAACGCTCCTTCAATAAACACGCTGCGGATGCCCCAATGACTGTAGCCATACATCAAAAGCGCGGCTATGTGAGACTGCGCTTCCGGGTGCTGATGCACATCCTGTATGAGAATGTATTCAGGCGATATGCGGGCGGGAAGGTTGATGTCGGTGATGCTGGCTATTTGCTCTGGAATACCTAATAATTTTCCATCATCCAGCAAAGGCTGCGCCGTTAAGCACGACGGAAGGATAAAAACGGCCACGAGCGCATAAACAAACCAGTTTGGCTGCCTCATGGATATTGCCTTCCACCTTATCTGACCCCGGCATTCGAAGACAACAAAAGTGTGCCTTACATATATGGTAATTACAAGTAATCTTAAGACCCATACAAAAAATTCAATCTTTAGGCCTATAACAGAAATAATGAGCAGAAAGGCCAATAAAAAAGCCCCGATTACTCGGGGCTTTTTCTTTAGCAATTTGCGTCTTTTTTTATGCGATTGTTATGCGCTTGTCCAGATATACGTCCTGAATCGAATTCAGGATCTTAACTCCATCGGCGAAGGGCCTCTGGAACGCCTTGCGCCCGGAAATAAGGCCCATGCCGCCTGCGCGCTTATTGATCACTGCAGTCTTTACCGCTTCTGCGAGATCGCTTGCCCCGGATGAAGCCCCGCCGGAATTGATCAGGCCCGCTCGGCCCATGTAGCAGTTGGCAACCTGGTAGCGGGTAAGATCAATGGGATTGTCCGAAGTCAGTTTCTCATAAACAAGCTTGTGCGTCTTCCCGAAGTTCAAGGCTGTGTAGCCACCGTTATTTTCCGGAAGCTTCTGTTTAATGATATCTGCCTCGATTGTCACGCCCAGATGGTTGGCCTGGCCGGTCAAGTCCGCGGAAACGTGAAAATCCTTTTCCTTGGTCTTGAACGCGCTTGAGCGCAGATAGCACCAGAGAATAGTCGCCATACCCAATTCGTGAGCCTGCTGGAACATCTGGCTGACTTCCCATATCTGGCGCCGGGATTCGGGCGAACCAAAGTAAATGGTGGCTCCGACCGCCACGGCTCCCTGATCATAAGCCTGTTTTATGCTCGCAAACAGAGATTCATCAAAGGTGTTCGGATAGGATAGGAACTCATTGTGGTTGAATTTCAGAATAAACGGAATCTTGTGCGCATATTTGCGCGCCACAGACCCCAGCACACCGAGGGTTGAGGCGACCCCGTTGGCTCCGCCTTCGATCGCCAGTTTGACGATGTTTTCAGAATCGAAATACATCGGGTTTGGCGCAAACGAAGCTCCCGCTGAGTGTTCGATCCCCTGGTCAACCGGCAAAATCGATACATACCCGGTTCCGCCCAGCCGCCCGTGATCCAGCAGAGCCTGCAGGCTTTTCAGCACAGGCGTGGGCCGGTCTGACAAGGCATAAATCCGGTCAACGTAGTCGGGACCCGGCAAATGCAGGGATTCTTTGGGGATGGTGGTACATTTATGCTCCAGGAGCTTTTTTCCTTCGGCCCCAAGAAGTCCTTCGATATCAACAGCCATGGTAGTTAGTTCTCCTTTTGTGTTGCCGTCACCCGCCAGACGTCTGGCGGGTCCAGCCTTACTTAATTATAAATTGTTGATCCCGGCTTACAACCTGCCGGGATGCCGCCCGCCCTAAGGGCGTCATTTAAAAGTGACGTCCGCAAGATCGAGCCATCCCCTGGGGACGGTCTTAAGCTCTTTTGTAGCCTCCTCAAGCGAAACGCCCACTACATCGTTGCCACGCAAAGCAACCATCTTTCCTAAGTCGCCTGCGGCAACAAGATCCGCGGCCTTTACGCCAACGCGGGTCCCCAGAATCCGGTCGAAAAGGGTGGGAGAGCCGCCTCGCTGGATATGCCCGATCACCGCAGAGCGGGTTTCGATCCCGGTTTCCTTCTCGATAATTTCCGAGATCCGCTCTCCCAAGCCGCGTTTCTTCAGAAGCATATGCCCGAACTGATCGAGCTCTTCGCTTTCGGTTTTCATGCCTGGCACCTCTGCGGCTTCCGAAGTGACCACCAGGGCGACTTTTTCCCGGGCATGGACTTTTTTAAGATGCGCGCACATGGCTTTCACGTCTGTGGGACGCTCCGGCAGGAGCACCCAGTCCGCAGCGCCCGCTATGGCAGTGTAAAGCGCCACCCAGCCCGCATGCCTGCCCATAACCTCAAGCACCATGATGCGCCTGTGGCTGCGACCGGTATCGCGCAGGCGGTCAAGCGCGTCCATGGCGATGGTTGTGGCCGTGTCAAAACCGAATGTGTAATCCGTTGCGGACAAGTCATTGTCCATTGTCTTGGGCACGCCGACCATCGGCAATTTATATTCTTTAAAGAATTTCGTAGCTACGCCGAGAGTATCCTCGCCGCCCATGGCAACCAGAGCGTCAAGTTTCAGCTTTTTAAAATTATCGAGACATTTCTGCACGGCCCCTTCCATCTTGAAAGGATTCGTGCGGGATGTGCCAAGAAGAGTCCCGCCTTTGCCGACAATTTCCTTTACATCCGCCAGACCCAACTGCTGGGTTTTCCCTTCCACCAGACCGCGCCATCCTTCAGAAAGTCCTATGAATTCGAATCCATAGTCTATACCGCGCAGAACACACCCCCGTATCGCAGGGTTCAGTCCGGGGCAGTCGCCACCACCTGTCAAAACAGCTACACGTTTTCCCATAACTAGATACACTCCTTTTCTACAGTTAACAAAAAAATCAGGTCAGGAAGCAGATTTGATTCTGGCGGTCCGCCTGGGAGCAGTTGTTTTCTTAGCCGCGCTTTCCCGGAAAGAGCCTATGGAACGGAATTTCTGATAGCGGGTCTGCAGAAGCTGCTCTGCAGGCACGGCCGCCAGATAGTTCAAATGCTTCAAAAGAACGGCTCGCAGAGCCTCGAACACCATGCCGGGATCGCGATGCGCTCCACCCATGGGTTCGGGAATGATCTCGTCAATAATACCCAGACTCTTCAATTCATTGGCTGTGAGCTTCAAGGCATCCGCAGCCTGCGGGGCCTTGGTCGCATCACGAAACAGGATGGCAGCGCATCCTTCCGGTGAAATGACAGAGTACCAGGCGTTTTCCATCATCAAAATCCGGTCCCCCATCGCAATGGCCAGCGCTCCTCCCGAACCTCCCTCGCCTATGACCACGCAGATCATGGGCACTTTGAGAGAAGTCATTTCCTTGAGGTTCTGGGCTATGGCGCGCGCCTGGCCGCGTTCTTCCGCGCCTACGCCAGGATACGCACCAGGAGTATCGATAAAGGCGATAATCGGCCTTTTGAATTTCTCCGCCAGCTTCATAAAGCGCAGGGCTTTGCGGTAGCCTTCCGGGTGGGGCATCCCGAAGTTGCGGGACATGGACTCCTGGACGTCTCGCCCCTTCTGCTGCCCGAATATCACTACCGGCCTTCCTTCGAAAAACGCCAGGCCTCCGACAAGAGCCTTGTCATCGGAGAAGGTGCGGTCGCCGTGAAGCTCGACAAAATTTGTGCAGAGCGCCTTTATATAGTCAAGTGTGTACGGGCGCTGCGGGTGGCGGGCGATCATCACGCGCTGCCAGGCTGAAAGATTTCCGTAAATCTGCTGCTTAAGCTGGGCGCATTTCTCTTCGAGGATGCGCAGCTCGTCCTTGAAATCGAGCTGCTCCGTTGCGGCGCAGCTTTTCAGCTCGTGAATCTTGGCTTCCAGTTCCGCGATCGGTCTTTCGAATTCCAGGGCGATGATTTCGTCAGCCATGATCTTAAAAAGTCGGGAAATTGGCCGCGTAATTCAGGCGCAGAATGCGCTCCGCGCCTTTGGAGGAATCGCGTCCGATGTTGCGGGCGCAAAAGTCTACGAAAAATTTCGGCGTTACATAAAACCGGCCTCCCATATTAAAACGGTCGTAGGCGATGTCCCGGATGTTGTCGTATTCGGCCAGCAGGGAAAAATTATTAGTCACTTTATAGGTGGTTCCTAGAAAAGCGTACACTGTGCTGTTGTTGAAGTCATACGTGTTCACACCGGCCTGAATTTCCAGGTCCGGGATAAAAATTTCGTGGCTGGCCACAAGATAAAGGCCTCTTTCCCGGTTAAGAAACTGGTCTATGCTTTTCTGCCAGATGTACCCCTGATTTTCGTAGCCTATTGCCAGTGCCGGGAGCTTGTCTGTCCCGTCAAAAAACCGCAGCTTGAAAAACACTGAAGGCCGGATCATGTGCGGGTCATCGTGGCCAGTAAAGTGCTGAACGTCAAAAGAGATCCCCAGATTGACCCGCTTCATGGGTCCTATCAGAATTCGGGACGTGACGCCGCCTTCGCTGTAGAAGCGGAAATTGAGCGCATAGGTTCCCGGGTCAATGATTTCCGGCGTAGGCTCATCAACTATTTCAGTCTGCGCCGGAGGTTCCTCAGCCGAAACGGAGGATTTTTCCGTCTTGTCCTTTGCAGCCCAGACAGTTCCGGCGCACAGAACCGGCAAAAGCATTAAAACGATTCGTTTTTTCGTCATATTCAGATAAGGATTGAGGGGTATTGTATCTTTTTGGCCAGAGGGCTTCAACCCTTCCACCGACGATGGGGTTACAAAATTCCCAGATGGAAACGTTGCTTGTGGGCTACGTTCGGACAGTTTGTTTCAGGCTGTTCAGCGCGGCGTCGTAGTCCGGATAATTGGTCGATTCTTTTACGTATTCGACGTACCGGACAACATCATTCGAGTCGATGACAAAAATCGCGCGGGACAAAATTCTTAATTCCTTGATCAGCGTGCCATAGGCTCTGCCGAAGGAAACGTCACGGTGATCGGATGCGGTTTTAAGATTTTTGATATCCGCAGTCTTGCAGAATCGAGCCTGTGCGAAGGGCAGGTCAACGCTGATTACCAGGGTTTCCACGCCTGCAAGATCAGCGGCTTCCCGGTTGAAGCGGCGGGTTTCCGCATCGCATACAGGGGTGTCCAGCGAAGGAACAGATATCAACAGCCGGGTCTGTCCTTTGCCGGAAGTCAGCGTCACGGGAGAAAGATCGCTCGCCAGAACGGAAAAATCCGGAGCCTTCTGTCCGACCTTGATCTCGGTACCGATCAGCGTAAAAGGAGTGCCCTTAAGTGTTACGGCGTTTTTGCGTTCAATTTCCATAAATTTCCTCCAGTAACCAGATTATATCATCGCAGTAACAATGCCGATATGCCTTCCTGATCGGGTTAGCGGCTGAGGCGGGTTATCTGCCAGGATTCCGGCCCGAGGTGCTGCTCGATTTCTTCGAACAAGGCCTGCGTGGGTTTTACGACCAGGTCCGTTTCCACAACCACAGGACTTTTCGGAGGGGTTTCCACGCTGAAACAGACGCGGCAGTTCCCAGGGTACTTTTTCAGGGCAGAGCGCAGATTTTCCAGCGCTTCATCTTCCAGAACTTCGCTGTCCATACGAAGGAGAATCTCACTGACGTATCGTTCACGGGCCTGGGATAGGGGAACCATGTCTTCCACGATCACTTCCGGCTTGTCTTCCACTTCCCGCTGGTTGATGCGCCCTGTAATCACCATCATTTCGGAAGGCTTCAGGTACTGCGAAAGGCCTGCGGCGTAGGATTTCGGGAAAATCACCAGGTCCACGTCCCCTTCTAGATCTTCGAAATGGCAACGGGCGTATGGTTCCTTCCTGGCCTTTGTAACCAGGCGTCGGACGTTGGAAATCATCCCCGCCAGACGTACGGGCGTATTTGCAGGGGGCAGCTTGTCCAGCCGGTGCGTGGAAAAAAGGGCCAGTTCGGACTGGAACCGCGCCAGAGGATGACCGGAAAGATAAAAACCCAGAACCTCTTTTTCGTAGCCAAGAAGCTCGTGTTCTGACCAGCGCGCAGAAGAACTTCTCAATCCCGAGGCGCTTGGAAACCGGACTGGCGCCGCTTGGGTAATTTCCGACATGCCGAAAAGCGACCCCTGGCCGGAAGCCACCTCATCGCGGATTTTAGCCGAGGCGCTCATTACGGATTCGAGAGATTCCAAGAGAGACGGGCGGCCATGCAACGGGTCCTTACCGTTGAAGCAGTCCATGGCCCCGGCCTTGATCAGAGACTCGAGTGTCTTCTTGTTGGCCTGATGCAGATCGACACGCTGACAGAAATTATCAAATGACGAGAAGGGGCCGTCCTTCTGGCGCGCAGTAACAATGGATTCCACGGCCCCCGTGCCTACGTTTTTCACAGCCAGAAGACCAAAACGTATCTCTTCCTTCTCTATAGTGAAAGCGCTGAAAGAATACCTAATGTCCGGAGGCAAAACCTTGATGCCCATGGATTCCGCCTCGGAAAGGAAAATCACAAGCTTGGAATCTTCCTCCTTTCCAATCGCGCTGTGCCCGATTTCGCTCGTAACCAGAGCGGTCATGTACTCGATAGGATAATTGGCTTTCAGGAAGGCGGTCTGGTAGGACACGAGGCCGTAAGCTGTGCTGTGCGACTTGTTGAAGCCGTAGCCTCCAAAATGCACGATTTGTTCATAAACATTCTGCGCCGTCTTCAGGGGGATCTTCTTCTTTATTGCGCCTTCCATAAACTCTTCCCGGTGCTTTTCAATTTCTTCGGGGATTTTCTTTCCCATCGCCTTGCGCAGCACATCCGCCTGACCCGGAGTAAACCCGCCGAAATCAACGGCGATGCGCATGACCTGTTCCTGGTACAGGATGATCCCGTAGGTTTCCTTGAGTATGGGTTCCAGGATGGGATGATCGTATTTGACAAGGCTGGAGTTGTGCTTGCGCTTGACGAATTCGTCCAGCATTCCCGCGCCCATGGGCCCGGGACGGTAGAGGGCGATCAGCGCAATGATGTCTTCAAATGCCGTAGGGCAGAGTTTTCTCAGCAGGTCGCGCATCCCTGTTGATTCAAGCTGGAAAATACCTATAGATTTGGCGTCATGCAGGAGTTTGAAAGTCGCCGGATCATCAAGCGGGATTTTACTGATATCAAAATCCGGCTTATGCCGTTCGCAAATCAGTTTCTGCGCCTGATCGATCACCGTCAGCGTGCGCAGACCAAGAAAATCCATTTTGAGCAGCCCCATCCTGGCCAGGGTTTCTCCGTCGAACTGTGTGGTCACAACGTCCTTGGAGCCTTTCGCCAGCGGCACATACTGCGTGAGGTCACCCTTGGCGATTACTATGCCGGCGGCATGTACTCCGGTATGACGTTTCAGCCCCTCAAGCCGCTGGGCAAAGTGAAGCAGCTTATCTACCTCCGCGTTATTCCGGCACTCCTGTTCCAACTCAGGAACGGACCTGCGCGCGCTTTCAATAGTGGTTCCCAGTTCCCTCGGGATCATCTTCGCTATACGGTCCACTTCCGAAACGGGAAATCCCAGAACCCGTCCCACATCGCGGACTACCAGCCTGGCCAGCATAGAACCGAAAGTTATGATCTGTGCCACGCTTGTTTCCCCGTATTTGCTACGCACGTACTCAATTACCCTATCGCGGCCTTCGTCGGAAAAATCGATATCCAGATCTGGCATGCTTTTCCGGTCGGGATTAAGAAACCTCTCAAAAAGCAGCCCGTATTTGACCGGGCACACATCGGTAATGCCCAGCGCGTAAGCTACGAGAGATCCCGCGCCCGAGCCTCTCCCGGGGCCTACGGGAATGCCGTTATTTCTGGCCCAGTGGATGAAGTCCCAGACAATCAGGAAATAAGTGGAAAAACCCATTTTTCGGATAACGCCCAGTTCGTACTGCAGCCGCCCGCCGTACTGCGCGGCTGAGGAATCGTAACGCCGTTTAAGCCCCTCTCTGCACAGTTTCTCCAGATAAGAATCGGGGTTTTCCCCTGCCGGCACGTTGTAATGAGGAAGAAGCGATTGATCAAAGCGCATTTCTGTGTTGCAGCGCTCGGCGATCTCAAGCGTATTGCGTACCGCCTCCGGACAGGCCTTGAATACCTCCGACATTTCTTCCGCGGATTTATAGTAGAACTCTTCACTGCTGAACCGCAGGCGGTTGTCCTCTGAAAGATTCGAGCCTGTGCCTATGCATAAAAGCACATCATGCACGGACGCGTCTTCGCGCTTCAGGTAGTGGCAGTCATTGGTGGCTACCAGGCTTGCGCCTGTTTTCCGGGCAAGTTCAAGAAGTTTTTCGTTACACCGGCGCTGATCCGCGATGCCGTGGTCCATGAGCTCAAGATAATAATTTTCCCTGCCGAAAATTCCCTGGTAAGTCTCTATGATCTTGAGCGCCTGGGTTTCGTTCCCGGCAAGAACCGCATCCGCCAGTTCGCCTTTAAGGCAGCCGGAAAGGGCGATCAGCCCGTCAGAGTGCTTTTGGAGAACTTCTTTATCAACACGCGGCTTGTAGTAATAACCCTCAAGGAAGGCGATCGATGAAAGCGCAATGAGATTCCGGAACCCGTCGTTATTTCTCGACAGAATGGTGAGATGGAAAAACGCGTTTTCCGGCCCGCGTTTTGATGCGCGGTCCAGGCGCGATTCCGGAGCCAGATACATTTCACATCCGATAATTGGCTTGACGTTTACCTCACGCGCCGCCCGATAAAACTCCATGGCGCCATAAAGGTTCCCGTGATCCGTTATCGCCAGGGCCGGCATTTTCTGCGCCGCAATGTGCTTCAGCAGCTCGCCGGGTTTTCCCTTTTCATCAGTGAGGCGGCAGGCCCCGTCAAGCAGCGAGTATTCGGTGTGGTTGTGAAGATGGACAAATTCGATGCGGCTCATGCCGGGACTGGATGGTGAAGAGGACCGCCATGCAACAAAGAAAGGATAATTTCAAAATCGGAGACCAGCCCTACCAGCTTCCGGTCCCGGTCAACCACCGGCAGGCGCTGGAAATGCTGCGACTGCAGCAGGGCTGCGGCTTCAAGCAGCGGCGCTTCCGCAGATACCCAGTGCACCTGCGTATGCATTATGTCTGCGGCAAGAATCAGATTGCTCTGCAGTTTGTCGGAACCGATGAAAGATACGTCAAAAAGAGAAGCGAGCTGCCCCTTGTCCTCAAGGGCGCTGTAGTCCCGAAGCAGGTCGTAGTAACGCGGCAGAAAAATGTCCACAAGATCATCCATGATGATCATGCCGACGACCCTTTCGGCAGCGTCTACCACGGGAAGCGAATCGATTTGATGACGCACAAATGCCTGCACCACCTGTCCCAGATTCGAATTCTGGGGGAGGGAGACGACTTTTAATTTCATTACGTCGCGAACTTTCACCCCGCCACCTCACGCTTATTGTATCTATTCATCGCGGTCTCGATTCCTTCTTCGAGCGCAGTTTCCACAGCTTTAGCCGCGAGATCGATCATCTCCTCCGCTTTATGTTTTTCTTCGCTGCGGAAAGACTCCAGGACGAAATCCGCAGGATCGCGCCCTTCCGGAACAGGCCCAATTCCCATACGGAGCCGGGGAATCCCCTGAGTAGATAGACTGGATAAAATGGAATCAAGGCCGTTATGCCCGCCAGAAGAACCCTGGAGCCTGATCCGGAGAGAGCCCAGAGGAATCGAGAAATCATCGCAGACCACAAGGATTTCTTCAGGCTTCAATCCTTTTTTACGGGCCAGGGCGGCAACGGGAATACCGGAACTGTTCATGAATACATCCGAGGGTTTGTACAGCCCGGCTTTCAGAAGCGGGTTTTCGCTCAGCCGGTCCACCACACGGTAGCCCAGGTTATGCCGCATGGTGGCATAAGATTTGCCGGGATTACCCAGACCGATGACGAGCTTGATCACCATACAAAACTGACCATAGGACACTGCCTCGCCCCTCACCCTCTCCCCCAAGGGACGAGGGAGTTAATGAACGAAGGCCCATGACAACCTCGTTATTTCTTCGTCTCGGGTTTGGCAGCCGGGGCGGCAGCAGGTTTCTTTTCGCCGCCAGCGGGAGCTTTTGCTCCTGCAGCGGGAGCTGCGGCACCCTCCTCGCCTTCTTCAACCTTGCCCTTCTTGATAACCTCGGGCTCCGCTGCTGCCGCGCCTGCGGCGGCTTCCGCTGCGCCCGGAGCAGGAGCTTCTTCAAGGATCGTCGGGGCTACGATCGTCACGATGATGCTTTCCGGATCAAGCAGCAGTTCCACACCCTGCGGCACCGGCAGATCCTTTGCCTTGATGGAAGCGTTGATCTGCAGATTAGACACGTCCGCATCGATAGACGCGGGAATTTCCGCCGGATAGCAGCGCACTTTCGCCTCGCGGACAACATATTCGAGGACACCGCCGCCAAGCTTAACTCCCGGAGCTTCTCCTTTAATGTGCACTGGGACAGACGTTTCGATCTTTTCCTTCAGCGAGACGCGCTGGAAATCCACATGCACGATAGCCCGGGTGATCGGGTTGCGCTGCATTTCTTTAACCAGCACTGCCTGCGAACCATCCGCCACCTTGAGCGTGATAAGGGCATTGCGCCCGCGCTCGGAATGGATAGCCGACTGCAGGCTTTTTTCATCAATAGATACGGCAACCGCCGGGTCACTGCCTCCATATACAATGGCCGGAATCCGACCTTTCTGCCGCAGCAACTTCAAGGTCTTGTCGGTTCCGACCTCGCGCTTTTCCGCTTCTAAAATTATTTTCTGGTCCGTCATAACTTCCTCCTATAATTTAAACTGCTAAACAAACAACTGGCTCACGGATTCGTCGCGATGAATACGGGTTATTGCTTCCGCCAAAAGAGACGCGACCGAGAGCACTTTAATTTTCCCGGACTGTTTCCCGTTCAAGGGGATGGAATTAGTGATCATTAGTTCTTCAATCGGCGAAGCGTTCAGCCTGTCGATTGCCGGTCCTGACAGCACTCCGTGCGAGCAGGCCGCAAAAACATGTTCGGCCCCGAATTTCTTCAAGGCTTCCGCATCCTTGCAGAGTGTGCCCGCGGTGT
Source organism: uncultured Elusimicrobia bacterium (assembly GCA_964604825.1). Lineage (GTDB taxonomy): Bacteria > Elusimicrobiota > Elusimicrobia > 2-01-FULL-59-12 > 2-01-FULL-59-12 > CAZSAL01. The sequence continues at coordinate 31,296 of CAZSAL010000023.1, forward strand.
CCACCATATCGTCCAGAAGAATCGCATTCTTTCCTTTCACTTCGCCGATTACGTTCATCACATCGGCGACATTGGCTTTGGGACGGCGTTTGTCTACGATAGCCAGATCCGCGTCGAGGCGCTTCGCAAAAGCACGCGCGCGTTCCACGCCGCCGGCGTCCGGCGATACTACTACAACATCCTTCAAATTTTTTTGCCTTATGTAATCCAGAAAAACCGGCATTGCGTAAAGGTGATCAACAGGGATATCGAAAAACCCCTGGATCTGACCGGCATGCAGGTCCATGGCAAGAACGCGGTCCGCGCCGGCGGCGGTTATCAGGTTAGCCACCAGTTTTGCTGAAATGGGCACGCGAGGCTCCGCCTTGCGGTCCTGCCTGCCGTATCCGTAGTAGGGCACTACCGCGGTAATACGTTGCGCCGAGGCTCTTGCCAGGGCGTCGACCATGATCAGGAGCTCCATTACGTGGTCATTGACCGGCGGACTCGTGGGCTGAACGATGAACGTATCAAAGCCGCGTACATTGTCGAGGATTTTTACCTGCATTTCTCCATCGGAAAAATGCCCGACTTCCGCGCCGCCGAGTTTGACCTTCATGCATTTGCAGATTTCTTCAGCCAGGGCCTTATTGGCATTGCCTGAAAAAATTTTCAGCTGATCACTCATAATTTTCCTCCCGTTCGCCTATTCCTCTTCGTTCCACTCCTATGAGTTATCGGAAGGGGCAACCCCGTGTTCCGGGGCGACGGGACTAGCGGCGATGAACTCATCCGCCGCATGTCTTTTCGCTTTTTTCGATAACGCGCCGCCCATTCCCTCTTCGTGACCTGCACCGCGCGCTCTAGTGCCAGAGAATCTGGCGGCACATTTTCCGTAATAGTAGACCCTGCCCCGATTATGGCGCCCCGGCCAACCCGCACGGGCGCCACGAGGTTGGAATTTGAGCCGACGAAAACATCGTCTTCCAATACCGTCTTACTTTTAAGGAACCCGTCGTAGTTACAGGTAATAGTCCCTGCCCCGATATTAACTCCTTCGCCGAGTTTCGTATCCCCCAGATAAGTCAGGTGATTGGCTTTACTACCCCTGCCGACGCGGGTTTTCTTTGTTTCTACAAAATTACCTATATGCGCATCTTCTTCGATAAAGCTTCCTGCCCGCAGATGGGCGAACGGACCGATCTTCGCCCCCGCCTTCACAACGGAATCTTCAATGATCGAATAGGCTCGGATGTCGCAGCCGGGTCCAATCTTCGAATTCCCCTTGATGACAACCCCCGGACCAATGCGCGTGTCCGGTTCAATGGCCGCCTGGATGTCGATAAAAGCGCTTTCCGGGTCCTGCATGGTAACGCCCTGCAGCATGAAACAGGCATTAATCCGCCGGCGGCAGAGTTTCTCGGCGCGAGCAAGATCAACGCGCGAGTTTACTCCGTGCGTTTCTTCCGGATCGGAGGTTACCGCTACGCCCACGGGATGCCCGTCCCGGCGCAAAAGCATAGCGGCATCCGTAAGATAATATTCTTTTTTCGCATTGTCCGCCCGGAGCCGCGACAAAACTGGCAGCAGCCGTTCCACGTTCCAGCAGGCAACACCGGAATTTACCAGAGTGATCTTTTTTTCCTGAACCGCAGCGTCTTTTTCTTCGACAATCCGGCTGATCAGCCCGCTTTCATCCAGCATGATACGTCCGTAGCCGAAGGGATCGGGAATATCCATGGCCAGGAAAGTCGCCGCGTTCGCAGCAGATGCGTGATGTTCCAGAAGCTTCTTCAGGCTTTCCGCGGTCAAAAGCGGTGTGTCGCCGTAAACGACAAGGAGTACGCCCTTTTTCTTTTTCAGCCATGACCGCGCCTGCATCACGGCGTGCCCGGTTCCCAGCTGTTCCTTCTGCGTGATAAAAGTGATTTTCTTCCAACCGTGTTCAAGCAGAGATTTCTGCACCTGATCGCGACCCTCTCCCAGCACTACGCCTATTTCCGCCGGGCGCAGTTTCCGCGCTGCAGAAAGGACATATTCAAGAAGCGAACGCCCGGCCACTTCATGAAGGACTTTCGGTACGGAAGACTTCATGCGCGTTCCTTTACCTGCGGCCAGAACCAAAACAAACAGTTCCGAGTTCCGAGTGCCGAGCGCCGAGCGGTAAGCAGTCATCTTTTCAGCTCCAGATATTTTTCCGGATTAACTGCCTTGCCCTCGGGATTCCTGATCTCAAAGTGCACAACCGGTTCCGTCCATTCGTCCGACTGGGAAGAAGTCCCGAGCACCGTCTCGGGCGTAACTTCTTCGCCCGGAGTCACCATCAGCCGGTTCAAATGAACATACCGCGTGCTCCAGCCGCCGGGGTGCATCACGATAATAAGATGATTCTTGTCCTTCTTATCCTGCCGACTGGCATATGCCTTGGAAAAACCCGCGAAAATTACCCGGCCGGAACGCGACGGGTGCACGGAACTCCCCTCCGGCACGGAGAAATCAATTCCTTCGTGCAGTTCTTCGATCAGAGCTCCCTTGGCATCAAGAACGCTCCGTTTGCCGAACTCAGACACAATCTTCGTGCGCTTCCCTTCAATCGAAACAGCCACGGGCCAGAGGTACGGTTCGGCTTCCGCCACGGCAACCGATGATACGGCGACCGGAGAAGAAAACACAGCCGGCGCAGACGGGAATTCCGGAGCCGGCGGAACAACGGCCTCCGTAGAAACTGTGATCTCCGCCCGGACAGGCATGGCACAACATGCCAACATACAGCCTGCGGCTATAAATATAAATTTTCTCATGAGAATATAAAGACTCGGAAGGAGCCTCGAGGAAGGTATTGTATAAAAATCAGAACGTGTAGTTCAGCCCGCCGGAGAGATCCGTTTCAGCAGCCAGGCCATATTTTCGCCCAGGGTTTTCATTGTGCGCAGGCCTTCCTCATCGCCTGCGACCTGCCCCTCTTCACGGCCTATGCCCACATTCCAGTAGCTGGACCCGGGAATAACCATCTCATTGATCGTGAAGAAATGATTTATGGAATCAAACACGTGAATGCCGCCGCAGCGGCGCACAGCCACAATAGCGGCGCCGGCTTTGCGCCTCAAGAAATTGCCGTTTGCCCGGGAAACATAGCCCGAACGGTCAATCAGAGCCTTAGTCTCCGGAGTCAGATCCGAAAAGTAAGTCGGCGAACCCAGAATGATGCCGTCTGCGGCGCGCATCTTGTCTATGCAGCGGTTAACGATGTCGGTATTATTGGCGCAATGCCCGTCCTTGCGTTTAGCGCACTGGCCGCATGCGCGGCAGCCGTTAAGGGGATGCCCGCCAACCTGAACGAATTCCGTTTCTATCCCTTCGCGCTCAAGTTCCTTCAGCACGACCCCGATCAGGTAGGCCGTGTTGCCGTGCCTGCGCGGACTTCCGTTAAAGGCGACTACTTTCAGGCCTGGTTTCATTATGAAGTCTTTCCTTTCTTCATGAAGCCCTCGATAAGATCGATAGGTAGCGGGAAAAAGAGCGTAGTGTTTTTGTCGTCGGAAAGAGCCTGCGCCACCTGCAGGAAGCGCAGCTGCATGCCTGCCGGTTCCTTGCTCAATACCGAGGCGGCTTCCGCCAGCCGCTGCGAGGCCTGGAATTCGCCTTCCGCATTGATGACCTTAGCGCGGCGTTCGCGTTCCGCCTCAGCCTGCATGGCTATGGCGCGCTGCATCTGCTCCGGGATCTGAACGTCCTTGATCTCAACAGTGGTCACTTTGATCCCCCAAGGCTCGGTCTGCTGATCAATAATCTGCTGCAGGCGCTGATTGATCTGATCCCGCTCGCTGAGAAGCTCGTCTAGCGTCACCTGCCCCACGACGCTGCGCATTGTGGTCTGCGCGATCTGGGAAGTGGCTATATAAAAATTCTGCACTTTGTTAACCGCGTCATTAGGATTGACTACCCGGAAATAGCACACAGCGTTGACTTTCGCCGGGACGTTATCCTTGGTGATCACTTCCTGCACTGGAATATCCATTGTGATTACGCGCAGATCGATTTTTACCATGCGGTCTACCACCGGAATCAGGAAAAATAACCCCGGTCCTTTGGCTCCGATCAGCCTTCCCAGCCGGAAAATTACGCCGCGTTCGTATTCCGTCACAACCCGTATGGCCTGAGCCAGAAAGAAAATGCCCATCACAACTATCAGCAATATGAAACCAAGCATACGATCCCCCTATGTTTATCCGCCACTAAACCGTTGGCGGATAAACCCGCCGACGACTCGATGGCGGGTCTATTTTTCGATTTTTTTTACCTTTAAAACGTTGCCATCTATGCCGAGCACCTGCACTCTTGTTCCCTGTGGGAGCTTTTCAGACGCCTCGGCTGACCATAATTCCCCGCTGACAAATACCATTCCGCGCGGATTAAGCTCCTGCCGCACTTCGCCGACCTGCCCGATGAGCGCTTCCAGACCCAGTACAGGCGGGCGGCGGCGCGCCTCAAGCACTTTGGCGATCGCCAGAACGAAAAATGCGGCGGACCCGGCTGCAGTGCCGGCAATGAGCCCTTTCGCCACGCGGAAATACGGCTCCGCAGTATTAAATAGGAACAGCGATCCAAGAACCAGAAGCGTCACGCCGCTGGCAGTCAAAATGCCGTGCGATGCGATCTTCAGTTCCAGGGCAAGCAGCACGATCCCAAGTCCCAGAAGCAACAGGCCGGTGTAGCTCACAGGCAGAATACTGAGCGCATAGCCGGCTACAGCCAGGCTCACTATGCCCGCTACGACTCCCAGCCCGGCGCTGGGGCTGGCGATCTCATAGATTACCGCATAGATCCCAAAAATCAGAAAGAAATAAGCCAGGTTTGGATTGGCGATGGTGTGCAGGAAGCGGCGCAGCGAACTCATGGGATAGTCTTGCACCGCAGTTGCGGCAAGTGATTCGGGAAACTTAGAATTTTTCTGTGCAACCGGGCGTCCGGCCAGGTTCTTGAAAAGCTGTCCGCGGTCTGCTACTACCATATCCACTACGTGAGCGCGAAGCGCTTCATCCGCGGTGAGCGAAATGCTGCGCCGTACGGCCTGTTCCGCCCATTCGGTATTGCGCCCCTTTTCCCCCGCCAGGGCGCGCAAATAAGCAGCCGCGTCGGATGCCGCTTTTTCTCCCATAACGGAAGGTCCGGCCTTAGAAGGAATTTCAAATCCGCCGCCCAGAGCTACGGGATGTGCCGCACCAATGTGCGTACCGGGAGCCATGGCCGCGGCATCTGCGCCCATGGTGATGAAAACTCCGGCAGAAGTCGCGCGCGCTCCGGAAGGCGCCACATAAACGATAACAGGCAGGCTGGAATTTAACATTGCCGAGACAATCTCCCGGGTCGCATCCAGTAGCCCTCCCGGGGTATCGAGCTCGATCAGCACTGCGGAGCAGCGACCGGCTTCCGCAGCGGCTATTCCTTCGCGGACATATTCACTGGTGGGCGGATCAATTGGTCCGCGGACAGTAAGTTGGAGAACAACATCTTGACCGGTCTTCGAACCAGGCTGACCGAATGCAACTGTGCCAGCGGCAAGCAGGCTCAAACCTAAGAAAATTCTTCTGTTCATAACCTTTTCATTTTACTTTCTTTACCCTGCTGAACATCCAATATTTGGATCTTCCATCATAAGGAGACCTGGGGAGACGACAACGGGTTTTCCCACATGCGGCACACATTGATGGGACCGTCACTAACCGTTTCTGTTGTCGAAGGCAGGCTGACTCTGGGAACCTGGAAGCAAATTGTTCTGGTGGATTTTGACAATCGTCCCCGCGACCGCGAATTCGTTGTGCAGGTCATGGGCGAGTAAAAGAAAAGCTCCCGGGCTTGGATTCGAACCAAGAATACAGCCTCCAAAGGGCTGTGTGTTACCATTACACCACCCGGGAATAAATCTTTAAAATCGTTTTATTCTACCAAGTTTAAAATTCAATATTTGGCTTCTGCAGCAGCTGAAAGATGGTTCTATTCTGCTCCGCAAACAAATCCGTTTAACCCTAGCCCGAAATCTTCAGTTAGGCTGAAATAAAAATCACCATCCCGCATAATCTTCTTG
>CAZSAL010000024.1:0-37254 GCA_964604825.1 uncultured Elusimicrobia bacterium
TGGGACTGTTCCTCGTCAACAAGATCATCAAGACCCACGACGGCTCCGTAGACGTGAAAACCAGCGATGCCGGCGCAGAGTTCATCATCCGACTTCCGAAATAAGCGGCAAAAACCTCACATTAAATCCTTGACGCAAAGATTCATCGGAGGGGGGAGAAAAATCAAAATATTTATGGCAAAATACCTTGATTTTACAGTCCATTTGGGTGTATACATGTTCGAATGCCATTTCTAAAGGAGTAATATGAACCTTCGCCTTTTGATCGTTGATGACGACGCCAGCCTCTGCAACAATTTGAAGGCGTTTTTTGAGCGCCAGCAATATAAAGTAGCGACCGCAGGCGACGGCCTTCAGGCCCTTAAGCTTGCGGAGGAATTTCGTCCACATCTGATGTTCCTCGACATCGGACTGCCAGGCGTGGACGGCATAGAAGTGCTCCGGCGCATCAAGGAAAAAGACCCTGCCGTGCGGGTATTGATGATCACCGGACAGACTGAAGACGAGATGATGCGCCAGGCGCGTATACTCGGCGCGGACGACTACATTACCAAGCCGTTCACGCTCGACTATCTGAACGGCGAGGTCATGAACAAGCTGCACAAACAGCTTTTTTTTGAGCTGAAGGCCGCCTCCACAGATCTGGCCTTGGAACGGGAAAAACTGGAAACGCTCTTCCACCAGATGCAGGAAGGCGTTATCCTGCTCGACCGGTCCGGCGTTTTGCTGATGATCAATCCTTTCGCACAGCAGATTCTCGGCCTGCCCGCGGAATCGGCGAATATCACGCTCAAGCAGCTCCTGTCGAAATTCACCTATGAGCCGGGTGATCTCCTGGACAAGATCGCATCGCACAAGGGTGAACCGTTCGATCTGACTCGCGCTGAACCGAAAAGGCTGGTGCTTGAGGCGCGTATCAATACCATAGCCAGCGCCCGCATGGAGCATTTCGGCTACATGGTTCTGCTGCGCGACGTAACCGAGCAGCGCCGGGCGGAAACATCCATGCACCGCTTTATTTCCAAAATCAGCCACAAACTGCGCACGCCGCTCGTGGCCATCAAAGGCTACCCCTCCCTGCTGCGGGATGAGCAGAGAAGCGGGAAGCTGTCGGACTTCCAGCGCAGGGCCCTGGACGTTATAGAAAAGAACTGCCTGCGCATGGAGGAAATGGTCAACGAGCTTATCGCTTTCTCCAATTTCGATAAGGAGGAACTTGCCCGGAGCAAGGTTCCCTTATCAGAGCTCATTGAAAAAGCCAAAAAGAGCCTGCCTGATGAGACTAAAAAACATGTGGAAAAAATTTCCTGCGACAATTCGGTGGGAGACGTGCTGGTCCATGTCGAGCCGCATTTGATCCAGCAGGCCATCAGGAATATCCTCGACAACGCCTTCAAGTTCGGCGCTACCGCAGTCACGATATCAAGCAGCCGCAACGGAAGTTTTGTAACCCTGAAATTTTCCGACGACGGGGAGGGCATTCCGCCCGAGGACCACGAACGAATATTCGAGCGCTTCTATCAGGTGGAGAGGGATTTTTCCGGCCAGGTCCCGGGCGCGGGCCTGGGCTTGACCGTTGTGAAGCAGGTGGTGGAAACGCATGGCGGCAGGGTATGGGTGAAAAGCGAAATCGGGAAAGGCTCCACCTTTTTCGTGCAGCTTCCTTCCGCCGACTCAAACTGACCAAGGATGTCATGCCCTAGGTAGTAATAGGGCATCCATCAAAAAAGGCCTTTATTCAGGGATTCCCGATTACGCATTTCGGGAACGACAACACAAAACGTTTTTATGACCTCTCCAGTCAAACTGAACCTCTGGGTAATGCCCAACGCGGGTTTTGACACGCGCCGCGTCATGCGGCGGGAACTTGCCATCTTCCAGAAGGAAAACCCCGGCTGCCGCGTTGAGCTTACGGTTCATCCCTGGTACTTCGCCTGGGACCGCCTGATGTCCGTAGCCAAGAAACTCGACTCGGAAGACAGGCCGGACGTCATCCAGATCGGCAGCACCTGGACCACATCGCTGGCAGCGCTCGGCGCCCTCGCGGAAATCACCGACTTTCTCAACGATGTAGACCGCACCGATATTATCCGCCCCACCTGGAACTATTGCTATGACGCGGCGCGCACCAAAGCCTACTCGCTGCCCTGGTTTATCGACACGCGCGTGCTCTACTACCGCAACGACATTCTTTCGCATATGGGAGTCAAACCCGAACAGCTCCAGTCCTGGAAAGGGTTCCGCGAAGCCTGCGAGCGCCTGCGCGATTCGAAAAAGCTCTCGAAACAGTATTTCGCCCTTGCGCTTCCCGGCCAGCGGGAGGGCGTGCTCATCCATGACATAGCCCCCTGGGTATGGGGAGCGGGGGGAAGCTTCCTGAACTCAAACCGCAGGGAAGCGCAATTCCACGAGGACGCGGCGCTGAACGGTATGCACTTCTTCTTCCAGATGATCGTCGACCGGCTTATCCCTCTACTGGGAAGGGAACGCGTAGTCCCGGGAAATTTCTTTTCCGGCAAATTCGCCTTTCAGATATCGGGAGCATGGCCGGCCAACACGGTGTTCAATCCAAAATATCCTTATTACCAGCCGGAGGTAGCCCGCAATTACGGCATTTCCATCTTTCCCGCGGGCCCTGCAGGCCAGGTCACTTTCCTCGGAGGCTCCAATCTGGCGATCGTAAACAACTCCCGCCACACGGAAGCGGCATGGAAACTGATATCTTTTTTAACGGGAGTCCATTCGCAGGTGCGGCATTCCCGGGAAATCGGCATGCCGCCCAGCCGCTACACTGCGCTGGAAGAACTGCTGGCCTCGGCGCCGGCGGAGGTCGCCGAAGGGTTCAGACATTCCCTGCGCATAGCCAGGACTCTTCCCGCGGCAGCAAGCCTGGGTACGATCGAAAGGATTATAGGCCGCGCCAACCAGGAATTGATCGGCGCAGTGCGTGACGGCCGCTATTCGGAAAGCATGCTGCAGGCTACAATGACGGAAGCCGCCCGGGAAGCTACTTACATTTTGAGCTTGTATGAGTAACGATTTTTGTCATCCCAGAGGGTGTAATCGGGGATCCCACATAAGAGGCCTTATTAAGGGGTTCCCGATAAAGGCATTCGGGAATGACAGCAGGTTTTATTTATGACTGAATCGAAAGAGCGTCTTGCACTTCAAAAAATACGAGAGGAACTGGCCCGCGTGCCGCGCTACGACCCGGCGCAACCGGGCCACCGCTGGCTGCTTGTGCCTCCGGAAATGGACGCGCTTCTGGCGCATGCCCTGCAGTACCTTTGCCAGTTCCTGAAAGTCGACCGCGGAGCGGTGTTTCTTCTCGACGATAAAAAACAATTTCTTCTGGCCCGGCAGCTGTTTAATCAGGGAGAGGTCCTTCCCGGCGAGGAAGAAATCGCGGTACTTCCCGGGTCCGCCTTAAGCGAGCTGATTTCCGGGAAACAGGAATGGTTGGTGCTGGGGAACCCTACGCCTACGGCTTATGTGCCGCTGCGCGCCCTGGGCGAAACCCTGGGCGTGGTGCGCGTTGACTGCGTTTTTCACAAGCGGCCTTTCAAAAAATCCGATCTTCCGGTGCTGCAGGATTTTGCGCACGAACTTGCCACATCGATTCGCGGGCTGGAAATGGCTGCGGCCGAGCGCCATCAGGTGCACGAAATGCAGGCCATGCACGAAATTTCCAACGCGATTTTCCGTTCCCTCAGGCTCGACGAAATGCTCGATTCCGTAGGACAGACGCTGATCCGCCAGCTTGGTTTTGACCGCTGCAAGATTTTCCTCATTAATAAAGAGGGCGACATGCTGGAGCGTGTGTTCTCCCTGGACCAGCGCCGGCGGCGTGACCCGGAAAAAGAAGAATACCCGCTCAAACGCGATGTGCACCCGATGGTTGACCTGATTTTAGGCAAGGCCAACGATGCGCGCATTCAAAAATACGAACGCACCGTGGTTTACCTGCCCCTGCGCACGCGCGACGAAAATCTCGGCATACTGATGGTGGACAATCTCCTGAGCCAGCAGGAAATTCCACAGGAACAGAGGCCTGTGCTTTCCGCGATAGCCGGGCAGCTTGCCATGGGCATTAAAAACGCCAGGCTTTTCCAGGGAGTCGAAGAGCTTTCCATCACGGACGGGCTGACAGGGCTTTACCTTTTACGCTACTTCAAGCAGCGCCTCAAAGAAGAATTCTTCCGCGAGCAGCGCAACAAGGGGAACCTTTCCCTGATGATCATGGATGTCGACCATTTCAAACGCTCCAACGACACCTACGGCCATCCTGCGGGCGACCTTATTCTTTCGGCTGTGGCGGAACGTATTCTTACCAACGCCCGCAAAATCGATATTACCGCGCGCTACGGGGGGGATGAATTCATTATCCTCCTGCCCGACACTTCCGCTGACGAAGCGCGCCTGCTTGCAGACCGCCTGCACCATGCCATTTCGAATTATCCCGTAACCCTGCCGGACAAGACGTCCGTGCAGGTCACCGTATCCATCGGTATTGCCACCTATCCGCTCCATGCGGACAATATCGATTTGCTGGTAAAACGCTCGGACGAAGCGCTTTACTGGATCAAGTCTCACGGCCGTAACCGCATTCACCTTTATCAGCATCCCAGTACGCCGGAGGATGGTACGACGGTCTGAGCTCAGAGCTCTGATCTCGGAACGCCGTTTTTGTAACCCTGATCCCGGCCTGATTGTCTAAATGGCGCCCGCAAAAAAACGGGCGTGCATGACTACTCCGTGCCGCCTCAACTACCCCCTAAGGGGGACAGCTGTTGCTCGTAAGGTTTTATTACTTGCAGCAGCGTCCCCCTTTTCCATTACTCTGATTTACGCCTTCCGCTTTCCTCTGTTTGTTTTGTCTCTCTACGCCAGAGGATCCGGCAAAAAATTAGGTCTTAAAGCATCTTGCCAGGCCTGTTCGGAGTTGGTTAAAATTCCGAGGGCTTTGGTATATAACCAGTGCGATAATACCTGATGATTTTCAGGGCCCAAAAAAACATAGGTCTTTTGGCAAATAAATAGGTTCTTTAGGCATATTGTTCTACCGCTCATAGTGCGCTAAAACTTACATTGAGATGAGATACCTACCACTATCGGTTACAGTAACAGTAATGATGACGGGCCTGGTATTTGTCTCCCACCCCCTGCAGGCGGCTTTTCTGGATGATGGATGGGGGGCAAGGCCGGTAGGAATGGGTGGTGCGTTCTCGGCTATAGCTGATGATTCCAACGCGCCGCTTTTTAACCCGGCGGGAATCACGCAGGTGCAGTGGAACGAGATGACAGCCATGTATGCCAGCCTTTATTCAGGCCTGACGCTTTACTCCGGGAACGATACCGTGAACCTCGGCCAGAGCTACCTTGCCTTCGTCGCCAAGCCCAACAGACACTTCGGGTCGTGGGGAATTTCCTGGGCGAATTTTACGACTACGCATCTTTACCGCGAAGACACCGTTTCCCTGACATACGCCCGCAACGTCGGAGATCTCTTCCCTGTGTTCGACAACATGCTTTCCGTCGGAACGAATATTAAGTACCTTCATCGCGGCGTGACGCTCGACTCGCTTACGGCGAACGACCCCGTGTTTGCAGGCGGCAGCACCGCCAATGCCTTAACGTTCGACCTGGGCCTGCTTTTCAAGCCGGAGGAAGGGCCACTGGCGGGTTTCCGCGCAGCGCTGGTCGGACAGAACCTTAACCAGCCCAACGTAGGCTTTCAGGAAGATGACGCTGTTCCCACGGACCTGCGTCTCGGTTTCGCCTATCAGGCGCAACAGATTCCTTGGCTGGTTCCGGACCTGGACCTTGAGCACAGAAACGGCATTACAGAGGCTCATTTCGGCATTGAAAGCTGGCTTTTTCATGATACCCTTGGTTTGCGCACCGGCGTTAATTCTGACGAAGTGGCTGCAGGAGTAAGTTTTTATCAGGCTTTTGATAAAAAATTTGGATTTCGCCTGGACTACGGCTTCACTTTCCCGTTCTTCATTCAGGACACAAACGGGAGCCAGCGTCTGGCGATAACTTTGTATTTCTAACATGAAAAGGATTACTCTGATATCGATCGTTGCGCTTATCACTCCCGCCATCAGCCATGCGGGACCAGTGAAAATCTACGGCACTGTAGCCCAGGCAGATTTGACCGTTCTGACAGCCGCAACCTCCAGTTTTTCGGTTACCGTTTGTTCGATTGCATCCAACGTCTGCAGCCCGGGCGGCAGCCTTTCCTGGACCATAAACGATGATCACGGAAACGTTGCCAATCCCGGCGGAGGGAAAATGGATGCACAGGGCTGGCTGACTGCGGATCAATACATCAAAATTTCGTCGGTAACGGTGAATACTCCCGGGTGGGCGCTGGATATTTATACGAACAATGTGAGCACGTCATCGAATCCCCGTTATGCAGGTCCCCTAGTTGACCAGGGTTCTGTAAACGGTCTGGTTTCCATGGATATCAGCGCTTCCACCGGAACCGTTGTTATACCGCTGGCCTGGAAAGTTTCTCAGAGCACCTTCAGCTTTGCGGTGCATCCCGTCCCTCAGGAAGATACAACGGCGCCTTATACCTGTCCAAAAAGCACTGACAATCTCACAAGTCTTCCCCGAACAACTGCCGGTTTTTGCGATTTTGCCACACATTACATGAGCGATCTTGGCGATTATTCGCTGGATCCTTATACCCCTTTTATTTTTCCTAAGCCATCATGGTGGCAAAAAATTGACTATGATTCCGCGTTCAACGCCGCTCAAAAAAATTACCAGTCCATCTTAACCAGCGACGGCGCCGCGATAGGAGATTATTACCGCTCTCCTTATTCTACGTTGACAGGAATCGGTAACTACTATCTCTATATTTTTGCCAAATTTGTTCCGGCAATCAGGACAACTTATAAGACTACGGTTTATCTGGAGATTGCATACAGTTAAAAAGATTTTGGCGGGCAACCGCCAAACAACAAACAAAAGGAGAACGAAAATGAACTACCGAAACTACCTTACAGGAAAGCTTCAGCAAGTTATATTACTGATGCTGAGCTTTTTCCTGGTTAGAAGCGTCGAAGCGACGGTGTCTATTCCAACAAGTCTGGTCAGCCTGACCGGACTGACTGCGAATAGCTCATCGACAATCAGCGGTACCCCGACATTAATAAAGTGGCGCAATAAAGGCATACCCGCCACTTCATGGACCGGGGCTACGCCGCCAGTCGTATCCTCCATGACGTTCCAGTACCTGACGGGCACAAGCCTGCTCACTCCCACTCGCAGCATTGTCAAAGACAACACGGCTAATAACGAAGGAGACCTCTGGGCCGATGAGGCGATCGACATGTCGTACACCAAGGCAAATTCGATCGGAACCGGAACTCAGGCCATCCTCATCTATACAAATAACACGGACAACGGCTCTACTGACCCGTTGTATAACGTGTCGCTTCGCGGCGGTCTGATTGGCCAAAGCGGCGGCACAATCAGTTACACGGATGGAGCGCGTGCGTCAGTTCTGCCGCTCATCTGGAAAGTCGTAGCCAGCTCGGACCTGTATAACGCGCAGACCGCTGATGTAACTAGTGCGGCCACCGTTATTTCTTCCGGCCCTGTGGTAATTCCGGAAGAAATTACCAGCCTGACCGGCGGTTCCTGCGACACGTTGGGTTCCTATGCTGCAGCTACGCGCACGAATAACGGGTTTTGCGACTTCTCCACCCACTACGTGACAGACATGAACAACAACATCCATAACCCGAGTGGCGCCGGAAAAGTCAGCAATTCCTGGTATTCCCAATACGCTGCGGGTTCTACTAATTACCTGGGCGCATATAACTACGCATCCGTGGTAAACGCCTTCGGCGCAAGCACTACGGAAAGCGGTATTGGCTCGGGAACCATGAATCCGGCATTCATCCTGCTGGGCGCCAACATTTCAAACGCCCTGCGGGTGCAGTACCAGACGACTATTTATCTGGATTCGTTGACGCAATAAACCCGTTGTCGGGTTTGCAATTGCCGTATGTAAAAGGTAATTTCAGGTTTGTTCTTTGACTCCTTTTAGAAAGCTGTCCAGCCCTGGCGCCCCCGGTAACGGGGGCCGGGGCTGGACCACAGGTTTTCGGGAGAAAAGATAAATCTGAGGCAAACTCGGCAAAATGGGGAGGTTCCAAATGGCGTTCGCACACAAACATTGTTTCTGGTATTTCGGTATGGCTGCGGTTCTCTGGGCAGGCACGTTGAGCCCGGCGTGGAGTTTCTCTACAACGCCGGCTGTTCAGATCATCGAGGCCAAGCCGGGAGAAACCGCCAAAATGGTCTACACCGTGACTAATGACACAGACAAGAAGATCACGCTGGATTTTCAACTGAAGGAGTATTTCTCACTGCCCGAGAATAAATCCTTCAAGATCAGCGATTGGCTGGAACCTTCGACAAATAAAATAATTATTCCGGCCCATAAATCCAGGCTGGTTCCTTTCAAAGTAAAAACTCCGAAGAACGCAGTAGGGGAACTTACGGGTTATATTTCCTTCATCCCCGAAGTAAAGGAAGAGGCGAAACCAAAGGGACATGCCGGCGGCATTCAGACCCACATCGTCACCCTGATTACAAGCGCCGTTTATGTCCGCATTAAAGGAACGGCGATAGGCGAGGCGGATCTGGGCGATGTCCGCGTGCAGAACATTACGGAAAATCCCAGTCAGCCGGCGCAGGTTCAGGCAAGCGTGGTAGTAAAAAACACCGGGAACGTGCATCAACGGCCCTCAGTGCACTTTGATATCGAAAATCAAAAAGGAGACCTCGTTGCAGCCATTGATATCGCGTCTGGATGGCCGGTCATGGCAAAATCAGAAATGCCATATAAGGCAACAACTAAAGGGGCTCTACCTGCAGGCAATTACGTAATAAAAACCAAAGTAAGTTTTACACCGGCGGTATTCATTGAAAAGAAAACAAGCTTTACGATGGATGATTCCGGTCAGGGCACAAATTATAAAGACCTGAAATAGGTCCAGCGAAGGGGTCAAAGGAGAGGTGTCATGAAACAAAAACTGAGCCGTTCAAAATCAATGAGAATGTTATCTCTTGGCATTGCGACGCTGTTTATTATTCAGTCGGCATCCGCCGCAGGGATTCCAATTCCTGTTTCCGTTGATTTCACTTCATGGGCTCTGCCCTTCGGTCTTTCTACGTCAGGAACTGGATTAGTACTATGGAGAACAGGGCACGCTGGCGATACCCCAAGTTTCATTAGCGAATCAGGCGCCAGTTATCCTCTATCCTTCCAGTACTTGTCCAGCGGAGGTACTATTTCTCTCCCTTCCAGCACCAACCCAAAAGATCACAGTGCCAACGATCAGTCTGACCTTTGGTCAGACGATGCAATAGCCGTAGCCTATACCAAGGGGAATGATACCCGCTCAGCTATTATTATTTATACATCGAACTCCAATGGGCAGGCGGGACTGCAAACGGCCGACGCGTCTTCTACTTTGCCGCTGATATGGAAGGCCGTGAACTTGGCTGATTTACAGAATGCCGCTGGAGCGAATGTAAATGGCTCAATCGTCATTTCGACTTCCAGCGCCCTGTATATGCCTACGGAGATTCAGAGTACCGGTCCCAGCAGCTTGTCTAACAACGGCGCATGCACAACGGAAGGCCCGTATTTAGCAAGTACCCGCACCAATAATGGGTTCTGTGATTATTCGACGCACTACATGATGGACTCGAATAATTCCGGATGGTACGGAAATCTTACGGGAACACCAAGGACCAACGCCTTCAATTACGCCGCACTCATCGGGGCGCTTGGGGTAAATACTACGGAACAGGGCGCGGGAACAGGGATTGGAAGCTCATGGAATCCGGCTTATTTCGTTATCGGGACCAATGTGGGCAGCGCGCTTTCAGCGTCTTATTCGACAATAATTAACGTGGAGTTGCTATCGCAATGATGAAGAAAGCCCTCTGGATCGTCTGTCTGCTCGCCGCCGCGGTTCTCTCCGAACCGCGGATGGCTGCGGCTGTGCAGCTTCCTATAGGGCTTGATCTTTCCAGGATTCAATTCGTTGGAACAGTATCAAACCTGCAGCTTATTGCAAAAACGATGCCCGCCCAGGCTTTTTACGGCAAGCACATAGTCATGCCGGTGGAAGTTTTGCAGACCAACGGAACAGCACAAATCAATCCAGCAGGACTGCAAATTAATCTTGTCTATGCACTGTTTGATATAAGCAGCAGCCAGATAGGGCAAAGTGTCTCAGTGCCTGTTACTAACCTTGACCCCAATCCCTACAAGCCGAATGTACTTGTTGGCTCCGCTTTCGTCCCCCGGCAGGATTTTTCAGTTATAAGGAATGGCGGCTCGATTGTTTATCACTTTGAATTGACTCAAAATGGACAGTCACTATTTACCACGCAAACCTATAGGACAACATTTGTGAATCAGGATCAGCAGCAATTCCAGCTTGGAACAGCCATTAATTCAGCTCCTCTACCTGATACAGACTTAACGGATGTCGAAACAACCTTTAATTTCCCAAGCAATGCTTTTTCCCAGCCCACGGTTTTGACTGTTCAAGGGCAGGATCCGGATTCGATCCCTACTTTACAGGGGCAAGCGCCTGTTTTGGCGTACTCTCTAATAACTTCAGCTGGAACAACTCCAAGCAGTCAAGCAACTTTAAGCTGGAATCCCAGCGTTGCGGGTATCTCAGGTATGTTTGCTACCCAACTCAACAGCCCGTATCAGATTATCATGTCCTACCCGGCGAATCCGGACGGTTCCGTTCCCATTGACATTAATGGACACACTACAAATGCGTCGAATCTTGCGCCTTATTTCTATGATCCTTCCAAGGGATGGGTACCAGCTGCGCGTCCGAGCCTTGATACTACTCTGCACACGATTACCTTCACGGCAACAACACTGCAGACCTACGCGTTGTTTGCTACAGGGCCTCTTTCTGCTACAGCCATTCGTCCGATGCAGCGCATCATTACTATAAACGGCGCCCCCCAGAACGCTTCCATCACATTTCAGGGGCTGGCTGCGGGCGAATCCGTCCATATTTTTGATATCCGCGGACGCCGCGTTGCCACACTTAACGGGCCTAATCCTGTATGGGCGGCCAAAGACGACAGCGGCCGCACAGTGGAAAGCGGCATATACATTTATCAGTACACCTCGCAGGGAACCCTCGTTTCCGGCGTAATCAATGTCGTAAAGTGAGGCTGGCAAAAATTCATAGGTATCAACCTCATCCCCGCATGTTGTAAGCGGGGATCCCGTAAACTCTCTGATATAATCATTCAATATGCAATTCCGACCCCTTCGGGCCTGGCTTTTTTTTGTCGGGCTCTTCTTTTTTTTACCCGCACTCGCCTGCGCCTCGCAGAACATTGCGCAAATCCTTAAGGAACTGGGGCAGGGCCCTTCTGTCCTCGTCCTATATGACGGTCCCGACACTCCCGCCAATCCCGGGCGCCTGGATGCGCTTTACCTGACTAATCTTCTTGGACATTTCACCACCCGCAGACTGGTCCATCCATTAGAAACCTACCGCACGGGAGAAGGGGAAAAATACAACGCAATCTTCTGTATTGTTTATCAGAAACATTACCGGGTGCCGGCCGCTTTTCTGCGCGATACTCCCAGTTTTCACAGAACATTTTGCTGGCTTGGAAACCAGGGATGGCAGTTGGAAAGCCAGGGCCTGCTTAGCCGGCATGGAATCCGCTTTACCCGTTTCTCAGACAGCACCAAAATGGACCGCGTTTTTTATAAGAGCAGGGTGGTTACCAAAGGCGACATCGACACGAATTTCTTTAAAATTATTGATCCTTCCAAGGCGCAGGCCTTAGCCTGGGCCGGCGATCCTGCGCATAACCGGACCCCTTACATAATTCACAGTGATAATTTATGGCTGGTGGCAGACTCCCCGTTTTCTTACGCCAGTGAAAATGACCGTTACCTTGTATTTGCCGATCTGCTGCACGATATTCTGGGCGTTAATCATCCGGAAGATCACCGGGCGATGATACGCATCGAGGACATTAACGCCCTTTCTGACCTGCGGCAATTAAGCACAACGCTGAATGTCCTCGATAAGGAACACGTACCGTTTTCTTTCGGTTTTGTTCCCGCTTACATAAACCCGCATGAGCGCATTGAACTGCGTTTAAGCGATCGTCCCGCAGTAGTCAACATGCTGAAAAAATACGTAGCGCATGGCGGCACACCTGTGCTGCATGGATTCACGCACCAGTACCGCGGCGTCACCACGGACGACTACGAGTTCTGGGACGACCTGGGCGACAGGCCGGTGCGCGGCGATTCCGAAGCTTTCGTTTCCCGCAGGCTTGAGGAAGCAATCCGCGAAAGTATGAGCGACGGCATTTATCCCGTCACATGGGAGACTCCTCATTATGCGGCATCCGCGCTCGATTATCGCGTCATGCGACGGTTTTTCAGCACGGTTTTTGAACGACGGCTGGTAGCAAACTCTCTAGGTTCCGATCAGTTTTTCCCTTACCCAGTTGTGGACATCTACGGCCAGTACATAATTCCTGAAACAATGGCTTACGTGCCCATCGAGAATCCTGAAATCGGACCTCTCCTTGACAATGCCGATGCAGAACATCTCGTTCGGGACGGTTATGCAAGCGCTTTTTTCCATCCCTTCATGAACCCCATGCTTCTTCAAAAACTTATTGAAGGCATCAAGGCCAGAGGATTTCATTTTGTCGACCTAAAGACTTTCCCAAATACGGTTGACGCCACCGGGCGCATAATTGCGACCTCCGACGGTCCTGTTAAAATCGACGGGCGCGGACGTTATGTGGTGGAACTGATCATATCTTCGTCGGGGCTGGAGTCACGTGAACATATTTTTGATGTTCCCTTCGACACTCCGGTTACGCGCAATCTGTCGCTGAGACCTCAGGAAGTTTATGTTGCCTACCGTCAGGATTTCCGCCCACCCAATACGTTCCAGAAGCTGGTGCGCCTGGCAAAAGGCGATTTTTCCATTTTCCAGCATAGAATCGGGCGCGCCCTGACGGGGCACAGTCTGCACGAACCCGTGCACACGGCGATCGTCTGGAATCCCCGCGCATGGGGGACGGAAAAGCTGGACCAAAACGGCTTCCTGGAAACCCTTGAAGGACTGGGGTTCGAAGTGGAACGCATCGACAATCGAAATCCTTTGGAGCAGGGAATCGGCCCGGTCAATCTTCTTGTCGTTCCATGGTCTTCGGCAAAACATTTAAAAAAGGACGAAGTCGACCGGATCATGGGCGCCGTCCAGCGCGGCCTGACGGTTATAACCGACGGAGAAAGCCCGCTTTCGAAGGCTCTCGGCATCAGCCTTTCGGCTGTTACCGAAGCGGTAGAACACCCGCAAAACGAACTTTTCATCAGCGAAGACCAGCGCTGGCCGGACCGGCCAAAAGTCCTCTGGATAGAAGACGCTCCTCCGGATGCGGTGACATATATTTCCGACCGGGAATCACAGCACCGGCTTGCAATAGGCGGTCCGCTGGGCGTGGGTCAGTATCTTTATTTTGCGCCCCTTTTTGATCCTATCGACGGCAAAGGATATGCCCGGTTTCCCACCCTGCCGCATCTTCTGGTTTCGGAACTGCATCTCAACCCGCTTCTGAAACGTCGCGCCGCCGAAGTCTACTTTGATCCCGGCTACCGCCAGAACATCAGCGTCGAAACGCTGGGGCGAATGTGGCGCCAGGCGGGAATCCGCGCAGTACATGTCGCGGCATGGCATTTTTACGATAAATACTCTTACGATTATGCCCGTCTAATAAAGGTGGCGCATCAAAACGGCATTCTGGTCTACGCCTGGTTCGAATGGCCTCATGTGAGCCAGAGATTCTGGGACAGGCATCCTGCCTGGCGGGAAAAGACTGGATTTTTGACGGACGCGCACGTTGACTGGCGATACAATATGAATCTGCAGGATCCCCAGTGCCTGAAAGCGATTTTATCCGACACCAGGGATTTTATTCTGCGTTATGACTGGGACGGGGTTAATATCAGCGAGCTGATGTTTAATTCATCTGCAGGCCCCGAACGTCCTGAATATATGACGCCTTTTAATAATCAGGCGAGAAAGGAGTTTCAGAAACTTAATGGTTTCGATCCCCTGGACCTTGTTAAGACCGATTCTCCGCACTACTGGCGGACCGATAACGATGGGTTGAACCGTTTTTACGGATATCGCCGCGAGGTCCTTAATAATCTCATTAACGATTTCCTTTCATTTTTCCGCGATTTGAATAAAAAGAAAACCAAATCTCTGGAAATCATTGTGACCATGCTTGATCCTTCCAAACATCCGGAACTGACCAATTATCTGGGGATCGACATGACATCTGCGATAAACCTGATTAACCGGAACGATGCCACCCTGCAGGTGGAAGACCCCGCAAGCGAATGGTCCAAATCTCCGGAGCGCTATATCAGTCTGGGACAGAGATACCATCAGTTTCATATTGATAAGCCTTTCATGATAGACATCAACGTCCTGCCCGTGCATCCTACAAGCCAGCGCGGCTTTGCTACCGCCCAGCCTACAGGAACGGAGCTTATCGCGCTCTGGCGCGCCGCATCATCACAGTCTCCCCGTGTCTGTTTCTACTCCGAGGCAAGCATCAATGAACAGGACTGGGAAATTATGCCCTATGCCATGGCTTCGAAAGCCAGCGTCCGCAAAGATGGCGACAACTGGATCGTATCCAGCCCTTCAACGGTACAGCTTGAGCTAGGCAAAGGAACGCGAAAATATACCCTGGACGGCGAGCCCTGGTATTGCGATGAAAAAGGCGATGTTTTAATCCCGCCCGGCGAGCATACCCTTAACGCCACTTTCGAAAGAAGGCGCTCATGGTTTGACACCTCGGCCTTGCAGACGCGCCTGCTTTCGATCACGGGCGAACTTCTGGGCGCTGACCAGAAACCCCGCGGCATGGAAATTGAATACAATTCCGCCACACGCTGCGCGCTTACATTCGACAAGGCGCCGTACTCAACTTTCGTCGACAATAAAGCGTCGTCCCTGCCGGTCATCCGTGGCGATGACGGTTTTGTCGTACTTGCCCCGGCGGGTCAGCATCGCCTGCGTGTCATTTCGCAGTCCGCTTTTCTCTACTTGGTTGAATTCACCAGCGTTGTATCGGCTTCGCTGATCGTGCTTTTTGGAGTCGCTTCCACAGGCCTGCTTTTCATTCTTTTCCTCTTTATTGTTGTCAGGCGCAACCTTCGCAAATGGGGGAAGGCTCTGCGTATACCGGGGTTAGCATGATCGTTTCGATTTTCATCGACATCTTTTTCATTCTCACGGTTCTTTTAATCTGGTTCATGCTTGTTTATCAATTCTTGCTGGCGTTTGCCGGATACCTGTACAGCCGTGAATCCGCGCGCGAAAAGGATAAGCTTAACAGACATCCTGTTGAGCTGCCGGGGCTGTCCGTACTCATTCCTGCGCATAACGAAGAAATGGTGATCGAACGGACCCTGAAATCGATTTTCGCTTCGGATTACCCGAAGGACCGGTTGGAAGTGCTCGTTCTCAACGATGCCTCTACAGACCAGACCGCGGCAATATTGAACCGACTGGTAAAAACCCATCCTCAATTGAATGTCATACATATTCCTCAGGGCGAGGGGGGAAGAGGAAAGGCCGCCGTTTTAAACCGCGGCCTGGGCATGACGCGATTTCCTCTTGTTGCGGTTTTTGATGCGGACAATCAGCCGGAATCCAGATCCCTGCGTTACCTGGCGTCTCAATTTACTCTGCATCCGGAACTGGCGGGAGCTTTGGGAAAATTCCGCACGCAGAATCGCAACAGGAATCTCCTGACCCGGTTCATCAATATTGAAGGCTTAAGCTTCCAGTGGATCGTTCAGGCGGGACGGTGGAAACTGCTAAAAATCGCCACTTTGCCGGGAACGAATTTTATCATCCGCAAGGAGGCGGTTCAGCAGCTCGGGGGATGGGACGAGGAAGCGCTTACCGAAGACGCTGAATTGTCCCTGCGCATGCTGGAAAACGGCCTCCGCATCAAATTCGTGCCTTATGCCGTCACCTGGGAGCAGGAACCGGAAAACCTGGCAACGTGGTTCCGCCAGCGCACGCGCTGGGCGAGGGGGAACTTCTACCTGATGCGCAAATTCCTCTCAAGTGTCGGAACCTCCAAAGATAAGGCGCTTGCTTATGAGATGTTCTACTTCCTGTGTCTTTACTACGTCTTCGTAACCGCCATCGTAGCCAGCGCCATAATTTTTTTGCTTTCGCTTTTCGGTTTGATATTCATCCCGGTTCCCGGGCCGTATCTTGAGGTCTGGCTTATGGCTTACCTCCTTTTCTGCGCGGAAATCGTGCTGATGCTTTCACGCGAACCCCGGGAGGATTCCATTTCGAACATCTTCTACACAATCGCTATGTATTTCACCTATTGCCAGCTCTGGCCGTTCGTTGTGGCCAACGCATTTTATCTGGAATACATCAAAAAAGAGAAACGCCAATGGGTAAAAACCCGACGGTTCGCTCCCATTGAAGCTCCCGCCTCAACTCCTGAAGACGAATCAAACCCAGTTTAATTTCGGAATGTCGTTGACGTCGCCCCGGCAAGTAGTAGGCCATCCCGTCCCCGATCAAATCTCAATAGTCGGGACGGCCTGCTACTTGCCGGGATGACAACTTTACATTTAGCCGATGCTTGGGAAAAGGAAGGGAATCCTGGGGCTTTCGAAGCGAAGCGTAAAGCCGGCGTGCGGACCGGAAAGCCCCATATGTTTTGAAGCGAAGAACCGATATCCAAGCTGAAGACCCGCCTTCCGGGAAAACATCCAGTAAATTCCCTGATCCTGATCAACCACGGTATCGCCCACAAACAGATTGGCCTCGGTCCGGTGAAAAAAGATAAGCCGTTTTCCCAACGAGTGCTCGCCTACGATCGCGGCTGCGGGTGCGAGCGCGTTTCCAAGCGTGGCGCCCATAACATCAAGCTCCCATAGGTGGATGCCACGCTTTAACCCAAAAACGCCTCCCCAGTTGGTCATAAAGCTGCTTGTAACGGTGGACGGCGGGTCTTTAATCGTGAGAGCATTGTTGTTAAAATGCTCAACAGCTGCCATAAACCCCACAAAAGCGTTTACATCTGTATCAAGATATCGCGTTCTGATTCGTACGTTCTGGGAACTGGTTTCACCGGAAATGGTTTCGTGAAAATACCCTTCGATATCCAGCATGCGGACGAAATCATACCCGGGCGGCGGCTCTTTTACGGGCGCTTCCGCCGCGCATGTAAATCCGCTTATTAAACCCGCACACATAAAGAGATAAAGTTTTTTCACGCTGATTTCACGTCATATCCCGGAGTCGTTCAATATCATATATAGAACATCCCGGTTGTTGCAGTGTCAGCCTGCCGAGCCAAAATCTCTGTAAGAGGAATTGTCAGGGCTTTGCGCACATTTTCTTCGATTTCTAGTAATACGTCCTCGATCGCAGTCTCGTGAGATCCCTTCCTGGTAATTTTTACCGGTCCCTCCAGCGCCTCAAGGACATTCAACAAAGTCAGTTCGCCGGGATCCTGCGCAAGCGCATAGCCGCCCTTTTTCCCGCGGACAGCCGTGACAATACCGGCTTTTACCAGGCGGTTCATTAGTTGTTCCAGGTACCCCTGAGGGAGACTTTTTCGCTCGGTCATATCCTTGATTTGCAACAGACCATGACCATAGTGCTTGGCCAACTCCAGGACAGCGGCCATCCCATATGTTGATTTTGTTGTGAGCGAAAACATGGTAGTGATTATAAGTTTATCACATTTGAGAAGGACAAAATATTTGTTGACAAAGTTTATCGATTTAGTAATAATATCATCCATGATAGGAATCAGATCCGCAAAGCAGTTCTTCATGCCCATGTGTATGTGTTGTTGTGGGGCAGGGACGCTTTGCGCCTATGATCGGTGATTTAATTAGTCCGGCATAGAGAAATTTGCAAACGCCCCGCCACTGAAAAGATGGCGGGGTTTTTTTATGCCTTTAAAACCAAAAAAGAGAGGAAAAAGACACCATGAGCAAGATCGACGCAAAACTTAAAGCAGAATCGCTGGCGCTGCACGGGGGGCAGGAACCGGATCCGACAACGGGAGCCGTGGCTGTGCCCATCTACCAGACCACCTCGTACCAGTTCAAAAATACCGAACACGCCGCGAACCTCTTCGGCCTGCGGGAGTTCGGCAACATCTACACGCGGATAATGAATCCTACCAATGACGTCCTGGAGAAGCGCATCGCGGCGCTCGAAGGCGGCGTCGGGGCGCTGGCCACTTCCAGCGGTTCTGCCGCCATCACGCTGGCGATTTTAAACATTGCTCAGGCGGGGGATGAAATCGTCTCCGCGGACAACCTCTACGGCGGGACCTACAACCTGTTCCATTACACCCTGCCGAAGTTCGGGGTGAAGGTAAAGTTCGTTGAGTCCAACAACCTGGAGGCGTTCAGGAAGGCCATCACGCCGAAAACCAAGGCGTTGTATGCGGAAGCGATCGGCAACCCGAAGCTCGATATAGCAGATATCGAAGGCATTGCAAAGGTGGCCCATCAAAACGGCCTTCCTTTTATATTGGATAACACGGCAGCACCGTATCTCTGGAAGCCATTCGACTGGGGCGTAGACATCATCGCGTACTCGGCGACCAAGTACATCGGCGGCCATGGGAACTCCATCGGCGGGCTGATCGTGGACTCGGGGAAGTTCGACTGGACAAACGGGAAGTTCCCGCTTATAGCCGATGCCGACCCCAGTTACCACGGTCTGAAGTTCGTCGAAGCCTTAAAACCGATCGGGAACATCGCCTACATCATCAAAGCGCGCGTGACGCTGCTGCGGGATATCGGACCGTCGCTGTCGCCTTTTAACGCCTTCCTCTTCCTGCAGGGACTGGAAACCCTCCATCTGCGTTTGCCGCGCCATTCGGAAAACGCACTGGCTGTGGCAAAGTATCTGGAAAATCACCCGAAAGTATCCTGGGTCAATTACCCGGGGCTGCCGAACAGCGCGGAATACTCCCGGGTTAAAAAATACCTCTCCAAAGGCGCAGGCGGGCTGGTGGGATTCGGGGTCGACGGAGGAGTTGAAGCGGGCAAGAAATTCATCGAATCCCTGCAGTTGTTCTCGCACCTTGCCAACATTGGAGACGCGAGATCCCTGGCGATCCATCCAGCCAGCACGACGCATTCGCAGCTTAGTTCCGACGAACTTCTCGCGACCGGCGTGACGCCGGATTACATCCGCCTGTCCGTGGGAATCGAGAACATCGACGACCTCCTCGCCGACATCGAGCAGGCGCTTCAAAAAACAGGAAACTAAGGAAAGGAGCATTCTCATGAGCCGAATATATGAAGACATCACAAAAACGATCGGGCACACCCCGCTGGTTCGCGTTAACCGGTTGAACAAGAACGCGGCCGCAACGGTTCTTGCCAAGCTGGAATTTTTTAACCCGCTCTCCAGCGTCAAGGACCGGATCGGCGTATCGCTGATAGAGGCGGCGGAAAAGCAGGGCCTACTCAAGAATGACACCACCATCATCGAGCCGACCAGCGGCAATACCGGGATCGCGCTCGCGTTCGTGGCGGCGGCCAAGGGATACCGGCTGATTCTCGCCATGCCGGACACTATGAGTCTTGAGCGCCGGCAGCTCCTGAAAGCGCTAGGAGCGAAGCTCGTTCTGACAGAGGGCGCCAAAGGAATGAAAGGAGCGGTGGCGAAGGCGGAGGAACTGGCAAAGGAAACACCAAACAGCTTCGTCCCTCAGCAGTTCAACAACCCGGCCAACCCGGAAATTCACCGTCGGACCACGGCAGTAGAAATATGGAACGATACGGACGGCGACGTAGATATCTTTGTCGCCGGCGTGGGCACGGGGGGAACGATCACTGGCGTAGGGGAAGTCCTGAAACAGAAAAAGCCCTCCGTACGGATCATCGCTGTCGAACCGGTGGATTCGCCGGTGCTCTCCGGCGGTCAGCCTGGACCGCATAAGATCCAGGGCATAGGCGCGGGATTTGTTCCCGGTGTCTACAACGCCAAAGTGGTGGACGAAATCATCCGCGTGGCGACGCCTGACGCGGGAGCTACGGCCCGCCGTTTGGCCAAAGAGGAAGGCATACTTACCGGAATTTCCGGCGGTGCGGCGTTATGGGCATCTCTTCAGGTCGCGAAGCGTCCGGAGTCCGCGGGGAAGACGATTGTGGCTGTTCTTCCCGATACCGGCGAACGGTATCTGTCGACATGGTTGTATCAGGAAGTGTGAAGTAAGGATCCCTTCCCCCTTGAGGGGGGAAGGGTAGGATGGGGGTGATCCCGTCGGCAAGACCCCCCACCTCAGTCCTCCCCCTCAAGGGGGGAGGATGTTTATGAGACGCGCACTAATACTAAAAAAACAAAAATGGAGGATTACCCCAATGCAGTCCGTCAGTCAGAAAATAAAAGCAGCAGCAGTAACCTTTGTTCTATCAGCAGCAGCGGTCGGCAGCACGTACGCCGGCCCACCCCTTAATAACTTGGAAGGAGTCGGCGGCATCGCCTTCAATCCCCTGGCTTATACGGCAGGTCAGCCGTTAGGCGATAATTCCGAACTCGGGAAGTATGTCAACAAAGGACAAATCGAAAGTTGGTATGTGAACCTCGGGCAGCCCAATGCCGTGACGCACAACACGGTCGACTGGTCGGCTCTGAGCGCGGCCACAACGGTCTTCAAACGCCTGGAATTATCCTATGGATATGAGAGCGTCGATCTTAAGGGAGTTACCAACATCCACAAGTCCAACATCGGAGCGAAACTGCTCCTGGTTGAAGAAAATCAGGCTGGGATGAATTATGTTCCTGCCGTATCAGCCGGCGCCATCTGGAAGGATACTAACTACGCGGGGACGAACCGGGATCATGCCTGGGACTATTACCTGGTCGCGACGAAGCTGGTGAAGGAAACGCCGCTGCCGATACTCTTGTCCGTCGGTGGCCTTTCCACCAAAGGGCTGGTGACCGGAGTGCTCGGATTCGATTCGCAGCGTGATACGACTTTTTTTGCGAATGCGGACGTCCTGCCGCTTCCGAACCTGGCGCTGGGATATGAATTCAAGCGCGGGGTCTCGTTCAGCGACTGGCACGACGCGAATTATTACGACTTGCATGCGGCGTGGTTTGCCACCTCCAGTCTGACGCTTGTGGCGGCGTTTGTCGATGCCGGGGACAACACCCATCTGCCGAACGTCGGATTCGGTCTCGGGAAAGGGGTCGTATTCAGCACTCAGTACGCTTTCTAGCCACTCACTCCCTCGCCCCGCTTGCGGGGAGAGGGTGGGGGTGAGGGGTCCACACCAAAGAACCCCTCATCCGCACCTTCTCCCCAAAGGGGAGAAGGACATTTAAGAACAAGGAGACAACCCCATGCCCCAGTTGGAGAACATTTTGTCCGCGATCGGTTCGACACCACTGATAAAACTGAACAAGATAGCAAAGGATATCCGATCCCCGATTTACGTCAAGGCGGAATTCCTGAATCCTGGCGGCAGCATCAAAGACCGGATCGGGCGGCGAATGATCTATGCGGCTGAACTGGAGGGCCGGCTCAAGCCGGGCGGCACGATTGTTGAAGCCACTGCCGGTAATACCGGCGTCGCACTGGCTCTGGTTGCGGCGGTCAAAGGGTACCGCTGCATTTTTGTGTTGCCGGACAAGATGAGCCAGGACAAAATCAATCTCCTCAAATCATATGGGGCGGAAGTGGTGATCACTCCCAGTTCCGTGCCTCCGGACTCTCCCGAAAGTTACAACGGCGTCGCCGACCGGATCGCCCGAGAAACTCCCAATGCTTTCCGGCCCAACCAGTTTGAAAATCCCAATAACCCGCTGGAACATTATCTGACTACGGGGCCGGAAATCTGGGAATATTCCTTCGGCAAAGTCGAGGTATTCGTCGCAGGAATGGGGACAGGGGGAACAATTTCAGGAACAGCCAAATATTTAAAGGAACAGAATCCCAACATCACGGTGGTCGGCGCCGATCCGCAGGGATCGATCCTGTCCGGAGACCAACCTCATTCTTATAAGGTTGAGGGAATAGGCGAAGACTTCATCCCTAAAACATTTGATCGCAGGATCGTAGATGAAATGATCCGGGTCAGCGATAAGGAATCCTTTAACGCCGCTCGAAAAGCGGCACGGGAAGAAGGACTCCTTGTCGGCGGTTCTTCCGGAACTGCACTGGCAGCGGCCCTGAAATATGCCCAGCGTCTGGATCAGCCCCGATATATCGTGGTTCTATGCCCGGATACCGGAAGGAACTATATCAATACGATTTATTCCGATTCGTGGATGCAGCAAAATGGTTTCTGGGAAGGAAAAAGATCCCGCACCGTAACCATACGGGAAATCCTTCTACAGAAACGTCGTTTACCGCCTTTAATTGCCGTCTCTCCCCGGGAAAAGGTGATCAATGCCATTTCGTTGATTCAAGATAGGAATATTTCGCAGTTGCCGGTGATCGACGGGATCGCTAATGTAGGCAGCCTCAACGAGGCTTCTCTGATGCAACTTCTGCATGATGGAATCGATTTCAGAAGACAGGATATCGGAACGATCATGGGCAAGCCTTTGCCCTCGATTGAAGAAACGACGGACGTTTCGGAAGCCTACCGGGTGCTCTTGTCGGGCGCTACGGGCATCGTGGTGAAAAGGGAAAACAAACCGGTCGGATTAATCACCCGGGCCGATCTGTTGACGTACTGGATCAATCAGAACGGGGACACCAATTATGAGATTTGAGACGCGAGCCATCCATACCGGACAGGATCCAGAGTCCGTCACCGGTGCCGTCAGCGTACCAGTCTTCCAGACATCAACCTATCAGCAGGATGCGATCGACAAACACAGGGGGTATGAATATTCCCGGACCGGGAACCCCACCCGGCATGCGCTGGAAACCGCGCTGGCATCCCTGGAGGAAGGGAATTACGGTCTGGCCTTCGCTTCGGGTGTGGCGGCCACAACGGCTGTCCTCAGTCTCCTCGGGCCGGGGGACAATGTCGTTGCGGGGGATGATCTTTACGGTGGAACCTACCGGCTTCTCGAGCGCATCTTTAAAAAGTGGGGGATAACGACCTCCTATGCCGACAGCGGTGATCCGGAATCCTTTGACCGGGCGATCCGCAAAAACACGAGGTTGATCTGGGTGGAAACGCCGACGAATCCTCTTCTGCGGATCGTTGATCTCAGGAACGTCTCGAAAATCGCCCGCAGTCACAAGATCCTGTTGGCGGTGGACAACACCTTTGCCAGCCCTTTCAATCAAAAACCTCTCTCGTTGGGAGCCGATCTCGTCGTCCACAGCACCACGAAATACATCGCTGGCCACAGCGATATCGTGGGGGGTGCGGTGGTCCTCAATGACGAAGCGATTTACAAGGAATTGAAGTTCTATCAAAACGGCGCGGGCGCGGTCCCCGGCCCGTGGGATTCCTGGCTGACATTGCGCGGCCTTAAAACACTGGCGGTTCGAATGAAAGCCCACGAGGAGAACGCGTTGTTCCTGGCCGAATTCCTGGCCCGGCAGTCCCAGGTCGAGGCGGTCTATTATCCGGGGTTGAAGACGGACAAAGGCCACGCCATCGCTCGGGAACAAATGAGTGGCTTCGGCGGCATGCTCAGTTTTGAACTCAAGGGGGGATTCCCCGCGGTCGAGCGGTTTGTGTCGGAGTTGGGATTGTTTATCCTGGCGGAAAGTCTCGGAGGGGTCGAATCGTTAATCTGCTATCCATCGAAAATGACCCACGCATCCATTCCTCACGAAGAGCGGCTCAAGAGGGGCATCAAGGACAATCTGTTGCGGTTATCGGTCGGTATCGAGAATCAATTCGACCTGCAGGCGGATCTTCAAAAGGCGTTGTCGTCACTTTGACTCTGCGGGTTGGAATTAACGGGTTTGGCCGGATCGGGCGAGCGATTTTGCGGACCGGGTGGGAACATCCCGACATTGAATGGGTGGCCATCAACGATCCGGCCGGGCCGCAAGTACTCGCTTATCTGTTGCAATACGATTCCACTTATGGACGCTTCCCCGGTAAGGTGGAAGCGCTCGCGAACACGCTTTGGATTGAGGGAAAACCTATTTCCCTGTTTTCCAGCGAAAATCCCGCCGATCTTCCCTGGAAGGATCTGGGGATCGACATCGTTATTGAATCGTCCGCGCGGTTCACCGATGCCACGAAAGCTCGCGCGCATCTGGACGCAGGGGCGAAAAGGGTGGTAATTTCCGCGGCGGCGGAATACGAGGATCTCACGATCTGCATGGGGATAAACGAAGACAAGTTCGATCCCGCCAGGCATTTCGTCATCTCCAACGCGTCCTGTACCACCAATTGTCTGGCACATCTGGCGCGGGTGCTTGAGGATACTTTCGGCATCCGGCGCGGGTTCATGACGACGGTCCACATGTATACCAATGGTCAGAGGGTTCTGGATTCTTCACACAAAGATCTCCGGCGCGCCCGCTCGGCATTTGGTTCAATCATTCCGACCTCAACGGGAGCGGCAAAAGCGATCGGCAGGGTTATTCCACGTCTGAAAGGGAGACTGAACGGTATTGCTGTGCGTGTTCCCTCTTCGTACGCATCGCTGATTGACTTGACCGTAGAACTCAACATATCCACGACTTCCGACGAGATCAATGCGGCGTATAAGCGGGCTTCGGCCGCATTTCAAAGGTATCTGGAATACACGGATGCCCCATTGGTTTCGCGTGACATCGTCGGCAATTTTAAATCCTGCGTGTTCGACGCTCAGTCGACAGAAGTCATCGGAGGGAATCTGGTGAAGGTGTTGGGGTGGTATGACAATGAGTCGGGCTATTCCCAGAGGATGATCGACCTGATATCCTATATTGGTAAATGAACTCAAACTTGGAAGTATTGATCCTTCCCGGAATTAATGGTTCTGGGCCACAGCATTGGCAGACATATTGGGAAAAAGCTAACCCGGAATACCGGCGCGTTGTTGAGCGGGACTGGACTCATCCTGTTTGCGACGAATGGATGCAGCCTCTTGAAAATGCAGTGAAAACTTTCGGCCCGGGGACAGTACTCGTTGCTCACAGCCTTGCCTGCCTGCAGGTCGCGCACTGGGCTCAGCAGACAACCCTCCGGATCAGGGGCGCCTTTCTGGTAGCTCCCCCGGATCCGGAAAATCCCAATTTCCCAGATACAGTCAGTGGTTTTTCTCCGGCACCTCTGCGTAAACTACCATTCCCAAGCATGCTGGTGGCCAGTTCCAATGATCCCTATGGGGACCTTGGCTTTAGTTTACGTCTTGCCGAAGCGTGGGGGAGTAAATTTGTGAATATCGGCCCGGCCGGTCATATCAATGCGGACAGCGGATTGGGAGACTGGCTGGAAGGATATCAATTATTTCGTTCTTTCCTGAAACAAAAAAGTTAATCAGCTCTTTTTTTGATCTCCGTTAAAGTGTAGTCCGCTCCCATGCCCATCTCGTCGGATTTGGCCTTCAGCGTCTTCTGCAGATCGGACACCTTCACCACGGCCCCTTTTTTGATCTGGAACGAGACGGTTTTGGTTTTGGGATCGAAAGTCGCTTTCTTAATCCCGCGTTGCTGGTTCAGCGTTTGTTCGATAATGGGCCCGCAGCCCTCGCAGACGAGCGCTTTGGCCTTTGCGGTGTAGTTCCCGGGGGCCAAAACCGTGACGACCGATTTAGCCGGAGTAGAATCCGTCGCGCGCAACCCGCTTCCCATCCCGAAGAGCATCACGGCTCCTGCAATGAGCCATACCTTTTTCATGTAAGGTCTCCTTATATGTTGATTGCCTAAATTATGTCGTCGCCCCGGAAATCCGTTGTCCGAGGTCCATCACGAAGGCTTTTTGATGGGTCCCGGCTTACAGCCTGCCGGGACGACGGCTAAAAATGTGACCGCTTCTTCCATTCATAGTAGACAGCCGGATACACCAGAAGTTCCATCAGGAAACTCGTCAGAAGCCCACCCACCATCGGGGCGGCAACGCGCTTCATCATATCGGATCCGGCGCCCGTAGACCACATGATCGGCAGAAGGCCCATGAAGGCCGCGCAGACGGTCATCATCTTTGGGCGCACGCGTTTCACCGCGCCATGGATGATGGCTTCGGTGAGGTCTTCCGGCGTTTTCATCCGGCCGTTGCGGACGGCCTCCGCGTAGGCCAGATCGAGGAACAGAAGCATGAAAACCCCGGTCTCCGCGTCCAGGCCCATGAGCGCGATCATACCGACCCACACCGCGATGGAGACGTTGTATCCCAGGATCCAGAGGTACCAGACCGCGCCGACGAGCGAGAACGGGACGGCCAGCATGACGATGGAGGCCTTGGTCACCGAGCGGGTGTTCATGTAGAGGAGCAGGAAGATGAGGATGAGGGTGATCGGCAGGACGACCTTCAGCCGTTCGCGGACGCGCAGCATGTTCTCGTACTGGCCGCTCCAGAGCAGCGAATAGCCTTCGGGCAGCCGGACCCTTTCCGCCACCCGCCGTTTGGCCTCGTCCACGTAGCCGCCGACATCGCGCCCGGTCATGTCGATGAACACATAGCCCGCGAGCATGCCGTTTTCATCGCGGATCATGGAAGGACCTTGCTTGAACCCGATGTCGGCGAGTTCGCCGAGTAGAATGTTCGCGCCGGCAGGCGTGGGGACCAGCACGCGCTGCAGCGCCGGAAGGTTGTCACGCAATTCCCGCGCGTACCGGACGTTGACTGTGTAGCGCTCGCGGCCTTCGACGGTCGTCGTCACCGGCTCGCCGCCGATCGCCGCCATCATGATTTTTTCCACATCCTCGACCGTGAGACCATAGCGCGCCAAGCGCTCGCGGCTGATCGTGAAGTCCAGGAAATAACCCCCGGCCGCGCGCTCCGCGAAGACAGAGCGGGTCCCCGGAACGTCCTTGAGGACCGCCTCCAGCTGCGTGCCGATCTGCTCGATGGTTTTCAGGTCAGGGCCGAGGACTTTAATACCGACCGGCGTGCGGATGCCGGTAGACAGCATGTCAATCCGGTTTTTGATCGGCATCGTCCAGGCGTTCGTGACGCCGGGGAAGCGCAGCTGCTGATCCAGCAGATCGACGAGTTCGTCTTTACCGATGTGATCCGGCCAGAAATGACGGAACGGCGATTGAAGGAATCCCGGCAGGCGGGAGTACCAGCGCGGTTTCGCGCGCCATTCGGCGGTCGGCTTGAGCAGGATTGTCGTTTCCATCATCGAAAGCGGCGCGGGGTCCGTGGCGGTTTCCGCGCGCCCGGCCTTGCCGAACACACGCTCCACCTCGGGAAAGTTTTTGAGGATGGCATCCTGGCGCTGCATGAGCTGCTGGGCCTCGGCGACGGACAGACCGGGGAGCGTTGTGGGCATGAACAGGAGGCTGCCTTCGTAGAGCGGCGGCATGAATTCCGATCCCAGCCTGAGATAGACCGGTACGGAGGTGAGCACGATGAGAATCGCCGTGATAATCGTCCCTTTTCGGTGCCACAGAACAAACCGGCAGGCCGGCTCATAGATACGGAAAAGCCGCCGGCTGATGGGATGTTCATCTTCAGGGTAATAACGTCCAACCGTAACAGTATTCCATACCTTTGCCAACCATGCTGGTTTGAATCGCCCGTAGTCCATGCGGGTAAACATCATTCGGATGGCGGGATCGAGCGTGACGGCCAGCAGGGCGGCGATCGCCATTGCCAGGTTCTTGGTATAGGCGAGCGGCTTGAAGAGCCGGCCTTCCTGATCCACGAGGGTGAACACCGGGAGAAACGCCACGGCGATCACAAGCAGCGAGAAAAAGACCGACGGCCCAACTTCTTTCAGCGCCTGCAGGCGGACCGCGTGGAAGTCGCCCGGGCGACCGGCGAGGTTCCATTCCTCGAGGCGCTTGTAGGCGTTTTCCACTTCCACGATCGCGCCGTCAACCAGGACGCCGATTGAGATGGCGATGCCGGAAAGAGACATGATGTTAGAGGTTACACCGAGTAAATACATCGGGATGAAAGCGAGGGTCACCGAGACCGGGATCGTAACGATGGGGATCATCGCAGAGGGGAAATGCCAGAGGAAAACAAGAATGACCAGGCTGACGATGATCACTTCCAGCAGCAGCTCGTGCTTCAGCGTATGAATGGCGTTTTTGATCAGCTCCGATCGATCATACACAGGTACGATTTCCATGCCTTCCGGGATGGATCCCTTAAGCTCGCGCAGTTTCTCCTTCACGCGATTGATGACGTTCAGCGCGTTTTCGCCCTGGCGCATGACAACGATGCCGCCGACCGTGTCGCCCGTTCCATCCAGGTCGTCCACGCCCCGGCGGATGTCCGGACCGAGGGAAACGTGTCCGATATTCTTGACGAGAACCGGCGTTCCCGTTTTGCTGTGCCCCACTGCGACATTTTCGATGTCGGTAATCGATTTGGCGTAACCCCGCCCGCGCACCATATATTCCGCACCGGAAAATTCCACGAGCCGGGTGCCGACATCGTTATTGCTTCCACGGATGGATTCGGTCACTTTAGACAGCGGGATGTTGTAAGTGG
This sequence comes from uncultured Elusimicrobia bacterium, assembly GCA_964604825.1. Classification (GTDB taxonomy): domain Bacteria; phylum Elusimicrobiota; class Elusimicrobia; order 2-01-FULL-59-12; family 2-01-FULL-59-12; genus CAZSAL01. The sequence goes on from CAZSAL010000024.1 coordinate 28,664, forward strand.
CGAGCGCGTTCGGGTCGACGTTGACCTGATACTGTTTCTGGAAACCGCCGATGGATGCCACTTCCGCAACGCCCGGCACCGACTGCAGCCAGTAGCGCAGATACCAGTCCTGAAAACTGCGCAACTCTGAGAGATCATGACCTCCGGATTTGTCCACCAGCGCATACTGGTAGACCCAGCCTACGCCGGTGGCGTCGGGGCCGATTTCGGTCTGCACCCCCGGGGGCAGTTTCGCTTGGATTTTGGATAGGTACTCCAGCGTCCGGCTACGGGCCCAGTAGAGATCGGTCCCATCCTGGAAGATGAGGTACACATAGGAATAGCCGAAATCGGAAAAGCCGCGGATGGCCTTGATTTTGGGCGCGCCGAGCATCGCGCTGACGATCGGGTAGGTGAGCTGATCTTCGACGATGTCCGGACTCTGGTCCCAGCGGGAGTAGATGATCACCTGCGTATCGAACAAGTCCGGAATCGCGTCGAGCGGCACGCGTTTCATGCAGTAGATGGCGCCGCCGACCGTGATCGCGGTGAAGAGAATAACCAGATACTTGTAGCGCGCCGAGAGTTCGATCAGTTTCTCGATCATTGGCTTGTCGCTCGCAGTTTCGATTCGGAATCTAAAAGGAAATTCCCCGACGTTGATACTTTCTCGCCCTTCTGCAGCCCGCTGATTACCTCATAATAGTTGCCTGCCTGGCGCCCCAGCGTAACCACCCGCGGCGAAAAGCGGCCGGGCTCCGTTTCAACAAAAACCAGGTCGCGTGTTCCGGTGTGCAGGACTGATGTTTCCAGCACGGCGATCCGGCGGCCCAATCCCGTTTTGATAATGGCGTCCAGATACATTTCCGGCTTCAAAAGTCCGTCCGGATTCGGCGCCGTAATACGAGCCCGCAGCGTTCGGGTCTCGGGATTAATAATCGTGTCCACGGCGCACACCGTGCCGGCGAAGCGTTTTCCAGGGTAGGCGGCCGCGCTGAGTTCCACACGCTGTCCCGTTTTGACGAGTGCGGCCTCGGAATCATAAATATCGGCATAGACCCAGACGGCGCGTCCCGGCTTGCCAAGCAGTAATTCGGCTGGATCAGACGGCATCGAATTCAGGTTACCCATCTGGTCTTCAGAAAGTCCCATCTGACGCAGGCGCAGCTTCGCCGCCTGAACGGTTTCCGTATTTTCCGTTTGAAATTCCTGCGGTGCCCGGGATTCATGAGCGCGTTGCTGCGCGGCCAGCGCTTCCCTGTATTCAACAATGGCGTTGTAAAGGGCTGGATCGTAGGCGACGTGCGCTGAGGTGCGAATGGGCACAAACAGTTCACGCCTCTCAATCGTGCTTATTTTGATCCCGATGGCCTGCTGCCGGTCGGGGGAGATCTCGACAACACCCTGGCCGGGAACGGATGTGGCGGCCTCTTCGGCATAGACAGGGATGTAATCCATTCCCATGTTATCCTTAGCCGGCACGGGCGAGGTGATCGCCGGATTCATCGGGTTCCGGTAGAAAAGTATCTTCTTCGGCGATGCGAGGGAAAAAGTTGACGAGAGGAGAAGACAGAGAGACGTCATTACGAGCGGCAGCATCACCGGAATTTTCTGGGGAGGCTGACGCGTGGTAATCTCAGCCTTGTAAACGTCTGAGATCGCCACGTCGCCTGCGGCTCCTCGCGATGACACCTTTATTGCTCGCTCGCAATGACTGCTTTTAGTGGTCATGTGAGGCCTCCATAGGGCCATGATCTATTGGCGAGGTCGTGACGGCCTCGTCCATCGCGATACCGATCCAGGCTTCAAGCAGGCTCCAGTGTTCAGCCATGCGGTAAAGATGATCCTGATAGTCATTATGCGCGTCGAGCCAGGACCGGTAGGCGCTGAGCAGGCGGATAATGTCCCCTTGCCCGCTGGCGTATTCCTGCCGCGCTACAGCAAGGCTGCTCTGGCTTGCCGGCAGGATGCCGGCAGTAAAATTCCGCGCAAGGGTAATGCTCGTCCGGGTTTCAATGTATTCCGTCTGTACCTTCTTCAATACCTCATTCTGCATCGCCAGGCCGGAAGCCTGCGCTTCAAGGACATGAGCCTGCGCTGCCCGGACATCGGCCCATGGACGCTGGAGCCAGAGGGGGAAAGTGACCGATATGCCGACCTGATGACCCGGATCGCGGCTGCCCGAAGTTTCGTGTTCGTACATGACCCCGAAATCCGGCGCGAAATGAAGCTTGTTCCGGGCCAGCATGGCGCTGGCGTGATCCCGTTCGTGCAATGCGCTCATGTAATCAGGTGCATTCTGTCTGGCGGTTTGGATGGCCTGGGCCTGCGTCAAAGGCAAATCTTTCAATTCCGGAGCGGAGAGGATTCCCCAGGAAATATCAGTCGGTTGATTTAAAAGTGTGTTGAGTTCAGTCTGGATAAGCAGACGTTGTTGCTGCTGTTCGTAGAGATTGTTTTCCATGCGCCGCAATTCCGTCTGCGTCATGAACACATCCGAAGCGGATCCCTGGCCCGAGGCCAGGCGTGATTGCGCGTTGACCAGCAGAACTTTCATCATTTCGACGCCTTCACCGGCCAGGGCGATTTTCTGGTCCGTGAGGTAAAGCTGGTAATAGCGCATGCGTGTCTCGCGCACGACGTCAAGCACCTTCATCCGATACGCCTCCCGGGCAAGCATGGCCTCGTGATATTTCATTTTCCCTTCGTTATAAAGCTTCCCGGGAAAAGGAATGGGTTGTTCCAGACGGTAATGCTTCACCGGTTGATTGGCTATGCCCGGCATACCGCTTGGAAATTCCTCATCAACATAGGTAAACGTAGGGTCCGGCCAGGATTGGACGGAAGTTACCTGGTTCCGCGCTACTTCCCAGGTCTGACGAGCAGCAAGGATTTCCGGATTATTTTCGCGGGCCTGCTTGAGAACATCCGGCAAAGAGGTCGTTACCGGGGAAGCCCAGGCTGGCAGGACGGCAATGAATAAAGCAGCAAAAAAGTATTTAAACATAGGATCCTCATACGACGATCCGAACAACAAGTATTGTTAATGGTTACAGTTATTAATCAGGCGGAAAGGCAGATAGAATCTACCGGAGGTGAGCGGAGACAACGTGGAGAGAAGCGAAATAAGGCTTGGTAGACATTGAGCACCGGTCGAACGTACCGGGTTTGCAGTAACTGTGTCTGGGACAACGTATCCCGTATTACATGCAGTACCTGCCAGGTCCGCTCCGGGGTTTTCACTGTGGAAGGGACTACGATATCCGAAACAGAAGAGCCACGCAGTTGCGTGCACTTCATAGGTAAGTTGTGAGTACGGCAGCATGGCATGGTTTGATGCCAGCCGGGCAATCCCATTCCCATCTGGCACGATGCGGGCGCAGGCGCTTGTCCGACGATCAAACCGACGAGAAAGATCAAGGTAAAGACTGACTTCATAGGGAAAGTATACACCGTCAAGCTTAATTCGCAAGGCCCAAAAAATCGGAAACAAATTTTGGGCTGAATCAAAGAATGGTAAACTTCAGCAAGTCCGCTTCCGTCAATGATGATTCCAGCGGCACCAAGGAAGTTCTTAATTTTAAATATTTGTATACCTTGGGTATACTTACAACACTAAACAAAAACTTTTTCTTGAAAATAGTTTCTTTTCGATCTATTATGTAGACCATGGGTATACAAAATACAGGCAAGTTACAACTCCTTCTAAAAAGCTGGCCTCCCGGGGTGGTATACACGTCTTCCTGGCTGGCCAAGCATGGTGTGTCCAGGGGGCTTCTAAAAAAATATCGGCAAAACGGATGGGTGGAAGCGATCGGACATGGGGCTGTGATCCGTTCTGGAGACAAAGTGATTTGGACCGGAGGATTGTGGGCGATACAGAACCAATTGGAACTCAAAATCCACGCTGGTGGGAAAACGGCTCTTGAGTTGCAAGGCTATGGGCACTATGTTCCACTTGGCAAAGGCTACCTCGTTTATTTATTCGCCCCGCCAAACCAAAAGCTGCCCGGGTGGTTTAATGGCCATTCCTGGGACGTTAAAACACGACTGGTTAAGACCAATCTCTTTACCGGAAACAACGAACTGGGTCTAACCCGAAGAGATATGGGAGCATATTCGATAAACCTGTCCGCGCCGGAGCGCGCTATGATGGAGACCTTGCATTTGGTCCCTTTTGAAGTTTCCTTTGAAGGAGCGCAACAACTGATGGAGGGATTGGCGACACTAAGGCCTTCTCTTGTGCAAAACTTGCTTATAAATTGCCACTCACTCAAAGTCAGGAGACTATTTATGTACCTGGCGGAGAAATGCAATCTCCCCTGGGTCAGTAAAGTGGACTTATCCAGGGTAAATTTCGGGAAAGGAAAGCGAGTCATCGTCCAAGGTGGCCGTTTCGATTCTAAATATAAAATAACGGTGGCAAAATGAAGGACCGTCCTTTTTTCGCCGAATGTGAATTATTGCTCCGAGTATTGCCTTACGTGGCCGAGGAAAAGGAGTTTGCGCTCAAGGGCGGTACAGCCATCAATTTTTTCTTAAGAGACCTGCCAAGACTATCGGTCGATATCGATTTGACATATCTTCCGTTAGCTCCACGGGAGGAATCCCTGAAACAAATAGGTTCCGCGCTGGAGAGGATTTCCAAATCCGTGCGGCACGCCATCCCCAAGGCTCAGGTACGGGAAAATTTCTTAAGTAAACCCAGACGGGCTTCGAAACTGTTCATACGGGAAGGAACAGTTCAAATCAAAATTGAGCCCAACGAAGTTCTGCGAGGGTCCGTCTATCCCCCTGAGGAAAAAAGCCTTTCGCCAAAAGCGGAAGAATCCTTTGGGCTCAATGCCGCCATAAAAACGCTTTCCGCAGCAGACCTCTATGGAGGCAAGATTTGCGCGGCTCTGGACCGCCAGCATCCAAGGGACTTTTTTGATCTTAAGATTCTTTTGGAGAATGAAGGGATCGCTGAAAATATTCGCAAGGCGTTTGTCGTTTATCTGGCCAGCACCGACCGACCCATGCATGAACTCTTTGGGCAATCCCCCCGGGACTTCAGCAGAGTCTTCGAAACAGAATTGCTTGGAATGGCCATGGTTCCGGTCCGCTATGAGGAGCTTGAAAAGGTGCGCGATAACCTCGTGCCACTATTGAAATCGGCGCTAACGATGCCGGAGAAGCAATTTCTCATTTCGTTGAAGGAAGGAAACCCTCAATGGGATTTGTTGGGTCTCCAGGGAATCGACCGTCTGCCCGGTGTGCAATGGAAACTTATGAACATCCGCAAAATGGATAAGCGCAAGCACGCCCAGATGCTTGCCAAATTGAAAAAGGTCCTTGATTTCGGCAACACTCGGGCATCGTGATATCGAGATGACACAGCGATACTTGGGAGTGATTTCGGAGGCCCGACACGACATCGCTAATACGCTTGGGGAGCTATTCTCTGAGCCCGGAAAATTTGGAGCGGGTGATGGGAATCGAACCCACGTCTAAAGCTTGGGAAGCTTTCATTCTACCATTGAACTACACCCGCAACTGCTGAGCCCCGCTGGGACAGCGTTATTATACAAACGATGGACGAACAGTTAATCCGCGGCGGCGGCCGCGCCCATAACGTAAGGCAAAATCTCCCAATCCATTTCCCGGACGGTGTCTTCGGCGTAAACACATACCCGGTTGCCATGCCCGTAAGCGGAACGCCACAGTTGGAAGAACTCTGTCCCCACCGGAACACCCGTAGGATACATCGCTTGAACGGACGTGTGGGCCGGTACGACATTAATATCCACGCCGTAAGACGCTCTCCAGACCTGATCGTAATAACTGGTCAGCTTTTCATACCGTCCGGGCCCATTCGGCCAATCCAGGCTGGAATCCTCGATTTGCGGCATGACGCCATAACGACGGGCCAGATCGAGATGGCTGGCCAGATCGACCGAAGAAAATTTCGCCAGATCCGGATGACCGGCAACGTCAATAAAGGCCAGGACAGAATCCCACGACGGATGTTTTTTACGCTCTGCCGTCAGAAATTCCAGAGCGCCGCGGACCCGCGCGGTATTGAGTTTCGTCCGTGCGGCGTAGAACGCATCCATTTCACGCGGATGTGTTTCCCAGAAATACGCGGACCCAGGTTGGAAAATAAGGACCGGATCAAAACCCAGCGCTTTCTGCATATCCTTCCGGGCATCAGGATTCATCGGCGTCCATTGATCCGGGGCTTCGTCGGTTCCACCCGCAGGCTCAAAGTAGATCTCCGCGAAATCGACTCCGTCCCAGCGGTATTGCTCCAGAAACTCACGCGTCAAAGAAAATACTTTTTCGCGGCAGGCCGGGTTCTCAAAGTTTACGAGCGAACGCCAGAAAATCCTGGCGTCAGTCAGAGCGGCGGTCTTCTCCCGGCACTCCGGGTTTACCTTCCAGAACTCGTTGGTCACGTGCGGCCATTCAAACCAGGCATCTACGGCAACTCCATACCTGTGAGCCGTCCGTATCAGCGAAGCGTAATCGTACTCCTGCATATCCCAGGTTGCGGCATAAATCCGCCGGATACCCCAGCGGCGCCATTTCGCCGCAAGTCCCTTCAAATCCGCATGCGCGCCGCGATTGCCCGGATCAAAATATGCCTCAGCCAACGATTTCTTTGCAGGCGGCCGAAGATTCAATTCATGTACCAGGAGCCAGGGCAGATCCGGATAGCGGGAAAAACCTTTTCCTGAAAGCCCGTCGTATAACCCGGCAAAAAGGACGATCTTTCCTTTTCCAAATCGGATCTCCAACCCCAGTGGTCTGGCCGTCTCGCTGTCCACATATAGCCAGCGAATGTTGTCGTCTTCCGCAGCGTCAAATGCGGCGACTAAAGGGTGATCCGGCCAGCGCATCTCAAGATTCTTATCAAGCCGGTCCTGAACGTGAAACACCGGATGAGGCGTGGCCGTTTTGATATGCAGGGCCTCAATCAATGGCGATGGCCCGTCGCTGATCAGAACCTTTCCATTTTTTACCGCGGACATAAGGACTTCCAGATCCGCCTGCTTCAAATGCCGCGCCGCAGCGTTCGGCAGGCAGATAAATGACCTCTCCGGCAATTTCAAGCCGGTCAAAGCACAGCTGCTGACAGGAACTCCGAGCAGATGGAAAGTGGATCCGAAACTCTCCGCATCAAGACGGTTTGCTTTCGATAAATCAGGTGAAACAACCAGCAGCATTCCGGCCTTCGGCGACGCAAACGCGAACCCGCATATCGTCAGGCACGACATCGCGGCAAGAAATCTAATGGCGCGCATGGGAAAGAGCGTTAGAAAACTGCCGGATCCAGACGGCTCTCTGCGGGCTGTCCGGGAAAGGAATGTGATCCAACAAAGCGTCCAATTCCTGGCTCGGCCGTGAAAAACCGGTTCTCGGATTCCAGACCATAGCTTCGGATGAAATAAGTTCGGGATGAGAGACGGGGATCCATACCATTGGAAAATGCGCGGCCAGCTGATAAAAAGCCATTTCCTCTTTACCCAGCCTCGGCCTTGTACGGAGGAAAGAGGGATCATCGACTATGATCAATTTCGCCCGTTCCGTCAACAGAGGATACCCCGCCGCATGGCGAATTAATTTCCGCATATATTTCAGCACAGCTACCCGCACATTCCCCGCCGTATCGATCAAGCGCCCGGAATTGATCTCATCCGGCTCGTTAAAAGGATTCTTCAAAAACTCATAAATATAAGTCACCGGACGCAAAGACCGGCCCGCATCCGAAAAGAACTGCAATTCATCCTTGTTGAAGGAAGGCAGGGGAATCTCGGCTCCTCCTTCAAGAATGAAGACTTTCTTGTGCATCAACAGGGCCAGGCTCAACAGGCGAGTACATGAGGTTATAGATTCGTGTCCGAGATCCTGGTAGCCGCTGTTAGTATAAAGCGATAATCCCACTGCGTCCGCGCGGCCGATCCAGTCCGGGAGGTCGAACGCCGCGAAAGCGGGCCGCCCCATATACATTTTTTCCGGGAGATAGCCGCTGATCTGAATGATAAACGGAACGTCGGGCCGCTTGCTCTCGCTGTGCCATATGCCGCGGCATTGCTCATAGAGATCCACAAACCAGTCGTTGATGCACCGGACAAAATCAAAGTAAGCTGCGGGCGCGGACTTAAAAACGGGATCCGCCTCGTTTCGGGGAAGGGGAACGGAATCAAAGGAGCGAAATGCCGTACCGTAGGAACTATTCATCGCGTCCACGGAATTAAAATGCGCGGGAAGCCAGCGATGCCATTCGGCTTCGGCGGATTCCGTATACTGCGTAATTTCATAGGAACGCGTCTGAGCGGAATATTCCAGGAATCCTCCGCGCTGCGATACGAAGGGCTCGCTGAAAGGACCAAGATTTATGCCCCAAAGATTGCGCAAATGCCCGTAGCGCCGCGCATAGAAATGCGTTTCTTCTTTCATCCATGCGGCGTAATCCGCCTTACCCACCGTTGTGCAGAAATAATCCCGGGTACGCTGGCCGTCCGGCATCACGCCGCGCTCAGTCAAAATATTCCCGTATAGATAATTAAAGCGCTCACCCTTTGCGTCCGGCGGATAGGAAGCGTCGATCCGCGTAAAAACAAATAAAA
>CAZSAL010000025.1:0-36791 GCA_964604825.1 uncultured Elusimicrobia bacterium
CCGCGGAGGATGACGACGGGGGGGCCCACGTCGTGAAGGTATTCAGGTACATGAAATGAATAATCCCGCCAGCACGGCTCAGCTCGTCGGAAGAGGCCTTGTACCCGGTAAGAATCGGACGTAAACGGTGCTCTATATGAAGAGCTTCGTATGCCGCGGCGTCGCGTGCCGCTGTCAGGAGAATCTTCTCAACGCTCTGCCAATAAACAGTCTGTTCCTCTCTTGTGTAAAACAAATCGGTCGGTTTCTGCAAGGAATAACCTCTGACAGCTTCTACGAAGAGCGCATCATTTTCCGCCAGGCGGGAAATCAACGGCATCAATTCTGCATTGGACGGCGAACTTCTTTCTTCCCGCAAAAATATTGTCAGATCAGAAGAGAGCCCCAGGCGCTTCAGTTCAAAATCCAGCACAATATGTGCAAGTAAATCTTTAGGGCCGTGACGCCCCTTCGGCAGAACCGTTGTGTGAAAGTATGTTTTATAGGCCTGCGATATAACAGCGGGTTTGAGTTTTTCGCCGTGGCGCTGTAAGGCCCGGACAGCGGTTGCGGTCAGTTCTTCCCCCAATTTCGACGGAAGCATCGACGGTTCCGGGATGGTCGTTAAGAGATCTACGGCCATGGGCCATGCCGTAGAAGCTTTCCGCAACTTGGTCGGTGTACCCTGTGACAATGTCAGAATAGCCAGTTCAGCGCAAGCGGTCGGGAAAACATTGGTTCCAAGAACAACAGACATCTGGTCGAGTGAGTGCCATAAGGTTTCTGGCTCAGGGTCCTGCATTTTTGGATCGCTTTCCCTGGTTACTTCCCCCAAACTGGCAATGGCCTTCATCGATACGTTTTGGGATTTATCACCGAGCGCGTGGTCACACAATGGGAGCCACTCAGAAAGCAACCGGTTGCCGGAGGGGTCCACAGACAGCAGCGCTTTACCGTAAGTCCCCATCTGTTTGGCCGCTTCCCGGCGGACATGTTCGGAACCATCATATAGACAGTAATAGAATCGGCCTCGGAGCCATTCCCATTGTCGTGGGAAATGATTCCCCGTAGGATCCAGCCGGTTCAGCATTTCCGCGAATTCTCCGAGTCTCGCCGCGCTGGCGGCGCGGCCTTCCTCCTTTGTCCCCTCAAATAATTTCTCAAAGCCGGGCACTTCATCCATCAGGCGTTGGCCGGAGGGATCTAATATGAGCAGAACCTCCGAAAGTCCCACCCAGTTCCGTGCCATTGCTTTACGCACAACAAGGTTTTCATTTTCCAGCATCGGCCTCACGAGGGCCGGCCATTGTGCGTCCACAAGGATTCCAGAAGGATCCTTTTCCACCAACAGGGTCATAAGACTGCTCAAACCATTTGCAGCTCCGGCTTTGACCGCTGGATGAGGGTGTCTGGCGGCCTCATCAAAGGCGGGTAATATGAATTCACGGATGGAGTTTATTGATAATTCCTTCCCATTAAAAGCTCTTGCTGTAGCATCGAGTGTGCCTGCTGCAGCCGATTGGATATTTAGATCATTTTCTTGGATAGCGGGGTAGTAGCCCCATCTCCACCAAAGACTGCCCAAAATATTTTCGCCATCTTTGAGCCCGGAAATGGCAGAAGCCAGATTGCCCAAACCGCTGATTGTGGCTATACGGACGGTTTGTGCGGTATCCGCCATGGCCCTGAGATAATGGCCAATCCAAATCGAGTCCCACATCCCTTCAGTGGGATCAGCAACGGCGAAATATTTGGCTAGGTTACCAAGACCGGCGGCGCCGGCAGCACGCACGGCAGGGTCGGGATCGTCAAAAACAGTTCGGGTGAAAAAAATCATCATTGTGATAAAAGCATCGCGCGGCCCGGCTTTGGGAGGCATACCGGTCCAGGATTCGGCATATGTTCCCAGTGCTTTCGCGGCAGTAGCCCTAACCAGCGGATCGTCGTCGCCGAGCGCCTTGGTGAAAAGTTCATTAACCTGTCCCCAACGCTTGGAAATCAATGACGGCGAGCCGGCAGGGGGAACGGCCTCGGCCAGCGTGGATAAGGCTCTAGTGCCTGCTTCACGGGCGGCAGGTTCGTCGGACCTATTCATTACATTCTCAACCAAATTCAAAATCCTGTTCCAGGTCCTTCCTTGCATTTTGCCGCCGGACCGTTCAACCAGAATAAATATATTTATGAGGCTACTAAGCGCCCCAGCAAGACGCACTAGGTTACTTCCTTTAACTGTATTGACAGTTTCCTCAAACATTCCGAGAAGAATGGTTAATTGGTTTTGAAGGTCTTCCCCTGAGACACCGTTGGAAACCAATTTATCTGGCAGTTGGCTCAGACCGTAGACAAGGGCCTGTTGTGCCGGTGTGTTTTCATATCCCAGAATAAAGAGAAATAATGGCATCGCTCGGTTTAGTGCAAAAGAAGTTGGCGCGGTAATAGCCAATAACGGCAGAGTTGCGGATGCGGTGATCCGGTCATCATCGGTTCCTACATTAATTGGCTCTCTGATCGCGTCGAAGGAGGACCACCATCTTTTTGAAATGAGTCTGCCTGTCGGGTCTGCTGCCAGGAGAGTCCATAATAAACTCGACGGATGCGCTCCATCTGATCGTTGGGTTGCCTTGGCGTGCTGTTCGGCTTGCAGGAAAACTTTATTGGCAAGATATTGATAAAGAATGTAACGGGATGCCAACATCGGGGTCATGGGACGTGGAGCTTGTCGGCGAAAAATGATTCCCATGAATCCCATGATTCCGATCAACGGTGCCAGCCAAAGCGGATGATGGGAGATCGTGCCGGTGCGTAGTACATCCGCCATCGTTGTGCTCAAAAGGCCGAACTGCAGCCAGCCGGTTAACCAGGCCACTGCGCTAAATTTCCGAAAGGCGGCAAAATGACTGCGATGCGGTATCGCCCGGATAATCCGCACACGTGCTGTTTGTGCAATTCCTTCAGGATAAATTTGTGCACCAACCAGCGGTGAGGCCAACGCCTGACTCCCATAAACGGCGGCAGTCTCGTTGCGAAATGTCCCGGCCCCCGAGGTGTCGATATTCGCGCAGGCGGCGAAACCCTGGCTCGCAGGTATGATGCTCATCGTAATAACCAGTAGCAGGGTTATGGCGGTTTGAATTTTCTTCATTAACGTAATTTCTAGCCTGATCTCTCTCAGGCGGCCTCCTGCAGTTTACAACGACCAGCGCGCGGGGTATCAGCATTATCAGCGCGGCGGGCGGCCGCGCCGGGGCCAAAATTAAACCGGGATTCCAGCGAATGTCCCGCGTATATTGCCTGCATGTGCGCGGATGTAAACCCTCGGTCACGCCCTCCCAGATAATCCATATTCCATCGATCAGCCATGGCCTCTGATCCCGGCGTCATGGGGTACATAGTTATTCCATACTCGATAAAGCCCGACTCCATCAGGTATTTGATGAAAACATCCATCATAAGATCGGCGATTCCTGGAATATCGGCCGTGGATCCGATATTGCGATAGTAGAGTTCTATTTGGTCTAGAAAAATCCAAGACCCTCCTCGTCCGAGAATATCCTCCTTTCTCTTCAGATGAAACCCGATGTATCCCTCCAGACGCTTCTCTCCTTTGGATTCTGAAAACAACCCGAACATGAGATCGCAGGTCTCATCGGACATTAGCAAATCAACCAGAGAACGTCTCTTCGCCTCCCAACGTTGAATCCATTCCTCGTCAGCGTCGCGTTGCCGTTCCCATTCCTGAATGAAATGAATATCCTTTGTGGGATCCAGCCGCCGAATGTAAAATTGCCTGCCTTCCTTTTTTGCATCGTCAAGCGTCTTCTGCCCGAGATAGGCCTTAATTTCGTCGTCCGTCAAATCGACATTCGGTAACCATTCGCCATTATTCGGGGATAACACGCCGGCTTGTCCGGAGTCATGGCGCAGTCCCATGGATGCCAATGAGGAATCCACTTGGCCCAGCAGCGTTCCAGGACGTAAGACCGCGCCGGGACCTAAATCCGGCTTATCAGGAGAACCAGCTTGAGGGAGATCAGACGATTGGGGTTCGCCGGCGGGTCGTACAAGACGGGGCGCGCCGGAGCGCGGCACCCAGAACATGCCTTCCGGGGCGAAATGAATGAACCCCTGTGCTGCGACGCCGTAAACTTCCCCCGCGCCTTCAAAGAGATCTTTCTGAGGGTTATGACCGAAGAAAAGACGCCGCGCTCCTGCGCTGGATAGAATTTGCGCAACGCTATCCGCATCCGCAAGGGTATTCAGCCATGCTTTCCTGTCGACGTTGAAGATTCCTTCGCGGTAACGATTCAGCAATCCTTTCGCCTGCTCGCGATCCGGACTTCCGCCCCGCTGCAGGTTCCAGTCATTTTCGAGCGCGATCAATGCCTCTTTGCCTGCGGAAGGAGAGAATCCTTCATGGACAACCAGATTGCCGTGGCCGTCGTAATGAACAATGCCGCAGTTTTCCATAAGCCATGCCGCGACATCGCGAAGTTCCGTAGTTTCTCCAAGCCGCCCGGCCTGGGCCCGCAGCAGGAACTCAACGCCGCTGCGGATGGGCGGCATAGTCCTGGAAATATGCCGGACCGCTGACAGTCCCCGGATGAGCGGTACACGCCACCCCAGACCAGCTTCCCGCAGAAAGGCACTGCCGCCCGCGCTGATCCAGCGGCCCGTGTCCCCGGGCTTATGGAACAAAACGGAGCCGACCATATACGCGTCATGATTGCCCAGCAGGTAAACGACTTCGATCCCCGGTCGGCATGCCAACAGCTCATTTGCCAAATGCCAGGTTTCGATATTCCTCTCACGGCGGTCAAAAAAATCTCCTGCGAAGATCACTTTCCGGAGTTTTCCATGCTTCGCGAGCGCCACGGCCCATTCCCATAACCCCGGATCGCCGTGCGTGTCTGAGAAGATCAGCGTCCCGTCTTCGGGGACCGGAGGCAGGGTAGAAGCGGTATCGGTCTGAAGATTTCCCGTAGATGGAATCGCAGGCCAATGGTTAAAGAAATTGTTTTCGTTGTAGGTGGCTGCAAGCCGGTCGAGGAAGTATTTGACGAGAGCATTTCCCTCCTCCTGTGTGGGGGCCCAACCACGCAACTGCGCCGCCACGGGCCTCAGTGAGTTAAAGGTTTCCGGGTTCTGAATAAGCTCCTGAGCCTGACGGCCTTTGGCCCTGATATGGCGCAGGATGGCAACGCGGTTCTGGGTGAGATTTCCCGCGTCTGCGATTAAGATGGGTCCGTCGTCGAACCGGACGTAATCGTTGAAGAAATTCAAAGCGTTGTCGCGGTAGCACAGGCCGTTTTCCCACAACTCTTCCTGAACTGCCAGGATTTCATCGATCAGCGCACGGCCCCCCTCAAGTCCTGGACCATTCGCAAAAGCCTGTGCCATTTCGTCGGCCAAATAATGTTCCTGATACGGCTGGGCAACCCAGTTTCGCAGAGTTTTCCTGCGCGATCCCCAAAGGAAGGGCGTTCGAATTGTCACCGGCTCATTCTCATGAATGCTGACAGGTACCATTCGTTTGGGGATGAGTTCCATGCCAAGACGATATCCGGAAAGATTCAACTGGACGTTTCCTGAAGCGTCCGTGCGTCGGAGGAGTTTGACCGCCTTGCGCAGCCAGATCGCTCCGCTGCTTGACAATCCCCGGTCAAAAACCCGGTTCAAAATGGGGCGCACGAACCGTTTCAGAGTCGGAACGTTGTTGATCCGGTTCATCAGGTCGAGCGCTTCCTCCTCCATCCCCGCGCCTTCCTGAATTTCCTTGTAAACAGTATTAGTGGCAGGATCCCGCCAGACCACGCTGTTGGATCCCCGGCCGATTTTGACGCAGCGGGGTTCGTCGTCAGGGGAGATGCCCGGGGCGATCGGCGCGGTACGGATCCAGGAATGAAAATCGTGCGGCAGATCGGAAACCATTTTGCGGAAATATCCCTGCCGCTGGGACTCATCCAGGCGCATTGCTTCGATGTGTCTTCCGTCCGGGCCGTAGAGCCATCCTGAGCGAATACTTTGTAGACGATGGCGTTTAAAGAAATCGTTGATCATTCTGCCGTAGTCCGTAAGGTTTTCCGGATCAGGGCTCCTGCTGCCGTAAAGCAGCCGGTGCATGGCTTTATTGATATCCTGCATAAGGTTAGCAGGTTCAAGGTAATGAATAAGCCGCCTGTTCTCCTCATTGGGATAGATCGGATGCGTCCGGACGCCGGGGGAATCCGGGATGATCAAGGATGTCCCCGGCAGCCTGCGCGCGTTAAATCCCAATTTGCCCCCTAGATAATGATCGGCAAACAATACAGGCAGCGTGAGCGCCTGCTCCCCAAACGACCCGTGAAGTGTGAAGCGTGAAGCGGAGTTCGTGGCCAGCGCTTCACGAGGTACGAGGTGCGCTTCACAGAGGCCTGCGATAGCAGGGTCGGCGATGAGCGCAGCAACAAGTGCGCAGGCGATGGTTCGTTTGATGATAATGAGATTCATAGGTTTCGTTGGCCATAAGGCGGCCAATTTAATCGATTATGACAGGGGTGATCCATAAATGAAATGGAGCGAAAGGATAAATTTTCGGTGCTGACAGGCCCAGGAAATTTTGGGTATTGCAGCGCATAAATTACTGGGCCGGTCAGACTCTGATTTTTAGCCTTCCGTTCTATATCTTTACCGGCAGACTTGCATTAGAATCTGGGCCTATGCCGCGCGCTTTTATCCGTACAGTATCGCTGACGATTTTTTTTGCGCTGATCGCCTCCGCTATGCCGTTAGCAGGCGGCAAGCAGCAAGCCGCGAGCAGTACACCGCTCTCGGCTCGCAGTTCGCTTGCTCGCTCGTTCTTTGATGGCCAGGCCCTCTGCCCCCTCCTCGCGCAATTCCCCCGCTCTCCTGCACACATGAACCGCCGCCCCACCGTGGCGGCCTGCGAACTGGCGCCTCTCGGCATCGCCACGTTTGAAGGCGCATGGTGGGGCAAGCTCTTTGAATGGACGTTTTTGACCCCGAGGGAATTCCACCAACGGCTTAACACTGATGAGGAGGTGCGGGCGGGACTGAGGTCTCAATATGAGAAAAATAAAAACCTAAGGGAAGATACATACCTTACGGAGATACTGAGTCACCTGGCAGGGACGTCATACAGTACTCAATGGGATAACAAAAGACCGGAGGAACACCTCAGATATGTCCGCGAAGTGGTCGCTCTGCTGATCGCTCCCGAGATGGAGACCCAGGAGATATTCCGCAAGGCGTTCGCGGAGGCCAGCGTACGGCTTGAACATGTTTGTGACAGGGATCTCCGGGCTAAGCTCGTTGTCGATGCTATGGCGCAGGCTTTTATCGATACACATCCGAGAGTGTTTGACGGTCTTACCGGTCAATTGCGGGATCGAACACTGGACGATCGTGCAACCTTGCGTCTTGCTGTCCTCGATTGGCTGAAGCCGATCGAGGAATTTTTGATCGAGCCGCCAGGGACCCGATCGCTTGAGCGCGCTTTTGAAGAGCTGACCGAACGGCATAGACTCTACAACCAGAAGAGACTGGACGCTTCATCCGAAGTACTGCTGGGACGTCTGTTCCGAACTCTCTGGCATAGTCTGTTCGGCTTGCCCATTGCGGCCCCCTATGCGGTCAGCAGTCATCCGGCACCCTGGCCAAAGTTTGCCGGGGTTGCAGCCATGAGCTGGTATGGCCATCTTCACCGGCGGGTGGTTGATCGATGGGATGGTTTGATCGCAGACTTCAATAAGATGAAACAAATACCGGAGGCCTGGCAGGATAAGATCGGGACCCTTCTTGATTTCACTGACAGGGAAACAATGAGTGAAAATCGCGTTGCGCTGCTGAAACTCATCGAAGAGGAAATCGCGCCTGTGGAAGAGGCATCGATTTACGAGCCGCTCATGGAGGCGGTCTGGACAGCCTGGAAGACAATTGAATGCGACATCAATTTGACTGGAATGGACGACCTGCACGGCAAGATCAGGGAGCGGATTGGTAATCAGATCGCGATTACTCTTCAGTCAGTTTTGGATGCTCATCCCCTCGTGTTCAACGGGAAGGAATGGGGCGCCGCATCGGATGATTCAGGGCGGATGTTTGGTATTTTCAACGAGATCATGCTTACGGCTGTTGTTGATGGCCTGCTCGAAGTTGTCGGGGCTACAGAGGCTGCAACGGTTTCAGAGGAAGCGGCCCTGGCGTGCATGCGAGATCATGTGATCTCTGAACACCGGCAGTGGAATATGGATTTGCATTATGGATACAGCGCTATAGCATCCGTTATAACCGGCCGGCATATTCCCCGGGAGGGGGATGCCGGCCGGACATCAAATATTCCCCGCGAAGTACTTTCCGCCAGTTAAACCAGAAGCATCCCTGAATTAAGACGAGAGTGAAGACTGTGGCGCTTGTCGTACCAGATGACAATCGTCCGTTGAATCGGTCGTCAACTGCGCCATTTTGGATAATTTTTAGTTATGATCATGCTGTTTCGTAACCAGAATTTAAAGGCTTGATGAAAGAGAGGATAGAATGGCAAAACTAATACGATCGGTTGCGGCTCTCATTCTAGGTTTTGGAATGGTCTCGTCTTCATTCGCGGAGCAGCGCGTTGCCGTTCAGCTGGGGGCAGGAATTCCTACGCAGCCAAACGGCTTCAGCGGTACGCATTCGGAAGGTTTTCTGGGAGGGCTGCAGTATCTGTACGAGTTAATGCCGCAGTTGTCGGTCGGCATAGAGGCCAACGAGTTATTCTTTCCGTACAAGAAAAACCGGAATGACTCCTCAAAAGAAACCATGACCAGCATTATCACCGGCGAAGCGATAGCCCGGTACAATTTCTTGCAGAGTAAGACGGAGACGCCGTACATTCAGGCTGGAGTCGGCGCGAATCGCTTCCGCGAAGACCAGAAGATAACGTTGCTGGGTGGAGAAATCAAGACCCACGACCAGACGGTACGCATGTCGGAATCGCTAGGCATCGGTATGGACGTTCCGGTCACAGATTGCATTATCGCCGGGATCAACGGCACGTGGCACTGGTTCGAAACCGGCCATGCCGAATTCGGAATGAGCGTGATCAGCATGCCTACCATTTCGTTTCAGGTGGGCTACAAGATTCCATAAATTTAGCCTGGTAATCTAGGCTGCGTTGGTTAGTGGATGCGGAATGGCGGGGGCTTGCTTTTGTACTGCGGGTGGCAGCGCCACGAGACGGTCGGCCTCGCGGGTTACGTCATCCAGTTTTATTTTCATCTCTTTAGCCGCATCAGCGAGATCATCGCCGGGCCCGACGAAGAATGGCTCCCCGTATACGATTGAAATCCGGTTAAAGGGTTTGGGTACGATGAATCGGTCCCATTTGCCAAACACCCAGCGTTTTCGAGCGCCGTAGGCGAAAGGAATAATCGGGCAGGACAACTTCTGCGCTACAAAGAGCACCCCGTGCTGGACCTTCTGCAAAGGGCCGCGCGGACCATCCGGCGTAAACCCCACCCGCGCTCCTGACTCAACAGCTGTTTTCAGTTCCAGTACCGCCTTCATACCGCCGCGCGATGACGAACCGCGGATCGCGGCCAGCCCAAAATGCCGGCAAATTTTTGCAATCAGATCTCCGTCTTTGCTTTTGGAAATAAGCGGCCGGATGCGATCGTTCTCGTGAAGATAAAGCATGAACAGTTGCCTGCCGTGCCAGCAGGCGTAGATAAATCCCTTTCCGTTCGACTCGAGCTTGTCCCGCGCAATACGGTTTTTCCAGAAAATGCGTGACGTAGCTCCAACCAGACGGATGTAAACGCTTCCGGCGAATGCCAGCAGCGACGTAGTTGTTAAAGATCGGTTGGACATGAACGTAATTCCATTATAGGTATTAACCATGACAACGGTATGACAGCCAGGTAAATTGCGCAGGGAGGAGTTGGCGGGCCTGCCTGCCGGCGAACAGTGAACAAGTAAGAAAGTATGCGACATCCCCTGGAATCTCCAAAAAAAGTCATAATAGTGCGCGATGAGAAATTTTCCGGCGCAGCGTCTGGTAATGATTGCCGTCCTCGGGACTTTGGCGGCCTGCACCTCGAGCTCAACCACCATGGTTTCTATCCGCAAAGCTCCCGGATTCCAGAGAGCGCGGATTCAAAAGATTCTTGTCGTTGGCGTGTTCAATACTGCGCCGAACAGGCAGGCTTTCGAAAACGCCATTGCAGGCCGGTTGAAGGCGCGGAAGATCGCTGCGGCAGCCAGCTGGCAGGCGCTTCCTCCCGGAGTGGCTGTGGATAAGGCGGGAATTGCGTCTTTTGCCAAAGCCCAGGGCTATGACACGGTGCTCGTGACGCGGCTTACCGACGTTCATATGCTTCAGCCGGTTGATAAGCCGATAAGAGCGCAGAAACCTTCGGAAATTCCCTATGACGATACCAGGCTTTCAGACGAACTCCCCGCCATCGTGGCGTCGCCGGAGTACGGGCTGGACTATCAGGTCGCGGTTGTGATCTCGAACCTTTATGATGTGGCCACAGAAAAGCCGGTTTGGACCGGAACGTCCCGCACGCTGGTTACAGGAGACGCTGCCCAATTTTCCCGCCCCTACGCCAAAATCCTCGTCAACAAACTGTTCGAATAACACATTGAAATGAAGGGGTTAAACCCCTTTAGGACACAAGTTGGAAGGTTCCCCCTTAGGGCTCCCCATGCCGTTCATAAATGTCGCCGTGGCGACATTTTGTGTGGCGGGGTTGGCGGGCGGGAAAAGTTGTCATCCCCGAATTGTGTTATCGGGGATCCAGCCATTTGCCAGGCAATCGGTACCTAATGTCGGCATGCCGACATTCAGCTTTAGATCACCTCTCAGCCTAAGGAAAAGGGCAAATAACAAAGTGGTGACCAGGGTAGCCTGGTTGGTGACCAAAGCGGTGACCAGTGATAACCGCTGATAACCACTGATAACCAGCGATAACCAGTCTGATAACCAGTCTGATAACCACAAATAACCAGCGATAACCACTGATAACCAGCAATAACCACAAATAACCAAGGATAACCAGAGTAGCCCGGTGGCTACCGAGCAATAACCTGGGGATGGCGGGTTGGCGGGGCTGCGGCCGGTGAGTTCCTGGCTACAGTAAGTACCACCGCGGTTGCAGGGGGCTCATATAGGGCGGTTTTGTTTGAAATGGGGGAGATGAGGAGAGAGGGGTGCTATGACCTGAGGAGCGTCAGATTTGAGATTTCTGTCAAACTGGTTGTTGACTAGGGTCTATGTTTGGGAGAACCCTTGAAACGGGGTTAATAATCGTTTTGTCTTGAGGTATAAATGTCGAGGTCGGGCTTTGAAAGAACAAAGAATATGGTGTAGGTGCAGATATATGGCGAGATTTTAAGAAGTCGTCCGTCGACACCAAAAAATCCATTTTGATATTTAATAGTTCTTCCATAAGTCCCCCCCGCATATAGCCTATATCAAGATTGTATCTTTTCAAGTCTTTTCATCCTATTCCGTTTCCCACCTACGGTTCAACTCTGTTCTATTGAATCCTTTAATTGGTATAGAATTCATTAATTGAGCAAAAAACTGCGGCAAGATGGCTTGTAAAACTGGGGGTACTTGTGATTGCAACCATTGCTGTATAAATTGAGCTATTCCTTGGGGGGTTGTAACCCCTGGGGGCAAATTAATTGCAGGCAATTGGATTTGTGGATTCAGTGTCAGTTGAGGAGGGATATCCCGGACTTTTTGCATTCGAATATTAAGTTTAAAAACATCTGTGCGATGCTCTGATTCAACATAAATAATTTTAAGGTCAGGATAAATCCGCTCATCCAAGTTGTTAACGATCAAGTCCTCTTCAGGACGGAAAGGCGTCCGTAACTGTAGTTCTTTTTCATATTCCAGAAACAAATCCCACATCAGTTTTTCGACATTGGGATCCGGCGGCGCCACATGTTTGATATGAATATCGTCAAGAGCCTCTTTCCGTGAAATAGCATGATGGTGGGAAAATAGTTCTGAAGATAGCTTCTTAACGATACGTTGATTAACCTGCTTCATGTGCGGACGATTCCTTGTTGCTAGCAAATTCTCTGCCTCTGATTTCGTTTGTTCCAAAAGACGTTTGACGGCACCCAGGCCAAGAGGATGTACCTCTTTAGCTAGAATTTCAAAAGCTTTGACATGATCCTCTTTCTCAAGTTTTTCAGTAAATTTCCCCAATAAAGAGAAATATCCCATCAAGTCTTCGACGCTGATAGGCAAAGGATTATTAGTAGCTTTATCTTTTGGGTTGTAAGGTCCTCGGATCGTCGCGTCGATTGGCCCAAGTTCCCCCTTCTCGCCCATCAAAATATTGTCTGCGCCGAGTGCAAGCATAGTGGCGGCACTTTGAGCTCTGTACGGAATTAGTACATTGAAATTTGCACCTTGAAGGACTTGTCTAAACATAGATACAACCTGCCAGGGAACATTTGTGTCGCCGCCCCGGCTGTAAAGAAATATATCCAATTGTTGTTTGGAGTCCGCAGGAAAAAGTCTTACTTGGTCATAGAGAATCCGAACGATATCTTGCGACATCATTGCACCTAGATTCTCACGGTCACCTGTTATGTAACAGATCAAACGGCTGTCCCGTTTGGCCTGTAGCTCTTTAATTATTTTGATTCGATCTTCTTTTGCCACGCGGTCTCCGAGTCTGATAAAAATAAAATGAAGATTAATGATTATATGATTTTTTAGCTAAGAAATTTTCTGATTTTGAAGTGGTAATGACGAGGGCGCTTTCCTTTGTGTGGTACAGGAATAATTGGACTTGGTCAGTCCTTTGATTGGAACATTTCTTTCCAAATCGCCAGGGGAACAATATGACTGGAAAGCGGCTGTTTGTTAAGATGCCGCGCAAGGGATTGATCGGCGGTAATAAAGGCGCAGTGTTGTTGGATCGCCGCGGCCAGATAAACGGCGTCATAAACTGCGATTTTTGTCATCTCGGAGCAAGTCTGTGGTGCTGGAATAACGCTGCCGGCGGGGCAAAGCATCGCGGATCTTATCTGCCCGGACCGACCACGCGCCGGACTGATTTTCGAGACGGTGCTTACGGGCGATCCGCTTGGCTTGGCGAAGCGTTTTTTGCAGGATATGAGGGATCAAAATGCTCGGCATAGCTGACCTCCATATATTTCACGAATTGATATCATTGTGATAGCACAATGAGCATTAATCCGCCAGCCTTAAAAATATCATTTTAAATTCCGCTTCCTGCCCCGATGCCCTTTGCACCGCTTCCTGATACGCCTTCCCCTGATCTTCGTAATCGCCAGACGTATCGCCGGATTTGTAGTCGCCGATGACGAACTGGCCGGACTTCGTGCGGTAGAGAATGTCGATTGTCCCTCTGATTAATGCGGAGTTCGGAATTCGGAGTTCGGAAGATGGTATTCCTTTTGAAACAGCGCAACCTTCTTCCGCGTTCCGCAATCCGAATTCCGCATTGTAAAAGAACGGTATTTCCCTTCCCAATATTTCCCCTTCGGCGATTTCCTGATAAGCGGGAGAGCCGATAAAGTTATTCAAAATCGATTCAGCCTCATCAACAAGTGCGGAGTGCGGAGTGTAGAGTGCGGAAGGTGGTATTCCTTTTGAAACAGCGCTACCTTCTTCCGCATTCCGTATTCCGAATTCCACATTGCTTAGTGACGCGAAGTATGCGTCCGCGACGGCGCGTAGCTTCGCGGGCATTTCGGATTTGGGCGCGTGGAAGTCCCATTTCTCGAGGAAACGATGCAATAAAGTCCCAAGTGTGGCGGCGTCCAGTTTGTCATCGCGAGGAGGAGCCGCAGGCGACGACGCGGCGATCTCAGTTGTTTTACTTCTGAGATTGCCACGTCGGCCATTCTTATTGATAGGAGTGGATGGCCTCCTCGCAATGACGGTTAAATGGCTGGGATTTATCGTCATTGGCGCGGCGAGGACAGCGGCGCACTCTTCTCCGCGTTTCTTCCACAGTGCGGCGAACTCTTTGGGCTGGAGCTTGTCCAGCAGGGGTGTTCCCGTGCTAACGGCAATCTCCGGTTCCGTTTGTTTTGCGGGATCGATAAGTGACACGTTTATCTGCGTCTGGCCTACGGGGAATTCCCCTTCAGAAATTTTATCCAGCGGCATGTTCCAGGCTGTGAGCAGACGCTTCAAATAACTGTCGGAACGCAGACCCTGCTTGAGCGTGATGCCTCCGGAAAGAACCAGGCGCTCCTTGGCGCGGGTCATGGCAACGTAAAGGACGCGCTTTTCTTCCTCAGCTTCGCGCAGGCGCTGTTCCTTGTCGAGAATGAGCTTTTCCAGATTCTGGAATCCCCTGCCTGCGCGCAGTCCAACGCGCCCGGTACTCCAGTCCACCATGACGTCGTCCGTCGGTCCGCTGCGCCTGCCGGTATGCAGTCCGGGAAGAAAGATCACCGGGAATTCCAGTCCTTTGGCTTTGTGAATCGTCATCAGCCGGACCGCATCGTAGTTCTCGTCAGCGAGCGGACTTTCCCCCTCCAGCCGGTCATTTTCCATGAAAGCCTTCATCTTATCGAGCAGGGTGCGCAGGGTGGTCGCGCCCTCTTCAGCGAATGTTTCCAGCAGGCGCCGCAGCTTCAGCAGATTGGCAATGGTCTGATCGCGGTGGTAGGAGCCGACAGCCAGTTCCAGAACAAATGTCTTATCGAAAATGTGGTCCAGCGCGAGCCTAAGAGGTTCCTCCTCCAGGAGCTTGTGCAATGACAAGAGGAGGCTGTAGATTTTGGCCACTCTTGTCATCCCCGAGGTAGTAATCGGGGATCCAGATTTTGATGGATTCCCGCTAACAATCCGCGGGAATGACATCAAACTCAACTGCCCGCATTCCTTTAGGTTTAGTATTTCCTTATCCGTCAGCCCTCCCAGCGGGGAACGGAGAAATCCCGTGAGCGCGAGCTGGTCTTTCGGGTTTTCTATTACACGCAGGAGATTCAGAAAATCCGTGACCTCCGGAGTGGAATAGAAATATCGCTCGCCTTCGACCACATAGGGAATCCCGCAGCGGCGCAGGGCCTCTACAAAAAAGCGCATGGGAGGAGAGGAGCGGAAGATCAAAGCTATGTCTTTGAACCTTAGTGCTCCTCCCCCCTTGAGGGGGAGGATACTGGTGGGGGGTGCCTTCTTTAATTTAGCCCCCCCATCCCCGCCTTCCCCCTCCAGGGGGGAAGGGATGTGCTCATAAATCCATCCCGCGATATCGTTCGCCTCCACCTCCTGGGTTTCTTCGGAGGAAAGCTTTTCCGCTGATTGGATAATCCGGAGTTCAACGTCCTGCATAGCAGGATCCTGTCGTTTGCGGTCCGGTTCGAGAGGTATGTAAGCCGGGGAGATCAATTCCTTTTCTTCGATAATTTTTCCGAAAGCCGCGTTTATAGCGTGAACGATCTGGTCGTGGCTGCGGTAGTTTTTCTGCAGGGCGTCTTTTTCCCCTCCCTGAGCGTGGATCAGGTCCGTGATCTTGCGGTAGGCGGCGATGTCCGCGCCGCGAAAACGGTAAATGGACTGTTTGGGATCTCCAACGACAAACAGTTTTCCCTCTCCGATTTCCACCTCCTGCCAGGTTTTTGCGCGGCCTTCGGGTTTTTCCGCGAGGAAAAGCAGCAACTCCCCCTGCAGGGGATCTGTGTCCTGGAATTCGTCTATGAAAAGCATGCGGATTTCGCGCTTCAGCATAAGCCGGATGTCATGCCTTTTGCGCAGAAGCTCGCGCGAGAGATAAAGCAGGGCGCTGTGTGAAAGCATCCCTTCCGCAAGAGCGAGCGCACGGAAATGCGCGGCAAATGGTTTGAGGCGCGCGGTTAATAGCGCCATAATGCGGTCGCCACGGCGCAGAACATTCGCCGCCACCTGCTGGAGGGTTTTCAGGGATTCAATATTTTCTTCTGACCAGGCTTTGGTCGAGGAAACACTTGAACTGACGATCTCGCGTGTTTCCGGGGAGATCTCCTTCAGTTTCTCCCATGCTGCCGATGCTCCGATGCCAAGAATTTCTTCACAGGCCTGCGCGACCTGGCTGGCCTTTTCTTTGCCATTGTGCGAAGCCGCAAGGCCGCGCGCGTTATCGTGAAAAAGCTTCAGCCCGCCGGACAATTGATCGTCGGAAAGCGGCAAAGCGTCGAGCGGCACGTCGAAATCACAAAGACGCCGCGCCAGGGTTTCGATTTCCTTGAGGCTCAGGCGTTCAAGGATTTCCAGCCACTCTGCTTCATGCGCTGAATTCTGCCCCAGTTCGCGGGAAAGCCAGAGCGGCCATTCCTTTTCAAAAAGCTCGTCGTAACGAAAGCCTTTTTCGTCCACCTCAGCGTTCGGATCAATGCCAGCCGCCAGAGGGAAGCGCTTTAAAAGAGAAAAAGCGAAGGAATGGATTGTTGAAATCGAGGCGCGGTCAATCTGCTCGAGCGAGGCAGCCGCAAGCGCCGAAAGATTTTCGTCCGCAAGAAGTTTGCGCAGCTCTTTGGCAATGCGCTCTTTCATTTCCCCCGCGGCCTTTTTCGTAAAGGTGAGGGCGACAATCGAGGTAAGCGGCAGCCGTTTTTCTATGAGCGCATCCAGAATTGCCTGCACAAGGCGGGTGGTCTTGCCGGTGCCCGCGCCGGCCTCGATGACAATATTCTTAGCCATCCGTATTCCTATTACGGTCCTCCGTAAAGCTTGTCATTCCCGCGGTCGTAAGCGGGAATCCAGTGTTAAAGCAGTGTTTTATAAAGGTCATTCCATTTAGGATTGGATTTCTCGATAAGGTCGAGTTTCCATTTTCGATTCCATTTCTTCAGTTGCTTCTCTCGTGCAATTGCGGAATTCACGTCGCCTGTTTGTTCAAGATAAACCAGTGCATGAACCCGATATTTCTTTGTGAATCCGTCAGCTAGATCATTTTTGTGTTCATAAACTCTCTTAACGAGATCATTGGTCACACCGGTATAAAGTGTTCCGTTGCGCCTGCTGGCCATTATGTAAACGTAGTAATGTTTCATGTATGCTGGGTCCCCGATTACGTCCTCGGGGACGACATCCTAAGATAACCGTTCTTCATTCTTCTTCCTTACCGGATCGTGCAGGCTTCTGAATCGCGTGGGCTGATGGTTCTTCCGGCATATCGTCTTATAGTCGCACCAGTCGCAGTAAATCTGTCCGAAGTCGTCGCCAGGGCGGATATAGAAACGGCCTTCGCGCACTACGGACACCAGGCCCTTGATCCCCTCCGCAAGCTTTTTTCCGTACTCTTCCCAGAAATCCGCGCTGATCGAACGCGGCTCTCCGCCTTTTTCCAGCTCCTGCAGGTTATAGATGGCAACCTCCTGTGCTTTGGCCAATCCGAGATAAACCGGCAACTGCAGGAAGGAACCTTTCATGATCAGGGTTTCGGTTTTGCCGGGCTTGTCGCGGCCGGTTTTGTAATCCACTACGCGGCGAACGGTTTCGCCTGCCTCCTTTTTTTCGTCCAGGCGGTCGATGCGTCCCTGAAATAAAATGTCGCCAAGCTGCGGGATTTTGCCGCTGCATTCCATTTCCGTTTCCTTCGGCCAGTATCCGCTTTGTTTAAGCTCCGCAAGATCCCGCTCGAGGAAAGCGCGCAGTCTGGCGCGTATCGCGTTCTGCGTGGCGAACCAGATCACTGGATAGACTCCGGAATTATCATTTTCGAAAGTTTTGAAGCAAGTGACGCAGGAATGATCGAGAATTTTCTCCCAATTCGATTCCTCCCCCCTTGAGGGGGAGGAGACAGGTGGGGGGTGCACTCTTCTCTTGTCCCCCCCATCCCGACCTTCCCCCTCCAGGGGGGAAGGTGATTGTGAAAGCCTTCCATAAAACTCTTCCAGTATTGCATGAATGAGCTTGCCCAGAGCGTCGGAGCCGAGTTCCCCTTCGCGTACGTCTTCCTCAAGCGGCGCCACATCAAGAACTTTGCGGGCGAAATAGCGGAAGGGACATTCCACGAGTTCTTCCAGCGAGTGCGGCGAAAAGCCTTCCTCAATCAGGCGGTCTGAAACCGGATTATTCCCGATATTCCCGTCGCGCTCTCCCAGGCCGCCACGGAAATTTTCCGTCTCCAGCTGGGCTTTTTTGAGCGTCTGATAAATTTTCCATTCCCATCCCAGAGCTTTGTACAGATCAACCGGATCGCGGCGCTCGCGGTTCAGCGCTAGGGAGACTTCTTTCGGAGTCCAGAATTCAACCGGAACCGTGAGCCATTTTTCCAGAAAGGTGCGTGGCAGATGATTTTCCTTGAGAGAATTGGCGCTCTGCCATTCCTGAAGGTAAAGCGAGGGAACAAGGGCCTTGCCCTCTTCATCGGATCGTTGCGTGCTGAGCAGAAGAAAGTCATCGGCAAGCGCGGTTCCAAGATGAAAAAGCAGGCGTTCTTCCTGATAGCCGTCCATCTTGCGGCCAAGGCGGCAGCCCAGTACCCCGCTCAGCGCGGACCTGGCTGCATCGGACAGAAAAGGATCTTCGCGGATAAGGCGCGGAAAAGATTTTTCATTCAGTCCCAGCAAACAAACCGCGCGGAAGCGCATGCCGCGCGCCGCCATGACGTCCAGCACCTGTACCCCGGAATTTTCCGAAGGGGATAACGGCAGGGCAAGGCGGTCGAGTTTTTCTTCCAGGATTTCGAGAAAATGGCCGCGCGAGACAGGCCGGCCTAAAACGTCCAGTGACGCAAGCGAGCGCACTGCATCTAAAACGTCCTGCGTACCTGGTACGCAGGGTGCGTTATTTTTGAGCTGCGTACCAGGTACGCAGAGCAGTTCTTCTGCCCAGCGCGCGTGCACGCTCCATGACAGCAATGGTTCTCCTCCCCCCTCGAGGGGGAGGATGGAGGTGGGGGGGCCACCCCCCATCCGTACCTTCCCCCTCAAGGGGGGAAGGGATGGATTCCTTAAAATTTCCCTGGCTTTCTTAATTAAAGGCCAGGCTCCTGCAGGTTCGTTTGCGCCCAGATTGTAAGGGATCTGATTTGCTCCAAAAATTTCGCGTACGGCAGCCAGATAGGGCGTCAGGCTGCGCGCTGTAAGAGCAATCTCTGAAAAGGGAATGCCCTTCGTTTCCGCCCAGAACCGTATCCTTTTGGCAGCAAGCCAGACCTCGTCCTGGACCCCTGAGCAGTTCCAGAGCTCTGCTGAACTCCCTCGCCCCTTGGGGGAGAGGGTGGGGGTGAGGGTGAGGGGATCAATACCCTCACCCTCGGCTTTCCCTTCTGTCGGCCTCGACCTCTCCCCATAAGGGAGAGGTGGTTTAATATGGCGCTTTAACGTTTCAGTCAAAACTTTTCGTTTTCCTATCTTTTGTACTAATGCAGAATCGTTCAGAAGTTTCTCGGCAAAGGCATATGCCGGAGCGCCGGCCTCGTACGGAAAATAGATGCGGGCGTCAGGGTGGGAAGCCAGGGACAGTACCAGGTCGAGCTGAACCCCGGTCAAATCATAGAAGCCGTACAGGTAAATAACCTTCTGCCGGGCGATAAAGGCATGTTTGGGAGCGATATCAGCGGCACGGCGGAGCTGGTCAGAAGGGGTACGCAGGCCGTGTTTCTGCAGAACTTCGTAAACCCGGGCGTAAAGCTCAAGGGTCGGAGCGGCTTCCGGAGCGGAATCGCCAAGCTGTCCCTCAAGCGCCGCTTTCAATGCGTCTACTACACGCGTGCCGGAGTCGCGCAGGTCGCGCAGCGTCTCCGCCAGAGCGCCGGGCACGCCGCGCGCCAGAGGTTTTCCCGGAGAGTGCAGGAAACTGCGATTAATGAATTCCGTCGGGCCGCGTCCTTCGAGGAGGTCGCGGATGATTTCCGTATAAAGCGCGGGTTCTCCGATCACCCGGTCATCCGTAGGAGCGCGGTCCTCAAGCAGGCGTTCTGCCAGAGCGTAAAAGGTCAGGCAGTGGATGTTGAAATAAGCCGCCCTCTCAGCCAACTGACGTTGCAGGCGATCCAGGAGACGCGCCGATGGTGAAAGGACCAGCAGAGGAGCAAGTGGATCAGCTTTCTTGGCTGTCGCAATTTCGTCGAGCAGAGAGGCTTCGAGGGCGCGATAGGAACCGGTGATCAGTTGGAACATAAAGTTAACACTTATGCTGTCGTCCCGGCAGGCCGTAGGCCGGGATCCATATATGGGCCCCGGTTTACGAATCACCGGGGCGACGAATTTTATTTAGGCGGCGTCCACTTCTTCAACGGGGTGCTGGCGCGAGA
The DNA here is from genome assembly GCA_964604825.1 of uncultured Elusimicrobia bacterium. Classification (GTDB taxonomy): domain Bacteria; phylum Elusimicrobiota; class Elusimicrobia; order 2-01-FULL-59-12; family 2-01-FULL-59-12; genus CAZSAL01. The sequence goes on from CAZSAL010000025.1 coordinate 20,205, forward strand.
GCATAGCCCAGAAGGGCGTCCATTCCTCCATACGCAGGAGATAGGCGGTTGCCAGATAAAGCATGGATCCTCCGGCGATGGCTGCTGAAAGGCGGAAGTAAACCTGCCGCGTTCCTCCAGCATGCATGACGAGATGGCAGAAAACGGCCATCAGCGCGCTGCCTGTAAGCGATTTCAATAATGTGCGCCCGATGCGGCGGCCTCCGAGAAGCCCGAGGCGTTTTCTAAGCAGAAGGAACAGGGTGACTGCATTCACCCAGGAAGCCGTTGCCGTGGCAAGAGCCAGTCCGCCCACTCCCATGGAAGTAAATTTGATGAAGACCACGTTCAGGACTACGTTGATGCATACGCAGCTGATGGCTATGCGCACGGGGATTTTCGTGTTCTGAAAGGCGTAAAAACCTCCGGCCAGAATCTTCACTGCGGCGTAGGCGAAAAGACCGACGGAGAAATACATCAGGGCCTGGTTCGTTATCGCAGTAGCGTGCGCGGAAAACCGTCCATGCTGGAAAAGCACCTGGACTATCGGATGTCCCAGCACAATCAAACCGACGGTCGCGGGTACGATCATGAAAAGCGTCAGCCTGAGCGCGAAGTTCAGCGTTTCCTTGACCTCTCCTATATTCCCCCGGGCGACGCTCGCGGACATGGAGGGCAGCGCTACCTGCGAAAGCGCAATGCCGAAAAGCGCGAGCGGCAGCTGCATGACGCGATTGGAATAATAAAGCGCGGTGTTCGAGCCGATTGCGAGGAAGGACGCGCAGATCGTGTCGACAAAGGCGTTGATCTGGTCCGCGGCCGTGCCGATCGTTGCTGGTACCATCAGTTTCCCTACGCGGCGTACGCCTTCGTGCTTCGGTTTCCAGTCCCACTTCAGGTTGTATCCCTTCTCCAGCAGGGCAGGGATATGGATGAAGAACTGGCTGAACCCGCCCAGAGTGACGCTGATCGCCAGACCGATGATCTGGTTATTCGGCGATACGAATGCGGCGATCATGTAGATGTAGGCCACCTCCGCCACGCTCAGACACGCAGGGGCCATAGCGGGAAGGAAGAATGATCCGAAGGAATTCAGCACACCCGTAAGCAGAGCAGCCAGACAAATGAACAGGATGAAAGGAAACATGTAGCGGGTCAGGGTAACGGTCAGGGCAAACCTCTCAGGCGTGCGCTCGAATCCCATGGCCGTGAACATGGTGATCTGTTTGGCGAAAACCACGCCGAGCACGGTGATCACCAGAAGCACTACGGTCAGCGTGGTGAACATGATGTTCAAAAAGCGCTGCGTCTCTTCCTTGCCGTGCTTTTCCAGATATTCGGAAAATACTGGGATGAAGGATACGGAAAGCGCGCCTTCTCCGAGGAGACGCCGGAGCAGATTGGAAATGCGGAAAGCGACGTAGAAGGCGTCCGCCGCCGCTCCTGCGCCGAAGAAATTAGCTACGACAGTATCGCGCGCGTAACCCAGGAGACGCGAAAGCATGGTCGCGCCGGTGAATATTCCGGCAGAGCGGGCAAGTCGATGATGGTTAGGTTTTTGCATTTTCCCGTCAGGTTTTATACGATACTAATTCTTCAAAAAGGACGCAATTTTCCGATTAACAAAGGGAGTTTTTATGGCGAAGTTGAAGACAGGACGTCACACCTCAGGTATCAAGGCGCACCGTCAGGCTGTTACTCATGCCGAGGCTAATACTGTTTTGCGCAGCAAAATCCACAGTCTTTCCCGTAAGGTTGAAGCTGCAATCGTGGCGAAGGATTCAAAGGCAGCGCACGAAGCGCTCAATGAGGCGTTTGCCTCATGGGATAAGGCCGCGAAAACCGGATTGATTCATACTAATGCCGCTTCCCGCACCAAGTCCCGTCTGTCCAAACGTGTGCGCGCGTTAGAACCTGCAAAACCGCAAGGTAAGCAGGGTTAACGCCATCTCCGGGTTTTCTTTTCCAGTCTTTATGGAGGCGTCCGCCTCCACGCAGGCCGTCAGCCCTTCCATCAAATCATTTTCTGAATAGCCGTTCAGATCGTGGAAAAATTGGTTTTCTTCCCCCCTGCGGAGGCGAAATCTCGCTGCAAGGGCTTGAGGGCTATCTCCCGAGTTCTTGGCAGTGAGCCAGTCCCGCACCGCGCCGGAAAGCATGGCCAGCAGACGGATCGGTTCTTCGTTCTGCTGCAGCAGGTGCTTGAGCAGAGCTACCGCTTCTTTGCCCTTCCTCTGACGGATTCTTGCCAGCCATTCGTAGGGCGATAAAGCTTTGTCATAGCCAAACGCGGCCTGCACATCTTCGATACCTATGTCCGGCCTCTCACCGACGAAACAGGAAGCCTTCTGAAGCTCCTGATCCAGGAGACGAAGGCCCTCACCCGCCTGCTGCACAAGCCATGCAGCCGCGTCTTGGGATATGGTTTTGCCACAAGTTTTGGCGCGGCTCATCAGCCAGCGCTGCGCAGCCTCGGGAAAAAGCGGCCAGAAGATTACGACCTGCCCCTTCTCCGATACCGCCTCAAGAAGCGGGCGGTTGATATCGTCGCGTCGCCATTCTTTCAGCCAGGTGAAGACAAGATAAGTGCTGGAAGGAAGATCGGAAAGAGCCTGGGAAATTGCCGTACGATCGCCGGAAGCTATTTCTCCGGCGTTGCGGACAACTACGAGGCGGCTGGCTCCCAGGAAGGGCACAGTACGGCAAATCTGGATAATTTCATCGAAAGATATTGAGTCCGCGTCCAGTTGATCGTAATTGAGGCTGGCGTCTTCGCCTTTGAGGACGTGTGCGACGTATTTCTTAACCGCTTCGTCAATAAGGAAATCTTCCGGTCCGGCGAAAAAATAAAGCCTGTCCCATTTGCCGCGCGACCATGCAGAAAGCAGATCGTCCGCTTTAACAGGCGCGCCCATAGGGCAGCTTAATAGGGAACGCCGGTAGGCGAAGGACTGGTGGGTCCTTCCGGCATGGGCGGGGGGTTGGCGTTGTTCTGCGGAGCGTTGATGTCGTACTGGTCGGGCGAAGTCCGCGGGACCGCTTTTTCCGACGTGCCGGTTACGGTGCCGAACCCTTCAATGGTGCGGGTACGGATGTCGCGCGACATCTGGTCCCATATGGTCTGCTGCGCTTCATCTTCGGTCAGGGCGCCGGGAAGGTTGGATGAAGCGACATAATAGCGCAACTCCCCGGTCATGTTTGATTCTTTCCAGAGAGTCTGGTTTTTGACCTTGTCGTAAAAAGTGACATCCACGAGTATCCAGAGCTTGTACTGAGTAGGGACATGGTTGGAATCGTAAGTTAAAGGCTCAAGAATGTAGCGGGTTATATCGCCGATGAGAACACCGTCGGCCTGATCTTCGGTAGTGATCTGATAACGGCCGTCGCGGTTGAATTCATCCTGCACAGCCAGAGTCAGTTTGTCTTCAAGGCCGTACTGCTGCGTGTGATTCGAGAAAGGACGGACCGCGAGTTTTTTAATGTATTGCGGCAGAATCTGCGGCGCAGGGTTGTAATAATATTTGGAACAGCCGGCGAAAACGAGAGCAGCGGCGGCAGTAAGCAGGAAAATCTTTTTCATATAAGAACCTCTGGCTTGTTGTCGCCCCGGCATTGTGTTGGCCGGGGTCCATCATAAGGGCCTTTTATTGTATGGGTCCCGGCTTACGGCCTGCCGGGACGACGAAGTTTACTTCACCACAACGTTGACCAGCTTATCCGGGACCACGATCACTTTTACGACGGATTTTCCTGCGAGCGCATTCTGAATTTTAGAGTCTTTGAGCGCTTCTTTTTCCAGAATATCTTTGCCGGTTCCGGGGGCCAACTGAAGCCGTGACCGTAGTTTACCATTTACCTGGATAACAATTTCGATCAGCTCGGCCGCAAGCCACTGCGGGTCCGCGGCGGGCCAGATTGATTCAGAGCAGCGCCCTTTTTCCCCCAGTACCTGCCAGAGCTCTTCCATCAAGTGAGGTGCTACAGGAGAAAGCAGCTGCACTACCGTTTTCACCGCGTTCCGCGACACATCGTCGCCAAGAGAGGGATAGAGGTAGAGAGTGTTGACGAGTTCCATCACTGCGGCAATCGCGGTATTGATCTGAATTTCTCTGCCGAAGTCGCGCGTAACCTTGTCGATCGCCCAGTGCTGCTTGCGCAGAAGATCTTTCTTCGATCTATTCAAATCTCCTTCCCCCGCAAGGGGGGAGGAGGTCGTGAGGCTCACTAATCTCCACACGCGGTTCAGAAAACGCCATGCGCCTTCTACTCCCGCTTCAGACCATTCCAGTTGTTTTTCCGGCGGCGCGGCGAAGAGGATGAAAAGCCTCGCGGTATCCGCGCCGTAGCCGGCGATGATCTTGTTGGGATCTATGACATTGCCCCGGGACTTCGACATGGCCGCGCCGCCCAGAGTGACCATGCCCTGCGCGAGCAGCCTTGCGAAAGGTTCCTCCGATTTGACCAGTCCCAGATCGCGCATGGCCTTGTGCCAGAAACGCGAGTAAATAAGATGCATGCAGGCATGTTCGATGCCGCCGATGTACTGACTGGTGGGCAGCCAGGGGTTTACCTTATCAGGATCGAACGGTTTTGCAGCGTTTCTCGGATCGCCGTAACGCGCGTAATACCACGAGGAATCAACGAAAGTATCCATGGTGTCCGTTTCCCGCCGCGCTGCGCCGCCGCATTTCGGGCATTTCGCATTGACGAATCCCGCGGACTGCGTGAGAGGAGATTCGCCTGCTCCGGTGAATTGCACGTCCTTGGGCAGGAGCACAGGCAGATCTTTTCCCGGAACAGGCAGAATACCGCATTTCGGGCATTCAATCATCGGGATCGGAGTCCCCCAGTAGCGCTGGCGCGAAATGAGCCAGTCCCTTAGCTTATATGTAACAGTGGCTTTGCCAAGGCCGCGTTTTTCCAGCCACTCGGCAACTTTAGCTTTGCTTTGCACGGACGGTATTCCGTTAAATTCTCCGGAATTGACGAGCACGCCTTCAGATTCATAGGCATGAGACCATGCCTCACCCGGCCTCCGGCCACCCTCTCCCTCAGGGAGAGGGAAGGGGTGAGGCTGAATGACTTCTATAATCGGCAGTTTATACTTTGTGGCAAACTCGAAATCGCGCTGATCATGCGCAGGCACGGCCATTATGGCTCCAGTGCCGTACTCCATCAGCACGTAGTCTGCGGCCCAGACCGGTATGGCTTTTTGATTTATGGGATTGACCGCATAGATGTTCAGGAAAACGCCGTTTTTGTCGGCTGCTTCCGTGCGTTCCTTGCGGCGGGCTTTGACTGCTTCGCGCAGAGGTTTGAGTTTTTGTTCAAGTCCCTGGTCCGCCTTTGCCAGTTTCTCAACGAGCGGATGTTCGGGCGACAGCGCCATGAACGTTGCGCCGAAGAGCGTATCGGGACGGGTGGTAAAAACCGTGAGAGATTCCGGCTGTCCCTGAAGCTTAAAAATGACCTCAGCCCCTTCGGATCGCCCGATCCAGTTCGACTGCATGGTGAGCACTTCCTCCGGCCATGAACCGCGCAGGAGATCGTGATCCTTAAGGAGCTGTTCGGCGTATTCCGTGATCTTGATAAACCACTGGTTAAGCTCTTTAAGCTGCACAGCCGAGTCGCAGCGCCAGCAGGCGCCTTCCGCGGATACCTGCTCGTTGGCAAGCACAGTCAGGCAGGAAGGGCACCAGTTCACTGCGGCCTTCTTCTTGTATGCCAGCCCCTTTTCGAAGAATTTGATAAAGAACCACTGGTTCCAGCGGTAGTATTCCGGATCGCAGGTGGCGAACTCCCTGTCCCAGTCGTAGGAAACGCCGAGGGCTTTCAACTGCCCGCGCATAACCGAGATATTCTGCTTGGTCCACTTTTCCGGGTGGATTTTGTTTTTGATGGCGGCGTTTTCCGCAGGAAGCCCGAAAGCATCCCAGCCTATGGGATGCAGCACGTTTTCACCGCGCATCCGGTGATACCTGGCCACCACGTCGCCGATAGAGTAATTGCGGACATGCCCCATGTGCAGCTGTCCGGAGGGATAAGGAAACATTTCCAGGCAGTAGTAGCGGGGTTTCCCGGAAGAAGCAGGATCTTCAGCCGAGAAAACCTTACTGTCGTCCCAGTCCTTCTGCCATTTCTCTTCGATCGACTTGAAGTCGTAAACGTCTTTGGCCATTATTGTTTAACCTTTTATGCCGTCTTCCCGGCAATTTTCAGGCCGGGATCAATCTATAAGGCTGTGGATGGGCCCCGGCCTGCAGATTACCGGGGCGACGTCTGAACTTAGTTACTTCTTCTCCAGATAAACGAACGTTTCCTGATTTCCTTTCGGGCCCTTGAGCACGGAGTCCGCTTTCCCGCGCCAGGCGAACCCTGCCGCCTCAGCCGCGGTACGGATATTCTGCAAAATATTTTCGCGGACTGCCGCATCTCGTACCACGCCGCCCGGGGCATCCCTTGGTTCAGCCTCAAACTGCGGTTTTACCAGCGCCAGCATAAGGCCTCTGCCGTCTAAAGAAGCGGCCAGCGCGGGAAGAACGGTTTTCAGCGAGATGAAAGAAACATCGACGGCGACAAGCGCGGGCCGTTCCGGCAGCCGCGAGACATCAAAATGGCGGAAGTTCTCCCCCTCAAAAACTGTCACGCGCGGATCGGAGCGCAGCTTCGCGTCCAGCAGGCCGTGACCGACATCGAGAGCATAAACGCGCCTGGCGCCGGATTGCAGCAGGCAGTCGGTAAATCCTCCCGTTGAGGCGCCGACGTCAAGGCAGGTCATGTCCACAGGAGAGATATCGAAAGCCTTCAGGGCTCCGGCCAGTTTGTCGCCTCCGCGCGATACAAAGCGGGGGCCGCTGAGAATTTCAATTTTCGCGTCCGTTCCCGCGGTCTGCCCGGCGTTTTTTGCGGCGCCGCTTTCAAGCAAAACCTGCCCGGACATGATCAAGGCCTGAGCCTTTTTAAGCGAACCGGCAAGGCCGCGCTCGACCAGGAGTTCATCCAGCCTGCGCTTCGGAAATGGATTAAATTTTTTGGAGCGCCGGGCGTCCGGATAATTTGAGGAATTCAAGGGTAGACTTGGCGATCTTTTCGGGGGTCAGCCCCACCATGTCGCGCAGGGCGGACTGGGAACCATGCTCAATGAAATGATCGGGAATCCCGATCCTGTGGATCTGAACGTCAACTCCTTCCAGTGATTCCATTACGGCGCTGCCGAAACCGCCTGCAAGAACGTGCTCTTCAACCGTAACGAAATTGTGCGTCTGCTGCAGAAGTTTTCTTAGAAGATCTGCGTCAAGCGGCTTCACGAATCGCATATTAACGACACCTGCGGATATCCCTTCCTTTTCCAGGATCGCGGCCGCGTAAAGCGAAGGATAAACCGTGCTGCCTATGGCAAGAAGATAAACTTCCCGGCCTTCCTTCATTACCACGCCGCGGCCTATGGGAAGGGGTTTGAGTTCGGAGTCCATGCGCACACCTTCTCCGTGCCCGCGGGGATAGCGTATGACGGAAGGCGTGTTCAGCGTAAGCGCGGTCTTGAGCATTTGCTGCAGTTCGTTTTCATCGGCGGGAGCCATCACCGTAAAATTCGGGATGATGCGCGTGTAGGCGAAATCGAACACGCCGTGGTGCGTAGGCCCGTCTTCTCCCACAAGACCCGCCCTGTCCAGAGCAAAAACCACGGGAAGCTTCTGCAGGCCAACGTCGTTTTCCATCTGATCAAAGCCGCGCTGTAAAAAAGTGGAGTAAATGGCGCACACCGGCCTCATGCCTTCGCAGGCAAGTCCCGCGGCGAAGCTGACGGCATGCTCTTCGGCAAGGCCCACGTCGTAGTAACGCGAAGGGAACTCGTCGCGCATCAGATTGGTTCCTGTGCCGTCAGGCATGGCTCCGGTGATCGCCACTACGCGGTCGTCTTCTCGGGCCAGCTTCACCAGCGTTTCGCCGAATACTCTCGTATAGGATGGAGGCGGCGGCACCACCGGTTTGATCATCATTCCCGTAGCCGGATCGAATTTTCCCGGGCCGTGCCAGGTGATGGGATCTTCTTCGGCAAAGTCGTAGCCTTTGCCTTTTTTCGTGATGATGTGCAGGAAGACAGGGCCCTTGAGGGTCTTGATGTTTTCCAGGACTTCGATGAGGTGGTTAATATCGTGCCCGTCGACCGGTCCGAAATAGGAGAAACCGAGTTCTTCAAAGAGCATGCCCGGGAAAAGCAGCACGCGCATGCGTTTAGCAACGCGCAGGAGCCCGGCGCCGTAAAACTGGATGCGTTTAAGGAATTTTTCGACCTCGCGCTCGAGCTTTTTTGCCAGGCCGCCGGTAAGCAGTTTGGTGAGAAATGCGCCCAGGGCGCCGACGCGATTGGAAATAAACATCTCATTGTCATTGAGAATAACCAGCAGGTTGGAGCCTACATGGCCGGCATTCTGAAGCGCTTCAAAATTCTCTCCGCCGGTAATGCAGCCATCCGAGACAACGGCGACAACGTGATGATCCTCTTTTTTCTGGTCCCTGGCCACGGCCATTCCCAAAGCTGCGGAGATAGCGGTAGAGGCGTGCCCTCCGCAGAAATTATCGTACGGCGATTCGTCCCGCCGGGGAAATCCGGACAGCCCCTTGAACTGGCGGATCGTGTCGAAACGGTCCTGCCTGCCGGTGAGAAGCTTGTGCCCGTAAGTTTGATGGCCTGTGTCCCATACGATCTTGTCTGTGGGAGTGTCGAAAACGTAATGAAGGGCAATCGTGAGCTCAGTCGCTCCGAGGGAAGAACCCAGATGCCCGCCGTTTTTGGAAACCGTATCCACTATGCGCTGACGGATTTCTTTGGCCAGTTGCGGCAGCACTTCGCGCCGCATCAGGCGCAGGTATTTAGGGTCTTTGATCTGTTCCAGAATAGCCATGAGATCTGCTCGCGTTCTCCTGTTTGTCATCCCCGCATGCAGCCAGCGGGGATCCAGCCTTTTTAAAACAACTAGATTCCCAATTACTGCCTCGGGAATGACGGCCTTATTTTAGTGATCTCGTTCCACTATATAGTTTGCAAGCTGGCGCAGTACCTGAGCGTGTTTGCCGAACGGCTCAAGCGCCGCTTTCGCTTCTTCCACAAGGTTGATGGCTTTCTTGCGGGAAGCCGCAAGCCCGTAAAGCGCAGGGTAAGTCAGTTTGTCGTTTTCCACATCGCTGCCGCGCTTTCCCAGCTTTTTTTTGTCGGCAATAATGTCCAGAACGTCGTCAGCGATTTGAAATGCAACCCCTATCTTTTCGCCGTATTCGGTGAAGCAGTCCACCTGTTTGGCCGTGGCGCGCGCAAGGATCGCTCCTGCTTCCAGGCTCGTCCGGATCAGGGCAGCCGTTTTGTGACGGTGGATATAGCGCAGAACATGCTCGGCATTCGCCTTTTTCCAGCGGCCGCCATCCATCTGGGAGTCAACCACCTGGCCGCCGATCATGCCGAAGGTTCCGGCTCCATGCGTTACGGCAAGAACAACCTTGGGAATATCGTCGGTACGAACGCCTGAAATTTTAGCATTTTTCCCTATGAGCTCAAACGCCTTGGTGAGCAGCGCGTCGCCCGCAAGAATCGCTATCGCTTCGCCGTAAACCTTGTGGCTGGTAGGCCGCCCGCGGCGCAGGTCGTCGTCATCCATTGCCGGCAGATCATCGTGAATCAGCGAATAGGTATGAACCAGTTCCATGGCGCAGGCCGTGGGCAGAGCGATATCGGGTTTTGCGCCGCAGCATTCCGTTGCGGCAAGCACCAGTATCGGGCGCAGGCGTTTGCCTCCCGCGAAAACCGAATAGCGCATGGCTTCATGAATAATTTCCGGCTCGGAGTTGGTGGTGTCGAGCAGGTGATTGAGTTCCTTGTCGACCAGCTTTTTACGGGATTGAAAATAAGTGTGCAGCGGTTCGGGCATGGGCATTTAAAGGTTTTCTCCGTTCAGAGGTTTCAGTTTTCCGGAATCTTTCATGAGGACTTCCACTTTTTTCTTTGATTCTTCCAGTTTTTTCTGGCAGCGGCGCGCCAGCCCTACGCCTTCTTCGAACAGCCCCAGAGATTCGTCCAGGGAAGCTTCCTTTGTCTCAAGCTGTTGGACGATTTCTTCCAGGCGCTTCAGCGCTTCTTCAAAGCTCGGTTCTTTGGACTTTGGCATAAACGCGTCCTTTCGCCACCTGCACTTCAAGATCCTGTCCGGCCGCCGTATCTCCGGCATCCTTCAGGATTCTCCGTTCCGGAAGTTTCCAGGCTACGGCATATCCCCGCGAAAGAGTGGCCAGAGGCGAAAGCAGTTGGAGCTTTTCGCAAAGATGCCGCAGGTCCTTCTCCTGATGCGCCCGGGCGGAATCAAAAACCTGACGCAGGCGCTCCGTCAGCCGGTCCACATCCTGAAAACGCTCGTCGATCCATAAGCCGGGATGCGTCAGCATGCGGCTTGCCGCCGCGTGTCTCAGCCGGTTTTCCAGATCGCCGAACCGATAGTTTATATATGAACACAGGCGCGAGGTCAAATTCCGCATAAGTTCAAGGATTTCCAGCCTGCTGCGGATGACGATTTCCGCGGCGGCCGAAGGGGTGGGCGCGCGCAGGTCCGCGACAAAATCGGCAATGGTAAAGTCCGTTTCGTGGCCCACGCAGGAAATGACAGGGATGCGCGAACCGGCAATGGCCCGCGCAACGGTTTCTTCGTTGAATGCCCAGAGATCTTCGAGGGAACCTCCGCCGCGCCCTATCAGAAGGACTTCAAGGTCCGGGAATTCGCGGTTCAGCCTTTCAATGGCCTGCGCGATTTCTTCCGCCGCGCCCGCCCCCTGGACTTTAACCGGGGCGACAAGAATGCGCAGGCCGGCGAAACGCCTGTTTAAAACTGAAAGGATGTCGTGGAGCGCGGCGCCGTCAAGGGAGGTGACAACGCCGATCCATTGCGGCAGTGCGGGTAGGGGACGCTTGCGTTCGGTGCGGAAAAGGCCTTCTTTTTCCAGTTTCGTTTTCAGCTGCTCAAATGCTATCTGCAGCGCGCCGCGGCCCTGCGGCTCCATCGCCACGGCGACCATCTGGAATTTTCCCTGCGCGGGATAAACCGTAAGCCTCCCGTGGACTGTGACCTGCATGCCGTTTTCCGGAAGGAAAACAAGGCGCCGGAAATCGTCCCGGAAAATAACAACGCTCAGCTGGGCTGCCGCGTCTTTCAGCGAAAGATAGCAATGTCCGGACGAATGGCGGTTCAGGTTGGAAATCTCCCCTCCCACCCAGACATCGGGATACATGGTTTCCAGGGAAACGCGGACGTCGCGCACGATCTCGCTGACTGTAAATATTTTCGGAGCGGTCATAACGGAGGAACCGGAACGGATTCCCGGACACGTGCGATTGAATTCGCCCTGCCGGTGCGCTCATCAATGTCGATCAGGCAGCCGCAGATTACGGCGTCGCCTTCCGCTATCACCATCGGGCTGATGATGCCCGTGAGAAAGCGGTTCATGGCGGTGCGCACATCCATGCCGATAATGCTGTTGTGCGGGCCGCAGGCGCCTACGTCGGTGAGGAACGCAGTCCCGTTGGGGAACAGGCGCTCATCAGCGGTCTGGATGTGCGTATGCGATCCGATCACGGCGCTGACCCGTCCGTCCAGGTACCATCCCATGGCCGCTTTTTCCGATGTGATTTCCGCGTGCATGTCGACAAAGATCATTTTGGCCTGCGGCGCCATTTCTTTAAGGATCGCGTCGGCCTTCTGGAAAGGACAGTCCGTCTGCGGCATGTAGACCCGGCCCATAAGCTGAATGACTCCAACGGGAATTCCGGATTTCGTCGAGAAAACTCCGGAACCGTGCCCCGGGACGGCGATCGGGTAGTTGGCGGGGCGAATAACGCGGGGATCATCGAGCAGGGGCAAAATGTCTTTTTTGTCGAATGAATGATTGCCGAGAGTCAGCACATGAATGCCCGCATCCCAGAGTTCTTCGGCGATCCGCGGCGTAAGCCCTTTTCCGTGCGCGGCGTTTTCCGCGTTCGCAATAATTAAATCAGGCTGCATCCGTTCTTTCAGGGCTGGAAGAGAAATGGAAAGCGCTTTCCTGCCGACCCGCCCGATAATATCTCCTAAGAAAAGAAGTCTCATGATGCCTTTGCGTCGATCACGTCGTTTTCCGTGATTATCTGATGCATGCGCATGTCATGCGGGAGAAGCGGCAGCCGCGTCTTTAAGACTTGAAGGGAAAAGGCAAGGGCGATCCTTACGGCATTCGGCATCTGCGGCAGCAGGCGGTCAAAATATCCTTCCCCCCTGCCGATCCTGCCGCCCCACTGGTCGAAAACCGCGCCCGGAACAAGAACCAGCTCGACTTCCGAAGGATCCACCATATTCTGAAACTGGGGAGAGGGTTCATACGTACCCGGGAACGCCCCGGGAGCAAGATCACCCATGCTGCGCAGTTCCGAAAGCCGCATCTCTTTGCGCTCCCGGTCGCACACGGGAACAACGATCCGCTTTCCGGCGTCAAGCGCTTCCTGAACCAGTTTGTGCGTTTCAACTTCGGAACCGAAAGAAATATAGGCCATGACTGTATGTAAATCCTCCCAGAGCGGGTGGTTAAACAGTCTCTGCCGGATGATTGCGCTGTCGCGCACTCTCTCCGGAAGGGGAATCCCGTCTCTTTTTATGAGGATTTTTTTTCGGATTTCACTTTTTGCTGGCTGCGCCATAGTTTAAGCCTTTTTTGGATTTCCAGTTCATAACCCAGATCTGTCGGTTCGAAAAGCGTTACCGGATCGGGCCAGTACTCCTGGGGAATAAAATGGCCGGGAAAATCGTGCGGGTACAAGTAGCCTTCTCCATGCCCGAGCCTTTCGCGGTCCAGGGTGGCATCCTTAAGGTGATCAGGGACTTTCCTCATGACGCCTTTCTGGACTTCATTTATGGCCTTTTCAACGGCAAGGTACCCGGCGTTGGACTTCGGAGCCGTAGCTATATAGACAGCGGCCTGCGCCAGAATAATGCGCGCTTCGGGCATGCCCACGAAATCCACTCCCGCCAGAGCCGCATGCGCGATCAAAAGCGCCCGGGGATCGGCGTTGCCAACGTCCTCGCTTGCGGAAATAATCAGCCTGCGCGCAATGAAGCGGGGATCGTCTCCGGCAACGAGCATGCGCGACATCCAGTAAAGCGCAGCGTCGGGATCGCAGCCGCGCAGGGACTTGATGAAGGCCGAGGCGATGTCATAATGCTGGTCTCCGGACTTGTCATAAACCAGCGCGCGCTTCTGGACGCATTCTTCGGCTACGGACAGATCAACGGTAATTTTCCCCCCGCCGCCGGGTTTGGTTGTCAGAACGGCCAGTTCCAGGGCGTTCAGCAGGCGGCGGGCGTCTCCGTTTGCCTGGGAAAGAAAATGCCTGCGCGCCTCAGCAGTCAACTCGATTGGATAACCGCCCAGGCCGCGCTCCTTGTCCTGCAGGGCGTTGTTCACGATTTTTTCCAGAGCTTCTTCGGCGAGCGGTTGAAATTCAAAAACCTGCGCGCGCGAAAGCAGCGCGGAGTTCACATAAAAAAAGGGATTTTCCGTTGTAAGCCCGATCAGTGTTATCAGGCCGCGTTCAACGTCGGGAAGAAGCGCGTCCTGCTGGGCCTTGTTGAAGCGGTGAATTTCATCGAGTACCAGCAGGGTTTTTTTATTGTTAAACGAGCGGCGTTCCTTGGCGCGTTCAATAATGTCGCGTACGTCGCCGACTCCGGCGGTGACTGCGTTCAGTTCTTCAACAACTGCTTCCGTTTTTCTGGCGATCAGCCTGGCCAGGGCCGATTTTCCGCTGCCTGGAGGACCGAAAAATACGGCGGAACTAAGCCGGTCCGCCTCGACTGCGCGGCGCAGGAGTTTTCCCGGACCGAGCAGGTCGGTCTGCCCCGCCCACTCATCGAGAGTGCGCGGCGACATGCGCATGGCCAATGGGGCATTAGCCATAATTTCCGCGCGCGCGGCGGAATCAAAGAGACCGAGGGTCTCGGAGGAATGTTTCCTTGCCACCATTAAGGATATTATAGCTGACCTAATTGGCCGGGGTCTCGAGGGCGGTATTCAGGAGGGCTACGAGTTCGTCCGTCTTGCTTTCAAAGTCTTTGGAAAATGCGCTTTTATTTTCCTGCAGCGTGAGCAGTTCGTCGGCGATATTCATCGCCGCCATGACCGCCAGCTTGTAGGAGTCGACGATTCCCGATTCTTCGCGCATCGCCTTCATTTTTTCTTCAACATACTGCGCGAGGCGGTTGACATAAAGGTCGTCAGCGGAAGACTCCACCTGGTAGGTGTGGTCCATGATCTGCACGGAAAGAGTGTGTTTCATGAGAGTTCCGGAGGGGGCGTGGAAAGCGAAGACAGCCTGCTCAGCGCTTTTTCCACGCGGTGCGTGACCTGGTTATGAACGCGGCGAAGTTGTTCGTGTTCCGCGAGCACGCGCTGGGCCTTGGTGTTTTCCGCTGAAAGCATTTCCACGTGCGCTTTGAGCAGCGCGCATTCCGATTCCAGCCTTTTTATTTCCCGGCGCAGGGTAATCAGCTCTTCAACAGCCTTGCGGATTTTGCTCTCGAGGATTTCTTCTTTTTCCACGGGATTTAGAATAGCACCTTTGCGCGAAGAAATCAAAAAATACGAATCCTGGTTGCGGGGCTGCCGTCAGCCGTCACAAGACATAACATGACCAAAATGTCTAATTAGGTTGTGATGGTTGCTGTGGCGCAGATCTGGTCGAAAACGCAACCTGCCAGTTGTCATCTGTTTTCCCATCGATGGACAATTTCCATATAAAGCGTTCTCCTGGTTCGAGAGGCAATGGTCCAATTGGAAAGGCCATGGCTACGTCAATAGGAATTCCAGCTTTCAAACCGGCTGGACGTCCAACTTCAAATTCTCCATCGATTACAACCGGTGAATTACCTACAGGGGTTGGTACGGTAACGGCCCTGTAATCTGAATCAATCAGCTCCAGCTTCAAGTTATGTTTTTGGTTAGTCTGGTTCCAGGGCACTTCGATTTTTAAGGCAATTGCCGATAGGCTGGGTTGTGGTCCGGTCATAGACCATCCACCACCCATGATGTAGAGTTTCCCGTTTAAGACCTGCGCAAAATCAGCGAGCAATAAAATGACTTTCATATGTATTCCCCCATGGATTTTTGATCTCAACCTGCGCAAATGGATTAGATGATTCAGGAATAAACAGATCTTTCGAACATGCCGGCCTGGTATTACGCGCAAATGTAACGGCATCATTCGCAGCAATATTCTTATCGTTAACAATGCGTTGCACCATGCCGTGAAAACGCCAAGTCAATTCCACGGCATATTCCTTCGGCACGACTAACACGATCAATTTCATTCCCAACGCTTCCACCATCCTGCGAATACGAGAGAAACTTGCCGCGACTAGACCTCCCCCCTTCAAATCTCTGGAGATGTTGCTCTTGCTTGTCCCTACTGCTTCAGCCAGATCAGTATAGGACCAATCCCGTTTTTCCATGGCATTCAAGATCTGTACTTCAATGCTTAAAGCATCATATTCCTCTTCAAATTTCCTTTTGAATTCCGGTTTTTGCAGCTCCTTTTCGTAAAGGCTTTTTGCTTTGGATTTATCGCTCATAGTAGACGCCCTCCTTCAGCCGCTGTATGTAATCTTCCCGATAACGAATGGCTGTATTCATTACATCGATATCTTTCTTAGTCATTTTTTGAGAATGTTTCCGGTAAGCGTTAGTAATTATCATGACCGATCCTTCGGTCGTAAAGTTAAAAAATCTTTCATCTTTTGGTTTAAGCGCATAAATTTTGTGCAGTTTATCCTCTATTCCATAAATTGTCTTCGGCAAAATTATGCCGGGTTTTGTGTCACAGTACAATTTCACATATTCCAGAAAGCGGCGTCTTACAGCGTCTCCCAGTGTGGGAACGGAATAATAATCATAAGCCGGCATGTGGCCTTCTCGAGTGTAGTACCACTCTGCTTTAAAATAGTCACCATCATAAATAAGAAAATCTTCGCGCCCATGATACATCCCCATCAAGCCCTCCTAGAGGTTATCATATATGATAACCATTTTCAAGGCCTAATTTAAGCCTAAAACCTTGCTTCCACCATTGGCCGTACCATAAATCCGCTCACGCCGAGGTCGAGCGTCTGGCCGCCGCTGGCGGGTTTGTTCGAATAGCTCACGTACATAATATCTACGCCGCAGGCGAGCCCCTTCCACAGCTTCACTTCGAATCCAATTAGCCCGAGCGGGGACCAGAGGGTATCTACGCTGGAGTTTGTCAGGGTGATGTCGGGGAATTGCCGGGAGAAGTCGTTGCGGACCCGCGCCATGGAAACGCCTACGCCCGCTTCCACTCCCACGCGCCCGGTCAGAGCATAGCGGATGATCGCCGCAGCGTGGGCTTCGGCATAGGACCCGACACTCCCTCTGACGGACGACGGGCCGCCGGGGACATTGGGGTTGGATTGATCGCTTGCGTAACCGGAGACGTTGTTCGGAAAGACGCCGCCAACTTCCAACAACCAATGCGGAGTGCGGAGTGTGGAAGAAGGAATTCCGAATTCCGAACTTGATAGTTGGTAC
>CAZSAL010000026.1:0-35844 GCA_964604825.1 uncultured Elusimicrobia bacterium
TTCTTTTACCACAGAAAATATCACGCCGACCTTTTTACCAGCGGGGAAGTTCTGATATGTGTTCCGTAACTTTTAAAAGTGAACTGTCTAACGATTAAAAGTGAACTCCCTTGAGGTCGTCATTTTTGACGATTCGAACATCGAGGAGGGTATGACGGCGCCAGCAGCGGAGTTCGGTGGTGGCGGCGTTGAGCGGGTAGAGCCGCAGATTGAGGATGTCACCGGGATTGACGCCATTAAGCTTGAGTTGCAGTGTGTGTAGCGAGATTTTCCGATAAGCATCGGCTGTCCGTTCCAGGCGAAGACAGAAGATGTCCTTGACGTTTTTGTAAGGTGGCTTGATGTGGAAGGGTCTGAAGAGGGACTGTTTGGCGCGCAGGGCGTTTTCAAAACGGATGGCCGGGATTTCGCGGGTGGTGGAGTGGACCCAGCGGTGGTTGTAGTGATGGACTTCGTGGTTGAGGACCAGTTGACCGTGGCGCACCTGCGTGACATTATCGCGGACACAGGTGCGCACCAGGTGATCTTGGAGCCAGCGGTAAGGGCGTTCGATTTTTCCTTTGGCGGGAGCCGATAAAGCGTAGATGACTTTGACGCCGCAGTCGTCGAGGACCTGTTTCCATTGAGGATTGGTTTCGTCGGTTTCCAGGTGATGTTTGTCGTGGAGCTCATCGCGGCTGCGGACGAAACGGAAGATGGAATGGGAATCGACGTAGTAGTTCAGGGGTAGGCCTTGAGTGAGGAAAACGGATTGCAGGGCCTGGATATGACCCCAGGTGGTTTCGTGATTGAAGAGCTTGGCGAAGAGCATCCGGCTGTAATCGTCGAGAGAAGTGATCAGGATTCATTTCTGTTCGGCGGCAGGAGCAAAGAGATGGATGGAGGCATCATGCTGGATGAGTTCGCCGGCGTACTGGGTCAACACTTCGCGGTCATGGGCGGTACGTTTGGGTTTCGTGAGATAGAATCCCTTTTCCTTGGCGCGGCGGATGATGGCAGGCAGAGAAACGTTCTGACCGTGTTCGGTTTCCAGGCGTTTGCGGATATAGCTGTAGTTGTAGGAATCTAACGGGACATCCTTGTTCAGGATGAGTTTCTTTTCGATGGTGAGTTCTTTGAAAATGTTCTTTTCGATTTCAGGAGCGATGGAGCGAGGTTTGCCTTGACGTTCATATTGGACCGAAAAGGTTTCGGGATTATCGCGGAAAGATTTGAGCAGCGCGAACAAACGCGTCTTGCCGATCTTGAGGATTTCCTGGACATAAGAACGTTCGATTTCATGATTCAGAAAGCGCTGAAGGATTTCTTTGATCTGGATGTCGGTAAAGCGTTTGTGGAGTTGGGACATGACAAGAGCCTCCTTTTTGTATGAGGCTACGGCCAAGGAAGGAAGAATGCTTTTGAATCCTGCCGCTCATGTGGATTTGTGGATTCGCAAACGACGCGGTTCCACAAGCTCCACAATCGCTTTGCCCCCCGAACAGGGGGCCCACAGGATTCACAAGCCGGCGACGGCTATTTTTTCAGGAGAGTCAACGTCCCGGACACGGCTGCGGAGGAGTTCACTTTTAAACGTTAAATTCTAGAAAAACGGTTCACTTTTAAAAGTTAAACGACAGGGAAGTTCTGATATGATGGTGATTCTACCCCTAATATGCCATAATTAATTTGATATCACGCCTGCCGGGACCGCTGTCGTTGTAAATTGTTCTTACATTGAAGGGATCGATGCAATGGAAAGGAAAAAGACAAGACAAGACAAGACAAGACAAGACAAGACAAGACAAGACAAGACAAGATTCCCGGCGCCTAACGATGTCCTCGAGGAAGGAATCCCGAAGTATTAAGCAGCAACCGTCCACTCGGTCCGCAAAGTCGAAATCCGAAAAGTGGTGTCCCGTAGTCGGTATCGGCGCTTCGGCCGGAGGCCTGGACGCCTTTACTGCATTGTTGCGGCATCTTGCGGCCGATACGGATATGGCCTACGTGCTGATTCAGCACATGGATCCTGCGCACGAGAGCCTCCTGCCTCAACTGCTTTCCAAGTCCTCTCCGATGCCGATCCACCAGGTCCAGGACGGAATGCCCGTCCAACCCAATAACATCTATGTTATACCGCCCAACGCCAATATGGCTCTTGTGGAAGGGCGCTTAAAACTTGTGCCCCGCGGAGAATCACCTGAGGTGCATATGACCTTCGATTATTTTCTGCGTTCGCTGGCCGAAGCCCGAGGGAACAGGGCCATCGGGGTGGTTCTTTCAGGCACCGGTTCTGACGGATCCCTTGGTGTTACCGCAGTCAAGGCCGCGGGCGGGATAATCTTCGCTCAGGATGACCAAACAGCCAGGTTCAACGGAATGCCGCGAAGCGCGGTGTCGACCGGCTGTGTGGACTTCATACTTCCTCCGGATGAGATTGCCAGGGAGCTCAGCCTCATCGGCTGCCATCCTTATGTGGCGCATTCGCCATTGCCGGTCGAGCAAGCCTATATCGAGCTCCAGGATGACAAAGCTCTACAGCGTATTTTCGCCGCCCTGCGTACGGCCAAAGGTGTTGATTTCAGTTATTACAAACCTGCCACTTTCCAGCGGCGACTGGCCCGGCGTTTAGCCGTTCACCACCTTAACGGATTAGGTGAGTATCTGGAGTATCTTCATAAACATCCCGGCGAACTCGAAGCTCTGTATAAAGATGTCCTGATTAACGTAACGAGTTTTTTTCGTTATCCCGAGGCTTTTGAGGTCCTTGAAAATAAAGTGTTTCCAGCCCTCCTGCAGGACAGACCGTCCGGAACGCCGATTCGGATATGGGTGCCGGGCTGCTCCACCGGCGAAGAAGCCTATTCTATCGGCATGGTGTTGCTGGATTTTTTAGGTACGCGGAAAATGGCATTTCCGATCCAGATCTTCGCCACGGACGTGAGCGAGGATATCATCACGAAAGCGCGTACCGGGCAATTCCTTGAAAACATCGCGGCAGATGTTTCCCCTGACCGGTTAAAACGTTACTTTGAAAAGTTCGGAGGCGGTTATAAAATTTCCAAAAGCGTACGCGACCTCTGTACCTTTTCCAAACACAATCTGATGATCGATCCGCCGTTCTCGAAGCTGGACCTCATCAGCTGCCGGAATGTCATCATTTATTGGGAGATGGTCCTGCAGAAAAAGATTTTTCCGTTGTTTCATTACGCTCTGGGACCGCGCGGGTTTTTGATGCTGGGAAGCGCCGAGAGCATTCACAGCTTCACGCCGCTCTTCGAACCCGTAGATAAGGATCATCAGATCTATCTGAAAAAGCCGGCCACCGGGCATCCCGAGTTTCATTTCGTGGGCACCCCAGCGGTTAAACCCGTGGATGTCTCCCCGCGGCCCGTGCGCGAACCGGCCTCCGTTTTTGATCCGCAGCTGGAGGCCGATCATATTGCCCGCAAGCATTTCAGCCCACCTTCTCTCCTTGTGAATGAGGACCTGGAAATTGTCCAATTCCGTGGTGAAATCAGCCCTTATATCAGCCCTATGACAGGGAAAGCCAGTCTTCAGCTGATGCAGCTGGTGCCCCGGGACCTGGCGAAGGATATATCCGCTCTCATTGACCAGGCCCGGGAAAAGGACGCTGTCGTTCAAAAGGCGGACCGGCAGGTGGGGATTCATGATCAATTGAAGCGGGTCACCATTCACGTGTTTCCAATACGCAATGAACCTTCAAAGGAGCGCTTTTTTCTTATTTTCTTTGAAGAAAAAATGCGGCTCTCAGTCGCCTCAGCTCAAAGCAAGTTAAAGGATCGCCGACCTGTACACGCGGTGTCCAAGGGATCCGCAGCTGAAATTGCTCAATTAAAAGAAAAACTCTCCGAAATGGAAACGCACCTGCAGGCTACGGTTGAAAAAAGCGAAGCCTTGAACGAGGAACTGCGGTCCGTAAATGAGGAGATTTTGTCCGCCAACGAAGAATTGCAGGCTGGGAACGAAGAACTCGAAACAACCAAGGAAGAGCTGCAGTCAACCAATGAGGAATTGACGACCACAAACAGCGAACTGCGCAGCAGTATTTTGGAGGCGAATCAGGCGCGGAATCGCAGCCGTATGATCGTTGAGACGATCCGGCAGCCGCTCCTGGTCCTTGATGACCATTATCGTATTCTCGAAGCCAATCAGGCCTTCTATGACACCTTTAAAGTTTCCGAGGAGGAGACCCGGAATCAATTGTTGTACGACCTGGGCAATGGACAATGGAGAATTCCCGAGCTGCGGACGCTCCTGGAAAGCCAGTTGCCGCGCCTGCAAATCGTGACCAACTTCGAGGTGGAACATGAATTTCCGAATGTTGGTCCAAAGACGATGATACTGAACGCCCGCCAGATCATGCGCGGTGGCGGCGATCCGGAGCGGATTCTGCTCTCGATTGAAGACGTGACGGAGCGCCGCAAGGCGGAGAAAGTGCTGGAGAAGAGCCATCGAGAGCTCCAGTCGGAGACTGTCAAACTGGGAGAACGCGTCGGGGAAAAGACACGCGAACTGGCTCAGTCTCAGGAGGCTCTGCAGCAGGCGAGGCAGCTCGAAGCCATTGGACGCCTGGCGGGCGGCGTGGCGCACGATTTCAATAATTTAATGACCGGAATTATGGGCATGGCCGAGGATCTCCAGAAACAGTCGGAGGGGAACGGTTCCCGCAATGAGAATCTGAATGAGATCATCCAGGCCGCCCAGAAAGCCTGCGCCCTAACCAAACAGCTTTTAGCGTTTGGCCGCAGGCAGGTTTTTGACCAGCGTGTTCTCAATTTGAATCAGGTCATTTCTGAAATGAAGCCGCTCTGGCCCCGCCTGATCGGCGAGAATATCGAATTCAAGTTCACCCTGGACCCTCAACTTGCCAACGTCCGGGCGGATCAAACTCAGCTCGAACAGGTGATTTTAAATCTGGTCATGAACGCGCGCGACGCGTTGCCGCGGGGGGGGCGGGTCATAATTGAAACCGCGAACATCGATTTGGCGGCCGATAACCTCCCGCCGAATGTTGACTTAAAACCAGGCACATATGTCCGATTGACCCTCTCCGATAACGGCTCCGGCATGGATCCGGAAACCCTGGGGCGTGTTTTTGAACCCTTCTTTACCACGAAAGAGAAGGGTAAGGGTACCGGCTTGGGACTAGCGACATCCTACGGCATCATTAAGCAGCACGGGGGAGAGGTGTCGGTCGAGAGCTACCCGGGCAAGGGAACTATATTTCAGATTTATTTGCCGCGCGTCGAGGAAAAACTGGAAGCGGAGCCGGCCGCGTCCGGAAAAGGCGCGGTTACCGGCGGCACGGAGAAGATTCTGGTAGTGGAAGACGAGGATATCGTACGGCGCGTGGTCACAAGAGCGCTGAGGAGATCCGGGTATACCATTCTCGAAGCCCGAAACGGACAGGAGGCGATAGAACTCGTTAAGGCCTCTGCGCAGCGTATCCAGCTTCTTCTAACGGATCTCATCATGCCCGGATTGGATGGCCGTGAACTGGCTAAGCAACTGCGCGCGGATCACCCGGAAATCAAGATTCTTTATATGTCCGGGTATCCGGAGGATGTGATCACGCGCGGCGGTACACCCGAGCCCGGGATGGCTTTTATCGAAAAATCCTTTAACAGTGAGATGCTCTGCCGCAAAGTCCGCGAAGTTCTGGACCAGCCCAAAGCCAAATAATTCGCATTCAGCCGCGGAATTGGCGGAGCCGTTTTATATTTGGTATATTAACTCTGTTGAGAGTGGCCAGCGCCACTCTTTTTTTTCGATGCGAAGTCGGCCCGTCAGGGGCCTGTTAACACCATGGATCATCAGAAAAACACGGTTTTGTCGCGGGTTGATGAGCTTGCAGGTCCAGTGCTTGCGGAGCATCAGGCGGAATTGGTTGACCTGCAGTTCGTGCACGAGCATGGCCAGTGGGTTTTGCGTTTTTTCCTCGATAAGGCCGGCGGAATAACGCTCGACGAATGCGCTTCGATCAGCGAGCATTTTGGCCGCATTTTTGACGCCGCTGACCCTATTCCGCAGCAATATGTCCTGGAAGTTTCGTCGCCGGGGCTTAACCGGGCGCTGCATAATGAGAAGGATTTCAGCCGGTTTGCCGGCGAGCGGGTTGATGTGAAGATGTTCGCGCCCATCAACGGCAGGCGCAATTTTAAAGGCAGGATAGATTCTGTACACGAGGGAATGGTGGATATAAAGGACGAGACCGAACAGTTGCACTCGCTTCCGATCGAAGGAATAGCCAGGGCAAGACTTGACCCGGAAATCGACATCTAACGCAACGGAGGAACGGCAGTGGCAGAAAAAAGCGAACTCATCCCGGTACTTGAGCAGATCGAACGGGATAAAGGCATCAAAAAAGAAGAAATCATAAAGATGATTGAGCAGGCGATTGTGTCCGCCTACAAGAAGCATTCCGGGAAAATGGTTAATCTCGAAGCGAAAATCGATCCGGAAACCGCCCATGTCCAGGCTTTCCTTATCAAGAAGGTCGTTCCGGAAGTGACGAATGACAATATTGAAATCACCCTGGAAAAGGCGAAAACCATAACTTCAGACGCGAAGCTTGAGGATGATATCAGGATTCCCGTAGTCACCGAGGATTTCTCACGCATTGCCGCTCAGACCGCCAAGCAGGTTATAGTCCAGAAAATCCGCGAGACGGAAAGACAGAGCCTGCTGGAAGAATTTCAGACAAAAGAAGGCGTCATGGTCGGCGGCACCATTCACCGGTTCGTGGATCACAATATTATCGTAGATCTCGGTAAGGCCGAAGGGATTTTGCCCGTCCGCGAGCAGGTGCGGCGGGAGCGCTTCAGTATAGGCGAGCGCCTGAAGGTCCTTGTGCTGAAGGTGGAAAAGGGCACGCGCGGGCCGAAGATCCTTTTATCCCGGTCTCACCCGCTTCTGGTGCAGCGGATGTTCGAGCAGGAAGTCCCGGAAGTTTACGAAAAAATCGTGGATGTTGTGGAAGTTGTGCGCGAGCCCGGCTACCGTTCGAAAGTCGCGGTTAAAACCAATAACCCGAAAATCGATCCCGTAGGAGCGTGTGTCGGCGTCAAAGGATCGCGCGTGCGGCCTATTATCGACGAGTTGCGCGGAGAACGGATAGACCTTATCTCATATTCAACGGATTCGGCAAAGTATATTGCGGCAAGCCTTTCTCCCGCGAAGGTGCTGACCGTAAATGTCGTGAACGAGGCGGACAAGCACGCGGAAATCATTGTGTCTGATGACATGCTTTCTCTGGCTATAGGAAAATCCGGGCAGAACGCCCGGCTTGCGGCCCGGCTCACGGGATGGCATATCGATATTAAATCCGAAACCCAGCGCAAGGAAGCCGCTCAGGAACGGGCCGCTGCCAGCGCAGAAGCCCTCAGCCGCCTTGAAGGTGTTGGCCCCAAAACATCGGAAACTCTGATTAAGGGAGGCTGGGGCAACATCGAGAAACTGGCGGGAGCGAAGGCCGACGATCTAACTGTGCTTCAGGGAGTTGGAGAGAAGACCGCGAAGAAAATTATTGAAGCCGCAAAAGACCTTTTGAAGAAAGATGCCAGGAAGAAGGAAGAAAAAGAAAAGGCCGTGGAAGCCAATGTTGCGGAAAAGGAAAGCGCCGCAGCTTCCGAAGAAACCGCTACGGCTGCGGAACAAGCCGGGGAAGCTGTCTTTGAAGCCCCTGCGGAGCCGCCGAAAAACGCGGAAGAAAAAACGGAAACCGATGACAGTAAAAAAGAAAACTGATAAAGAACAAAATAAGACGGAAGAAGCCCTTCCTAAAGCCGTAGCGCCGAAGAAGGAAGACGCTGCCTCGCCCAAAAAGGAAGAGGGTGCCGCGCCGAAGAAACGCATGGTTTTGAAAACGCTGAAACGCGCGCCTGCCGCGGCGCCGCCCCCACCCACTTTACGCCAGGTGTCTTCGGGAATATTAAAGCGCCGCGTCATTCCAAAAGCGCCGCCTCCCAAGCCTAAACCCGTGGAACCGCCGCCGCCTCCGGTGGAGGTTGCGCCAAAGTCCGTAGAGCATAAACCGGCGCCTGCGCCCGCTGTTGAGGCTCCCGCCGCTCCGGTTGCCGCGCCTGCGGCGAAAGCCACTCCAGCGGAAGCGCCGGAAATCCGCAAGGCTTCCGAATCTCCTGTCAAACCCGCGGAAAAAATCAAGAAAGAAACGCATAAGGCTGAGCCAACCGTAACTTATAAAATGCCGTCCCCCGCTCCGGCAAAGCCCGTACGCCATGCGCCTGTCAGGCCTGCCGCTCATCCGTCAAAAGCGCACGCTCCCGTGGTGGAAACCGCTCCTGCCCCGGCGCCTGAAGCGGCGCCGACAGTCCGTCCCAAGGTGCGTATTCCGGAAATTTTGACAGTCAAGGATCTGGCGGAAAGCCTCAACGTCAAGCCTGCGGATGTAATCAAAAAACTCCTGGGCCTGGGCAGTCTTGTCACCATCAATCAGCAGATCGATTCGGACAGGGCGACCCTGGTTGCCGATGCTTTTGGCATGGATGTGGAAATAATTCCGATACTGCAGGAACAGTTCGTCGAAGAAAAAGAAGATCCCGCAAAACTGAAGCCGCGCCCGCCGATCGTTACCATAATGGGGCATGTGGATCACGGTAAAACGTCTCTTCTTGACGCCATTCGTAAAACCCGGGTTGCGGAAAAGGAAGCAGGAGGGATCACGCAACATATCGGCGCTTACCGCGTTACCACGTCAAAAGGGGAAGTGGTTTTTCTCGATACCCCCGGTCACGAAGCTTTTACCGCCATGCGCGCACGGGGCGCCCAGGCTACCGATATCGTTGTGCTGGTAGTCGCCGCTGACGACGGGGTCATGCCGCAGACTGTTGAAGCCATAGACCACGCCCGCGCCGCAGGCGTGAAAATAGTTGTCGCGGTAAATAAAATCGATCTGCCGACGGCAAATCCGGAGAAAATCAAGCGGGAGCTGGCACAGCACGACCTTTCTCCGGAAGAATGGGGCGGAAAAACAATTTTCGTAGAAGTGTCCGCGAAAAAGGGAACGAATATAGACAAACTCCTGGAGATGCTCGCTCTCGAGGCGGAACTGCTTGAGCTGAAGGCCAATCCGGACCGTTCTGCGCAGGGTGTTGTTGTGGAAGCGCGGGTGGATCCCCGGCGCGGAGTTACAGCCACTCTGCTGATTCAAAAAGGAACGCTGAAACAAGGCGATATCGTGGTGGCCGGGGTGGCGATGGGACGCGCCCGCGCCCTTACCGACGACCACGGAACGCGCCTGGCTGAAGCCGGCCCATCAACGCCTGTGGAAGCGCTCGGCTTGAGCGCGGTGCCGCAGGCAGGCGACCGCTTTTCGGTAATGATCGACGAACGCGAAGCCAGGTCTCTCGTGGAGCGGCGCCAGCATGCGATCAACGAGGAGGCTCTCAAGAGGAAGCACGTGACTTTGGAAAACCTTCACGACCATGTGGCGGAAGGCAAGATTAGGGAGCTGAAAATAATTTTGAAGGCAGACGTTCAGGGATCGGTACAGGCTCTGCGTGATTCGCTGGAGCGCCTTTCCACGGATGAGATACGGCTTAACGTCATTCATGCCGGTGTGGGGGGGATCAACGAAACGGACGTCGCTCTGGCGGATGCAAGCGACGCCGTGATCATCGGTTTCAACGTGCGCGCCGACGCCAAAAGCGAGGAACTGGCAAGAAGGGATTCCGTAAGCATCCGCGCGTACCGGATTATTTATGAGGCTATAGAAGATATCCGCGCGGCCATGGAAGGCCTGCTGGAGCCGGAGAAATCAGAAGTCCGCATGGGATCGGCCGAGGTGCGCCAGGTGTTCAGAGTCAGCAAGCTTGGCAACATCGCGGGTTGTATGGTGCTTGACGGGAAAATCGTGCGTGGAGCCAAAGCGAGGCTGATGCGGGATAACGTCGTCGTGCATGAGGGAACGATCGAATCGCTGAAGCGGTTCAAGGACGACGCCCGCGAAGTCGAAAAGGGATTTGAATGCGGGATCGGATTTGCCAATTTCCAGGACATCAAGCCGAAAGATATTATCGAAGCGTACACGGAAGAGACCAAGGCAAGAAAACTGGAATCCCCGACGTAAAAGTTTTCCTCTCATTTGTCATTCTCGAATGTAGTAATCGGGAATCCAGTTGTTTTATAAAAAGGCTGGATCCCCGCTAAAGACATGCGGGGATGACGTCCTGTAAGCAGGAGGAATCATGGGTCGTCGCCGTTTAGAGCGCGTAACCGAATTAATTCATCAGGAAGTTTCGAAGTTGATCCTTCAATTGAAGGATCCCGGGCTGGGTTTTGTGACGGTCCTTGCCGTGCGCATGACTCCCGATTTCGCGAGCGCAAAAATCTTTTATTCCGTGCTGGGACCTCCCGACGAGCGCAGAAGAACCGAGGAAGCTTTGGAGCGGGCCAGGCCTTATATACGTTCACAGCTGCGCTCCTTGGAAAGCCTGAAGACTCCTCCCGATCTCACCTTTGTCCTGGACAACAGCGCCGAGGAGGCCGCCAAGGTTCTGAGTCTGCTATCCCAACTGGAACAGGAACGCAAAAAAAACGCCATAAGCAAACCGCCGGAAAAGAATGCCTAGAACTCCTTTCGAAATGAGTTCTGATCCCGCCGGTCTTCTTGTAATTGATAAGCCTTCAGGACTGACTTCCTATGACTGCGTCCATCGCATTAAAAAAATTCTAGGTCAAAAACGGGTAGGTCACTGCGGAACCCTGGATCCTCTGGCTGAGGGCGTGCTGCTCGTGCTCTTCGGTACGCACACCGCATATCAGGATTATTTTCAGGGCATGGAAAAGCAATATTGGTTCCGCGCCGAACTGGGCCGGACCACGGACTCCGGCGACCGGGACGGATCGGAAACCGGACGCAGCCCATTTGACGGCGTTACGCGGCAGGCGCTAGCGGACGCTCTGGTAAAGTTCAGAGGCCCCATGTGGCAGGTTCCGCCGAAAGTTTCCGCGATTAAATACGGGGGAAAAAGGCTTTATGAATGGGCGCGTCAGGGAATAGAAGTACCGCGTCCGCCGCGGCGGGTTGAGATTTACAGTTCGGAGCTTCTGACCTTCGATCCGCCTTACTGGGAGGCGCGAGTGATCTGTTCTCGGGGGACCTATATCCGCAGCCTTGTAACAGACGTCGGGGACGTTTTGAAATGCGGCGCTGTGGTTGATGCGCTGATAAGAGAACGCATCGGATCATTCCGGCGCGAAGAAGCCGTAACTTGGCCGATCCTCATGGGATGTTCCGCAGAACAGCTCCTTGAACACTCAAATGCAGAAAAAATCGACCGCTTCAGTCTTAACTCTCGGCACTTTTGACGGCGTTCACCGCGGCCACCAGCGCATATTATGCCGGCTGGTTTCCCGCGCTCGAAGAACCGGGGCGCGGAGCGTGGTGCTGGCTTTTGGCCTGCCGCCGCGTCACGCCGGTTTACCGGCTGCCAGGCCTTTCCTGTTGACTACTCTGCGGGAAAAGACGCAGATTTTAAAAAGAATGGGCGCAGACTGTGTGCGCGCGCTTGTTTTTAACAGGGAAACCGCTTCGACAAGCCCGGCCGATTTCTTCAATGAAACTCTGGTGAAAAAATGCGGCGCAAAGGAAATCATAGTCGGTCCGCGCGCAGCCTTTGGCAGGAACCGTGCCGGAAAACTTTCTTTCCTGAAAGCGATCGGCAGGCGCAGTGGTGTCCGCGTGGGTGTGGTGCCGTCTGTGCGCGTAAAAGGGGAAATCGTAGCATCGCGGCGTATCAGAGTTATGCTGGATAAAGGCCGCGTGGAAAAAGCATCGGCTTTGCTGGGGTATCCGTATTCGGCAGCCGGATGTGTGGTTCATGGCAGGCATGCAGGACGTCTTCTAGGTTTTCCTACGGCCAATATACGTCCTGATGCGTTTAAGATTTTGCCGCACGGTGTTTTCTGGGTTAAAGTCCTCTGGAAAAGCGACCGCGTGCCGTTGACCGCGAAAGATTTGCGCTTTGCCTGGGACGGCATATGCAATGTGGGAACGAGGCCGACGATTAATCCTCATGAAAGCCATGACCATTGCGAGGTGTTCTTGTTCCGTAAGCCGGGATCTCTTTACGGCAGGCGGCTGCGGGTCGTTTTTCTCCGCAGGATCCGCGCGGAAAAACGTTTCTCTTCACTGGAATCGCTGAAGCGCGGGATCTCCCGCGATTTTGCTCTGGCCCGTCGCTGGGCCGCTAAGCAGGTTTACATCCGACGAGATAATTCGATATAATTATTTAAATTAAAAATGCCACTTACAAAAGACATCAAGAAATCTACGATTGAGCGGTTTAAAGGCCATACTGCCGATACCGGCAGCCCGGCCATTCAAATCGCGCTCATCACGGAACGCATCAATCAACTTACCACGCATTTTAAAACCCATGGCAAGGACTACGCTTCGCGTCAGGGTCTTTTAAAACTGGTGGGGAACCGCCGCAGGCTGCTGAATTATCTCAAAAGCCAGGACGCAGCGGCTTACAAGAAGTTGATCGAAGAACTCAATCTGCGTAGGTAGAAGCAAGTTCTCATCGCAGGAGTTCAATTGATATTTTCCAGCGCATGCCGGAGATATGAATTGAATTCCTTTTTTGCGGTGGGGTTTTTTGTTCGGGCAGTTAAGGAGGATCACTTAAAGTGACCGAAACATTACGAAAACAAGAAATTTCCATTGGCGATAAAAAGATCATTCTGGAATCCGGCCAGTTGGCGAAACAGGCCAACGGTGCAGTGCTTGTCACATGCGGCGAGACGGTTGTGCTCGTAACCGCCGTAGTCGCAAAAGAACCAAAGAAAGATGCGAATTTCTTCCCGTTGACCGTTGATTACCGCGAACGCACCTACTCGGCCGGAAAAATACCCGGCGGTTTTTTTAAACGTGAAGGCAAGGCGCGCGATAATGAGATTCTGACTTCCCGCCTTATAGACCGATCCATCAGGCCGCTTTTCCCCGAAGGATTCACTCATGAAACGCAGATCAGCGCGCTGGTGTTGTCCACGGACATGGAAAACATTCCCGACACCCTCTGCATCCTGGGGGCATCGGCCGCTCTTACGGCTTCAAATATTCCTTTCGCAGGCCCTATCGGAGCCGTCCGTGTAGGACAGTTGAACGGCGAGCTTATACTGAACCCCACCCAGACGCAGATGGCGGAATCGAAACTCGATCTGATAGTGGCTGGTTCGCGGGATGCGCTTTTAATGGTTGAGGGCGGCGCCGAAGAGGTTCCGGAAGCGGTTATTCTGGACGCATTCGCTATGGCGCTGAAGGCAATCAAAGATATGTGCGATGCCCAGGACGCCCTGGCCGCCGGGATCACTAAGAAGATGGAATGGCATGGTCCGGAAATATCCGGCGAGCTGAAGCAGGCGGTTGATTCGATCGCTCGCGCCGGTTTGCGCGAAGCCGTTCAGATTAACGAAAAAGCGGCGAGAGACGCGAAAGTGTCGGACCTCAAAGAAGCCGCGCAGAACCAGCTTGAGGAAAAATATCCGGAATCAGAAGCGCTGATCGATCTGGTTCTTGAAAATATCATGTACGAAGAAGCGCGAAGGCTTATTCTCGAGGACCGGAAACGCTCCGACGGTCGCGGCTTCCAGGACATACGGCCGCTGTCCTCGCGCGTGGGCTTGCTGCCCCGTACGCACGGCAGCGCGCTTTTTACCAGAGGTCAGACGCAGGCTCTGGTTACCGCTACGTTGGGAACACCTTCGGATATGCAGATTATTGATG
The DNA here is from genome assembly GCA_964604825.1 of uncultured Elusimicrobia bacterium. GTDB lineage: Bacteria > Elusimicrobiota > Elusimicrobia > 2-01-FULL-59-12 > 2-01-FULL-59-12 > CAZSAL01. The sequence continues at coordinate 13,751 of CAZSAL010000026.1, forward strand.
CGCTGGAAGGGGAATACAAAGAACGGTTCCTGCTCCACTATAACTTCCCGGGATTTTCCACGGGTGAGCCCAAGCCTGAACGCGGTCCAGGCCGGCGGGAAATAGGGCACGGAGCGCTGGCAAAAAGATCGCTTTATCCCATGCTCCCTGGCGAAGATGAATTTCCTTATACGATCCGCGTGGTATCGGATATTCTGGAATCGAACGGGTCAAGTTCCATGGCCTCTGTATGCGGCGGCACTCTTGCTCTTTGTGATGCAGGCGTTCCGCTGCGCAAACCCGTGGCTGGAATAGCCATGGGGCTGGTCAAAGAAGGACCCAAATACGCCATTCTTACGGACATTCAGGGGCTTGAGGATCATCTCGGCGATATGGACTTCAAAGTTGCAGGCACGCCTGACGGCGTCACCGGCATCCAGATGGACATAAAAATTGCCGGCATATCGGTTGAGCTTCTGAAAGAAGCGCTGGAAAATGCGCGGGTTGCCCGGCTGAAGCTGCTGGAGCACATGCATGAAACAATCGCCGGTCCTCGGGCTGAACTTTCAGTTCATGCGCCAAGGATGATCACCGTTCAGATACCGATCGACAAAATCGGCGCGCTGATCGGACCCGGAGGCAAGAATATCCGCAGAATTATCGAAGAGACCGGTGCCGAAGTCGACGTGGAAGACGACGGGAAGGTGTTCATATCATCTACGGATTCGGTAGCTGTGGAAAGGGCCAAAGAACAGGTTGTAGGCCTGACCGCTGAAGCCGAAGTTGGGAAAATCTATAATGGCAAGGTGACCCGCATCATGGGGATCGGCGTATTCGTCGAGATAATGCCGGGCAAGGAAGGCCTGATCCGCATGAGCCAGTTGGCGGATCATTATGTTGAGAAGGCCGAAGACGTAGTCAAGGAAGGCGATTCAATCGAAGTTAAGGTTCTGGAAGTCGACGCTCAGGGCCGCATTAATCTCTCCCGCAAGGCCGTAACGCATCCGGGCTCGGAAAACGAGCCGCGGCGCGGAGGAGACGGTGAAGGGCATCCCCGGAGCGAACATGGCGGACGGCGCGATTTCCGGGGCCCGCGCGGCGGAGGGGAACGTTCATCCCGTGGCCGAGAACGAAGGTATTAAAGAACGCGCTGTTTCTATTCGTCCCGAACTTCAGGAGCTTAAGGATCTTTATGACCTTATGGTCCGCGAAGGTCTGGATGCCGTTGAACTGGAAAAAGGCGACTCCCACATCAAGCTGAGCCGCGCTGCGCTGGCCAGCGCGCTTGAGCTTCCCGTCAAAACCATTCACCGTGGTGTTCATGAGAGAAGCGAGTCTTACGCCGCTGCGGGGCCTTCCGCGGTTCCAGGCTCAAAAGCCGTAGTGTCTCCTCTGGCAGGGGTTTTTTACCGCGCTTCCAGTCCTTCGGCCGCGCCGTTTGTAAAGGAAGGCGACGTAGTGGAGCCGGGGCAGACGCTCTGTATTGTGGAAGCGATGAAGGTCATGAACGAGATCAAATCTGAGCAGCGCTGCCGCGTCGTCAGGATTGCGGCGGAAAATTCGCGGCCTGTTTTTGCCGGGCAGGAACTCTTTTTCATGGAGCCTGCCGGATGAAGCCGCAGCTCCGGGTTTTCGTCCGGCGCGCGCGTGTTTCACGAAGTGACGGATCCGGTTCCGGATTCACTGGTTTCTTCCTTCTTGGTTTTTCTTTCCTGGGATTTTACTGCAGCTTTTTCCCCTCTCACGCAGGAACGGCGGGAACGCTTCTTGCCCGAGCGTCGGCCCGGGCCTTCGGAGAAGGAGCTTATCTCGCCTGGTTTCTTATAGCCTATCGTGGGTTCAGATTAATCTTTCACCGGGAATCGCGCAAACCGTGGCGCTATGTGCTAGTAGATGTTCTTCTGATGGCTGCCGCCTGCTCATTCCTTTCCGCCTTCGGGCAGATATTTCTCAGCATTAATCCCGGCGGGCACGCCGGCAGGTTTTTTAATTCTACTCTGGCTGGATTATTCGGTCGTTGGGGAGCGTTTTTTATCGCAGGTTTTGGAGTTTTGACGGTAATTCTCTGGAGGCGCGGCGTTACCCCGGGAGAGTTTATCTCCTGGCTTCAGGGCCGGATACGCGGCGATTGGAACGAATGGCGCCGGGAAGTCGCCGTTGAAAAAGAACGGGTCCGCCAGCCGGCGAAAAAGAAATCTTTGCCTAGGGTTCATTCGCCGGTAAATAGTGGAAAGAACCCCGCTGTGCCCGCAGCCGCGGCGGCAAGTTCTATTCCGAAAATTAACGAAGCAGCCTCTTTAAAAAACAGGGATCGAACCGTTGTCCCTGCGAACCGAAGGTCCGGAGAAAAACCCGTTGCGCCGGACCCCCGGATCACCGGATCGCAGGCACATGCCGTTCCGGCGGAAGATGAGGACCCTTATGCCGGATATCAGCTGCCTTCTATCGAGCTTTTCACCCTGCCTGACCGTGCGCCGCGGATGCGCAAGGAAGAGGATCTGCTGGCGAACGCCCAGTTGCTGGAAAAAACCCTTCTGGATTTTGGCGTGCAGGGGAAAGTTGTGGAAATTCATCCCGGCCCGATTATCACGCGTTTTGATTTTACGCCCGCTCCTGGTATCAAAGTGCAGGCTGTCGCCAGTCTTGCAAACGACATAGCTATGGCTATGAGCGCATTCAGCGTGCGCATCCTTGCGCCGATCCCCGGCAAATCCGCTGTGGGCGTGGAAATACCGAACCCCAAGCGCGCCATAGTCCGCCTGCGAGAGATATTCGAATCCGAGCCTTTTCTGAATCACAAGTCACGGCTTGCGCTGGGTCTGGGCAAGGACGCGGAAGGACGCCCGTACGTGGCCGACCTGGCAGGCGCGCCTCATATGCTTATTGGCGGTTCGACCGGTTCGGGGAAATCCGTCTGTATCCATTCAATCATTATGTCCATCCTACTGCGCGCTTCGCCGCAGGAAGTTAAGCTCCTGCTTATAGATCCGAAGCGGGTCGAACTGCCGGTATACAACGGGATACCGCACTTGTATGATCCCAACCAGGATCCCGACAACGTCCGCGTCATTACCGATCCGAAGGAAGCGGCAAAGGCTCTGCAGAGCGTAGTCAAAGTCATGGACCATCGCTTCAAGAAGCTGTCTTCATCAATGGCGCGCGACATCGATCAGTACAACGAAAAAATGAGGGCTGAAGGCCGGCCGATCGAGCCTTTCATCGTTGTTATCATCGACGAACTCGCTGATCTAATGGCTGTGTCCGCCAAGGAAGTGGAACAATCCATACAGCGGCTTGCCCAGATGGCGCGGGCGGTAGGCATACATCTGGTTCTGGCGACACAGCGGCCAAGCGTTGACGTTATTACCGGTGTTATTAAAGCCAATCTGCCTGCGCGCCTCGCTTTCCGGGTAGCATCGCAGACCGATTCGCGCGTTATCCTGGATTTTATGGGCGCGGAAAGCTTGCTCGGCGAGGGAGATCTGCTGTTTTTGCCGCCGGGATCCCCCAAACCTTTCCGGCTGCAGTGTGGCTTCGTCACCAATCAGGAGGTCCAGAACGTTACTGATTATGTGCGTTCTATGGGAAAACCTTCTTATGAACGTCTTCTTTCTCCCGTTAATTCCGGTTCCGGCGGATTCGAAAGTTCCGGCAGTCAGGAAGAAGACGACCTGCGCGCCGCGCTGATGCTCGTATGCGAACGCAAACGCGTTTCCCAGGACCTTCTTAAAGCCCATTTTGGATCGTCTGCCAGGGCAACCGATCTGTTGAGCGTTTTGGAGGTTAAAGGCTTTATTGCAAAACCTGAAGGAACCAACCGCTGGACTATTTTCTTTGACCGGATCGACGCTTATCTCAGTCAGATCAAAAGTCAGGTCCCGTCTAATTAAGCATCTTTTTCTGTTCGCCGGTTTATGGATTATTTTTTCTTCTGCGGTCGTGGCAGATGAGCTTCCGTACGCTTCCGCTCCGGATTCGCTTCCCGGGATTCTCGAAAGCATGAAAAAGGCAAATGAGGGAATCCATGATCTATACTTTCATTATGTGGAAATCCAGCATTCTGGAGACATGAACCGTATATCGTCCGGTGAAGTTTTCATCCGGCGTCCGCATGATCTACGGCTTGTACAGAACGATCCGGAAGAAATGATCGTGAAATCAGACGGGAAAACGGTATGGATTTATTCGCCTGCGGAAGGGCAGGAGCTTGTCGGCTCCTGGACGCGCTGGCTCAAAATGAGTTCCTTGCCTCTTCCCGCCCTGGGATTTCTGGACGGGAAACAGGATTGGGCGAAGAAATTCGAAGCCAGTCTTGAGGATGATAACGGCAGCCAGTTGCGCCTTAAGCTTGTTCCAAAATCCAGGGGTAATCTGCCGGTTACTCTCTGGATCGACAAGAATTCCTGGCTGCCTGTTCGCGGCAGGCTTGGCGAAGGCGAGGAATTTTCAGAGATTCAGTCCAGTGGAATGAAAGTGAACGCAGGCTTGAACCCTGATTTATTCCAGCTTCAGGTTCCTGAGCGCACGGCGGTTATACCCATTCAATAATGAACGAAGAACTATCCATTGGAAACACGATCAAGGAAGCGCGGATTAAGTCCGGCATGAGCATCGTGGACGTTGCGCGCCTGACGCGCATACCGGCGCACTACGTCGACGCGATGGAGCGAGAGCAGTGGAATCAGCTTCCGTCTGATACGCACCGTTTAGGGTACCTTCAACGTGTGGTTGTGACACTGAAGCTCCCTTCCGAACAGATCCTGCGCAGGTATCGTGAAGGTCCCGGGAATCGCCGGACGCGTCCCCGTGTCGCGGCTGCGCCGACGCCGGATGAAACTGTTTCCCGGTGGGCGGGCGCCAATATACAACAGACTATAGCGGCCGTAGTTATCGTATTAGCCTTATGCTGGACGGCCTATCACCATTTTGTCGCGCGCTCACGCGACTACGCCGCACTGGCGAACCGCATGCATCCGAGGCATGCCCGGCTGGAAATACAGCAGCCTTCCATTTTTGCGCAGAAGATCAGGATCGATTCCAGACAAGACAGCTGGATACGCGTGCTGAACCATCACCAGCTTATATATGAGGGCATTTTACCCGCAGGCGTTACCAAGGAATGGAGCGGCGCTGGTCCGTTTCGTATAAAGTTAAGCAATATTCATTCGGTGAGCATTTTCTGGAACGATCAACTGGTTGATACTTCGCCGGGCGCGCGCGGAAGCATTAACAATATCGTCCTGCCTCCCCCGGTCTCGAGTGATACGGTCCATGCGCATTAATCTTCCCAACCGGTTAACTCTTTTGCGCCTGGCGATGGTGCCTGCCTTCATGGTTTTTATGGTTTATGATCATTTTTGGACGCGGGTTGCTGCCCTGGTCATATTTATTGCAGCAAGCATCACGGACTGGTATGACGGCCGGGTTGCGCGTAAGACCGGTACTGTGACGGTCATCGGGACGTTTCTTGACCCGCTGGTGGATAAGATGCTCATAGCCGCGGCTTTAGTGGGATTTGTGGAGTTCCGTGAGTTGCATATCTCTTCATGGATGGTTGTTTTGATAATCAGCCGCGAGTTTTTAATTACCGGTCTGCGCAGCCTGGCCGCAACACGAGGCATCGTGCTGGCTGCCGAAAAAGCGGGAAAATTTAAAACCACGTCTCAAATTACCGCCATCGTCACTATCCTTATCATAATGATCATTAATTCCGCTATGCAGAAATGGCCTGTACTGATCCAGTCGTTGGGAAGCTGGCATGATAATTTTCTGCGGGCACTCGACTGGACTCCCTACTGGCTTGTTTTCTGGACGGCGATTCTGACGCTTATATCAGGCTATCTTTACATCAGCAATTACCGGAAGCTGTTGTGGGACGAACTTTCTGATGAATCGCCCAGGTAATTTCATTATCCAGGCTTTTGCAACCGGAGGATTTCTAAGCTACATACCTGCCCGTATTTTTCAGGGCTGGCCGCTCACGGGCGCGGGATTTGTCGGTTCTTTGCTGGGGTTGGCAGCCCTGAGGTATCTTCCGGTCGTTCCTTATCAACAGGCCCTGGTTTTAGTTGGGACGCTGCTTATAAGCATTGTGATCAGCGATCGGTCTGAGCAGATTTTCCGGCGCACTGACGACCCGCGCATAATAATCGATGAATTCATCGGTTATTGGGCGGCCGTCGCCTTTCTGCCGCGTACGGTTGCAGTTATCTGGTCGGCTTTCGTGTTGTTCCGTTTGCTCGATTCCATTAAACCGCCTCCCATTCGCGAACTGGGGCAACTCCCGGGAGGATGGGGGATTGTAATGGATGATGTTCTTGCCGGGATCGTAGCAAACCTGTTAATCCGTACCATTCCAGTGAGTTATTGGATGGTACGTACCGCCCTGTTGAAAAAATTGTAACGATACGCGGTATCCTCTGGCTGTATCCCTTCTAAATAATAAACCGTAACGAAACTCTAGGTTGACTTTAACGTTGAAGCTAAAGGAATGGAGCATATACGTATTCATCTTGTAGTGCGCTATATAGTTGCGGTTTTCAGCGCTGCGTTGACCCATTTTCTTCTGGAATGGATGGAGAAGGCCTATCAGGGTTTCGGCATACCGTTAATTTTGCCGTTAACCATACTTGTGATACTGACCTTTTTCCTGGGATCGGGTCCCGCTCTGGCGTATGGATTATTTGTAGGTATTGATGCATGGCACATTTTTGTTGTACTCAAAAACACGTCCGCACCAGCCAATCCACTGGAGACTTTGCGCTTTGCTGGGTATTTCGTTACCGCTGCGGCTATTTTGACAGGCTATTTCCTGCTGATGCGCACGCAAAAGAAGCTGCAATACATCTTGGACGAGGGCAGGCGTACGCAGGAAGCGCTACAGGAAAGCGAAGAACGGTTCCGCGGCATTTTCGAACACACCCCGCTGGGAATGCTTCAAACGAATTCTCAGTGGCGAATAACGCTTGTAAATAAAGCATTTGCGGTGATGCTCGGGTTTGCGCCCGGTGATCTTATCGGCTTGAGCGTCAGGGAGTTGACCCATCCGGAAGACCTGATAATAAATAACCGGTTAAATGAAGATATGCTGGCTGGAAAACGTTCGTATTTTCGAATTGAAAAACGTTTTCGTCATAGGGACGGACATTATGTGTGGGTGGATCTATCCGCTTTCAGCTTTCGGGATGTTACAGGCAAAAATTATTATAGTTTCGGCGTTGTGCAGGATATTACGGAACGAAAGTTTACGGAGGAAGCGCTGCGGGAGAGCAAGGGACATTTGGCGGAACTAAACCGTACTCTGGAACAACAGGTCGAACAGCGGACGCATGAACTCAAGACCAAGGATATGGAACTTGAACGTTCGCGCAGGCTTGAGGTGATAGGCCAGATGGCCGGTGGAATTGCGCATGATTTTAATAATCTCCTGACAGGAATCGCGGGTATTGTGGAGGGGGTCAGAAGCGAGATAAGTGATTTTCGTTTGCGCGAGGATCTTGAAGAGGCCGCTAACTCCTGCAATCGTGCGTCGCATCTTACACATCAGCTTCTGACTTTTGGACGTAGGCAGCCCGTTATCACCAGGATGTTGGATCTCAACGAAGTAATTTCGTCAATGAAAAGCCTGCTCAGGAGGCTTCTGCCCGAGAATATCGAGCTACAGACGAATCTGGGGCCGCAAATTGGCCTGGTGCGCGCCGACCGCGGTCAGATGGAACAGGTGCTTATGAATCTCGTGCTGAATGCGCGTGATGCGATACGAAACGGCGGACGAATCGTCATTGAAACGGCTAGCGCGGGCTCGCGGGAACTTGCCTTGCATTCTGACTTAAAACCAGGAGCCTATGCTATTTTGAATGTTTCCGACACTGGTCATGGCATGGATCAGAACACAATCAATCATCTTTTTGAGCCGTTTTTTACGACCAAGGGCCCGGGTAAAGGGACCGGGATGGGGCTGGCGATGGTTTATGGAATTGTGAAACAGAGTGAAGGGGACATTTCGGTCTACAGTGAACCCGAACATGGGACGATATTCAAAATTATTCTTCCGAAAATTGCCGAATGCCGCGCCGAGCGACGGCATCCGGATCGCGGGCAGGGACCGGGTGGTTCGGAGACGATCTTACTGGTGGAAGACGAAGACATAGTACGTAAAGTGATAAGCAGAGCGCTTTCGAAACGCGGTTACCACGTATTGGAAGCTGTTGACGGTTCGCAGGCAATGAATATCGCGGAGGAATGCGGTAGTTCCATACAGTTGCTTTTGACGGATCTGATCATGCCCGGGATGAACGGGCGTGAAGTCGCGGAAACCCTGCACAAAAACTATCCAGGTCTCCGTGTGCTCTTTATGTCCGGGCACATCCCGGATCTTGTCATGCAAAGCGGCATTATTGATCCGGAATCGTCTAATTTCATTGAAAAATCTTTTTCAATGGATGCTCTGGGGCACAAAGTCCGGCATGTCCTGGACCAGCCCCCTACGCCTGACCCAGGAGCCGGATGATCGCTGTAACGCCGTTTCTGCGACATGTGTCTAATTTTTGTCAGCGAGGGAAGGAAAGGAGATTTCAGTATGACGAAATCAAAACACAACGGAGGGATGCGCGGTCCTGCGGATATTTATGAAGCGGCAAGAGCCCGGCCGATTCTTGGCCAGCACGCGAAAGAAATTCAGCCGTACGGAGCGATAGTCCGCCTTCCCATCGCACTTGATGAAAAAGTGTGCGCCGGGAATGCGTCGATGCTGAACCAGATTCTGGCGGATTCCATAACGCTGCGCGATATGTACAAAAAGCATCACTGGCAGGTGGCAGGGCATACTTTTTATCAGTTGCATCTTCTTTTTGATAAACACTTTAAGGAGCAGGTAGAACTGGTGGATCTGCTGGCGGAACGGATTCAAATGCTTGGAGGCATTAGCATTGCCATGGCGCATGACGTCGCGGAAACGACAAAAATCCCGCGCGCGCCGCGCGGCCGCGAAGAAGTGCCCGTTCAGCTTTCAAGGCTTCTTGAGGCTCACGAGATTGTCATAAGGGAAGTACGTGAGGCCGCCACGCGCGCAGAAAATAACGGCGATGCGGGCACCAACGATATTCTTGTCAGCGATGTGCTGCGCACGAATGAAATGCAGGCCTGGTTCCTGGCAGAACACCTGGTGGATGTTCCTGTGGTGCGCGCTGTTTGAGGAGGAACTTATATGAAAGCGATGGTTATTGAACGTTTCGGCGGAGCCGAAGAGCTTCACATGAAGGAGATGCCAGTGCCGCATCCCGGACCAAACGATGTATTGATCGAGATAGCGTATACCGCCGTTAATCCTGTGGACTGGATGATCCGCGAGGGCATGATGAAGGACCGCATGCCGCACAAATTCCCGCTGATTCTGGGATGGGACGCGGCGGGTACGGTGGACTCCAAAGGAAATAATGTCTCGGCCTTTAAAAAGGGCGACAAGATCTTTGCATATTGCCGGAAATCCGAAGTCCAGTGGGGAACCTTCAGCCAGTACGTATGCGTTGACCAGTCTGCGGTGGCAAGGATTCCGAAAAACCTGAGCTTCAAGGAGGCGGCGTCCGTTCCTCTCGCCGGTTTGACCGCGTGGCAGGGACTTTTCGACATAGCCGGCCTGAAAAATAACGACACCGCGCTGATTCTAGCAGGAGCGGGCGGGGTAGGCAGTTTCGCCATTCAGTTCGCTAAGATTTCCGGTGCGCGGGTTTTCACTACGGCATCGGAAGAACACCACGCATATGTGCGCAGTATCGGCGCGGACCTTGTGATTGACTATTCGCGGGAGAACGTTGTTGAAGCGGTCAAACGGCAATCGCCGGAAGGCATTGACGTTGTCTTCGATCTGGTTGGAAGCGATGAGCAGGGAGATAATTTCCTTATTCTTAAGCCGGGCGGAAGGCTTGTGAGTACGGTGAATCCCCCGGATCAGATAACGGCCGCAAGGCACAGAGTGCGCGCTTCGTTCATGTTCGTGAACCCCAGCGGCAGGCAGCTTGAGGAAATAGGCGGGCTTATTGAAACTGGCAAGGTAAAGATCCCGCATCTCGAAGAATATCTACTGCAGGATGTGGGCAAAGCGTTGAAGCAAAGTGAAACTCAACACACGGAGGGGAAAATCGTCGTAAAGGTAAAATAGGTGTAAAATTGGGTGTCTTTTTCCTTGCTGTTATTGTGGCGATGAACTTATCACTGACAAGTCCAGCTTTTCAGGATGAAAAGCCCATTCGGTCCCGTTACGCGGGTAGCGCGGGTGTTTCTCCGCCTTTAAACTGGCGTACTCCTCCTCCAGACACCAAAAGCTTCGCCCTTATTGTGCATGATCCTGATGCTCCCAGCGGTGACTGGATTCACTGGGTGGTATTCAATACGCCCGGAGACGCAACAGGTTTTCCGGAAAACGTTCCGATAAAAGGCCGTCTTCGGGACGGATCGATGCAGGGGGATAATGACTCTGGAAAATCAGGCTACAGCGGCCCGACTCCGCCCAGTGGTACACACCATTACATTTTTGAACTATACGCGCTGGATACCATGCTGCCGCTGCCTCCGGGATCAAGCGCCCGGTCTCTGCAGATGGTAATGCGCGGACATATTCTCGCCCAAACGCAACTGGTAGGACTTTACAGCGCCGGCGGTTAAGAAAAGATGTGAGATTTATTCGGGCTGGACGGAATGCCAGGAATGATCCGGATTATATTCCGTCATGGCGCATGCTTCTTTAGCCGTATCGGCGCCAAGGTCTTTTTCAAATACAGTACCTTCATGGTCAACCATAAAGGTCTTGACCCCGGAAATGCTGTATTCTGCGGGCCATGCTACCAGGGCAAATCCACCGATCATGGAACCATTCACAACATAGCTGACCTTGCCGCCTTTGGCGTCGGATCCCTGTGCGGTTAGAATTCTAAAGAAATATCCGTGATAGGGTTCACATTTGGATGACTTCATGCTGGCTGCGGCTGCGGCGAATCCTTTTGGGATTGGACATTCAGGCAGGCCTTTAGTTTTGTCCCAGTAAAGGCCGTCCTGCCTGCCGGGAGAACTTACGATCCGCTGAGCGTATTCCGGAATTCCCTTAGTGCGATGGTTTTGCGCGTACTCAAATTGAGATTCAACATATCCGCGGCAGATTTCAATTGCCGCCATCTCATTGGCTCCGATGCGGCGGGCGAGAATTTCCTCCCGTCCTTCTGAGGAATCAAACTGCCAGCGGTTGTCTTTCATAACGAGTGGAACCGGGAAGGGCCAATCATCCGCGCCTATGGAAATAATCATTTTGCCCGGGTTTGCGGGGTCCGGTATAAGCGTCATCTTCTCACGGGCGGCGCTGCTGAATTTGGCGCGCGCCTGTTTGTCCTCTTTTTTATCGCCGGACTTAACGATATCTGTGCCGTCCGGGCCGAACAACTTCAGCATGGCGCGTGTATCGTTATGTTCTGAGGCCGCAAGAAGCGCTTGGGCCGCATCCTGTGCAGTAGTAAAAGTTTCCTGTTCCTGTGCCGCGAGCAATAAGCTGGCTGGAAAGAGCATGCCCGCAATCAGGAATGAAGAAAATCCCAACCGATAGAATTTAAATTTATCCATTTCTAACGATGACCTCCTCCGCCGCCCATAGAGGCTCCTCCACCACCGGGATGTCCTCCGGCGCCACTATGTCCACCGCCTGCGCCACCCGCCGGATGTCCGCCTCCGTGTCCTGCCGCAGAACCGGCAGTCCCGGCATGGCCAAGGCTGGAGAATCCTCGGGCGCTGTAAGCGCGCACCGCTGATCCCCGTCCCATTCCGCCGAAAGCGCTGCGGTTACGGTTAAATCCTGCCGACGGAATCTGGCGGCTGCCAAAACGTTCCGCAGATGCGTGCAGCTTCGACTGTACGGCTGCGGCAGTCATGCCAGTACGCGCAGGTGCGTGAAATTGCTGTGATAAAGACCGGTTTGGATAGGCAACGCCCATACGATGGACAGGACTATGCGCCCACACAGCCGTTCCTGCCGCATTAAAGGAAGCATGTATTGCTGTGAAATGATTATGCGTGATAAAAACATTGTTGACGATTACGGTGTGACTGTGCCAGTAAGGCCTCCATCCCCAGCCGCCCCAACCGCCCCAGCCGAAGAACGAAACGCTGAAATAGCAGCCTGGATCCCATCCCCACCAAAATCCAGGCAACGGCGGCGGATAATACCATGCGGGATAGTAATAATAAGCTGGCGGCCCCCAGATGACCGCTGGATCGTAAACCGGCACATAAACGACATCGGGATTGGCAGGTTGGATTTCAATTGTTTTCTGACCGTCCTCGGTCTTGTCCTCCACAGTTTCTTGCGGGGTTGACTTTAGTTTTCCGGCATCCTGAGCCTTCTGGCGCATGCGTTGGACGGAATCCATGACTCCCGCCTGATTGCCAAGAAACGCATTGCCAAGACTGGTAGTCCATGTAATGTCCTGGTTCAACCTTTTGAGAACATCGGGAAGTGCGACGAGCGCCTGAATACTGGGATCCCAGGTTTGCTGCTGCGCAGCGGTGGTTAAGTCCTGGCCTTTAAGATTTGAATGTTGCTGAAGCCACTGGTTGGCCTGCACGAGTTCAAGGGGATAAGTTGCTGCAACAAGAATCTGGCTTAAGATAGGATCCGGATAAAGCGCTATAGGCGCGACCAGAGTATCAAGCTGATCCTGGGTTAGAGCGGAGGCCTGAACTGCAGCCTGCTGTTGCTGTGCCGGGGGGGCTTCATCTGCAATAAGGAAAGAAGCCATGCTGAACGCCACAGGTATAACCAATAGTCGGGAAATAATGTGTTTTTCTCTTTGCATACCCTATATGACGAATGGCAGGGTGGTTTTGTTCCCTAAGACAATTTTTTTGGAACAATATCCCTAGAATTACGTCTAATGCCTATGTCCGATAAATTGACTTGTACTTATTGAAATAGTAGCATTCCGTCGAGATACTTATCAAATTCCCGGAGGATAATCGCATGAAACGACTTTACTGCATCAGCGGATGTCTGGTTTTAGCGCTTGTGGCCTGCGGCGGCAACCGTTCTTTTGTGAGAAATGGCGAAATCAACAAAAGTATAGATCAGCAGGCTGATCAGGGGAAATATGTCCAGACTCTGGGTATTGGTGCTGCTGATTCAACCCTGACTAATACAACCCAGCGTCGCGCCACATCCCGGGATGCGGCGGTTGTTCAAGCCCAATATGAAATGCTGTCAATTGTTAAGGGAATTCAGCTCGAAGGCGGCATTACGGTACAGAAGGCGATGGAAACTGATTCCAAACTGGAAACCTCTGTAAAGGATGCCATCCGCGGAGCGGAAGTGATTAAAACTGAATGGACCAATGATGATGGCTGCGTCGTAACGCTGCGCCTGGATAAAACCCGGCTGCAGACGCTGATGGGAGTAAAGTTTAAATAATGAGTCATCGCCTAGCCTTTTTCCTTTTCTCGATAGCTGTACTGATAGGCTGTGCGGCTTCGAACAGGCTACAGCAGGCAGCCGGTTCAGGCGACGAGATCGTTGTCGCTGAAGGGGTTGTTCCCTATAAAGCTGACGACGTCCCGGGAACAAAGGCGGCGGCGCTTGCCGCGGCGCAGCGGTCCGCGGTGGAGAAAGTCGTGGGTGTTTACGTTGATGCTCACACCCGCGTGGAAAAGGCGGTGGCGATCGAACAGAGCATCCTTACGAAAAGTTCCGGGTATGTCCGTAAATACGACATCTTGAATGAAGGCCGGCAGGGAGACTGGTATCACACTCAGATTCGCGCTCTCGTTTCCACCAAAATCATCCATCAGGATCTCGACACATTGGGATTGCTGCAGCAGCCGGGCGTGGGCAATCCCCGTATTGCGCTGGTGATCAAGGAGAGTTCCACAGACGGTCTGGAAACTCCTGATGCTGCGGTGCGGGCTTTGAGCCAGGCTCTGATTCAGAAGGGGTTTCAGGTCGTCAGCCTCCCCAACGCCTCGACCAGCGCAGATCCTACGGATCTGGCGCGTAATACTGCCCCGGGCCAGGCGGAACTGGTTTTCACAGGAACAGCGCGCGCGGAAAATATGGGATATACATCGCAGGAGCTGGGAGGAATGTCTTCCTACAGGGCGATCGTGAACGGCCTTGTATTGGAATCGGGAACGGGGAATGTTCTGGCTACTGTTTCTCAGGCGGCAGGAGGCCTGGATGCTACGCCAACCAATGCCGCGAGCAAGGCTCTGGATAATGCGGCTGCTGCCGCGGCGCAACAGCTATCCGGTCTGCCGCAACAGCTTTCGGAGCGCGCGCACGTGCAGCTTACGCTCAACGGCGTGGCAAGTTTTGACGCGCTGGCTCAGTTTGAGAAGGTTTTGACCAGAGTGCCGGGGGTGAAAGACCATTATCTGAGGTCGTATTCGCAGGGAACAGGCATAGCCGTCATAGACGCGCTTACAGACAAGCCCAGTCCCCAGGAACTTGCGCAGAACATTTTAACCTATGCTGCTCCCGGATGGACCATTGGCCAGGTTGTTGGACGTTCCGTACAGATGTCCGCTCCTCCGGCAGGAAAATAACAAGTCAGGGATGCGGCTGCTGAGGGCTGTCCTGGTTTTATCGCTGTTGGGTTTGACTGCATGCGCTCAGAATAATACGTATCTGTCCAAGAATTATCACGCGCCCCGCAGGATCGCAGTGCTTCCGATGGCTAATAATACCAATGACCTTGACGGCCCTGACCTTGTGCGGGGTCTCCTGGTTCAGCGTATGCGTCAGAAAGGATTTGAAGTTATTCCGCCTGACCAGGTTGATGCGGCCTTGAAGGTGCAGGGATTCACCGATGGCGGACAGCTGGCTGCCACAACACCGGTGAAAATAGCGGAATGGACCGGGGCTGAAGGTTTGTTGTACAGCACGCTCGATGATTTCAATTACGTAGATGTGGGGTTTTATTGGGAGCGCAAGGTGGAAATTACTGGTCGTCTGATGGGTTCGGATGGCGGCCGCCTGTGGGAAGCGCAGCGGTACTGGTCAACC
Source organism: uncultured Elusimicrobia bacterium (assembly GCA_964604825.1). Lineage (GTDB taxonomy): Bacteria > Elusimicrobiota > Elusimicrobia > 2-01-FULL-59-12 > 2-01-FULL-59-12 > CAZSAL01. The sequence goes on from CAZSAL010000026.1 coordinate 28,761, forward strand.
AAAGGCATAGCGACCAGTCAGCAGGAGGCTAAACGGGTTTTTGCCGAGCAGCTGGCTGTTAAAGCTTTTGAGAAAATGACTCACGCACCGTTAAAATTTGAGTCCACCCGTGCTGTGGACAGTTTACTGGCGACCCTGCCGTCATATTAGAGAGGAGCTATTTATGAACAGAACAATGTCTTTATTCCTTGCCGGCCTTTTTTCGTTTTCTGCGTGCGCCCCTTCCACAAGCGTCAGGCAGAAGCAGACCATGACTATCGACCAGTCCAAAGGAATGGCTGGTCCCAAACGCCGAATCGGCGTAGTTGATTTTGAAAATAAAACCACATACGGGCAGAACCGGCTGGGGACGTCGGCTTCTGACATCCTGATCACGGAGCTTGTGAAGTCGAACCAGTTTGTGGTGGTGGAGCGCGACCGCATGAATCAGATCATGCAGGAACAGAAGCTTGGCATGAGCGGCGCCATTGATCCTTCTACGGCGGCGCAGGTCGGCAAGATTCTGGGATTAAACGCGATAGTTACCGGTTCCATTTCGCAGTTCGGCGAGGAAACCGAGGGCTCGGAATACCTGCTGACGCAGTCAAAAGCTCAGGTCGTCAAATGTACGGTTGATATCCGCGTTGTTGACGTGGAAAACGGGCGGATCCTTTACGCTGATTCCGGATCCGGGTTGGCGCGGAAGCATACCGGAGGGGTGCTCGGCCTGGGTACCAGGTCCAGTTACGACGAAACGCTCGAAGGAGATGCTCTGCGCGCCGCAATCGTAAAATTCGTGAACAATATCATTCAGCAGGTTCAAAATAAGCCCTGGAGCTGCCGCGTGGCTGATGTGGACGGTTCCAGCATTTATTTGAACGCCGGGCATGAATCTAATGTGCCGCTGGGAAAGAAGCTGGCCGCCTACCATATCGGACGGGCGATCAAAGATCCGAATACCGGGCTGGTATTGGGCAATACAGAGGATAAACTCGGGGAAATCAAGGTAGTCCGCTATTTCGGGGACGACGGCTCCGTGGCCGAACTGGTCAACGGCAGCATGCCATCGGCTGGCGACATCGTCCGATTAATGGAGTGAATATCTGGCTTTCGGCAGCCTCTAACAGTTGCTGGCAAATATGGCGATAAAATACAGGAGAATTAATCATGGCGAAAGATGAACGGTTAAAGGCGCTCGAGCTTGCTTTGTCCCAGATCGAAAAGGATTTCGGCAGGGAAGCGATCATGAAGCTTGGAGAGAAAAACATCAAAACAAAGGTGGATGCTATCCCGACCGGGGCGCTTCCTCTTGATATAGCGATCGGTATAGGCGGAGTCCCGCGTGGCCGCGTGATCGAAATCTACGGTCCGGAATCTTCGGGGAAGACGACCCTTTCGCTGCATATCGTGGCCAACGCCCAAAAAATGGGAGGCATTGCCGCTTTCATAGACGCAGAGCACGCGATGGATCCGGTGTATGCGCAGAAACTGGGCGTTGATACGAACAACCTGCTGATCTCTCAGCCCGATTCCGGCGAGCAGGCGCTGGAGATCACCGAAACGCTGATACGTTCCGGCGCGGTGGACATCATAGTAATCGACTCAGTTGCTGCGCTTGTGCCGCGTTCGGAAATCGAAGGGGAAATGGGCGATCAGCAGATGGGCATGCAGGCGCGCCTCATGTCTCAGGCGCTTCGCAAGCTTACCGGTACTATCGCCAAGTCCAATACCGTACTCATATTCATCAACCAGCTCCGACAGAAAATCGGGGTGATGTTCGGAAATCCAGAGACGACTCCCGGTGGGCTCGCGCTGAAGTTCTATGCTTCCCTGCGCATGGATATCCGGCGCATCGAGGCCATTAAATCCGGAGACCAGGTCGTTGGGGGCCGCGTACGCGTGAAGGTTGTGAAGAACAAGGTGGCGCCGCCTTTCCGCCAGGCCGAGTTCGAAATGTATTACGGCGAAGGCGTATCGCGCGAGTGCTGCCTGCTCGATGTTGGCGTTGAAGATGGCGTTATAGAAAAGGCCGGTTCCTGGTTTTTGTGGAATAACGAGCGCATTGGACAGGGCAGGGAAAATGCCCGAGCGTATTTAAAGGAACACAAAGACGCAGCCGACAAGCTGGAGGCCCTTCTCCGCAAGAAACACTTTGAGCCTGCCGCTCAGGCGATTTCTCCGACCCACGTTGAGGGCAAAGCTCCGGAAGCCGCGAAGCGGTAGGCGATGGCGGCTGATGCCCCCGCAGCCGGCCACCTGGAAGAATACATCCGCCACCTGCGCGTAGAGCGCGGGCTTTCTCCTCGGACAATTAAAAGCTACAGGGCTGACCTGCAGTCATACTTTGCTTCGCTTTCAAAGGCGGGCAAGGATCCTCTCGTCGTTTCGCATGACGATCTGACGGATTATCTCTTCTCGCGCAAGGACAAAGGTATAGAGCCCAGCTCCCTGGCGAGATTCTCTGCAAGCCTGCGCAGCTACTATCATTTCCTGATATTCGAAGACCTGATCAAAAAAGACCCGTCCATTTTTCTGCAGACTCCGCGAAAGCCGGAACGCCTGCCCCGTTATCTGACCGTGGATGAGGTTTCCCTGCTGATGAATTCCGTAAGGGGCGCTGATTACAAAACTCTCCGGCTGCGGGCTATGCTCGAACTGATGTACGCCGCGGGACTGCGCGTCAGCGAGCTTACCGGACTGACGATGGATCAGCTCGACCTGGATGTGGGCTTTGTGCGCGTTCTGGGTAAGGGAGGGAAGGAACGCATAGTGCCTATAGGTGCGCGCGCGCGCCTGGCTGCTGCCGCTTATCTGAAGGTCCGTCCGGAAACCCAGGTTTCCGTTAAAACCGTGTTTGTTTCCAACCGGAAGCGGCAGATGAGCACCGTGCAGTGCTGGAGGCTTGTAATCAATGCTGCGCGCAGAGCCGGGATCAACAGGTCCATTTCGCCGCACAGCCTGCGGCATTCCTTCGCCTCGCATCTCGTTCAAAACGGCGCGGACCTGCGCGCAGTGCAGGAAATGCTCGGGCATTCCTCTATTTCCACTACTCAGATATATACTCATCTTGGCCGTTCGCATCTGCAGGCTGCGCATAAAAAGTTTCATCCGAGAGGATAACGCGTGAAATTTTCTTTTCAGGAACGGAACCGGTCGCTTCAGCATCTGCGCGAAAACCCGAAAATCGAACTGCTTGTCGTCGGCGGGGGGGTGGTAGGCGCGAGCATTGCCGCGCATGCCGCCAACCTCGGCCTCGAGGTCGCATTAATCGAAAAGGAAGATTTCGCCTCGGGTACGAGCGGCCAGTCTACAGGACTGGCGCATGCCGGATTCCGCTATCTGGCGCAGGGGCGGTTCTGGTACGTTTTCAAGGAAAGCCGCGAGGTCCAGCGTCTCTTGAGCCTCGCTCCGCATCTGGTACGTCCTTTTGATTTCTGCCTGCCGGTTTACCGAGGCGATCCTTATCCTTTCTGGGCTATCCGTCTGGCAACGTGGATTTACAGCGGGCTGTCGTGGCTGACTTCGGCAATTTCCGGATATCAAAAACAACGTTCGCCCGCTGTCCTGTCGCCGCAGGAGCTGTTAAAAAGATTTCCTGAGCTTAATCCCGAAGGCCTCAAGGGTGCGGCAGAATATTTTGTCGACGCCAGGGTGATCGATACGCGCTTCTCGCTGGAACTGGCCCGGTCTGCTGCCGAAGCCGGCGCGCATATCCTGCCTTATGTGAAAATGACGAATATCGGCAACCACGTGCGCTGCCGCGATATGATTTCCGCAGTCGATTTTGATTTGTCGCCGCGCCTGGTGGTAAACGCCACAGGTCCGTGGATCGATGAAATCCGCAGCTTGTGGGGATATCCCGATCCCAGCATGACTCTCAGCCAGGGAATTCACCTGATTGTGGACCGCGTGGCGGATACGCCGCTTATTTTTTCCACCGACATCCCCGGGCAGGTGTTTCTGGTCCTGCCTTACGGCAGCGACGTTTCGCTCATTGGAACTACGGAAACTCCTCTCGTGCATCCGGGGGAAGCCGGTCCGCGCGAGGATGAAATTGAACATCTTTTGCGGCACCTACTGCGGCGTTTTCCTCACCTTGGCAATGATCAGGCCGCATATAGCAGGGACCATGTCCGGCATGTTTTCTGGGGCACGCGTCCGCTTCTGAAGCAGAGCGGCAATACGCTTCTCGCTTCGCGGGAATACGCGCTGATTAAAGAGGAAAGTTTATGGTCTGTTCCTGGTGTGAAGCTGACAGCTGGCCGCGTGGCAGGCGAAGAAGTTGCGGCCGAAGCCTGGCGGTTTTTGCGGAAGTCCAGTCCGCCGCACAAGCGTCTGACAGGCCTTCCCGGAGGCAATTTTGATAGTTTCGGGAGTTTTGTTAAACAGTCATCCGAGAAGTTCCCGGAATTATCGCGTGCTGCGCTCTATTATTTCTCCGGAATTTACGGAACAGATTTCGAAGACGTGATGCTTTTGGGGAAAAATGAACCCGCCCTCAGCGAGAAGGTTCTTATGGAAGAGCCGTGGATCTGGGCGGAAGCAGTCTATGCCGCGCGGAACGAAATGGCGCTTACTCTGGAAGATTTCCTTTTCAGGCGAACGCGATGGGCGCGCGGCCGGATTTTACCTAAGCTGGTAATCGAACGTGCAGCGGATCTGCTCGGCCGCGAGCTGGGATGGGACGCGGAAGAGAAAAAGCGCCAGTTGGAACAATATAGCGAAACGCTGAAGAAGCACAGTATTTCTTCTTGCTGTCATTCCCGAAATCAGTAATCGGGAATCCATCAAAAGAGAATTTCTTATGTATGGATCCCCGCTAACAATCCGCGGGGATGACAACCTAGATGAGACGGATATATACGATGGAAATCAATAAGATCGAAAAAGCGCGGCAGATGATAGCCGGGGCCGAGTCAATCTGTGTTTTGACCGGCGCCGGCATTTCTGCGGAAAGCGGGCTGGGCACCTTTCGCGGCGCGGGAGGCATGTGGGAAAAATATCCGGTCGAGCAGGTAGCAACGCCTGAAGGTTTTTCCCGCGACCCGGAGCTGGTCTGGAAGTTCTATAACGCCAGGCGCAAAGCCGCAGATCTCGCCACGCCGAATCCGGCGCACATAGCTCTAGCCAGGCTTGAGGCGGGGCGCGAAATCAAGACGCGGAGGAAGAGGCGTGAAAAGCCTTTTCTGCCTACGGTTATTCTGACGCAGAACATCGACGGCATGCACCAGCAGGCAGGAAGCATCAATGTTGTGGAACTTCACGGCAGCATATGGAAAGTTTCCTGCACGAAATGCCGTGCCCCACCGTTTCCGGCTGGCAGCGGATGACTTTCCCATCGAAGTGCCTTTGCTGCCGAAATGCGATGAATGCGGAGGTCTTCTGCGCCCGGCTGTTGTCTGGTTTGGAGAGGCGCTTTCCCCGGAAACGCTGGAGCAGGCGGATGATGCCGTGCAAAATTGCAGTCTGTTCCTGGTTATTGGAACATCCGCTGTAGTTCAGCCCGCAGCTTCCTATCCGTTTTTTGCTTCCGCCCGAGGTGTGCCGGTGATCGAGGTGAACATGGAGCGCACGCCCGTGTCAGCGCTCGCCGAAGTATCCATTCAGGGGATAGCCGGAGAAATCCTTCCGCAGCTGGTATAAAACTACTGATATTTCTTGAGGATCATAGCCCCGCCCAGGCCGCCGGAAGCGCAGGCTGTGGCCAGAGCGTAGCGGATTTCAGGGTGGTTCTTCATTTGGTAAAGGGCGTTCAGCACTATGCGGGTTCCGGTTGCAGCCAGAGGATGTCCCAGCGGGATAGATCCTCCGTTAGGATTCAGTTGTCCTTCCCTCCACTTCGCTTCCCAGTTGTGTCCGTGTTTTTCTCGCCCAACTTTAAAAATTGACAGGCAGGTCGCGGCAAAGGCCTCGTGCAGTTCGATGAGGTCCATGTCTTCAAAGCGCAGGTTGGCCCGGTCAAGAGCAAGCGCTGTGGCGAAAACAGGCGCGACACCCATGTGCGCAGGCTTGTTGCCGTAATAGCCCCATTCCACGATTTCCGCGAGAATGGGGAGGTTCATTTCCCGCGCGCGTTTTTCCGAAGCTACGATGACTGCGGCAGCTCCGTCGGACCGCGCGCAGGAGTTAAAAAGCGTGACAGTAGCCTTGGTCTGGCCGGGCATGTAGCGCTTGCCCAGAATGTATTCGCCGTACCGTTTGTAGAATTCTTCTACGGGAAAACCCGGGCTGTCGAAAATAAGCGGCGCTTTGGCCATCATTTCAGGCTTCCTGACTATGCCTTCGCGTAGATAGGGATATTCATCCTTTTCCAGCAGGGTCTTACCGTTTTCCTGTACCGGCAGCGTATGCGTAGCGTAAAAACCGTTTTCTTCCGCATGATAAGCCCGTTTGTAGGTTTCGACTGCGTATGCGTCCTGAGATCCCCGGTCTATGGAATATATCTGGGCGCAGACTTCTGCGGTTGCGGCCATTGTCAGATGTTCGACTGGATCGTCCAGCCCTTCCTCGATGCAGTCCACTACGCTGATCTCCGCATGCCCGGGCAGGTTTACCCAGTTGGCTTTCACAGTGTCGAGAGATCGCAGCTCTTTCATGCTGCGGTTCCCGCGTATGGCATAAGGAAAGCTGGACATGGATTCCGTGCCGCCCGCGATATATATTTCTCCTTCGCCAAGGAGAATATGCCGCGCGGCCGAAGATATCGCTTCCATGCCTGAGATGCAGTTGGCCTGCAGCGTGACTGCGTGCGCCTTCTCCGGGAGGTGGGACAAAAGCACTGCTACGCGCGCGATATTCGGCGCATGGCTGCCCTGCCCGACCCATCCGGCCATGACTCCGTCTACTGCATGGGGATAAAGCGTTGTTCTGGTGAGCAGGCCGTTGATGACGGAAGTGAGCAGGTATTCCGGTTTCACTCCGGAAAGGCTTTTGGACAGATGTCCGATCGGCGTCCGGATGCCGCCGCAGAGAACAACTTTTGTGTCGCGCGCTTTCATTTCAACGGCAGTCTAGCAGTGTGCGCGCCCAATTTCAAGCCGATGAGTATAATTGTGATCTAAAACTCAAAAGTGAACCGTTTTTTGGGGATTTAAAGCTGAAAAGT
>CAZSAL010000027.1:0-35794 GCA_964604825.1 uncultured Elusimicrobia bacterium
AAGGCTGGAGCGTAAAAGAGACCGAAAAGCGGGTAAATCAACTGTTGGGGGAAGGGAAACAGCCTCACCCGGCCTCTGGCCACCCTCTCCCTAAGGGAGAGGGAAGGGGAGAGGCCGATGATGTTCCTCATGGCTGGTCCTTCCGTCAAGTTGGTTCGGATACGATCGTAACCGCGAAGTTCCCCAGGGTGACACCCTTGGAAGATGCGGCCATAGAGTTCAAAAGCTCCTATATGCGGTGGTGCGAAAAACACCCCTATAACCTTACCAAGGAAGAAACCAGGTCTTATCAGGCAGCGCAACGGGCGAAGATGGATGCTGCCATTGCACAGGCCAAAGCCATGGGTGCAATAATCACCCCTAGAGACAAGCCGCCTGCTGCCCCCACCCAATCATCCGGCATCCCGAAAGCTGAAACAGATGGCCAGACGAAACAGCCGCCTGTCGCAGAAGTTAGGCAGGAGTCTGACTTCATCAAAAGGATAAAAGCGCGAAGGGGGATCAAATGACCCCACCACCTGCAACGTCCGGGCCGCAGGGACATTGGCCCGCAGGTGGTGGGGTGAGCCCGAAACCTATGTCCAAAAACCTTAAAGGTGCAGTAAAAGAAAACCTTCTGCTCCAGGAGGAGGCGGAAATATGTGCGGAATCTGCGGAATAGTTTCTAAATCCGGATCACCGGTTTCAGCGGATATTCTGCGTGCAATGGCCTGCACGATGGAACACCGTGGGCCTGATGACGAAGGCTTTTTTCTTGGCGGAACGGCAGGGTTGGGATTCCGGAGGCTTTCCATTATTGACCTCGCCGGAGGACATCAGCCTATGTCTAATGAAGACGATTCTCTCTGGATCGTTTTCAACGGGGAAATCTATAACTTTCAGGAACTTCGCTCAAAACTTGATGCCACTGGCCGACACAAATTTAAGACCAGATCGGATACCGAAGTCATCATTCATCTTTATGAAGAGTACGGAGAACGCTGTGTTGACCATCTGCGCGGCATGTTCGCTTTCGCCATCTGGGACAAGAAACGCGAACGTCTTTTCGCTGCACGGGATCGCTTCGGGAAAAAACCGCTGGTTTATGCGGATCTTCCCGGCGCTTTTGTCTTCGGCTCGGAACTGAAGGCTATTCTGAAATATCCCGGAGTTCCGCGTGACATCGATTACAGGGCAATCGATTTGTATCTGACTTATCAGTACGTTCCCAGCCCGCGTACCGCCTTTCAGTCGATTCGTAAGCTGCCTCCTGCCCACTACATGGTTTATGAAAAGGGGAAAATCCGGATTGAAAGATACTGGCAACCGGTATTTCAGCCCAAGACAACGCTTTCCTTTGCAGAGGCAAGCGAACGAGTGGTCGAAAAACTTAAGGAAGCCACCCGGCTGCGTATGATAGCCGACGTCCCTCTGGGGGCTTTTCTTTCCGGAGGGGTGGATTCCTCGATAATTGTCGGGCTTATGAGCGAACTTTCTTCCAGACCGGTAAAAACCTTTTCTATTGGGTTCGAGGAATCGTCCTTTTCGGAACTGCCCTACGCCCGGGCCATTGCCGAGCGCTTCCACACGGAGCATCATGAGTTCGTGGTCAAAGCAGAAACAGTAGACATCCTTCCCAAGCTGGCATGGCATTACGGCGATCCATTTGCCGATCCCAGCGCTTTGCCCTCCTACTATGTTTCAGAGATGACGCGCCAGCATGTGACTGTAGCCCTCAATGGCGACGGAGGGGATGAAACTATGGGAGGTTACCTGCGCTACCAGGCGATTCTTTTCATGCAGTACTGGAACCGCATGCCGGCCGCAATAAGGCGGTTGATCTACGCTGCTGCGCAGGCGCTTCCAAACGGGAAGGAAGCCCCGCTTGGATTGGGCTGGCGGATCAAACGCCTGCTGCGCCTCGGTCTCTTGGATCCGGAACGGGCTTATCTGAGTACTCTTTGTTATTTTCATGAAGATCAGAAGGAACCGCTGTATACCTCTTTCATGAAGCAGGCGATCTCCGGAAGCTCCGCGCCGGACTATCTGGACAAAATACTTTCGGATGTCCCTCATCTGCAAGGGGTGGACCGCTACCTTTATACGGATATGCTTTCTTATCTTCCGGAATGTCTGATGGTCAAAATTGATGTCGCCTCAATGGCCAACTCGCTTGAAGCCCGGTCTCCCTTTCTGGATCACGAATTCGCGGAGCTGGCCGGACAGTTGCCTCCGGAATGGAAGCTTCGTCATCTTTTTCAGAAAAAATTTCTCATAAAAAAGGCATTCAGAGGCCAGCTTCCGTCTTCTATTCTAAAGCGCGGGAAGCAGGGGTTCGGGATTCCTTTGAGTCGTTGGTTCCGGGAAGAACTCTATGGATATCTGGAAGGGATGCTGCTTTCGCAGAAGGCGCTTTCCCGTGGGATCTTTGAAAAGCCCGCTATCAGGCGGCTGCTTGAGGAACACCGCTCGCAGAAGGCGGATCATGGTTTCCGGCTCTGGGCCCTGTTAATGCTTGAGCATTGGTTCCAGGTATATGTGGACAGGGCAGGGGACTAAACTAAAAGAAACTACTATTGCATTTAGTTTTACCAAATGACATTATAACCGCATGATGATACGACGTCCGTTCTGGATTCAACGCATCGAAAAGGCCTGGGAGCATCGTTCCATAGTCTGGCTGGCGGGCGTTCGCCGTTCAGGGAAAACCGTACTTTGTCAAAGCCTGAGCAATATTGAGTATTTTGACTGCGAACTTCCCCGTATCCGGCGCCAGATGGAGGATCCGGAAGCTTTTCTCTCGAGTGTTCAAGGTAAACGGATTGTCCTGGACGAAGCGCATCGGCTTCCCAATCCGTCGGAACTGCTTAAGATCGCGGCAGATCATTTCCCTGCGGTTAAAATTATTGCTACGGCTTCTTCGTCTTTACACGCTTCCCGGAAATTCAGGGACACTTTGACAGGCCGGAAAGTCACCGTTCATTTAACGCCAATGAATCTTGAAGACGTTCAGGTGTTTGGCGGGGAAGACCTGTCATGCAGACTTTTGAGAGGAGGATTGCCTCCGTTTTTTCTGAGTCGGGAATTCCCTGAACGGGATTTCCAGGAGTGGATGGATTCCTATTGGGCCAAAGATATTCAGGAGCTTTTTCGCCTGGAGCGGCGCGCGGCGTTCCAGCGGTTTCTGGAATTGCTGTTCGTGCGCAGCGGGGGAATTTTTGAGGCGACCGCATTTGCCGCCCCCTGCGAGGTAAGCCGAACGACGATTCTCAATTACCTGAACGCGCTGGAACTTACGTGCGTTTGCGATATTATCCGTCCTTTCTCTACGCGAAAAAGCTCGGAAATCATAGCCGCTCCGAAGATTTTTGTTTTTGACACCGGTTTTATTTCTTACTATCGCGGCTGGCGCGAGTTGCGTCCGGAAGATAAAGGTATCCTTTGGGAGCACATGGTCTTAAATGAGATACGCAGCTGCTGGCCTGAAGGCGAAGTCCGTTACTGGCGGGACAAATTTGGCCATGAGGTGGATTTTATTCTGCTGCGGCGCGGCCGGGCGCCCGTTGCGGTAGAGTGTAAATGGTCTCTGGTTCCGGATGAAACTGCCGGCTTAGCCGCTTTCCGCCGGCGCTATCCGCAAGGCGAAAACTGGATGGTAGCTGGCGACTCGGGCCGTCCTCTGCGGCATAAAAACCGCGATTTGATTTGGGAGTCCTTTGGCTTGAAAGAATTAGTCAGGCGGCTCGCGGCTGGCAGATAAATTCTTCGAACGCTCCTGATGCATGAGCATTGGCCCCAGGGATATGTCGATTAACCACGGTGAATTCTTTGCCGGGAAAAAGTATTTATTCTCGGCTATTCTTGCTCTGGCGATGCTGGGTGGAATTCCGCGATTCACAGGCCTGTCGCAGGGATTGCCGGATGCCATCCATCCGGACGAAAAACCAATCATTCACCGTGCCCTTTATTTTTCCAGCGGAGATTTAAACCCGCACTTTTTTCTTTATCCCAGCCTGTCGATGTACGCGACATCGGTCAACCTCGGAGCTTATGTGGCATGGCTTCGCGGAACGGGTTCCATCCATTCCATTCATGAAGCGAAGAAACTGTTTGTCGAACATCCCGAACGCTTTTATACCGCGGCGAGAGTCGGGAATGCGATATGGGGCGTTTTGATTGTGCTTGTTCTTTTTTTCGCCGGCCGGCATTTTATCGGGGATATCCCGGCATTCGCTGCCGCTGTTTTGGCCGCCTTAAATCCACCTCTTATTCAGGAAGCGCATATCGTTAAACCCGAGTGTCTGCTGACGCTGCTGGGGCTTGTATCTTTCTTCGCCGCGCTGCGCGCGCTTGAAATAAAATCGTCGCGATGGCTTGCGGCAAGCGCTTTTCTTGGCGGGCTGGCGGTTTCTACGAAATATAACGGCGTGCCCTTCCTGATCCCTGCTTTTACGGTTGGCTGGTCTCAAGCCGTCAATTCGGAGCGCCTATTACGGCGGCTAGCGCTTACTGGACTTCTGCTGGGGGCGCTGGCAGCGGCGGGTTTTTTTCTGGGGACGCCTTACGCCCTGCTGGATTACCATACATTCCTCCGGCAATTCGCCGATCAAATTGGCTTTACGGCAGGATTACGCGATGTGCCTCATCCCAGCCGCTGGCATAATGTTTGGTCAATTCCCACCCAGCTGGCTGGATCGTATACGGCATCACTTTCGCTGTTGATTCTGTTCTTCATATCATTGCGCAACCAGAACCAGTTCCAGCGGCTGGCGGTTCTGACCGTAGCTGTCGTGTACGCCATGGTTCTCCCGATGGGAATCGCTACTTCTTATTATGCGGATCCGGTTCTGCCGCTGTTTTTCTTCGCAATTGGAACGGCGGTTTTTAAAGAAAATAATTACGTTTTACGTATGATTGTCGGCCTCCTTTTAGCGTGCGGCATAGCCTGCTCTGCTGTTAATTCCTTACATCTGGCGTCAAAATACCGTATGCCTGAAACGCGGGAACTGGCCCGCCAATGGGTTGAAACTCATGTGGAAAATGAGGCGAAGGTGCTGGTTGATGCCGGGGCCCCTGATTTGCCTTTGACCTATAAAGCGCTTAAGGAAGTTCAAGCCAAAGCTGCGGCGGCGCATCACGTAAAAACCGTTCTTTTCGATTTGCGGCTTGCCCATTTCAACGGCGGAGAGAAGCATTTCGATGTCTATCTTTCCAGCCAGGCCTTAATATGTAGCCCGGTAAATTACCTGGTTTTTTCGCAGAGCATTCAACGGTTGACAAATATCGCGGGTGGAATCAATCCCCTGATACTTGAGGGATTCAAGTATGTTGTCGTTTCAGAAACGGAAGAGGCTGTCTACCGTCCCGAACGTCAGGAAGGAAAAGCCTTTCCTGAATACCGAGCCTTTTATGAGTCTTTGGGAATCGATCCCAGAAGCCGCAAGGTATTCGATACCGCTGACTTGCAGTGTGCGGGCCCGCGAATTCGTATTTATAAGATTCATGGTTAGCTGTATGGAACTCATACAATGATTTTTTCGCTGGGCTTTAATTACTCGGGAGATGACAGATGAGCATATTTTTGACAGCGCTTCTGGTTCGCGGGTTGATGTTAATACTGTGTTTACATGACGGGATTAAGTTCCTCATCAGATCGGATCCTTATCTGCAAACGGCTGAATTCCTTGCCGGGATGAACACGCAGATCAGCGATTATGTTCGATGGTTTGGGGCGCCAGTTTTTTCATTTTTTTGTGCTGCGGTTCTGAAATTAACCGGCGGGAATACGTCTGCCATTATCACGCTGAATGTGCTGTTGTCTTCTGTAACGTGTGTTCTTACGGCAAAGCTGGGAGACCGTCTCTATAGGGGCATTGGACATTTGGGAGGATATCTGCTGGTTTTTTCATTTGGAGCAGTGTTTTTTTCAGCGCATCTGCAAAGCGAATCTTTATTTGTTTTTTTAGAGGTTGCTTTGTTCCTGTGGTTGTACGCCCGCTGGGACGTAATGGGATCGGCAGAGATGATGGGGTTGGGATTCCTTGGCGGGATAACCAATCTGACTCGTACGGTATTCGGTTTTTATCTGCCGGTCCTTTTTCTTGTAATGATCACGGTTAACCCCTGGAAGAAAATTAAATTCCGGCGCATCACGATGCTTGTTGCGGGGTGGATACTTTCTGTTGGAGCCTGGATGTTGTTTGCCTTCCATGTCACAGGCCGGTTTGTTCCCATTTCTGCAACTGGAGGGCAAACATTCTATATAGGCACTTTGCGCGACCCAAACACCATGACGGAAGAAGGGGAGCGGGTTATCAAGGAGCTGGAACAATCAGGTATTCATAACTGGTTTGATAAAGATAAGGCATTTCGCCGAATAGCTGTTCGTTATGTCAGGGAGCATCCAAAGGAGTATGCCTGCACTTTAATGATTAAAATAGCCGAATTTTGGAGGCCGTGGCCCTATCCTCCTTATCCGATGTTTATACGGGTGGCGGTGGGTGCATGGTATACAGTTTTATTTTTGTTCGGGTCTATCGGGATTTATGTGTCAAGGAAAAGATGGAATATCTGGATGCCTCTTTATGCGTTGATAGTCTGCCTGACGGCTGTACATGCAGTTATGGCAACAAGCCTGCGGTACCGTATTCCCCTTGAGCCGATTTTATGCCTGTTGGCCGCCGTCGGATTGAAGGAAGTTTTCCAAACTGAAACATAAGTATCGAAGAGGTGTTGGGGTGAAGCGTTACTTAAACTCATTTCTTTTTTTATTCATTACGGCTTTGGTCCTTCGGGTTCTGTTCTTTGTTTTTTGCCGCTCGAAATTCGGCGATGACGGCGGCGAACAACTCGCCTATGCCATGAGCCTCCTGCAGGGTAAAGGGTACGTCGTTTACCGTGGATTCGGGGGCACGCCGTTTTATGCCTTTCTTCCGCCGCTCTATCCCATATTTCTGGCACTATACAAATTGGTTTTTCCCGCAAACATGCTGGCGCTGCGCTTCATCTTCTCAATTTTTGGAGCGCTTACCTGCGTATTGACTGGACGGCTGGGACAATATTTATTCCGGCGCGAAGAGGGAATATGCGCCGGCTGGGCGTTATCTCTTTATGCCGGCCATATCTTCTGGTCTACGAGATTCCTTCCGGAAAGTGCCGTAATGCTTCTTTCAACCGCAGCCGCATGGTGCCTATACAGGGCTTTTGTAAACCGTCCCCTGAAAAACAGTTTCATGGCCGGGGCCTGCGCGGCTCTGGCTACGCTGGGAAGAGGGGAATTCCTGATATTGATATTTGCGATGGTTCTGTGGCTGTTTTCCTGTCGAAGACTTGAAAAGCAAGTGTGGCGGATTTTTGCCGGGTTGATGGTGGGGTTCTGTATCCTTTATTCCCCGTGGGTCATCCGTAACTATTTCATCTTCCATCGCTTGGTCATCACTGCGACGAACTATGGACAGAATTTTTATTTTGGGCATTGCCCGTATTACCGTTTTGGCGGTGTGGACAGCCCTGTTCCGGAAGAAATGGTGCGCCAGTTGCAGGGCGCATCAGAGATGAAGACCTGCCAGGCCCTGGTATCACTGGGGTGGGCCTACTGCAAGGAATATCCGGTCCGCAATATCATCAGCACCCTTATTAACTTCCTTGTATTCTGGAGGCCGTTCTTGACGCCCGGGTATATCCCATGGTCCCTGAACATCCCGTTCACGCTGTTTGCTTTCCCATTGCTGGTTTTCTTCCTTGCCGGTGTTCTTTATATCCTCCGGCTACCAGAGAAGTCCGACTGGATGCTGATCCTTTTCGTCATATTGTTTAAGACCCTGTCCCATCTTCCCTTTTATATTGTCATTCGGTTTCGGGAGACGATGTCTCCGTTTCTTGTCCTTATTGCGGTTTTTGGTTTTTTGAGCTGGAAAAGTGAGGTCGTTGATAATCGCCCTTAGACAGCCATTTTTCTAAAAAACAATAAAGAACAATAAATAAGTAGCGGGATCCCATTTCCTTAATCCGAAGTTTTGATTCCCCCTTCTTCCTGTTTTCCCAGCGGTTGGGGATGATCGTGTAGGTATAGCCCCGAATTATAGCCTTCAAGGGCAATTCAACCGTCAGATTAAAATGATGGCTCAATAACGGCTGAACGCCGGCAATTACCTCGCGCCTGTACATTTTAAAAGCATTCGTGGTGTCGTTATATGGGATCTGAAACAGCAACTGTATAAACCTGTTAGCAAGACGGTTAAGAATTAATTTGGGCCACGGATAATGCGCCGTTTCTCCGCCGCGAATAAACCTGCTGCCAAACACACAATCTGTTTTTTCGGTTTCCATGGTCTTGAAAAAATGAACGAGATCGGACGGAGAATCGGATCCATCCGCCATGAAAATGGCAACGGCATCGCCAGTAAAGTGATTGAGACCGCAACGGACGGCAAATCCAAAACAATTGGGAGGGACGTTATGAACAAGGCGCAGGGTTGGAATCCGGATCGCCAGGCTTTCGGTTACGCGGGCGGTATCATCCTGGGAATTGTCATCGACGACGATAATTTCGTGATCGATCTGATTGGAATCAAGCGTCCCATGCAGATCATTCAGGGTTGATTCAATATTTTGGCCTTCATTGTGCGCGGGGATGACTACGGAAAGTTTCATGACAGGGGATTTAAAATCCGGCCCTGCAGTTTGGCAAAATGCGCATGGGAATAGAATACAATAATCTTTAATAGTGTGCGTTTCTGCGAATCAAATCATCCAGAATACCGGAATGCCGCGGGTCGCTTGATATCTTCCCTGGTTTTTCTATAATAATCATTCGGGAACAGCCTGCCTGACAATGTTGTTCCGCAGGATCATTACCCCCTACTTATATGAGCAATTACCCGCATAAGCAGGGTCTTTATGACCCGGCAATGGAAAAAGACGCCTGTGGTGTTGGCTTTGTCGTCAACATTAAAGGTCTGAAAACCCATGCCATAATCGAACAGGGCATTCAGGTGGTGGAAAACCTCACGCACCGGGGAGCCTGCGGCTGCGATCCCCTGACCGGAGACGGCGCTGGGCTTCTTATCCAGATGCCTCACGAATTTCTGCAGAAGGCTACGCGCGGTCAATTTGCGCTGCCTGACGCCGGGCATTACGGGGCAGGTCTTGTTTTCCTGCCGCAAAATAAGGAAGAGCAGGAAAAGTGCCTTAAGATTTTTGAGCGGGTGATAAAAGCCGAAGGCCAGAAGCTCCTCGGCTGGCGCGACGTGCCGACTTCAGACAAGGAGATCGGCTACGTAGCCAAAAAGGCAGAGCCGCAGATGAAGCAGGTTTTTGTCGGCGCGGCAGAGGGTTTATCCGGCGACGCCTTTGAGCGCAGGCTTTACGTGATCCGTCGCGTGGTGGAAAATCAGGTAAAAGCGGAGAACCTGAGCGAACAGAAGTTTTTTTATGTGACTCAGCTGTCTTCCCGCGTGCTTGTATACAAAGGACAGTTGATCGCCCATCAGTTGCACCCCTATTTCTCTGATCTGGCCGATTCTTCAATGAAAAGCGCGCTGGCCCTGGTGCATCAGCGCTACAGCACCAATACTTTCCCGTCGTGGGATCTGGCGCATCCTTTCCGTTACATCGCGCATAACGGTGAAATCAACACGCTGCGCGGCAATATCAACTGGATGCACGCCCGGGAATCCCTGCTGAAGAGCCCGCTTTTCGGCGAAGATCTGCAGAAACTCCTGCCGATTATCCAGGAGGGCGGAAGCGATTCGGCCATTTTCGACAACGTTCTTGAATTCCTGGTTATGACAGGTCGTTCCCTGCCGCACGCCATTCTGATGCTTATTCCAGAAGCCTGGACCGGCCACGATGCCATGGACGAGGAAAAGCGCGCTTTTTATGAATATCATGCGACTTTAATGGAACCCTGGGACGGCCCCGCCTCGATCGCTTTTACCGATGGGCGCATTATTGGCGCGATTCTGGACCGCAACGGTCTGCGGCCCTCTCGCTATGTTGTTACAAAGGATGATTTTGTGGTTATGGCCTCGGAAGTCGGAGTCCTGGACATTCCTGAGGACCGCATATTGACCAACGGGCGGCTGCAGCCCGGGAAGATGTTCCTGATCGACACCGAAAAAGGGCGCATAATTTCCGACGACGAGATTAAAACGGAATTGAAGCGAAGACAACCCTACGGACAATGGGTGAAGAAAAACCTTGTCCGGTTCGCAGATCTGCCTCGTCCCCCGCAGGTTTACAACATTCAGCGCGAAGGCATTATCACCCGTCAGATCGCTTTTGGCTACACAGAGGAAGAACTGAAAATGATTCTTGCGCCCATGGCCTACGGCGAGGAAGCCGTGGGTTCGATGGGCACGGACACGCCGCTTGCGGTTCTTTCCAATAAGCCGCAGCTTCTTTTTAATTACTTCAAACAGCTTTTTGCCCAGGTTACCAACCCGCCGATCGACTCTATACGCGAGGAAATTGTGATGTCTATGGAATCCGCTCTCGGTCCGGAGGGGAATCTGCTCGACGAGACGCCCGAGCAGTGCCATCAACTCAAACTTCCTCATCCGATAATCACCAACCGGGAACTGGAAAAGATCCGCTGTATAAAAGCGGGGAAACTCCGCGCCATAACGCTTTCTACTATCTGGCCGGTCGCCGAAGGCCCTTCAGGGCTGGAGCCTGCGCTCAGGCGCCTTTGCGAGGAAGCATCCCTGGCGATCCGCGACGGTTACACGATCCTTATCCTTTCCGACCGGGGGATGGACAAGGATCATGTGGCGATGCCGAGTCTCCTGGCCACAGCGGCAGTGCATCATCACCTGGTTCGTGAAGAAACGCGTACCCAGGTTGGTCTTGTCGTAGAATCCGGAGAACCGAGGGAAATGCATCATTTCGCGCTTCTTATCGGTTATGGCGCGGGGGCGATCAATCCTTATCTGGCGCTGGAATCGCTGTCGACCCTGGTTAATGACGCCATCCATCTTAAGGATCTGGATCTTTTCACTGCGATTAATAAATTCATTAAATCGACTCAGAAAGGCCTGCTCAAGATCATTTCGAAAATGGGGATATCGACCATTCAGAGTTACCGTGGAGCCCAGATTTTCGAGGCGGTCGGGCTGCATGAATCGGTCATAGATCGTTATTTCACCGGCACGGTGTCGCGCATCAGCGGGATCGGGCTGGAAGTTATTGCCGAGGAAGCGCTCGTTCGGCATGCCCGTGCTTTCCCGCAGATCCCTGTTGGCGAGCCCCGTCTTGATCTCGGCGGACAGTATCGCTGGCGCCGGCAGGAAGAGGAGCATCTCTTCAACCCCGTTACCATCACGCGCCTGCAGCATTCCGTCCGTTCCAATAACCGGGAAATATTCAAGGAGTATTCCAGAGCGGTAAACGATCAATCCGAGAAGAATATAACACTGCGCAGCCTGCTGGAATTTAAATTTTCCGAGAAGCCTGTTCCTCTGGAAGAAGTCGAGCCGGCGAAGGATATTGTAAAGCGTTTCTGCACAGGCGCCATGTCGTTCGGCTCCATCAGCCGTGAAGCGCATGAAACGATGGCGATCGCCATGAACCGGATCGGCGGCAAATCAAATACGGGCGAAGGCGGCGAAGATGAAAAGCGCTTTGTGCCTGACGCCGACGGGAACCTGCGGCGCTCGAAAATAAAGCAGGTGGCATCCGGACGTTTTGGAGTGACAAGCAACTATCTTACGAATGCCGACGAACTCCAGATCAAAATGGCCCAGGGCGCCAAGCCTGGAGAGGGCGGGCAGCTTCCCGGACGCAAGGTTTCGGAAGAGATTGGCAGGACACGGTATTCGGTCCCGGGCGTGACGTTAATATCTCCGCCGCCGCACCATGATATTTACTCCATCGAAGATCTCGCTCAACTCATTCATGATTTGAAATGCGGCAATCCAAAAGCCGACGTCAGCGTAAAGCTCGTCGCGGAAATCGGCGTCGGCACTGTCGCGGCCGGCGTATCCAAAGGCAAAGCGGAAGGAGTGCTGATCAGCGGTTACGATGGAGGTACGGGAGCTTCTCCCCTTACTTCCATCAAACATGCGGGTTTGCCCTGGGAACTGGGGCTGGCGGAGACCCAGCAGGTGCTTGTCATGAACGACCTGCGCGGGCGCATCCGGGTCCAGGTTGACGGCCAGTTGAAGACCGGCAGGGACGTAGTCATCGCCGCCCTGCTGGGGGCGGAAGAATTTGGTTTTGCTACTACGCCGCTGGTAGCCATGGGCTGCGTCATGATGCGGAAATGCCATTTGAACACCTGCCCTGTGGGAATCGCGACGCAGGACCCCGAGCTGCGCAAAAAGTTCTCCGGCGCGCCGGAGCACGTGATCAATTACTTCTTTTTCGTGGCTGAAGAAATGCGCGAGCTTATGGCTCAGCTTGGTTTCCGTACGGTTGCGGAAATGGTGGGACGCTCC
Source organism: uncultured Elusimicrobia bacterium (assembly GCA_964604825.1). Classification (GTDB taxonomy): domain Bacteria; phylum Elusimicrobiota; class Elusimicrobia; order 2-01-FULL-59-12; family 2-01-FULL-59-12; genus CAZSAL01. Next base: position 12,417 of record CAZSAL010000027.1, read on the forward strand.
GACCGCCTGGCGCACAGAGCAGGTATCGGCCACTGGAAAGCGAAATATATCGATTTCACGAAAATCCTGTACAAGCCGGAAGCGGCGCCGGGCGTTCAAATCCGCAAAGTTACGGCGCAGGATCATGCGCTGGATCAGGCGCTTGATTACACATTGATGCAGGATGTGAAGCCCGCGCTGGAAAGCAAAAAGCCGGTGCGGATTAAAAAACCTATTCACAATGTCGACCGTACGGTGGGAGCTATTCTTTCTAATGAAGTGTCCAAACGCTTCGGCGTGAAAGGACTTCCGGCGGACACGATTACGATTGATTTCAAGGGATCGGCTGGACAGAGTTTTGGCTGCTGGCTGGCGCCCGGGATTACTTTCAGGCTGGAAGGAGACGCCAACGATTACATCGGCAAGGGACTTTCCGGCGGACGGATCGCCGTTTTACCGCCCGGTGGAGTCTCATTCAAGCCGGAAGAAAACATTATCGTAGGGAATGTCGCCCTTTACGGAGCCACTTCCGGCGAAGCGTTTTTCCGCGGCCTGGCAGGAGAACGCTTCTGCGTGCGTAATTCGGGAGCGCATGCGGTCGTGGAGGGGGTGGGAGATCATGGCTGCGAGTATATGACCGGCGGCCGGGCGGTCATCATTGGGCCGACAGGGCGGAATTTTGCGGCGGGCATGTCCGGCGGCATCGCCTATGTTCTCGATGAAGACGGAACTTTTGAAAAACGCTGTAATAAAGGCATGGTTGCTCTGGAAAAATTGCAGGAGCCTGAGGATATGGCGCTGGTCAAGGAAATGCTTTCCAAGCATGTCCTGATGACCAAAAGCCTCCGCGCCGAAACAATTTTGAGTCAGTGGGACGAATATCAGCCGAAGTTCATCAAAGTGTTCCCGGACGAATACCGCAGGGCCTTGAAGGAACATGCTGAGCGGAAGGCCAATGAACGGGCCGATTCCGTAAGCGTCGTTGTGGAGACTGATGGAAGGCCTTCTATTACGACCTCTCCTTCCGGGAGAGGTCGAGGCCGACCGAAGAGAGAGCCGAGGGCGAACCCCTCACCCAAACCTTCTCCCCGTAAGCGGGGCGAGGGAGTTTAGTAAGAAAAAGAACCCATGGGCGATATTAACGGATTCATGAAACATCGTAGAGCTGTGCCTCAGGGGCGCCCGGTTAACGAGCGGCTTAAGGACTACAGGGAAGTCTTCATCCCTTTGCCGTCTGAAACCGTGCAGGTGCAGGGGGCGCGCTGCATGGATTGCGGCGTCCCAACCTGTCATAACGGATGTCCTCTGGGGAATTTGATCCCGGACTGGAACGACCTCGCTTTTCGCGGTCAGTGGCAGAAAGCGATCGATCAGCTTCATCGCACAAATAATTTTCCGGAATTTACCGGACATGTTTGTCCTGCGCCGTGCGAGCCTGCCTGCATTGAAGGAATCAACCTGGATCCCGTATCCATAAAAGCCATAGAGCTGAAGATCATTGAATATGCCTGGGAGAAAGGATGGATCCGTCCCGAACCGCCGAAAATACGCACCGGGAAAAAGATTGCCGTTATTGGATCAGGACCGTCGGGACTGGCTGCGGCGCAGCAATTGAACCGTGCCGGACATTCCGTAACCGTTTTTGAAAAAGACGATCGCATCGGCGGGTTGCTGACGTACGGCATACCTCATTTCAAGCTGGAAAAACACCTGGTAAAGCGGCGCGTAGCGCAGATGATGCAGGAGGGCGTGATCTTCCGGGCGGGAGTGCATGCGGGCGCGGCAATCACCGGAGAACAGCTGCGCCGGGAATTCGACGTTATTGTCCTTGCCTGCGGCGCGCAGCAGCCGCGCGACCTGCCTGTTGAAGGGCGCAGCCTCAAGGGTATACATTTTGCCATGGAATTTCTGCCTCAGCAGAACCGGCGCTGCGAAGGCGATGAAGTAGGTCCCGGCATAAGCATCTCAGCGAAAGACAAAAACGTTGTGGTTATAGGCGGCGGCGACACGGGCTCGGACTGCGTGGGTACGTCCCTGCGGCAGGGCGCCGCATCGGTTGTTTCTCTGGAGGTTTTGCCGAAGCCTCCGGTTGAGCGCCTCCCTTCGAATCCCTGGCCGCAATGGCCGCAGATTTTACGCACATCTTCCTCTCATGAAGAAGGCGGCGAGCGCCGGTACGGCGTCCTCACCAAAAAATTCACCGGCGAAAGCGGCGAAGTCAGACAGCTGCACGGCATGCAGATAAAATGGGAAAAAGACGCATCCGGCAGGATGAAGATGGTTGAACTTCCCGGCACCGAATTCGTTCTTCAGACGGAACTTGTGCTTCTGGCGATGGGGTTCCTTGGCCCGGTAAAAACAGGGCTCGTAGAACAGTTGGGAGTTAAACTGGATGCCAGGGGAAACATTGCCGCGGACGCCGATAAAATGACATCCGTTCCAGGTGTTTTCACCGCTGGCGACGCGACCCGGGGGCAGTCCCTTGTAGTCTGGGCGATTTCCGAAGGCCGTAAGGCTGCCCAGTGCGTTGACCGCTACCTGATGAGCAAAACCCTCCTGACGTCCGTCCTTTAAAACGCATTCGCAATATTTCCTTTTGTTACAATTTCCCTTGAAGAGCCTGTGTCTAATTCAGCTATTATCACACGCCGCCGGGATCCTCTGGCGCGGCGAATAAAAGAAGTCCGCGACCATCCCGGCGGACCTTTCATTTTTGTCGAAGGTCCGCGCCTGCTCGAGGAGGTCCTGCGATCCGGCCTGGCCGTAGAAACTCTGATTGAAGCAAAGAATGAATCGCCGAAAGCGGAGCCCGTGTGGCTTTCAAATATCCGCGCCTCGGCTCGCCACATCTTGAAAGTCAGCGACGATGTATTCCGGATGCTTTCCGATGTGGAAGAGCCGCAGGGGCTGGCGGCAGTTTGTAAATGCCCGCGCTGGACGTGGCAGGAATTGCTGGAAAGGGAAAAACGCACGCCTTTGGTGATCCTGGACGGACTGCAGAATCCGGGAAACGTTGCGGCTGTTGCGCGAACGGCTGAGGCCGCGGGAATGGGCGGTATCATTACTACGGCCGGGACAGCGCATCTTTTTTCGCCGAAAGCTCTGCGCGCATCGATGGGGTCATGTTTTCGCCTTCCCAGCCTGGAACACCAGCCGGTCAAAGTTATCATAGAGAAACTCGCTGAATATCGTTTTCTGGGCACTGCGGTAAATGACAGTTCAAAAACTATTGATTATACGGCGGCCGACTGGACGCCACCCCTGGCGCTCGTGCTTGGACAGGAAGGACAGGGCATTCGTCCGGAATGGGACGGTCATATCCGGCAATCACTGCATATCCCGATGGAATCCCCCGTTGAATCGCTGAATGTTTCGGCCGCGGCGGCCCTGATTTTTTATGAAATTAAAAGAGGGAGTTTAAGGAATGGTTGACAACGAAAGCGCTCCGATAAATTTTTCCCGCCTGCAGGACTTGAGCGATGGAGACGAGGAGCAGTCCCGGAAGATAATGAACCTTTATCTGCAGGTGACTGGAGAAGCCTTGGGGAAAATTGAAAAAGCTCTTCAGGAAAGAAATTATGAAGAGGTCGAACGTTTTTCGCATTCCAGCGCAGGTTCGAGCGGGATGCTCGGCATAACATCATTAGTGTCGCTTTTCAGGGAACTCGAAAATATGGGACATACCCGCGACTTGACCCGCAGCACCCCGCTGATCAAAGACATCCGTAAGGAACTGGTCCGCGTCGAAGAATTCTGGAAAACCTACCTAAAGACAACAAACAGCTAGCTGCGGACAGCAAGCAGGGAATACATTGCAATCGTACCGACCCCGCTCGCTGCCCGCCGCTTGCTGACTGTTAAGATTATTTCGTGGGTGGTGTTGGAGTAGCAGGAGCTGCCATTGGAGGCGGCATCATGCCGTATTTGCAATGCCAGCGCATGCCGTGGCATTGGCCAATCAGATAGCCGATAATCCCGCCAACTAAAAGCAACAGCAGGACCATGACCATTTTCTTGCAGCAACAGCATTTGCCGCCGCTTTCGCAGCTGCATGATTCTTCTTTTTTCTGTTCGTCCATAAAAACCTCCAGTTACATAATTTGATAACCGAAAGCCTACCTTAAAGTTCCATTAATAAGCAAGTGCGGGGCTACCAGAGATCACGGGCGGTCATTACTACAGAAACCTCATGGGTCACGTAGTTGCTTGAGGAAAAGGCTCCCTGAGCCACAAGAACGAGCCGCATGAAAACCTGCCTGGCGGTATTGGGACCGATCATGGCAATTTCGAATCCGGAGGGGAACTGGTTGGAGGCTGTGGCAAACAGAGGGACGGTTGTGTTAGTGTTAAAACCGTTTCCCGTATTGGGAGAAACGCTGAAATGAAACCCAGAGCTCATGGAGCCAACAAGGAGGTTCAACATCTTATCGCTGGATGAAACCTGAATGGTGTGATTTGGCTGGGCCGCCATCGTTGTCGAGGAAATTTGGAAAAACGCCGCGCTGAAAGTTGGAGTTGAAGGTGACCAGGCATATTGAATGCCTGCCGCGGCCAGGGCCCGGATCGTGTTAGAGCTGGCTGTGGCGTCAGCGATGGCGGTTATTTCGTCCGCATCCGCGTAAGAGACGCTGTGCCATTCCCAGAGATCTATTTTCGCTTTAGAACCCATGGTGCCGCTCGGCGCCTGCGCGAGATAGTAATAATTGAACTGGTACGTATCAATACGGATGGTTTCGGTGCTGCCAAGACCGTTATGAACCAGATTATCAATTGCCGGAGCTACGGATGCGATAAACAGGCAGTTCCCGACATCCGCGGCGGAAAATGATCCTGAGCTTGGAGAAAGAGAGCCGTAGGTATTTACAACCGGGAGGGCGCTCCCGGCAATCGCTGCCGGAGCAGATCCCAGCCCGACGTGGGAAAGGAAGAGATTGTCGGAAGAATTGTTCTGGAAAATTCGCTTGGATTGAGTGAGTGTCGCGCCGATGTTGTTGATCGTTGCCTGCGCCGCGCTTTTCATCGCCGAATGAGCTTCAAGATTTGAAAGATCCCACAGGGCAAGGCGGAAAAGCGCCGGAGCTGCCAGCGCCAGAACGCCGGCAACGGCAATGGCGATCATTAATTCAACAAGTGTGACCCCATCATTCCTGAGAAAGAGGATATTTTTCACCCTTCCCCGCGGTTCGCGGTGTGTCATCTTATTACGTAAAACTCGCGCTGCTGATAGGTGTAATGCAGCGGATAATTTTGTGGCTGTCGATAAGTTTCGACCTGGACCAGATAATCTCCTGCCGGGAACGAGGAGATGTTCCAGGAGTAACTCGACGTCGAAGACAGGTCATGCGGTATGTCGGCGGTGCCCAGTATCGCAGGCTGCCCATCCTGCACGAAATACCAGTTCTTGCCGGTATTATTAGAGTACTTAATATTTACAACTAGAGAAGTGGCGTTGGTGTAATTGGCTGGATACATGCTTGTATATGCGTTTCCGTCCCAGCGAATCCATTTAATGGACCAACTGACCGGAATCGTTGAAGGATCAGTGTACTGGTCGCCTACAGCTGGAGATGAAACGCTGACAAGCGGCACAGGTGTCACGCTCCCGGTGGTGATCGTCGGATTTCCCGCCTGCATGTAAGCTCGGGTCATGCCGATCATTATTAATTTCCCGATTTCAAAAGTTCCGAAATTCGACTGATTCGCCACCCCGTTGATGTCGAAGGTGGCGACCTGCGTGCCGCTGGACATCCGGACCATGCCGCTCATAACATCGGTAAGGCTGCCATTGTAATCATAATACACCTCATAAAGATTGGTTGTCGTTCTTTGGCTCGAATAAACTGAATCGCTCCACTCGGGCCCGAGGTAGGTTCCGGTTAACTGGAAGGGGCGTTCATCGCTTTGGGTGGTGCTTTGGTTAATGAGAGGAGTCGTTAAAGGAAAATTGAAATCCTGGGAAATGGTGATGCCTGTTGAAGTCAAATTCCCGTTGCTTGATCCGGAATCATGAGTCAGTGATTGGCTCGAAGAAGGAGTTGGGCTCCCGTTGAAAAAAGAGGCGCTGCCGCTTTCTGCTGTACGTTTTGTCGGATAATAGGCGTAATTGCTGAAAATATTATTTGTCGCGGTTTGCAGATTGCCGTCTTTGTAACTGGCCCGGTAATATTTGTTCGTGAAACCTGTGGGTAAGTTCCCTGGTGTTGATCCTGTTGTCCCCGCCCAGGTTGGGAAATCGGCATCGGGATACAACTCGCCCAGCCAGGGAATGGCGGCCCATGACCCGTCAGTTTTAGCTACGATCCGGGGCGAAGTAACCGTCGCGTTGTTCGCCCAGGTTGTATTAATAATCTCGTTTACATTTTCAGTATTGGTATCAGTCGTGTTCCACGGGATGCCTACAATGGGAAGTCCATTTGTCCAGTTTGTATTTATATGTCCGTCATCTCCCATCTCGCCGCCAATCCCCATGTAGAAAAAAGACCATCCAGACATGGTCGTCCAGATCCCGCCTGACTTCAACAGGCCGCTGCGCAGAATCTGGAAAAAACGGGGCACATCGTAAGTGACCGGACCGAGGGTGGGATTACCTGAAGAAGAACCGCCGTTCCATCCATAGCCTCCGGGGGAATGGGTTTTGCCGAAGCCGTTGTACCCTCCACCGCTTACATCCGCAAACCACCAGTTGTATCCGTTATTGTTTTTGACGTCGCTGTACGGCATATAGCGGGGATCGCCCAGGAACTGGTATTGCTCGGTAACGGGAGGAATGGATGAACCGATCCAGATGTAGGTGGATTCCAGATTCGTCGGTGTGTTTCCGGTACTTCCTGTATTCGTTCCAATACGGACGTCAAATTCGTACTGTCCGCTTGGGAATGATCCAGGGGTGAAAGAAATTACCCAGCGGGCCGTATTTTTGGGGACATTGTTAGTGCTGTCAGCCAGATCTCCGGATCCTTCGATAAATGTTGTGTTGCCTTTGACTTCGCAGGGGATGTATTCCATGCCGGAAAGGCGGTAGCCTCCCGGCAGTCCCGTGTGATTTGCGGCAGCGCTCGAGATAACAGGGGTGTTATAGAGCGTGATCAGGGTCTGCCCGTTTGTCGGTTGATTTTGCGCAATCGTGTACCACATGCCTCCGCCGGCTGTGGCGGGGGCATTTTGCCAGGAATATCCGGAGGCTGACGTACCGGACGCAATCCGGACGCTTTGGATATTTGTCGAGTTCAAGGCAATGCTGGGAATGACAATTGAAATTGCAGATACTGCCGAAGAAGAATAAAACACTGATGGATTTGTCGCATAACTATAAACTCTGAGCGACACAGATGAATTCGCTATGTAATACAGGTTTTGCGGATGAGCCACGACTCGCACCTTGGGGTAATTGAGAGGATCTTTGGCGGCGTCGGAATAATTCCGCATTGGCGGCATGGGCAAAAGCTCCCCATGCAGGTTGACCAGAAGAAGGTTATGAACGGTGGTGGTACTGGAGTTCATCGTTTCGAGAAGCATTCGCCAGCTCATCTGCGGGGGCTGCGTCCCGTTGGTCTGCGCCTGCGACACCGCCTGGTTGTAAAGCCGCACTTCGTCGGGATAACGGACAGCATGATTGAATTCATCCGCTATTGAATAGGATCCCTGGGTGGTCCCATCGATGTTGACCCGGCCTCCGAAATAGGTTGGCACGTAATAAAGCGCGGTGTTGCCGGCCCCCGCGCTCAGGAGCCCGGGATAGAAATAAATGCCGGAGGGAGTCGTGCTGTCGAGAGTATTCGCTGCGTTGATGAAAGGGGTGTAATATGGATCGCGCCCGTACGCCAGCTGAGTAATGTAATGAACGCTGAATTGCAGCCCGGGATCTCTTGTCTGCAGGTCTTGGACGATGTTGTCAAAGGTGGGGCGCATTGTGCTCAGAGAAGACCACCATCCCGGGACATTCTCGATTGCCAGAACATATACGTCGTAAGCCTGGGTTGAGGGATATTGGTTCTGGATCGAGTAAATGATGCTGACAGCCTGAGCCAGCGGTTCCATGGTTTTGGCAAGGAACACGCGCACATAAACCCGCCTGGCCAGAGGCTTGTTTGGGAGCTGTACGATATTGACTTGCCTGAAATAGCGACGGTTGCCGTTGCCGCTGGTAGGATCTCCTGGATCAGTTACCTCTTTGTGCGTTGTCAGCACGGAGTTATAAGTGCTGCCGTCGTCATAGCTGTCCAGAACGCCCACGGAAGGATTGTTTGTCAACGCCACAAGCCCGCGCAGTTCTTCCATCATCTGGATGGTTTTTTCGCTGGCGAAGGCGTGATCTTTGGTTTTTTCAGCGCTGCGACTCATCTGCACTGAAGCGCGCATAATGCCCAGGGCCACTATAGTCAGTAGAAGCATGGCTATCATCACTTCTATAAGCGTGAAACCGCAGCGTCTGTTAATCATGGGTTAGTGAATCCCTGTAAAGTTGTAATAAGTCGCTTTGTTTTCTCTGTAAAGAGCTACCTGCTGCTGAACGGAATTAAGGATACGGCTGTCATAAACAATTTCAGCCACGTCGCCGGAGCCGTTCAATGTCACCGTTCCATTCCCGCTGACGATAACAGTGCCGGATATTTCCGCCGGACCGCTTATGGAAACGTTTCCTCCCTGCACATAAATTACGCCGTCAAAAAAAGCATCAGTCCCGGCCGAAACATTCAGGTCTCCCTGAACAATCAAAAGACCTCCGCCTCGGAGAGGATGGGTGGAATCGAAGGTCACGCTCTGCTGGCAGTAAACAAGAGCCATTGAAGGATAATTTGCCGGCAAAGGAGAATTGGTGTTGACGACAATATCCGACATCAATTTCACGTCGTTTTGCGCCAGGCCGAAGACGGTTTGAAAATTCGTGGCGGTGGAAGAAGTCAGCTGAATAGCCGGGTTGCCGTGAATCCAGGAACTCGTTCCGCTGGTATATCCCGTAACGGTACCGTTGGGCGGTGAGGAAGTCCGCGTGTAAGCAAGCCCCGAGTTGTTCAGCGTATAGGTTGTAGTACCTCCCGCCAGCCGTCCGTTATTGGTCAAGGTGACGTTGTTCGGATTATCAACCGTAAGGGCGGAAGTCGCAGTATTCAAGGCAATGCGGCGGATTTCCACGGAAACACTGGCATTTGCAAGAACGCGGTTGGGCCATTGATTATATGCAGTTGTTGAGCTGTTCTTAATGTAAATATAGCCTGCGCTTTCAATGTACCAGGCCAGTCCCTGGCCATTGTAATAAGGAGGCGGGAGCCGGCTGGCAGTAATGTCATGTACCGCATGTGAATTCCATGGATTCGTTGCTGGATTGGCTTGTTGTAAAACCTGGTAGCGCGCATACAGATTGGAATTGTTTCGAAGAGGATATTCTTGCACCAACCCAAGAGACTGATCAATAGTGTCGCCATTGCTTTGAAGCGGGGCAAACGCCGCATCTGGATAAGGATAAGCGGATGTATTGGAGTAACTTCCCACAGGCTGCTTGGATTGATTGCGAAACCAGGTAATTGTGTCCGTAAGACCTCCGCGAGCCGCATTTTCCGCTTCGGTACGGACATTCATCTGCTGCAGTGTGCTTCGTGAAGATGTTGCCAGGAATTGATAGCCGGCAAAAATGAATGACAATATGGCCACGAGCATTACGATAATAAGAAGGGCTACGCCATGTTCCTGTCGTGCCTGATTATTGATCATCGCAATGAGTATTTACAATAATTTACAACAAATTGCAATGAAACATGATGTAAACGATTTAATTTTTAGAGCTGAACAGTGATTTAATGCGGTAGCTTGTTGATAAGCAGTGCAGTTAATGGACTTCAACAGGTTTGGCCATTACGCGTTTATAAAATGCCAGAGTTTCGTCAACCGTTCTTTCAATTGAAACCCGTGGTTCAGCCGTGAAAGCGGAACGGATCATGGCTGCGCGCCGTTTGGGTGTGTTGAGAGTTTGCTGGAGATTACGCAAGGCGTTAAGAAATCCTTCTGCGGTCGGGCGCCCCCACACATAAGGAACTTCAAAACCGTTAGCCTCCTGCCCGGGCTGTTCTTTGCCCGAGAAGATTACCGATTCAGGAATAGCGCCGTCGTCAGTCGCCAGGATGATGTTCCCGTTCACCTGCGCTTTCATGAACCCTGTTGCCGAGGCTTCACGCCCGTCATCCGCAAGCATTATGGCGGCATCTGATCCCTGAAACGGGCGGGGGGCCATCCAGACATTGAAATTGTCCAGGAAAACTATGCGTTCCTGCAGCATCGGATCCAGGCTGATCTGGTCAAGCAGGTTGTATACCATGGTCTGGGCATGATCGTCGTGCTGGTGAATGCGTCCGCCGATAAGCAGCACCAGGTTCAGATCAAGAAACTGTTTTTTCATGCGGGCATCCCCGGAAATGGCCGCCAGAATGTCGAGGCGCTTATATCCGGTTATTCGGCGCATCCACAGCACAACGCCCTTGTCGTGAACCTGATCCTTCCAGGTATGCCATAAACCGAAATGGCGCCATACCCAGTCGAGCAGATCGGATTTTTTCCGGTCTTTAAGCTGCAAGAGTTCATCATCGGACAGCGAAGCCAGTTTTTTGTATTCAGCCGCCTGCCAGTAGTCAACCAGAACGCCGTTGGTTATATGTTCGATTTTTGAGGCGAAATCCCGCAGCGAAGGCATGGCGCGCATGACGCGGCCATGCTTTTCGGAAACGCCGAAAACGCCGTCCACCGCGCCTACCAGAAGGCGGGTGATGTCCGCTTCACTGGGATTGGGATTGCCGGATATGGGTTGATACAAATGAGTGTCAATTTTCAGGCGTTTCAGCGTTTCCGCCTGCCATACCGGATGGGCATATTCCATGGGTGTGTGGTCGTTAAAAATGTATTTTGTCTTTTCGAAGAAAGGATCGTGCTGAAAGGCGTCCTGGATCAACCGGTGATGGGCAAAAACCGTCGGAGTCTCGCTTTGCACAATAATATCCGGTTTCTGATTAAGTTCTTTCAACAAAGCTAGGGACCCTCGCCCGATCAGCCAGTTCTGCTGCTGCCGCAGGTCCTCGGCCCACTGCGCGGCGTTAGGGGATTTAGGAGGCGCGTCTTCCTCGTTTGGATATACGACCTGCGTAATAGGCGGGCAGTCTAGAAAATAAACTTTGGCTTTGCCGTATTCGGCCATCCAGACCCTGATCGCCGTCGTCTCGCCGTTGTACATCGGCAGGTTCAGGACAATGTTGGTGTCTGTCAGGAAGTTGCGCAGATAAGAAGAAACATTGCGCTGCTCCAGATGCAGCTGGCCCCACTCAAACCAGCTTTGAATCCAGGTGTTTTCGTAAAGCAGGGTCACTCCGATAACGTTTATCCCGCGTGCCGCTTGGGCTACTATCCGTTCCCTCAGCAGGGGGCCAATGCCTCCAACCGACGTGGACATTGCGGCATCCCGGGTAGGACGGTATCCGTGACGTTCCTGTATCCGGGAAAGGATCTCAGGTGTAAGCGCAATTTCCATTGCAACTTCGACAACGGTAAGGTTTGTTAATGAATCAAACGTCTCCATGCTATTTCCATAATACACGAATGAGGAATTTCGGGCAAATCCGGAAATGAAAAATAAATAAACCTTGACAGCGCTTCCAGGGCCGATATCCTTTCTCCGTGCGATTCCTGCGCTTCAGCTTTTCCGTATCCTTGTTGATTTCGGGGGTTTCATTCTGCCTCGCTGATTTTACGCCATCATTTCCTTTGTTCAAAGCAAAGCCCGAACAATTGACGGTTGCTCCGGACGCAAGGGGCGGGATTCTGGCCGGCTGGGTTACAAGCGATGGAAAAAACAGCTGGGTCGGGGTGCAGCGTGTGACATCCCGTGGCAAGCCTGGATGGGGAGATCAGGGTATTGTTATCGATATATCGAAAGTCCCAAAGAAAGACCTGCGCATTGTGTCTGATCATAGCGGCGGAATGGTTGCAGTTTGGCGGGAAGATGAAAATCCGGGAGGTCGCATATTGCTGCAGCATATTTACGAAGGAGGCGGCAGACTGTGGCCGGAAACCGGTCTGGTCATAGCCTCGGGTGTTTTATTAGGGGATACGGCGCTGGATGTCGATGAAAAAGGGAATATCGCGGTGGTGTGGCAGGACCACTCTGCTGTGCGCTGGCAGATGATAGACAGCAAGGGAAATACCGGGTTTGCCAAAGAAGGCCAGGCCGTTTCCGCTCCCGGGGAATCGCCGCAATCCGGTCCGGCTGTCGTATCAGACCGGAGGCAGGGTTTTGTCGTTGCCTGGCGGGAAGGCACGGATGACAATAAATCCATTACCGCCCAGTATTTCGATCAGAATCGCAAACCGGTCTGGGATCCACACGGTATGGTGGTGACAAAAAGAGGCTCCGCGCAGCAGATTCATAGGCTGGTCTGGCGGGATAATAATACTCTGCTGGTGATCTGGCGGGAACCGCATTCGATGGGAGAAGACTGGGAAGCGCAGCTGCTGGACGCCAGCGGCCGCAGGCATTGGGGCGAAGACGGTATTTATCTTTCCGAAGAAAACAGCGGGCAGACCAACGGATATTTCAGCGCCGATCCTGAAGGCTATTTGACCGGCTGCTGGGTTGACGTCCGCACGGAGCCCGCCCTGGTCTACCTGCAGCAGTGGGATTCGCGCGGGCTTCCGGTGATCGATAACGGTGTACCGGTATCTCCGAGCCATATCGGAGAACAGCGGGATCCTGTCGTGGTAACCGTTGGCCGCGATGCGATTGTTTTGTGGCGTGACAGCTACAATCACCCATGGGATCTCTACGGGCAGCGGGTGAAGAACAAATCTCTGGACTGGGGTACGGGAGTCCGCTTAAGCCCGGTCGGGGAAACGATAGGCTCCTTTCAGGGGGTAGATGACGGCGCCGGAGGTTTGATCGTAATCTGGCCGGAACTGATGCCTCCTTCCGTATGGGAAATGAACATCCTCAGGATCGATTCGAGCGGCCATTCTGTCTGGTGAGGTAGTCCCTTCCCCGGCGCCTTTCTTTCCGTCCGGTTCATTTAGGTATAATTATTTTGTATGTCATCAAAAGTAGAATCATTAATCCCGTCAATGGAATCCAGCTTGTCCATGCCCGGTCTTGTGAAAGAGATTCTTATCGGGCTGGGCGAAAATCCACAGAGAGAAGGCCTGCTTAAGACGCCGGAACGCGTGGCAAAAGCTTTGCGGGACCTGACTTCAGGATACCGCGTTAATATGGACAGCCTGATCAATGGGGCCCTTTTTGAAGTGCCTTACAGCGAGATGGTGGTGGTCAAAGATATTGATTTTTTTTCCCTGTGTGAGCATCATCTGCTGCCGTTTTTCGGCAAATGCCACATTGCCTATATACCGGACGGGAAAGTCATAGGTCTGAGCAAAATCCCTCGGATTGTAGACGCTTTTTGCCGCCGTCTGCAGGTTCAGGAGCGCCTGACCTGCCAGATCGCGGAAATCATTCAGGCCAAGGTTAATCCGCTTGGTGTGGCTGTTGTCATGGAAGCCAGGCATCTTTGCATGGAAATGCGGGGCGCACAGAGCCGTAATACGCCAACGGTCACCAGCGCCATGCTCGGCATTTTTCGCAAGGACTCGCGTACGCGCGAAGAATTCCTGCAGTTTTTGAACAGGCCGGGGAAATGAACCCTTCACTGATAATTAATGTGGCGGATAAAGGAGATTCCGTATGTCTGAGCCGTTAATCGGGCTCGAAGATGTTATCGTTGCCGCCTCCTCCATTTGTTCCATAGACGGGGAAAACGGCGTTCTCCGCTATCGCGGGTACGACGTCTCCGATCTGGTGGAAAATTCTTCTTATGAGGAAGTCGCTTTCCTGCTGCTTTATGGACAGCTTCCCACCGCGGCGCAGTTTAAAGCATTCAATGCGGAATTGAGCAGGAACCGGCCCATCCCCGAAGGGCTTTTCGCGATATTGAAGGATTTGCCGCCGACCGCCGATCCCATGGCCTGGCTGCGCACCGCAGTATCGGCCCTGGCCGCTTTCGACCCGGAATCCGAAGATGGTTCCGAAGAAGCCAACCTGCGCAAAACCATCCGCCTCACCGCCCAGATGCCTACGCTGGTCGCGGCCCTGGAAAGGGTGCGGCTCAAAGAGTCGGTGGTTTCGCCGGACGCGTCGCTTAGCCATGCCAGCAATTTTCTCTACATGCTTACAGGCAAACGGCCCGATGAAATAAGAAGCCGCGCCATGGATAGCGCGCTGATCATTCAGGCCGATCACGAATTCAATGCGTCGACGTTCGCGGCGCGGGTGACCGTTGCCACGCTTTCGGACATTCATTCGGGCATAACAAGCGCGGTTGGCACGCTGAAAGGTCCGCTCCACGGGGGTGCTACCAGGCGCGTCATGGAGATGCTTGAAGCGATAGGTAGCGTGGATAATGTGGAAAGCTACATCCGGAAGCAGCTTGCTGCGAAAAAGAGAATCATGGGTTTTGGCCACCGGGTTTACACTACAGTTGATCCCCGTGCCGCGCTTTTCAAGAAAATTTCCAAAGAATTAAGCCGGAAAATCGGGCCGGCAAAGTGGTATGAAATCGCGGAACTGACCGAGAAAGTAGTATTGCAGGAGAAGAAGCTTTATCCAAATCTCGATTTTTATTCCGCTTCCGTATACAGCTACCTTGGCATTCCCAAGGATCTGTTCCCTATGATATTCGCGATCAGCCGCAGCATCGGCTGGTGCACGCACATGATCGAACAGTACCGCAACAACCGCATAATCCGCCCGCTTGCCCAGTATGCGGGTCCTCACGGGTTGAAGTACATACCCATAGCCTCCCGCAACGAGAATAACATCGCTAAATGAGCGGTTTCATTTACACTTTCATCCCGATTTTCGTTGCTATGGATATCGGAGGCAACATCCCCGTGTTTCTTTCCCTGACCAAAGGCCTGACGGACGAGGAGCGCAACCGCGTAAATCTGCAGGCTGTGATCACCGCCTTCCTGATCAGCGCAGTATTCATAACCATAGGTCGATTTATTTTTCGGGTGCTTGGCATATCCGCAGCTGATTTCGAAATTGCAGGTGGAGCGCTGCTGCTGGTGTTCTCCATAGTGGAGATGCTTCATATCGGCGGCGAAAAGCGCGTCCCGAGCGCGCATGTCGGACCTGTCCCACTAGGCACGCCGCTCATAGTAGGGCCTGCGGTGCTTACCTCTTTGTTGATCCTGATCGGGTTGCGGGGATATTTTGTTACGTTTACGGCCCTGTCCGCCAACCTGCTTCTGGTGGGTCTGTGTTTCTGGCAGAGCAGGCAGGTTATCCGCGCCGTCGGGGAAGACGGCTTAAAAGCGATCTCCCAGGTCGTCAGCCTGTTCCTTGCCGCCATCGCGGTCAGCATGATCCGCCGAGGCATTCAGAGCCTGCATTAAATTTCTACATTACAAAAAACGGAATGGCATCAGTTTTTAACGCGATGTCATTTCGTCTCATTAGCTGCTGATCCTTTGGCAAACCCGCTAGAGATTTAGGGACGAGGTTTTCCAAAAATCGCCTCTTTGAATGCAATATTTCATTCAGCATAACGTCCGATCGAAGTTGCTAAAATGCGGGAGTGAAACGGGAATACCTGCTGGCAGTTTTTACGGTTGCGGCATGCACCGGCATCTGTTTTCTTATTTTTCCTCGAGCCGAGTTAACAAACCTGGTGATGGTTTATCTGCTGGGAACGCTGGCTGTGGCCGCCAGGGGGTATCGCGGCCCGGCCGCTCTGACTTCTGCCCTGAGCGTTCTTCTCTTTGATTTCTTTTTTGTCCCTCCGCGATTTACGTTCAGTGTTTCCGATACGCAGTATCTCTGGACATTCGTCGTTATGTTCGCAGTTGCGATGTCGATCAGCCATTTGACTATACGCCTGCGGGAAGAGGCAGAAGCCGCAAAACGCGGGCAGAAGCAAACAGGTATGATGCACGCCTTCACGCAGCTGCTGGCAAATACCCGCAGCCCCGGCAAGACTTTGCGCGTCGCAGCGGATCATGTGGCAGAAACCTTTGCCGGAGAAGTAACAATCTTCGTCCCGGGAAGTACCGGCGGACTCCAGGCAGCGGTGCGTACGTGTCCGGAAGAACTGAGTGACAAGCAGCATGCTGTGGCGCAGTGGGTTTACGACAGCGGCCAGCATGCGGGCATGGGCACGGATTCACTGCCGGATGCGGAAGCTATTTATGTCCCGATATTGGGCGCGGAAGGCCCGGTTGGCGTAGTGTCAATGAAACCGCTGGTGCGCCGCAATCGTCCGGATCCCGATCAAAGAAAGCTCCTTGATTCTTTTGCACACCAGATCGGCATGGCCCTTGAGGTTGAGCGGTTTCAGGACAATGCTAGAAAAGCGGAGATGGAAGCTGAAGCCGAAGGAATGCGCAGTTCCCTCTTGAGTTCCGTTTCGCATGATTTTCGTACGCCGCTGGCCGCCATCATGGGTTCTGCCGATGCCTTGCTCGGCAAGGAAGAACTTCTCAGTAACGACGCAGCCCGGGAATTGCTGGAAAATATACAGGTTGAAGGGGAGCGTCTTTCCAGGCTGGTGCAGAACGTTCTCGAAATCACACGGCTTGAATCCGACAAGGTAAAGATTCAAAAGGCGCTTTATCCACTTGAAGAGGTGGTGGGCAGTTCCCTTGAGCGCGTTGAAAAGCTGCTTGAAGGTCGGAATGTCAAAACGGACATACCGGAAGACCTTCCGCTCGTGCCGCTTGATCCGGTGCTGATAGATCAACTGTTAATTAATCTGTTGGAAAATGCGGCGCGGCACACGCCTTCGGGAAAAAGCGTTGAAATTTCTGCAGGGAAATTTGGGGAATCAGTTTCCGTAACCGTGGCCGATGAGGGAACGGGATTGAAGCCCGATCATCTGGACCATATTTTTGATAAATTTTACCGTGATCCTTCTTCTCCGGGTGCGGGATTGGGCCTTTCCATTTGCCGGGCTATCGTGACTGCGCACGGCGGGCGTATCTGGGCAGAAAATCGTCCCGGTGGCGGAGCAGTTTTCCGTTTTTCGCTGCCATTAAAGTGACAATTTATGGATTCTGAAAAAACTTTGCTGGTCATTGAAGATGAGCAGGCCATTCTGACCTTCCTGAGGTCATCTCTGGAGAAAAATCACTGGCAGGTTATAGAGGCCAGGACAGGAAAGCTTGGACTTGATCTGGCTGCTTCGCGAAAACCTTCGGTCATCCTTCTTGATCTGGGACTTCCTGACCAGGACGGCATCCAGGTTCTGAAAAGCCTGCGTAAATGGACTTCCGCGCCTGTGATCATCATATCGGCAAGGGGGCAGGAGCCTGATAAGATTCGCGGCCTGGATGCCGGTGCCGATGATTACCTGACAAAACCTTTCGGTGTGGCGGAACTGCTCGCCCGCCTGCGGGTCGCTGTGCGGCATGCGCGGCAAAAACCGGAAGACGCCGCTCCGCTCTACGAACATGAAGGGCTTCGGGTAGATCTTGTTTCCCGCCGCGTATGGCTTAAGAAAAAAGAAATTCGCCTTTCTCCGCTGCAATATGATTTGCTTTCTGTGCTTGTAAGAAATTCCGGGCGGGTGGTAAGCCAGAGCCAGTTGATGCGGGAAGTCTGGGGTGAAGCCCGCGAAGTGACGCCCGAACTCGTGCGGATAACGGTATATCAGCTGCGCCATAAAATCGAGCCGGATCCTGTCCGTCCGCGCTGCCTGAAAACCGAGCCGGGCGTGGGTTACAGGCTCGAATCTCCGGAAGAATGATAATGGAAAAAAGACCTGATCCAGATAAATTATTGAAAAAGGTGCAGGCCGAGGAAGAAGCGGCCAGGCGCGGCAAGTTGAAGCTGTTTTTCGGCGCCAATGCCGGAGTGGGAAAAACCTATGCCATGCTCGAATCCGCCCAGGCAAGGAAAAAGGAAGGCTGGGATGTCGTAGCCGGCATTGTGGAAACGCATGGTCGCCCGGAGACTGCGGAACTGCTGGAAGGGCTGGAGATACTTCCGCGCAGGCATATAAGCTACAAGGGAGTCACGCTTCAGGAATTTGATCTGGATGCCGCTCTGGCGCGCAGACCAACTCTGATTCTTATAGATGAACTGGCACATACAAACGCCCCGGGGTCGCGCCACGCCAAGCGCTGGCAGGATGTGGAAGAACTTCTTGACGCCGGAATCAGTGTTTACACCACGCTTAATGTTCAGCACTGGGAAAGCCTTAACGACGTCGTTGCCCAGATTACGAATGTGCTGGTACGGGAAACGGTTCCCGATACCTTCCTTGAGAGAGCGCATGAACTTGAGCTGGTGGACATCGCTCCCGAGGACCTGCTTAAGCGGCTGAAAGAGGGGAAAGTTTATTGTGGAGACCTGGCAGGGAAGGCCGCCGATAATTTTTTCCAGCCTGGCAATCTTATAGCCCTGCGCGAGCTCGCTCTTAGGCATACCGCCGAGCGCGTTGATATCCAGATGCATGCTTTTAAGGAAGAGCATGCCATACACATTGTCTGGCCGGCGGGAGAGCGCCTGATGGTGGCTGTGAGCCCCAGTCCGATGTCTGCGCGTTTGGTGCGGGCAACACATCGTCTCGCAACGCGACTGCACGCCAGATGGTTTGCCGCCAGCGTCGAGACGCCGGCTCTGGCAAAATTGGCGCCTGAGGACCGCGCACACTTGATAGATAATCTTCACCTTGCGGAAACATTAGGGGCGGAAACCGTGACTCTTTCCGGCCAGGATGTCGCCGCGGAGATCCTGGATTTCGCCCGGAAAAATAACGTCACCAAGATAGTTATAGGTAAACCCGCTCAACCGCGCTGGAAGGAATGGTTCCAGGGGTCGGTCGTGAATCAGCTCGCCCGGCGCTGCGGCGATATCGACCTTTACGTTATCAGTGGTTTTGGCCAGAGCCTGGGTTTAAAGCGGTCTTCGGTGTCTGCTGCAGCAGAGCCTGCGGCGGGAATTATCTGGGCCGTCGTCACTGTCATTGCATGCACGATCGTTTGCTGGCCGTTGTTCCATTTAATCGATCGCGCGAACCTGGCGATGATCTATCTGCTGGGAGTCACCGGAGTAGCTTACTGGTTCGGGCGCAGGGCTTCGTTTGTAGCGGCTATTATGGGAGTAATGGCCTTTGATTTCTTCTTTGTGCCGCCCTACTTTACCCTTGCCGTTACTAACCCGCAATATGTTTTTACTTTTGGGGTAATGTTCGCGGTGGCTGTTCTGATAGGCACGCTGACAAGCAGGCTGAGATTTCAATCTGAACAGATTAGAAAGCGCGAAGAGCGCACCCGCGTGTTATACAGGTTGAGTCGGGAATTGTCTGAAACGCCTGATCCAAAACAGTTGCTGGATATAGCACAGCAAAGGTTGAGTGAATTCTATCGGATTCCATTGGCGATTCTGGCGCCGGGAAAGGACAGCTCTCTGGAAATTGCCGCAGGTGATTCCTCTGCGGTTGATTCTGGAAGCGCCGCTCATGAATATGCGGTTGCGGACTGGGTGTATGAACACGGCCAGACCGCCGGTGCAGGGACCGACACATTGTCCGGATCAGGAAGCCTTTACGTGCCGCTCAAGGGGATTCGTAAAACCATGGGAATTCTGGCGCTGCGTCCGGCTGATGTGAGAAGCCTGCAGGAACCTGAACAGCTCCGGCTCCTGGAGACCTTTGCCAGGGAAATCGGCGGAGCTCTGGAAAGCACGAAGCTTACCGAGGCGGCCGGACGCGCAGAGATGCAGATGGAACTGCTGTCTATGAACGCTGTAAAGCAGGAAACAGGCGGCAGACTCCAGGACTCCATTAACGAAAAGAGCGTTGTTTGGCTCTCTCCAGGCCAGACGCGGGAACAAATAATAAGGAAGCTTATAGCCGCACTGGAACTGCCGAACTCTGCGCAGAGTTTCGACGCGGTGATGGAACGGGAGAAGGTCAGTACTACAGATCTTGGAAGCGGACTGGCCATGCCGCACGCGCGATTGGCCGGAATCGCTAAAGTCAAGGCGGCTCTCGGCATATCGAAAGAAGGTCCGGTTCATGTCTGGGTACTGTTCTTCGGGCCGCAGGAAGATCCCAAAGCGCATCTTGCGTTCCTGGCCAGGGTCGCAGGCTTTTTCCAGGCAACAGGTCGCATCCAGGATATCTTGAAGCTTCAGTCCGCACAGGAAGTCCTGGACTACATACGGCACTCGGAAGAAACCGGACAATTTTCGCCTTCCTGACATGCCTTTATATAATCGCTGCAAGTGGTTCGACTTTGCTCACTACTCAGAGGGAGAAGCGAATCGAAGAGGAGAATTAGATGAAAAGACAAACTGCATTACTCTTAGCCGCTTTGTTGGCGCCGGCGGCTGTTTATGCCGCTGATTCTGAATTCAGAGACGTTGTTAAAGTCCGCCAGCCGATTTCGGTAAGGTCTGACGATACCGTGGCTAGCGCTGTCGCCATAGGAGATTCGATACGGGTCAATGGGACTGTGGAAGAAAACGCGGTGGCCATCGGCGGAAATATTTATGTCGGTCCGATGGGAGTTATTAAAGGCGACGCAGTGGCTCTGGGGGGAAGGGTTATCCGTGACCCGGGTTCGGCGGTTAACGGCAAGACCACCGCATTTCCCTGGTCTCTGAGCAGGGTTGGAAAAGGCCTTGCCGTTGTGGTGCCTGCTATGACGGCAGGACTTGGCGCGGTTGTCGGCGCTGCCATCATCTTCGGCAGTGTTGGATCAATCGCGCTGGCGCTGGTCGTATTGCTTATATTCCCGGGGCAAATAGAAGCTGCCCGCCGGGAACTTGCCGGGCATCCGGTCAGCGCTCTGCTGATCGGGATACTCGCGCTGTTGATGGCATTGCCGGTAATGGTGTTTCTGGTTATCACGATCATAGGCATACCCCTCGCCTTCATGGCAGCGGCGCTGCTGATGGCCGCCTTAATTCTGGGAACGGTGACTGTGGGGCAATGGATAGGCGTCCGATTGACCGCCGCATTGAAGCGTCCGTTGTATCCGGTTTTTACGGGATTTCTGGGACTTCTGGCCTTGACAGTGGCGGCGGCGATGCCGGTGGTGGGGATTTTTATCCAGGCTTTTGTGGTCTGCTTTGCTCTTGGTTGTGTTGCGCTTTCTCGTTTCCGCTCAGTGTAAGCTGAATTTTGTACGATAAATTAAATATTTGAGTCGCGTATGGTCAGGTGGCAGAGCGGTCAAATGCATCAGACTGTAAATCTGACGGGCTATGCCCTTCGTAGGTTCGAATCCTACCCTGACCATTCGCGACTTTTCTTTGACGTTTCCGCATCTTTCAAGTAAACTCTTTCGACATAACAGGACATGCGGCGGATGAGTCCATCGCCGCTAGTCCCGTCGAAGAGGAATAAGTGAACGGGAGGTCACCGTGAAAAGACTTAAAACAATAGGTGTTGGTTCGGTAATGCGCATCTCTGCGGTTCTCGGCGCCGTAGCCGGCGTTCTGGCGGGGATCGTGTTGTTCGTTAACGCCATGATCGAGCAGCGTTATGTTGAAGGGTTCGTGACGCTCCTTCTGGCTCCGATTCTTTACGGGCTGATCGGTGCGCTTGTGAACGCCTTCATGGCCTGGGTTTATAATGCGGTGGCTGCACGTCTAGGCGGCATTGAGCTTTTCTTCGAAGAATAATTTCTTGGTTTTTTCTGATGCCCGGCCATTCCCGTTAACGGGAATGGCTTTTTGTTTATAATGAAAAAGATCGTGATATATTCGCGTCAAAAATCCCGAATCCCCAAAGAATGCCTGCTGATGGTCAGCTCAGCGCTGATCATTTTTATGTCCGGCTGTGCCCGCAACTACGTCACAAGGCATCACGAAGTACACGTGATCAGCCAGAAAACCGAAATCGAAATCGGACGGAAGGCTAAAGATGATATCGTCAAGGAATACGGTGTGTACAAGGATATACTGTGGGAAGCATATGTCGATCAGGTGGGCCAGAGGCTTGCAAAGGTCTCAGACCGTCCGAACCTTCAGTATGATTTCACGATTATTGACAGCGATGAAATGAATGCCTTTGCCGTTCCCGGAGGTTTTGTTTTTGTAACCCGCGGTCTTCTGACGCAGATGGTTGATGAAGCGGAACTGGCTATTGTGCTTGGCCACGAAATCACGCACATCGCAGCCTGGCACGCCATTGAAACGCTACAACGGTCCGCAGCCATGTCGACTTTAACGGCCTTGGGCGCCATCGGGGGCGCGGTGATGGGAGCCGGGGCGGCGTCGCTTGCAATTGCTCAGGCCGCGGGGATATATGAAAACCTGTATCTGCTGGGATATGGCAGAGACCACGAACTTCAAGCGGATGAGCACGGCATTATCTATGCCGCCAGGGCGGGATACGATCCTGGCGCGGCGCTGACTTTTTTCAAGCGGCTGGAAACCATTGAAAAGGAAGAAATGGCCGGGCAACATATCAGCCCCTACTGGATCGATCACCCTCCCACAGAAGACCGACTGAAACTGGCAAATCAGTGGATCGCGGAAGCCCCCAAGCCGGCCAATGGCGGTGTTTACAACCGGGATAAATTCCTGGCCATGGTAGCCCGCATTCCAAAGGGTGAATCTGTCAAAAAAGGAGTAGTGCAGGGGACTCATTATAAAAACGATCTTTTTAAGGTTGCTCTTGATGTTCCAGAAGGATGGACATTGGACAACAGCCGTATCCAGTCTCTGGTGGGTTTCGTCGGTCCGATCCCCGAGGTGCGCGGAACGCTGCAGCGTTTCAGCCTGCCTGAAGAGGTGGGGGTGAATGAATTTGCCAAGCAGGTCGCCAGGCAATGGGGAGTGCAGGAAGCAACACAGCGTGAAGTGGATTATCCGGCCGGACACGGACTTATGTGGCAGTTCGGCGGTGATTATATGCACTACAGGATTCTGCTGCTTGTGCGCGGGAATGCGGGATATGCTCTTCAATGTCAGATCCCGGCTGAACAGTACCTGCAATATCTGGTAGACTGCGAACGTATTATGCGCAGCCTGCAGATCCAGTAGAACAGCTTTTAAGTTTTTTATCTGTTTTTGTAAGATTTCCTGTTTCCCTGTGCGGGTGTAGTTCAATGGTAGAACGAAAGCCTTCCAAGCTTTAGACGTGGGTTCGATTCCCATCACCCGCTCCAGATTTGTAGAATATGCAAACTATTTTGCTGGGGCAGCTCAGTTGGTAGTGCATCCGCCAGACGTCTGGCGGAAGGTCGGATCACACGGACAGTTGCTGGGGTAGCTCAGTTGGTAGAGCACTTCCTTGGTAAGGAAGAGGTCGTGGGTTCGATCCCCATCCCCAGCTGATTTTTAAAGTAAATCTATATACAGGAGAACTCCATGTCTAAACCTAAGTTTGAACGGACGAAGCCGCATGTGAATGTAGGGACGATCG
>CAZSAL010000028.1:0-34650 GCA_964604825.1 uncultured Elusimicrobia bacterium
CGGGGTGGGACTACAACACCGGCGATATCTGGGGAACTACAGAACGGCGGTAACAACAACAGGTCATACGGAGTTAGTTATGCGGCTACTGCGTGTACAGCTTTCCAACCGCTTGAACTGTGGCTGGTCCGCCACAGATCAAAAGTTTGTTGAAGATTAAGCCATAATTCGGGCGAAGTATTGAATGCTCGAGAAAGACGCAGAGCCATATCCGGCGTTATAGCCCCCCGCTTATTAACAATTTTCGAAAGAGTCTTTCGAGATACTTTTAAGGCATCAGCGACCTGAGCAACCGTGAACCCTAAAGGCTCTAAGTAATGCCTTTTCAAAATCCCTCCCGGATGAGTTGGTTGTCGTTTGCGTTCCCTCATAGTCGCTTCCCCCTGAAGGCCCTGGGCACTCGAATCCGCACCGAATCCTTTGCCAACTCAGCGACGGCTTCGCTGAAACGGACATTCGCCTTCTTAAAGGTTTGTTTCGTAAGCGTAGTCATTTGGAATTCGATGTTTGACAGGGTCAGGCAGCTCTCTCCATGAACCGACCTGCCACATACTTATGGAGAATGCTGGCGATCAGTGTCTGATAAGGAATTCCCTCTTGATAGGCTCTGTGCTGAATCCCTTGAAGGTCTAGCGACGACAGGCGGATATTCACCCGTTTGTCTTTTCGCAACTGAACTCCGGCAATCTTTTGGTAGCGCAGGATTTCTTCTTTGGCATGAGGGATTGATTTCCATCCCCCCCTTTCAAAAGATTTAACGAGATCCTTCTCTTCATTTGTTAATTTAGACATTAGGTTCCTTCTCCCTTCAGATAAATCTGCGTTGCCTTTCGGCTCGGGATGATTGTTTTCAAAAAGATCTCGTGTTCCGTCTCCACAAAAGGAACGAGATAGGCGTAGTTTCTAATTTTTACAATAAACATTTTTTGATGCGGATATTTCTCCCGATTGGGATGGGTAATCGCATCAAGCAAATCTCCCGCTGTGACGGCCAGGACAACATGCTCAAAAGAGACGCTCCGGTTCGCCTGAAGCCATTTATTTTTAGCCGTATCCCAGACGTATCTCTTCACTAAAATAGTTTAACCGATTGTGTGCCTATTGTCAATCATTTGTGTGCATGGTTGGCGTAAAGCGGCGCCATAAAAAGCTCCCCCACTTTTGAATGAAATTTGACGATTTTAGATGTTGTTCGACGAGTGCGTTTTATTTTGCGGGCAGGTAAACACCTATTTTGTCATGACCAGATTGGCGGGACTGCCGCTGAGGAACGCGCTGATATTATCGATCGTGGTGTCGAGAATGCGCATAAAGGCCTCGCGCGAATTGAATGCCATGTGCGGCGTGATCACCACATTTTCACGATTCATTAGAATGTGGTTCTCAATAAGAGTTCTAAGCCTTGAAGTTTCGAAATCTTTAGACAGTATCTGGCGCTCCTCTTTAATCAGTTCTTCCCCCTCAAGAACGTCGAGGCCGGCTCCGGAAATGATTCCCTTATCCAGCGCCTGGGCCAGGGCTTCGGTGTCAACAAGGCCGCCGCGCGCGGTATTAATCAGCAATGCCCTGCGTTTTATCTGATTAATGTTATCTTTATTGATCATATGACGAGTTTTGGGGTTATACGGCGCATGGAGAGTGATAATGTCTGAGAGCTCAAGCAGCTTCTCAAGCGGAACATATTTAAAGCCAAGAGTATCAGCCATGAATTCATTCCGATTAATGTCATAAGCTAACACTCTCATGGCAAAACCCCTGGCTATCCGGATCACATGAATTCCAATATGACCCGTTCCCACCACGCCGATTGTCTTGCCTTTTAAATCAAACCCCTGAAGGCCTTCGAAAGAAAAATCTCCGCGCATGGTCCTGAAATAAGCCTGATGCACTTTCCGGGAAAGCGCAAGGATCAGGGCGAACGTATGCTCGGCAACGGTATTTTCACCGTAGTACGGGATATTTGCCACAGCGATATGGCGTTTCCGGCACTCTGTCAGGTTAATATGTTCAAAACCCGTTGAACGCGTCGCGATCAGTTTTAATTTTGGCATTCCCTTTAAAACGCCGGCAGAAACATTGGAATAAATAAACGGAGAAAGAATCGTGGCGCCGCGCAGCACATCCTTTGGAAGCTGTTCAGCTCTTGCATCGTAGATCTTCATTTCTCCATGAAAAGGACATCTCTTCAGGTAATCGCGTTCGCCGGGCGATACCTCGCAAACAACGATGTTTTCCTTCGGCATGATTCTTATTATATCCGACTATTTTAAAATCATTTTAGATAAAACTATATTTTCCCGGAACTTTCCATGCGCTTTAGTGTTATCGAATTTGGTTCTAGTTTTTTAAACTATGGAAGGAAGGAATATGTTGGACACGGCTACGGAAGCAACGAACAAATCCCCCTCGGGGGCGAAGATCCTGGTTGTAGATGACGAGGAAACCGTTCTCAATTGGGTTGGGCGCACTTTAGAAAGGGAGGGATACGACGTTATAACCGCAAGCAGTCCTTCTAGAGCTCTGGAACTCATTGAAAACTTTGGCGACAAAATCAGACTGGGGCTCTTTGACCTCGTCATGCCTGGAATGAACGGACGAGAACTGGCAACAACCTTGAAGAGAAAACAATCCCCGATGAAAGTACTCTTCATGTCAGGGTACGCGCGGGGCATATTGTCGGAAACGTACATCATCGACCCCTCTGTTTCCTTTCTTCCAAAACCATTCAAGAAACCAGAACTTCTATCCGCTGTACGGGACCGCCTCAAATCCTGACACGTAATCTTCGGGCAAGAGAAAAACCTCCGTTTCCCCATGACAATGGCGGTTTTTGCATTTCCCCTAGAGGACAAACACGAGTAAAACCCAAACTTCTTATCTGTGGATCCATCAATTCAATCCTCACGGAAGACCCAGCGTATCCGAGCGTGGAAAACGGCAGTCCTGAAGCCTGCCACAGCCGAAGCAACTCCGCAAAATTGGTAAAGCTTGCGATTCCCGGCACAGGATGGATTCCAGATAAGGCCCTTGCAATCTTCTGCGCGCCGCCGTCCGATAACTGATCCGCGCTTTCTTCCACATATAAGATTCGCGGGGAAAGACATCCTTCCAGACGGAATGGATCCACGTCGGCGCGAATCCGGTTCAACAAATCCGGAGCATCGAGCGCTTCTCGGAAAATTACCGCCACGCTAATTTTATGCCCATATCCGATAAAGTTCGTGGCCGGCGAGCACCGCTTTCGCAGTGCGGCAAGAGATGCATCCGCGCCATACGCAACGACGGCGTCAGCACTTTTGAGCAAATCGTCCTTCAAGGAGACGACCTTTACTCTGTTTCGCCAGGATGGCGCCAGGAAATCGAACGAACGTTTCCACAACGGAGCAAACACCGGCTCGTTCACCGAAGGCTTCAGGCATAAATCGCTTCCAGCCATCAACGCAATATACACAGCAGGCAGCCAGGCAGTAAAGACATTGCCGGCAATGATCAGCATTACTTTTCGGGGGTAATCGCCTCCGGCCATGAATTCATTTTCCGCATATCGAACCATCTGATGGCTCCTCAGCTCTGAAAATGCCGCATTAAGCGCATCGCCGACAAGCCGCGGAGACAATCCCGTTGTTAAAGGCAATGCTTCCATGGCTTCCCTACGGAATGACAGGGATGGATCGAGCCAGGCCCGGCTCAACAGGTCAAGAGTTTGAATGGCCGAAAAGAGTATCTTGTTCACTTAGATAATTTTCCAGAGCCAATGAACAGCCTTTGCGTTCCGCTCCAGACGCGCGTCCTTTAAGAATGAAGCCTCCGCCGCAATATTCTCCTACATCTTCAGTCTGCACAGCCATGACCGAATCTACGTTCGCCAGATCATAGATACGTATAAGACCTTCAACAATCTCCACCCGAACCCATGGCGGGACCTGCAGCACAGGATCGGAGCCAACGGCGTAAAATTGCGAGCTTAACTCGCACATACTGTATTCATTTATGCACCGATTCTCCGGTACGTCCAGGAATCTCCGGCAAAGACGCAGAAACTCCCGACGGTCAACGACCCGCTTTTCCGTTTTCATGCCGCCAGTATCCATTATCCGGCTGCCCTCAGGCAGACGGTATGTTTTCCCGGATTTTTCGCAGCAGTCAAAAAAGGAAAGAAAGCCTATAGTCGTTCCCAGAAGTGCTACAGGCGAGGATTTATTTTCCGCATAGGCAAGCGTGCGATCTACTGCCGGCTCATCGATAGCTCCTCGTTTGATAAAGTAACCGCCGCCGCGCCCCAATTTCCGAAAAACCGTCTCTAACATATCCGTGAGCGACGAATGCGGAGCCTCCTGCGGTGATGGTACGAGCATTACAAACGGCATGCTTAACCCATCGGGAAGAACCCATTTTGTGAACGAACTTTCCAGCGACGCATGGTAATAATCCAGGGTCGCCAGATAATGCCGTCCTGGAATCTGGCTGGTAGTAGCGCTGGAATGAAAAACAGCGGCGTGCGGCGATCCCGGCGATGTGGATAAAACCGCCGTTTTAAACGCTTGAATGGGGATTGCGGGAATCTCCTGCCAGGTTTTCACATTTCCGGGGATCATGCCCTGCGCCTGGCAAAAAACCTGATAAGGAACATTCCGATCGAACTGACAGGAGAAAAGCGCCAGCGCCAGTTCTCCAAAATTACCGTCCCCGCTACAAATAAACCTCTTAATTCGGGAGCCGAGCTGGTTCACTTTTGAGGATGTCATTGCGAGGTCGCCTGCTGTCCGGCGACCGTGGCAATCCCAGGAGTTTTACACGGCTGAGATCGTCGCGTCGGTCCCCGCACGGCCGGGGACCTCCTCACGAAGACATCTATCAGGATGTTTGTTGCTTCTTCCAACTCCTGTCTTTTGATTGTAAGAGGCGGAGTCAGGCCGATTACGTTGCGGCCTTTTCCGCAAGAAAGAATGATCAGCTTCTGATGCAGCGCCTCCGAAACGATCGCGGCTGCGCGTTTCGCATCGGGCTCCAAGGCTTTCCTGCCCTTCACTATCTCAATGCCGATGAAAAGCCCGGAACCTCGTATTTCCCCTACGAAAGGCAGTCCCCCTAAAACGCGGACCAAATCCGCCTTCCACTCGCCGCCCAGGGCCGCGGATCGGCGTGCCAGATCAAGCCTTTTCATCTCGCGAAGCGATGCCAACCCCATGGCACAACCCAGCGGATTCCCAAGGAAAGTACCCGTATGTATGGCTTCCCCGTCCGAAGGCGGCCATGCATTCATGACATCCCTCCTGCCTACGCAGGCGGAAATTGGAAAGCCGTTAGACATGGCCTTTCCAACGGCCATTAAATCCGGTTCTATGCCGGCGTGCTCCCAGGCAAACCACCGCCCGGTGCGTCCAAAACCGGTAAAGATTTCGTCGAATATGAGCAGGGCATCGTTCTTTCCGGCCAGCGCTTCCAATCCTTTGAGAAAATCCACCCGCGGAATTCGCATGCCGCCGCGGCCCTGCATGGGTTCTACCAATATGGCGCCAATGCGATGCCTCTTAAAAATCTCCTGCGCCGCTTTCAGGCAGGCTTCCGGATCTGGTCCGCGCAGAGAATCCGGGTAAGGAGCCCTGAAGACAAACCGTCCAAGCTGATCGCTGAAAGGCCCGGAACTCTCCTGCCGGTCGGTTAATGGAAGCGTGCCATAGCTGAGGCCGTGATAAGCGCCTTCGAACACCAGAATCCCGGCGCGTCCCGTTTTTAGCCGTGCCGTCTTTACGGCGGACTCAACCGCATCGGAACCGGAGCATGACGGGATGCATACGTTGGGCTTACCCGGCAGGAATTTGCAGAGAGCTTCAAGGAATTCCACCTTAACACGGCTCGGATGGACATCGCCCATGCCATGCCACATTTTCCGCGCCTGAGTTTCGATGGCGGCGCGGACGGCTTTGGATGAATGACCCAGGCTTGATACAGCAAACGCGCCGGTCAAATCGAGGAATGAGTTGCCGTCCGCGTCAAGGATACGGCAGCCATTCGCGGATTCCCAAAATACCGGGAAATTTTCGGAAAGATAAGTGATGTTGCGCGATTCAACGCGCCGGAGACGTGCAGCGAGACGGCGTGAGCGAGGACCAGGAATCATAACACACAATCTACGTCTGTTATCCCCGCGAAAGCGGGGATCCCTAAAAAAAAGGGATTTCTTATGAAAGATTCCCGATTACACATTTCGGGAATGACATCAACCAAGCTCTATATTCTGCATCAACCCTTATTCCAGATACTCTCTTAACGGTCTGCTCCGGGATGGATGCCGCAGTTTCCGGATAGCCTTTGCTTCAATCTGCCGGACGCGTTCACGGGTAACATTGAAGATGCTTCCGACTTCTTCAAGAGTGCGCGGATAACCGGTTCCTATGCCGAAACGCAGCCGGATAATCTGGGCTTCGCGCTCGCTCAGGGTGGCAAGTATCCTTTCCACTTCCCTGCGGCGCAGGAACTCGTGCGCCGAACGCGTAGGCGAAGGACCGGAACGATCCTCAATAAAGTCTTCCAGATAAGAATCGTCCTCTTCGCCAACGGGCGTGGTCAGCGAGATCGGGTCCTGCATTATCTTCAAAATCTCGCGCACCTTTTCCATGGAAAGCCGGAGATGCTTGGAATATTCTTCTACGCTCGGGTCGCGGCCCAGTTCCTGACGGTAGCGGCGCGACACCTTCGTAAGCTTGGAAATGATTTCCTTCATGTGAACCGGGATACGGATGGTGCGGGCCTGGTCCGCGATAGCCCGGTTGATGGCCTGTCGGATCCACCACGTGGCGTAGGTAGAGAACTTGAACCCGCGCTTATATTCGAACTTCTCCACGGCCTTAATCAAGCCAAGACCGCCTTCCTGAATTAAATCCGCAAGCTCCAGAGAAGAATTGAGATGTTTTTTCGCGATCGATACGACCAGGCGCAAATTCGCGCGGATCAGTTTCAGTTTGTCGATCAGGACGGTCTCTTCAAGCTGGCGGATCTGGTCATAGCTCGAATAAAGGGTTTCCTTGGGGAGAGGCAATGACTGTTCCATGCGCAGGAGGCGCTCAACGACATTGCTGAGGTTCACCATCGTCGACTCAACAGCCGTCGGGTTATACCCTGTAGACTTTTTGAACGAAGCAGCGGTGATTTTGCCGCTCTGCACTTCGGCGTAAAGATGACGCAGTTTCATATACGGCATCTTAAAGCGTTTTTCATAGCGCTGCACTTCGTTTTCCGCTTCGCGCATCTTCGCGGCGATCGTTTTGATTTTATTGGTAAGCCTCTTGATTTTCTCCAGGTTCAGATTCAGCCCTACGATCTTCTCCACTATCTGCCTGCGCCCCTTGTCGACTTTAGCCTGGAGGTTCATTTTCACGTGCGGGCTCAAAGACTTCCTTTGCAGACGTTCCTCCGCACGCTGAATTTTCACTTCTCCGGCCATTATGAACTTCACCACATTGCGCATTTTTTGCCGCATGTAGGAAAGCTCCTGATTAGTCTTGCGACCGCGGGGCATAAGCTCCTTGGGGGTCATTTCCTGTTCGGCAAGCAGGTTCTCCCAGTTACGTATTTCACGCATCGTTATGGGTGATTCCAGAACGATAAGCTTGAGCGTTTTCTCGTTTTCTTTGATATTGCGTGTCAGCGTCAGTTCCTGTTCGCGGGTAAGCAGAGGAACTTTTCCCATTTCGGTAAGATACATTCTGATGGAATTGGTAGTTTCCGCTCCGATATCGGGAAGAACCTCTTCTTCCGTGGGCTTTTCCATCGGGCGCAAAAGATCGGATTCACGGTCAACCACCTCGATGCCGAGGTCTTCGAGCGTTCCGAAAAACTCATCAAGCTCTTCTCCGCCGATAGACTGCTCCGGCAGGCGACGATTGATCTCGTCATAGGTAAGGAAACCGACTTCCTTGCCCTGCTCGATCAGCGACTTCATTGGATCTTTAACTGCTTCAATCTCAGACATTTATGCCTCCATCAGATAATTAAAAACGGTTTTACACTTCGACGGTCGAACCCTTAAGCTTCCGCGAAAGCTCGTTGTAAATCCGCACCTTTGTGCCGTCCATCGGGATGCGGCCTTCAATCATTGAATCGATGTCGCCACGCAGACTCTGCAAATGCGCCGTGTCTCTTTGCCGCTGCCATGCATCAAGAAAATGCTCCAAAGCATCCTCCGGGCGCGCATGTTCGTACATCCGCGGCATCAGCGACGTCACCCATTCGCTCACAGCAACGTCCATTTGCGGCAACAACTCGGACAAATTTACGTGCATCTTCTCCACAGCCGGAGCAGCGACATCCCACACCTGGCGGCATTGTTCATTCTGCCAGTCGAACGCCTTTAACCGATCATATACGGGAGCCGACGGGTACAGCAGGGCTAACAGCAGGATTTCCTCTTCCAAGGATAACAGGAATTGAGGCTGCTCCGCCACTATTTTTTCCTTCCCCACTCCATTCCTGCGGTTTTTCTGCGCATCCAGCGTCATCTGGCGTCCCAGCACGCCCTTCTCGACATTAATCTTATCCGCCAGCCTGCCAAGGTGCTCTTCCTGCAGCAGCGGATCCCGGATCTTCCTGATCAGCGGCAGTACTTCTTTCGCTATCGACAGCTTGCCTTCAGGAGAAACCGGTGAATAATGCGCCATCGATTGAGAGATCGAATAATCTATAAAAGAAACGGAATTGTTCAAAAATTGTTCCAGGCCTTTGGCTCCCTTCTCAATCAAAATTTCATCCGCGTCCCTGCCATCCGGAAGAGTGACGACATTTACGGGCATTCCGCTTTCCAAAAGCATCTCTCCGCCCCTCAAAGTCGCGGCAGCCCCGGCGGTGTCGGGATCGAAAAGCAGGGTCACGGAATCCGCATACTTGCGCAGCAGCCGCAAATGATCTTCAGTGAGAGCCGTTCCCAGCGTCGCCGCGGTCCAGTCAAAACCGTATTGATGGCAAACGGCGACATCCATATAACCTTCCAGGATCACAACATTCCGTTTTTTGCGTACGCTTGACAGCCCCTGGAAAAGCCCGTAGAGATGGCGGCTTTTTGAATACACAGGCGTTTCCGGAGAATTAATATATTTTGGCAGGGCATCGCCGCGCGCGCGTCCGCCAAAAGCCACCACACGCCCCTGCGTGTCCCGGATCGGGAAAATCACCCGGTTCCAGAAATGATCAAAGATCCGGCCGGTTTCCTCTTTGCGGCGGAGAAGCCCGGCCGATTCAAGGATTTCCGCAGTCCAGCCCTTCCGTACAGCAGCATCCCTGAGAGCGTGTCCCGAAGCGGGCGCAAAACCAATTTGAAACCCGGTAATCGTTTCTGCCGTAAGCCCGCGTTTTTTTAAATAATCCCTTACTTCCAACGCTTCGGACGATTCCAGCAGCTGACGGTGGTAAAACCCCGCCGCTTCTTCAAGAAGTGCGTATAGTTTTTCTCGTTTTTTCGTTTCCTCGGACAGCGCTTCCTGCTGAACGGTTTCCGGAATGGCTATTCCTACTCGCGCGGCAATTTTCCTTATAGCCTCAGGATAGCTGAGCCCTTCCGTGAGCATAAGGAACTTGAAAGCGTCCCCACCAGCGCCGCAGCCGAAACACTTGAACACGCCCATTTCCGGGTTAACGTGAAAAGAGGGAGTGCGTTCCTGGTGGAACGGGCATCTTGCCTGGTAATTCCTTCCCCGCTTTTTTAATCCGGGGACGGTTTCACGAACAAGCTCAACGAGATCTACGCTCTCCCGCACGCGGGCGATAATTTCTTCCGGGATCATCCTATTTTGAGAAAGCCCCTTCCGGGGCGAGGTGGTTATTTTTTAAGTAGTTCCTGAACTACCTGCTGAGCCTGCCGGCCATCGGCACGGCCTTTAATCTGCGGCATCAACGCTGACATTACGCGCCCCATATCCTGCGGTCCCCTGGCGCCGGCCGACTGAATGGTTTTTTCTACGATACTGCGCAATTCAGCCTCAGACATGGCTTCAGGAAGATAAGCTTGAAGAACTTTCAATTCGGATTCTTCTTTTGCGGCCAAATCCGCGCGTCCGCCCTTCTGAAATTCCAAGATTGATTCCCTGCGGCTCTTAGCCTGGGCCGAAATCACTTCCAGTACATCCCCATCCATGTTCTTTTTCTGCCGCTCGATTTCCTTGTTCCGGACAGCAGAAATCAGCAGCCGGAGCGTAGAAACCCGCACCATATCACGATTCTTCAGGGCTGACTGCAGATCCTGCGACAATTGTTCTTGAAGCCCCATAAAAACCTCCTTCAGCTTAATTACCGCTGTTTCATCATGCGGCGCCGCATCTTACGTCTGGCCTCCTGGGCCTTTTTCTTGCGGCGAACGCTCGGCGATTCGTAATATTCCCGGCGTTTAATTTCCTGCATGATACCGTTGCGCTCGCATTCTTTTTTGAACCGGCGCAGGGCTTCTTCTATCGATTCATTCTCTCGAACTTTAATACCGATCAAATCTTAACACCGCCCTTCTTTCATCCGGGGGGCCAGCCTAACGGGCGGCCTCCCAGTACATGGTAATGCACATGCTCTACAGCCTGTCCGGAATCTCGTCCGTTATTTACGACCACCCGGAAACCATTCTCGGCAATATTTTCTTTTCTGGCCACCGCCTGAATTGCCTCGTGAATTCCGCTGATCATCGCCGCATGCCGTGGTTCGAACCCCATCAGTGACGGCACATGCTCCTTTGGTATTACAAGAACATGCACCGGCGCGCGGGGTTTAAGATCCCTGAACGCCAGGGCAAACTCGGTTTCAAGCACAACATTTGCAGGAATTTCTTTTCTTAAAATACGGCAGAAAAGACATTCCGATTTTGACGACATAAGATAGGTATTATATTGATTTTTCCACAGGCAGGACAATCAGAAATATCGGGCTAAAAAGCCCAGCTTTTCCGGCACAATCTTTTTTAAACTCCAGCGCTTAAGCCAGTTTATCCCCCACTTGGCAATGCCGGATCCCAGCAATTCGGCCAGCAGACCCGCTGACCTCGATATCAGGCCTGGCCCCAGCAGCATGCTTGCCAACGGCAGAATGGAAAACTTCGACGCGGCTACTCTACTTAATTCCCAGTCCCTTGACATCTGGACCCGGCGGTTTTCCATGCGTTCCTGAATGCCTCTCCTGTTCAGGAGAAATGTCGCTGTATCCATTGCAGATTCTTTCTTAATTCCTGACGGGTACCCTGAAAAGGTTCGTCCACGGCGGGATCACGCTTGCCGAAGCGAAAAAATAAAATCATGCCGATTATCGTGTAAATAAAACCGACGCCGGCATAAACCCAGGCCGGAGAGACCTTCGACGCCATGATCAACCATCGCACCAGCGCCACCTGTAGAAGCGCATAAGCTGTCAGGAACAGAATCGCCGCAATGCCCCTGAAGACAAGGGCTTTGCGAAGCGCAGCTTTTTCGTAGCGCCATTCAAGAGAGGCAAGTTCGGCATGGTCCTCCACGAGGCCTAATATTTGCCCTGTAAGGGACATATCCTCCCGCGTTTTACCGCCGTTTGACGACATCATCCCCGGTCCTTCGCGCGCGAAGCCATAAACAAACCGGCCAGCAAACCGATGCCAAGGGCAATGCCTACTGCGGTTCCGGGATTATTCTGAATAAATTCCACACCCTTATCCCGCCATTCCCGCACCCCGGCCTCTATTTCATCGGCCGTTTCCCGGAACCGATTCTTTAAATCATCCATTGGCTGTTTCTCATTCATAATTCACACCGAAGTCTTTTTATGTCTTAACAGCAGGAACCCGAATCCGAACCCCAGCCAGAAAGACATCAAAGACGTTTTGGCTGGATGCTTATCCATATACACCACGCAGGAATCAATCACATCCTCACTATTTTTGACCATTTCCTGCGCGCCATTTGCCGTGCGCTCAATGGCCTCATCCACACTGACATAAATTTTCTCAATTCCTCCGGCTAGAATCTCGGCAACCAGGTCTATTCCCCGAATCAGAGGCCGGATGCGGACATGTTCTTCGGAGCGATATTCCATTTCACCCATAAATCACCTCTTTAACATCGACTCACTTCTATATTAGATATTCACAGATATTCAATCAACAACAAAATCAGCGTCGACAGCATTAAGATTACGAAGATCTAATTAATTCGATTAAGGAACTACAAGAGAGGCATCGGGAGAAACGCTGACGGGTACAACCTCATGGAATGCGCCTTCAGCCAGGCCGGGAGCGCGCACGCGCACATAATGCTGGGAATATCCTCCGCCGGACTCCTGAAGAAGAACAATCGTGCGCCCGATAAATTTGCCGGCGAATCGATGACGCAGTGCAAGATCAAGCCCGTTCAGGGAGCGGGCAAACGCGCTTATCATGCGGGATTCGATCTGACCCGACAATTTTTCAGCCGGAGTTCCGGGACGCGCAGAAAAACGAAACACATGCAGCCTGCTGAATCCTTCTTCCTCCAGCAGGCGTCTTGAATTAAGGAACTGAGATTCCCCTTCGCCCGGAAACCCGACTATAACATCGGTTGTAATTGCGATATCGGGAACTGTCCCGCGGATACGGCGTAACCGCGCGCGAAATTCTTCGGCGCTGTACCACCTGCCCATGCGTTTCAAAATTTCATCGTCCCCTGACTGCAATGGAACATGGAGGTGGGGGCAGAGCCGTGGGTTATTCCGCATCAGGGTTATCAACGAATCTTCGACTTCGGTAATCTCAATGGACGAAAGACGTATCCGGAAGTCTCCCGGCAATTCGATTAATGCTTTAACTAATCGAGTCAGATCCCAGGTTGCACTTAAGTAACGCCCCAGCCTGACGCCCGTCAGTACGATTTCCCGGAATCCGCGCTTAATGAGATTTTCCGCTTCACAGATGACGAGCTCGGGCGATTTACTGGACAGCAGAGGCCGCACCGAAGGCACAATGCAGTAGGTGCAGTGAGCGTCACAGCCATCCTGAATCTTGATATACGCGCGGTTTCGTTCCTTGGTGGCAACACGTGCGGAATCCGGAGTGCGGAGTGCGGAAGCAGGTTGTTCTTCTAAAATATTCCTTCTTCCGAATTCCGCATTTCGCGCTCCGTATTTGAATAAGGTCTCAACTATCTCCGGTTTTTCTCTGTTGCTAAACACCTTCACTTTCGGTGAAATGCCGCGAAGTTCTTCCGGCGCGCGTTCGGCATAGCAGCCTGTCACCACAACCTGCGAGTTTGGCCGTTCCCGCAGCAGTTTTCGCACGAGCTGACGGCAGGAACTGTCAGCCCCGGCCGTAACCGTACAGGAGTTGATCAGATATATGTCGGCGTTTTCTTCGAAGGGAACAACGCTCACGCTGGCAAACCTGCTCTGCAGTTCTAAAGTTTCATACTGGTTCACCTTGCAGCCAAAAGTATGAAAGGCAATTCTCATCAATAAATACCGTATTCGCGGAATACAAGCGCCGCGGCGACAAGCCCTGCAGTTTCCGTGCGAAGCAGAGTGGGCCCAAGGCGTACTGAGAGAGCGCCCACCGCATGGGCGCGGTCAATCTCGGAAGGATCCCAGCCGCCTTCCGGACCGATGAAAAGCGACACGGTCTTCGGTAAATTCCCGGACAAGGCCTGCGAAATTGTGCGCGTAAGTTCCTTTTCCCAGGGGATCAGAACGGCGCCACGATCAACGGCTTCTTTGAGCGCCTGATCCAGGAGTAGCGGCTGACGGACAGGCATGAGCCCGCTGCGGCCGCATTGCTTGGACGCTGCCAGCGCGATCCGGTTCCACCGTTCCAGCTTGCCGGCATCGGCGGGAGACCATTTGACGATGGTTCGCTGGGACAAAACGGGGACAATCTCACTGACTCCGATCTCGCAGTTTTTCTCTATCAGCCAGTCCCATTTCGCGCCTTTTGCCAGAGCCTGATAAAGTATCACGGAAACCGGCCATTCCAGAACCTGTTTTTCTTCAACAATCAACCCTTCGATGCGGTCTTCAGAAATGGCAGTTATCTCCCCGCGGAAGGAATGGTCTTTGCCGTCAAAAAGATCAATGAAATCGCCTGCATTTTTGCGCAGGACGTGCGCGGCATGGTGGGCTTCCGAACCGGTCAACTCAAAACGCTTGCCTTGAATTGCTCCTGGAGGGACCAGAAAACGGGACATAGACTACAATGCGGATTGCAGAGTTCGGAGTTCGGAAAAAGGAATTTTCCTATAGAAACACCTGCTTCCGAATTCCGCATTCCGAATTCCGCATTTATTCATTTTTTGAAGATCCGTTTGAGGACGCTGTCTTCGTAATGTGACGGATCTTCGCCGAGCGACCGGGCGAATTCCCGAAGAATTTCACGCTGTCTGGCATTAAGATCCCTGGGAACATTTACCACGATGCGCACAAACAGGTCGCCCTGACCGCGCGCGCCAAGGCGCGGCATTCCCTTCTCACGCAGGCGCATCAGAGTTCCGCTCTGCGTTCCCGGCGGAATTTTGATAGTCACAGGTTCTTCCATAGTCTGGACCTGAACCTCGGCGCCGAAGGCAGCCTGCGGAATGGAAATAGTCTGATCCGTATAAAGATCGTCTCCATCGCGGGTGAACCGGCTGTCCGGAAGAATATGGGTCACAACATAAAGATGCCCGGGAGCGCCTCCGCGCAGGCCTGCATGGCCGGCGCCCGCTATGCGCAGGGACGTGCCCTCACGCACCCCGGCAGGGATGCGGATCGTAATAGACGATTTATTCTGGATAACACCCAGCCCACGGCAGTTAGGACAGGGATTGGGAATTGTCTGTCCACTACCTCGGCAGGAAGGACAGGTCTGAGACATGGCAAAAAAACCGCGCTGGGAACGGACTTCACCGTGCCCCCCGCAGGTTTTACAAATCGAAGGGTGCGTCCCGGGCCTTGCGCCCGAACCCTGACAGGCATCACACTTTTCGGCGCGGTTAAGGCGAATGGTCTTCTGTGCGCCCTCATAGGCCTCTTTGAGAGCAACTTCCACTTCGACAGCTATATCTTCGCCCTGCGCGCGTTCATGCTGCGCACGGCCTCCGCCAAAAGGACCGCCGCCTCCGCCAAAGATATTGCCCAGGATATCGCCCAGGTCGATGTCTTCCGCGCCGAAGCCGGTAGTGCTCCAGCCTCCGGGGCCGCCGGGCGCGCCCTGTCCGAGACCGGCATGTCCGAACTGGTCGTATGCCGCCCGCTTATTGGCGTCTGAAAGAATTTCATAGGCCTCGTTAATCGCCTTGAAATTATTTTCAGCAGTCTTATCTCCCGGATTTTTATCCGGGTGATATTTCAAAGCCAGCCGGCGATAAGCCTGCTTGATCTCATCAGCGGAGGCATTTCTGCTTACGCCCAGCAATTCGTAAAAATCAGGTTTTTCGGCCACTGCCACTCACTTACCTCCTCCTGAATTTGTCATCCCCGAGCACGAAAATCTACCAATTACTTTTTATCATCCTTGCCTTCATCCACAACCTCGGCGTCAACCGCTTCGCCGGAAGGTTTTTGACCTTCACTCTGGGGGGCTTCACCGGGTTTCTCCGCTCCCTGCGCCTTGCCCGCAGCCGCCTTATAAATTATCTCGGCCAGCTTGTGCGAAGCGCTCATCAGGTCTTCTTTGGCCTTTTTCATGGCAGCGACATCGCCGCCTTTCAGCGCATCTTTGGCTTCAGAAAGAGCCCGGTCAATCGCTAGACGCTCATCCCCGGAAATTTTATCACCATGCTCCTTCAACGACTTTTCCGTGGCATAAACCAGGCTGTCCAGTTCGTTCTTCGCTTCGATTTCTTCTTTGTGCTTTTTATCCTCTTCCGCAAATTGCTCCGCCTGCTTAACGAACTTATCAACCTCATCCTTCGACAGCTTGCTGGGAGAAGAAATGCGGATGGATTGCTCCCTGTTCGTCCCTAGATCCTTGGCTGCGACGTGCAGGATGCCATTGGCGTCAATATCAAACGAGACTTCGATTTGCGGCATTCCCCGTGGAGCCGGAGGGATACCGTCCAGGATGAACTTCCCCAGGGAAACGTTATCTTTCGCCATCTGGCGTTCTCCCTGAAGCACGTGCACTTCCACAGAACCCTGGTTATCCGCCGCCGTGGAGAAAATCTGCGATTTCTTCACCGGGATGGTGGTATTCCGGTCAATAAGCGGCGTGCGCACGCCTCCAAGGGTTTCTATCCCGAGAGTTAGCGGCGTTACGTCGAGAAGCAGTACGTCCTTGACCTCTCCGGTGAGAACCGCGGCCTGAACTGCGGCGCCGAGGGCTACGCATTCCATCGGGTCTATCCCGTGCTCAACCTTCCTGCCCACATGATCTTCGACGAATTTCTGGACGATCGGCATGCGGGTCGGTCCGCCGACAAGTATGATCTTGGTAATATCTGAAACCGATTTCCAGGAATGCTTTGGATTTTTCCGGGCATCTTCCAGAGCGCGGTCAACAGGCCCCTTGCAGCGCTCAATAATCGGGGAGATGATCGCTTCCAGTTTAGCCCGGGTCAATCTCTGGGCCAGATGCTTCGGACCCGAGGCGTCCGCCGTGATAAACGGCAGGTTGACTTCAGTCTCAAGCGTATTGGAAAGCTCGATCTTGGCCTTTTCCACCGCTTCTTTCAACCGGGTCATAGCCAGCTTGTCATTCCGGAGATCAATCCCGGACTCTTTTTTAAATTCAGAAGCCACGTAATCGATCAGGGCGTTATCCATGTCCGTTCCGCCGAGCAGGGTATCGCCGGAAGTAGCTACTACTTCGAACGTGGCCCCTTCCTTGCCCATGCTGGACATATCCATGAGCGTTACATCGAGAGTTCCACCGCCCAGATCGAACACCATGATCTTATGGTTCTGCCCGGACTTATCGAGTCCGTAGGCAAGGCAGGCTGCCGTAGGTTCGTTGACAAGACGCACAACCTCAAGTCCGGCTATGGCTCCGGCGTCTTTAGTAGCCTGGCGCTGATTATCGTCAAAATACGCCGGTACGGTTATGACCGCTTTTTCTATCTTGCCGCCAAGATACGACTCCGCATCCTTTTTAATTTTTTGAAGGATGAAGCCTGACAACTGCTGCGGCGTGTACTCCTTCCCTCCGGCTGAATATTTAAAGTTCGTTCCCATTTTCCGTTTGAAAGCGTAACAGGTGCTT
This sequence comes from uncultured Elusimicrobia bacterium, assembly GCA_964604825.1. Classification (GTDB taxonomy): domain Bacteria; phylum Elusimicrobiota; class Elusimicrobia; order 2-01-FULL-59-12; family 2-01-FULL-59-12; genus CAZSAL01. The sequence goes on from CAZSAL010000028.1 coordinate 17,138, forward strand.
TCCGGATTCGATACGGCCTGGCGGCGGGCAGGCTCGCCTACCAGCAGCTGGCCGTCCTTCGTAACAGCCACATAAGATGGGAAAGCCTTTCCCCCAAGCGTAGTTCCTTCCGCCGAAGGGATAATAGCCGGCTTGCCGCCTTCCATAACCGCGGCTGCGGAATTTGAAGTACCCAAGTCGATGCCAATAATTTTTGCCATAACCAACCCTCCTAGAAGTCTAGTTCCTCCCCCCTTGTGGGGGAGGATCGAGGTGGGGGGCTCACTTCTTCACCCCCATCCCCACCTTCCCCCTCTATGGGGGAAGGAGAAATTTGTATTACTTTTTTTCCGGCGGCTTTTTCGCCACGGCTACGCGCACACGGCTGGGGCGGATCATACGCCCGTTCATACGATAGCCTTTCTGCAGTTCCGCCAGAACGATGCCCGCTTTTTTCTCGTCGTCTATTTCCTGATGGTCTACAGCTTCCGCAATCTCAGGATCCAGAGGTTTGCCCACCTGGGACTCTACCGGCTCCACGCCTTCCGCCTTCAGAAAAGAACCGAACTGCTTATGCAGAAACTCCAGTCCCAACAGGACGTCCTTCAAATCTTTTGCGGACCTGCCCTGGGTCATCGCCTGCTCGAAAACATCCGCAAGCTGTATGACCGGCATCAAAACCTCCTGTTTTGCCCAGCGACGAGAATCCACTTTTTCCTTTTCCATCCGCTTCCGAAAATTCTCGAACTCGGCCTTCAGCCTGAGCAACTGGTCATAATACTCAGCCGACTTATTTTTCGCCTCTTCAAGCGCCTGCCGCAGGATCTCGAGCTCGGAAAGTTTTTCCTCCAGCTCAGGTGGAATGGGATTCTGTTCGGTCATGGGAGGCTGACCCGTTCCAGCATCTGATTGACAATCTTCGTCACTGCTTCCACAAGAGCTATCATACGGCCATATTCCATGCGGCGCGGCCCCAGTATACCCAGCACTCCCACGTTTTTGTCCCCCATTTTATAGGTCGAAGAAACGACCGAAACGCCGCGCAATTCCGCGCGCCTGTTCTCCGTACCAATCTTTATGCTCAGACCGCCTTTTTTCATCGCCTGTTCAAGAATTGAGGTCAATACATTTTTCTCCTCAACGACCTTGAGCAGGTGGCTCAGCTCCGCATAATCGTCGAAATCCGGTATGGAAACGATGTTTTCCCGCCCATCCACATAAAGTTCGGCTTCCGCGGATCTCAGGTCGAAGGCCTTGCGGGCAAGCTCCTTTGCCACAGACATTGCCTGGGAATAATCCTGTTCAGCCGCCTCGATATGGTCAAGAATCTCATTTCGCACCTCTGAAAGCGGCAAGCCCTGCAGCCGCCGGGTCAAAAGTTCGGCTATGGTGGCAAGGCGGTCGGCATCGATAGGCTTCTCGAGGTCTACTACCCTGTGCCGGATCAGCCCCGATTCGGAAACAATTACAACCAGGACTTTTCCCCCGCCCAGCGGGATCAACTGCAGGTGGCGCAGTAAGGATTCATCGAACCTAGGAGACAAAATCATCCCCGTATAATGCGAGAGCGTCGAGAGCATCCGGGAAGTCGAAACCATCAGCTCTTCCATCTCTTTGGTGCGGACGGCGTATTCTTTACGTATTTTATCTTCTTCCGCCGCGGCAAGGCTTTGCACTTCCATGAGCGAATCAACATAAAACCGGTATCCCTTGTCGGTAGGAATGCGCCCCGCGCTGGTGTACGGCTGGATCAGAAAGCCTTCTTTTTCCAGGTCGGACAGCAGGTTTCTCACCGTGGCGGAAGACATGCCGAAATTGTATTTATCGACGATGATCTGGCTGCCCACCGGCTTGGCGGTCCGCACATAGTGATAGATCGCCGCCTGCAGCAGCTTGCGTTTACGGTCTTCCAGAGTTTTTGGGTGAAGTGTACGCACCGTTCTATTCCAATCTTATTTTAGCCGGTGCGTCCCGGCCAATTATCAAATAATCGATCGGGACGCATTGTTAGCACTCCAAATAGGGGACTGCTAATAGCATATCAACAACGCAATGGCAGGTCAAGTTCCCAAAAAAAATAAGGAAGCAGGAAATCCTTTGGGGTTCAGCTCTTCAGGGAAGCTGGAGCGGCGCTTTGCTCCAGCGCGGAGTCACGTCCCCTTCTCTCGCTCCGGCGGAGCCCGAACTCCTCACTCCGCTCGTCAGACATGCGGGCTCCCAACAACACAGCCGGAGTTCGCTACGGGACTCCGCGAGTCGCACGCGCCATCTCCAGCCTCCCTGCCGTTATTTCTTTTCCACAGCCTGGATTTCCTTTGGGGAGAAGGAAAACAAAAGGTTGGATAGAGTACGGGGCGCGCTGGTGAGCGAGTCGCCGGTTTCAGCGAAGCAGGACAGCCGGTATTGCCGTGCCGACCGGCTGTTTTGGAGGCCGGCGAGGCTGGACTGCGGAGCGGCCAGCCAGATCCGCCAGACGTCCGGCGAGACTTCGCCAGTTGTTTTGGCGAGCTTCTGACGGGAGAAACCGCCGATTGAGCGAACGGAGCGCCCCGTACTCGATCAATGGTTGAATAAACCCCAAAGGAAATCCTGCTGACCTTTACTGTAACCTGTCTTTACCGGACGCTGTCTAAATTTGCAAATGATTCGCTACAAAATATCCCCGGTCGCGGCCTTAGCGGCCTATATTGTCTTCTTGACCGCCGCTCTTTCATCGGCCCAATATTATCCCTATTATTATCCCCCCGCCCCGGTCTATCGCGCGCCGCCCTACGCCTCCCCCACGGCAGCGGCTCTTGGCCCATGGAAATGGAATTTCAATATCGGAGGCGGGCCAACACCGGTCGTAGGCGGGACGCGCAATCAGCTTACAAACGGATGGAATTTTATTTTCGGCGGTGGCTACAACTTCACTCCGCGACTGGGATTTGTTCTGGAATTTATGGATACAGGACTGGGAGTAACAAATACCACCCTGCAACAGAATCAGGCCAACGACGGGGACGCAGAAGTCTGGTCCATTACTTTGAACCCAATCTGGCGCTACCGGATAGCAGGTCCCGTCGGCGGCTACATAATAGGCGGCGGAGGCTTCTACCAGCGCGAGACGCGCTTTTTTCAGACAGCGTTGTTTCAGGACTCTTTTGGAAATGTATTTCAAGGGAACGTCACAAACCGCGATTTCGACAATACAGGCGGCGTCAATATCGGGACCGGGCTCACCTGCAATATCGGCTGGGGCACAAAATTTTTTGTTGAGGTGCGCTATCACTATGTTTTCACTTCAGGCTACGCAACGCAGATCCTGCCGGTAACCATTGGATTACGTTGGTAATAGCCACCTCGGAACTTTTTGTCCGCAAGATTCGTCATAAAATGTATGAAAAACAACCGCACTTCCATAGTCGTTCTCGCATTTATTTTTATACTGAGCGCCGTTCCCGCTTCCTGGGGCTGGGTTCGCGTGCGTGGCGGCTGGGGATGGGGCTGGCGCGGTCCGCGCGTGGGACTTTATCTTGGGCCGGGACCATATTGGTATGACCCCTACTATTACGATCCTTATTACTATCCCTATTATCCCCCTCCCCCATATTCTTATCCCTACGTGGCGGCTCCGCCTGCTCAGCAGTATGCGCCTCAACCGAAACAATCCCCGGATATCTCCCATCACAATTTAAAAGCTGTAAAGGCGGAACTTACGCAGTTGCGAAATGAGACAGAAAACGCGCTGATGGACGGGGACATTACTAAAACCCAGCATGACGAGGAGCTTAAACGCCTGGCGGACATAGAAAAGGAAGCCAGGAATGAATTCAAAAATAACGGCGGTTATATTACGGGGGATCAGCAGGACGCGTTGCTGCATGAATTACGGTTCGGCCCTACCGGCGCAGGAAATGATGAGGAGCAACCGGCAGACCAGCAGGAACCAATTCGCGGGTATCCAATTGTCGCTCCACCCCAGAGCTCGGAAACCGCGGCTTCCTCGTTCGCTTTCGACGACCGGCTCAGTCGCCTGCGAACGCTGCTCGACCAGAAATTAAAAGGCGGCGATATAACCAAAGTGCAGCATGACCGGGAAACGAATTACCTGACTGATTTAGACAAAAAGGAAAAGTCCGAAGCCGCCGCCAATGGTGGAAACCTCTCCCCCGATCAGGAAACCGCGCTGATGCAGCAGCTTGACCGCGCGGAATCCGCGATCAACCAGAACTTCATAGCGAACTGAATTATTCGCAGAGTTAGTTTCAGTTGCGGGTCACACCCAATTGGTGAGATATATTCGAGTTTTGGGTCACACCCCGTCGCCCCACTGGCGGACGGTTTTTGCATCACGCCGCGCGGCGGGTGATGCCCTTGGGTATGAGCGAAGGCTGGGCAGTTGAAGGCGCCGGGCTTTCCGGGATGGTAGCCCCCTCCTGAACGGTAAGCCGTTCCATCTCCGGCGCGGCGGCGGGCGCATTCGGCAGAGTGACTGTAAAACAAATCGCCCTATCCGCTGACGAATCTACGGAAATTATTCCTCCTAGGGTCTTGACGGCACGGCCGGAAACGCGCAGACCCATCCCTTCGCGCGACCATAGTCCGGCCTTCCTTTTGCCATCTATCGTTTCCCGTAGAGCATTCAAATCCACCGGTTCTCTTGTCTTTGCGCAGAAAATAGAAATGCATATGCCGCCCGGTTGAACGGACACCGTGGCTTGAAACCCGGGGTCGCCGCCTCCGCAACTTTTCCATATGGCCATGTCCAATCCATTGAGAGCCCTGAAAAGAGCGGCTTCATCAATCGTGATAATCGGCAAATCTTCATCACAGTGAACTTCCTCCGGACCATAACTGCCCAACTCTCTCCTCATCCATTCAGCGAGATTAATGTCCCGAGCTATCACTGGTTCGCTGGATATAACCCGCCTCAATTTGTGCGCGTAGAGCCGAATCGATTCAAGGTGCGCTTCGCGGCGCACATCCTCATCAAGACCCTGAAACTCGAGTGGTTTAAAGGTCCCGGCATAGGGCTGGAAATCTTCCAGAAATTTATCCAGGTTATCCAGCGTTTTCTGAAGTTGCTGATTTACGTTGTGTGGATCCCGGCCCAGTGATTCATAGAGAATGGCGTCGGGAGCCATCAACAAACAGGTCAGGGGTGCAAGAACCACACCAAAACTATTACAAAGAAAATTAAATCTTTTTGCCAGCCCCGCAGGAATAAGCCTCAGCTCTTTGGATTCTGCGAGCGCCGATGCGAACGGGAACCATCTGTGTTCGAAATTATTGAGCGTAATATGCAATTCTGTAAGCGTGAACATGTATTCATCCACTTGAGCCATCTCAGTTTCAGTGTGTTGCGCCGGGGTTACAGCGCCGGCTGCAACACAGAGATTCTGCGCAGCCTGGCGGACAGGACTGACTTTTTCATCGCCTTTTGGCAGGGCCGGAACCGCGAGGGCAGGATATGTCTGGCGCAATGTATGAGCCAGACAGGTGTCCAGGCCACTGATGAGATTTATCAACTCTTCTGCGACGAGTCTGTAAGTATAAGCATGGGCGCCGTCAGGTTGCTGGACTCGCCTGTGGCTTTTCTTCAAAATACCCAAACATACGAGAGCTTCCAGTTCGCGGCGCAAAGTGGACAGGGAACGCGGCCGATGATGTCCAATTTCTTGTATGTGCCGCTCAATAAGCCTTTGGAACGAAGACACCGTCACTGGCCAGCCCCGCGCGACACGAAGAATATCTGCTATCGCCTGTATCAGATCCCCTCTCGCCTCACCGGCAGCCCAGGCCTCCGGCGACCGAATTTGGAGACGAGGCGTTTCCGCCGATGAAACCACTTCAACCGGCCACTCCATCCAGCTATTGGCGGCGGTCTTATACATCACTCGAACGCGCTTCGTCCCGGAGTCCACAATAAACCACCGGCGTGCCCGTTCTGTCCGCGGTTCATCGCTCGGGAAAAACCTTATATTGACATCCTCTACAGCAGCGGCCAAATTGTGTTTCTCCGACACGCCCTTCCCGAGCGCCGCCGCCCATGCCGGCAACCAAGACGGCGCCACCGGATCATTCGCAGGGTCGTAGGCGCCAGCCCCCGCAGTGACATTTGGTTTATCGTCGGAGAAGAATATGACCGGCCATTGCCATTCAAAAGAAGGTCCAGCGAAGATGCCGCCAAAGTTTGGACCCATGGCTGTTTGGGGAACAAGGGCAGGCTCCCAGACAATAGGGCTGCGGAATTGGATGTTGAGAGCGCATATCTGCAAGGCGTCGTAAACGATATGTGCGATAACTATTGGCAGGGCTATCGAAAGGGTGTGCAGACCGGGAATGCCGAGGAGAGTGTAGGAGCAGAGTATGAGGAATGGCGTTGTGACGTAGTGCGGAATGCGGAATGCGTCCCCGAACGGGGGACTGTCCCATCCTATGAATTTGACAGGGAAAGGGACGGAAAAAGGTTTTTCTTGATGAAATTCCCCAGACTTAACATTCTCCGGCTGCTTTGAGTGTGCGGGAGGCGCGCGGGTTTCGATATATTGCAGCAGGACGTGCAGGCCCGCGAACGCGGCCAGCGCGGGAACCGCCCAGATACCGAGGTGCGGGACCGCCCACAGGAGCGCGGGGATTTCCAGCGCCAGTCCCGCCATCCCGCCGAGCTTCACAGTGTTTTCCCTTAAGCCCGGAATCAGCCGGAGAACCCGGTAAAAGATGGAAGCCGGGTGCGCGCCTTCCTCTTCATCCAACGTCTTCAAAATTTCCCGCGCTCGTCGATACTGATCCTCCGTCAACCATTTCCGGGCAACGTCCAGCCCATGACTTTCAGCCTTCAGTTCAGGATCTCTGGATAACGTATAAAGGGGTTGGACCGGCTCGTCCAGCGATGGATCAAAACGGATATCCGTCTTCCAGAAATCCATACCGATAGTTTGCGCGGTTTGTTTCAACCCATCCAGGATGTGGGTATTGAAAATAACCGTAGCGCCCTTTTCGCGAAGCGCCTGGAGCATGGCCAGTTGAATCGCCGCGATTTCGAAATAGTCCGTTCCATGAAGTTCATCGAGGATCACGAAACTGCCCGAAGTCGCGCGTCGCAGGATGTCGGCATATTGATTCAGAATGTTCATGAAGTAGCTCTCTCCGGTTTCCGTCACATTCTGCCCGCCGAAGAAAGTTTCCACGCGATCATAACGGCTGATGGTCAGATCCCCTGATGTGTAGAACCCCTTGAGCGCGAGGCGAGCGTTGATGCTCGCCGTCATCATACCAACGGTCTTACCACTCGAATTCGGTCCTCTGATGACCATGACCGGGTTAGACGGATCCACCACCACGGATTGCCTGACGGGTTTGTCGAGGTATGGTCCCACGGAAAAAGGTAAATCCTTAATGAATGCGTAGGCCGCGCGCATGGCATCGAGTGTCGAGTATTTACCTTTGAACGGCAGCGCATCCCGCATGACAAAGATGTGCGGCTCATCGGTCAATACCGGTTGTTTTAGTTCATGCTTAATAACCCCCTGGGCGATCCCGCTGAATTCATCCAGTAAGGCAGCCTGTGTAACGATCCCCTCCCTGAGGCTCTGAAGTTCCGCCTTGCTCTCTTTATAAAGGTCCTCCAGAACCTCATGTGGGTAATTTTCCCAGTTCCGATCGCCTGGATTCGGGACAGGAAGATCCGCGTCAGCGAATGATCTTCTCACCTGTTCTCCGAAGGCTTCGGATTGGGCATCGGCCCAGGTATTCCTTAGTTCACCTATTTTGGCGAAGTATTCATCCAGAGATCGAACCATCGGTCCTGCGGCTAAATCGTTATTCAAGGGTTGGAGATGCTCCACTAATTGACGCAGGGATTGTTCCATCTGGTCAAGCGACTTCCGGATTCCCCCCATATCGAAGCTGGGAGATGTACGGGTAAAGGAACGGAGTTCCTGAGGTGGCAGGAGCTGAACAAGACGCTTTGATAAAGATTCCAGCCAGGGCGCGCCTTGTGCAACAAAGACGCCGGTCAGCCGCAGCCGCTCGTCGGGCTCATCCCCAATCTCCACACCGTGCCCCCGCAATTCTTTCGCGAGATGATCCTCTTCTTTCAAAACGTTGAGAACATTTTCCGGAGTGGATTCAAAAACAAAGTTGTTCGCCAGGCGCGCCAGAACGGTTTCCGTTAATGGATCTGCCGTGGGATGTTCCTGATTCTTTCCTCCCGTGACCGGTTTGTCCGCTCCGCTGATCGGGCCGGAGGGGATCGCCTCGAAATCCCCCCCTTCCGTAATGGCTCGATAGTAGGCGCGCGCCCGGTCAACCACCCTGGACGGGAATCCCGCCTTATTCATCAGCTCAATCGCGTGGCTGTTCCTGGCTATGCCCGGCTCCAGCTCGTATGTCGGTACGACTTCACCATTTTCCAGCCGCACCGTTTGCATATAAGGCTGCTGACCGGTACGTTCGTGCAGAAGCTCAAAACATTTCTTTAAATGGCCTGTTACGATGACCGTGGCGCCGTTGTTGTGCAGGTCTTCGATGATGACGGTCGCCACAGCAACGAGCTCCTTATAATCCGTGCCAGTCGGGACTTCATCGAGGATGACCAGATCACCGGGCCCCGCTTTGGCTTGAACTTCCTTGAGTTCGCTGAGTAGCGATTCGAAGTAACCGTACCCGGGCCGGAACTGATCGGGGTGCGGGAAGACGGTGTAAATGTTGCGGAAAATGGACAACATCGAAGATTCATCGGCGGACAATGTTTGCCCCGCCTGGTTGCGAAGAACGGCAATCGCAACGCTCCGGGCCGTAACAGTCTTTCCCCCCATATTCGGCCCACTGATGGGAAGGCTGCGCTGATCCCCTCCCAGGTGGACGGTAATGGGCACGACCGGTTTCCCATGAGGAGTAGTTCCAAGGATGGGTGAATTGAAATGGTCCAGATGGACGATTCCGGGGGAGACCGGCATCGTCGCGAATTTTTCATCGCGTTCAATGGCCCCTATTGCCAGCCGGGCGTAGTAGTCCAATTCGCCGAGAGGACCCTGCATCAGCCCCTCAGCAAATTGCCGTAGATAGTCGTGCTTATAGGCCCTGGATTTTGTTTTTTCCTGCCGCGCCCGGTGTTTCGGATCCGGATGGGGCGGAGGGTCGATCAACTCCCCGAGGTCCGAGAAATGCCTGGACAATCCGGCGAGTTGGTCCTGAATTCTCGCGAGTTTACCTTCGGTGGCCAGCGTCTCCTGGATTTTTAGCGCCTGTTCCATTATGCGGCCCGGATCGGCCCGGGCGAAGTCATGCAGTCCTGTCACGCCCCACCTGTCGCGATATTCACTCAACCGGGTCTCCACCGTTTCTTTTGTGCAGAATAAATACGGGTTCGGATATTCGTCAACGAGGTCCAGACCGTCTTTCGCATCGAGAAAAGGCTTCAGTTCCGGGCGTTCTAAAACGGCCCGGATTTTTTGTTTCCAGTGACCGGCCTGACCCGGGAAATCTGGGATACGGTTCTCCAGCCTGATCAGTTCGGAAACCAATGCCATGATGTAAATAAGGCCGACCGTATAGTCCGGATAAGGTTCCTGGTGTTTCATTAACCAGTTCCAGTAGATGCGTTTGCCTTCAGGCACGGCGGTTTCCGTTGGATCGGGTTCTTCATCCCATTCCAGAGTCAGGCCATCGGACTCCAATCCAAACGCAGACCACAATTCGGAAAGCTGCGTAGATTTCGGGCTGGCCTTAACATACTTCGGATAGTGGCGCTGGCGCAGGATGGTCAAAATGCGATGGAGTCCGGTTCGGACCGGGCGGTTTCTCCGCCGGCCAAACATGTCCATCGGTTCGTGTTGGTTCAAGGGTTGTTTCTTAAAACGTTCCGGGGTTCTCCGTCCCTTAATCGCCGCGAAGGACCCCGCGAGATTCGTCAATTCCCTCAATTCTGCGATGGCTTCCTTTTTGTCCTGTCCCTGATAAAAATTGAGAATATCTTGGAGAGGCTTGCGCTGTTTTTCAATTTCGACCGGCAAACGTCGCGGATGCCGCAGCCGCTCCATTAAAAACCAGATCGTTTCGAACGGTGCATCTTCAAATTCCGGATAAACTTCTTTAAGGAGCCACTTTTCCCGGGTCGCAAGCCCGAGGTTAATGAAATCGGCATCCGTTACGGGCATATGGCCGACCCATCCGGTTCCGGCTCCCGTGGGTACCCCGTTCCCGGAAGATGCGTCACGACCAGTAGAGAAATTACTGACGCTTTCTTTCGCAAGTTTGGCTGGCGGAACCTGCACACTGAATCCCAATCCGGTGTCGGCCAGGTGAGCAAAAACGAAAGGCCTCGGGAGATGAAACTGCCTCAGCAGATTCCCGTGATCAAACAGCTCACAGGCGTCGAAAACGATATGGGCAACAATAAGTAAGACTATCCAAAAGGTGTGGAGACCGGGAATGCCGAGGAGAGCGTAGGAGCAGAGTATGAGGAATGGCGCTGTGACGTAGTGCGGAATGCGGAATGCGTCCCCGAACGGGGGACTGTCCCATCCTATGAATTTGACAGGGAAAGGGACGGAAGAAGGTTTTTCTTGATGAAATTTCCCAGACTTCACATTCTCCGGCTGCTTTGAGTCTGCGGGAGGCGCGCGGGTTTCGATATATTGCAGCAGGACGTGCAGGCCCGCGAATGCAGCCAGCGAGGGAACCGCAAAAACCCCGAGGTGCGGGACCGCCCACAGGAGCACGGGGATTTCCAGCGCCAGCCCGGCGATCCCGCCGAATTTCACCGTCCTGTCACTCAATCCCGGAATCAGCCGGAGGATCCGGTAAAAGATGGAGGCGGGGTCTTTGCCCGAAGCGTCTCCGGACGATTGCGCCGCGAGGATATCTTCTACCGCTTTTTTCCAGTTCTCCTCAGAGCCTGAATGAACATATTGGAAGGAACGGATAACGCGCTGCGCGGCCGGTGATTGCGCGCACTGACGAACGCTGGAGACCGAGGCGCTTTCCTGAGAAGCGCCCGAAATCAACAGGACGTCAAACCGTTTCGCGGGATGCCGCGTCTTGGCCGCGTCGACTGCCGCCTGGAGGATTTCAGCACCGCGATCAGACATGCCCTGGTCGGTTTGATAGCTCGCGTCAATAATCAGAAGGTCCGCAGGGTGGACTTGCACGGCGATCTTCGCCATGTCGGCCGATGGATAGGCGTAGCATTCGACCCCTTCACGGCCGGAAAGGAGCCGGCGATAAAGCTCCGCCTGCCGGTCATCCGCCGCCACGACAACGAACGGTTGTTCGCTTGGCCGGTTGTCCGTTAATTGATCATCGGAGCGGACGGGTTCTTCGTCGTAGTTGATGGGATTCCCGGTCCCCAAGAAATCGCGCAGGGTTCGAATCGTGTAGATGATCCGAGACTCGTACGACTCGGGCCAAAACGGCAGCGCCAATTCCTGCGCGGCGGCGAAAACGAACTGGATGAGATCTTCATCCCAGGGAAGAACTTCCTCATCATTCCGTTCGAATATCTGAGGAGTCCATTCCGCAAGAGAGGCACGTACGGGTAAGGACAGAAGATCACTCATCTCTTCCCCAAGCATGTCGATTGCTCGCTGATAAGACGCGGGGCTGAAATCGCCAGAGGGAAGACTTTCCCATTCCCTGGCAAGCGCCCGGCTTATCGCGGAGCGCAGAGGCCTGCGGACGCTTTCTGCTGTATCAGGGTTAGAGGTTGCATGAGGTTGAGCCTTAACCCCGCCCTGACCGCTCGCAAGGGATCGCACCTGTTCGTTGAATGCGATCATGGGATTCACGGCGAGATCGACCAGACTCATTTTATCGATAAAGAACCATCGGCCCTCGAATTCCGGACCTAGCTTCGCAAATTCGGTTAAGGCCCGCCGATCCCGTTGACCTCCTGATACATGAATGACAATCCCTTTGAATCGCGGTTCTTTCACGAAACCCATAAGAGTTGGGATGTCGACCCCATGCGCTACGACGACGGCCTGATCGCCCCACTCCTCCGCGAGGTCGAAGGCGTCCAGCGAACTTTGGGGTTCGGACGCGCTCGTCATGTCCCGCCTCATGAATTTCTTGTTCATAGAAATTCCAAATCCTTCCAGCCCCAGGAAGATCGGCTTTTTCTCTGTCCCGTTGGCTCGGATGGCTTCTTCAAAGCTGGCGGCCTGCGAAATCGGGAAGGTGGGCATTGTCGGCGCGGCCGGTGGCGGCTCAACCGGGGCCGCCGCTTTCGATGCTTCGGCGTTCAGTGTTTCCTTTCGATGCACGAAGAAGCGGGCGGAAAGGCCGTTTGAAAAGAGGCTGACGGGGTGGACGCATTCCAGGATGCCGGGCGCCGTCTCACGGTAATCGAGTCGCCGAAGATCATCCTGGATATGGATGCCCGCGATGTAGACCAATCTTCCGGCGAAGATGTCCCGCATCAGGCGGATGATGTTGTGGGCGAAAAGCGTTCCGGAGTGCGGGTCGACCAGCGCTCGGGCGCATCCCGGATTCTTGTTGGCCGCATCGTCCTGCACGCGGATGTACCCCTCCGGATATCTACGGTCGAGATCACGGACGTCTTTCTCATCCGCCTGCGCCGAGATCACGACCAGGGGGAGGCGATCTAGCCGGGCTCGTCCGGCCGACGCGAGCTGTGCCTCGAAGAAGATGGTTTCTCCGTTCAGCTGCCGGGGAAAAGGTTCATAAGCGACCGGACGGTTCCCGGCAAAGGGCCGGCCCTGGAAATTGATGAGGCGCATACCGGCGGGGTAAAGCCTGAGAACACCGCCTTCGAAGTCCACGCCGCAGGAATAACCGAACGGTGGGGATTGGGAGATTTTCCAGAGTTTGTAGGCCAGTTCTTCGAGCTCGTCTTTTTTTAGAGGGCAGCGGATCGGACCTCCCGACGGTCCTTTCACCAGTTGAAGCCTGGAGAGAATCTTTTCGAGCCTCTCTTTTACGGTCGGGCGGGAGGCATCCTCGATCAGTTCATCGCCGATGCGTATCCGGCTGGGAAAATTGTGGAACATCGGAACAAACTCTTCCAGATGAGCTCCGCTGGCAGGCGCAATCGAGAAAGCGGCGCGCCAGGCATGAGCGCCTTCCGTCAAGGTGGACGGCTGGCCGACCGTCAATTCCAGCACGACGTCGCGCCCGAAGAGGTTTGTCGTCGCCACAAACCCGGCATCCACCCGCCACCGGTTGGCCAGTTCCGCGCTGAAGGACTCTTCCCGGAGTTTTGCACGGCGTTTGCACCAGGCATCGATCACTTTGTCCTGGAGAAACGGCCCGGTTTTCTGAGCGATGTCGTCGCGCGTTACCGCCTCCGTCGGCGTCGCTCCGGCGCGGCTGTCCTCGAAACCGTCTTCGCTGCCGTCGGAACCGCGCATGAGCTGTCCCATGGATTCTTCCCGCCGTTCCGCAACTTTGCGAGACAGGGAATCCGATTTACTTTCCACATAGCGCGCCAGCGTGTCCGGCAGAACGAAGCGTTGACTTAAACGTACGAGATACGCGTCAATCTGTTCGCTGATTTTGCGTTCGTCAGGATGCCCCTCGGCGTCCTGCAGCATCGCCATACGGAATCCATCGACAAAGAGCTCAGCCGGGTGGAGGTCGAACTGTTGTCCGACCGCTTCGAGGCTCCGGAAAAACATCACCTCATCCGTTACCCCGACGGCCTGATCCCGGATAAAGCGGACGAGGGGCCCCCAATGCTCGACAATCACGTCGCCTTTCCGCGTCAGAGCCTCATTCGCCTCGATGTAGGGTATCCAGAACTCCGCACTGGGCATTTCTTCGCGGGATGGCACTTCCGAATCGACCCTAAGGGTGGCCTCTTCGAGCCTGCGCGATCCAGCGATTTTTCCTCCGACGACCGCCGCTTCCGCCTGCAGGGCCTGTTCGGTCTCATCGCGTGGGACGTAGGCAGGGGGACGCCGATCGGGATCTTTTTCCAGCCAGACAGTGATGGGCTCGCGCAAAGTGATGACGACTTCAACGCCGTCTGCCGGGCTGGTCTCCGAAACATCCAGTCCCATATTCAGCTTGTCCGCCAGGTGCTTGGCCCAGTAGAGGCCGCGTCCCGGTTGCCCGGGCCGGGTTCCCATCATTTTAAACAGGTCCCGCCGCCGGATTTCCTTCAGACCGCCGGCATGATCGGTGATCACAATCCGCCGCGCCATGAAGGACCCTTCGCGCGCCGGCTCCTCCACCCGGACGTCCATCGGCCAGTATTCCTGGCCCATTGCCGACGGCGAGACGCGGAACGACTGGTAGGCTTCGAGAGAGTTGATCAATACTGCCCGGAGCATGAACTGGAGCGCTGCCGGTACGAAAATATTTGCCTGATCCGGCTCGAGGACTTCCTCCATGAACCGGGTTCTTCCGTTAAAAGTAAATACTCCCTGGAGCCGGCTTTCCAGGGTGAAGGCATCGCGGAAGACGCTGGAAAGCGGAGAACGGGAACCGACCTGTGCCAGCGCTTTGCCGAACTCCTGGATGCCGCGGGAGAGAAGCCTGGCTTCTTCCAGTCTCTCCTCGGCGGCATTCAATAAAGCGGGGATTTTCTGGATGGAAGGGTCGTTCAGGACCGGGGATAGAACCTCCCGGCACGATTCGAGATGCTGTCGGGCAAAGATGGCGCGGGTGCTGAACTCGTGGAGTTTTCGGTCGCGCTCCACTGCGTAAATATCCGGATAGGGTTCACGGATACCGTCATGAATAGACCGGGCGTTCTTGAGAGCGTTTTGCACTGCCGCGCGGGTTGGCGCCGCCGGCTGTGTCGGCAGGATGCCCTCCAATCCCGAGATAAGATCCTCGACGGCCGTCAGCAGGTTCGCCTCCATGGTGTTGAACGCGGACCATTCCTCTCGACGGATCACCGCCTTCATCCAGCTTTCCGACATTTCCAGCGGTTCCAGGACTTTGACGGCGGCGCCTGGCTGATTTTCATAGGGAGGAGGGGACTGAAGGGAGCGCATCACCGCGCGAAGCCAGTGAATCCGCTGGGCCTGCCCTTTCCCGGGAACGATTTTGCGCTCATAGGCAAACCGGAATCGTTCCCAGCCCTGGCGGAAAAGATCCTGCAGCGCCGCTTCGCTGGCCGCCGAACCGGAAATGATCAGGATTTTTCCTCGAAAACCCAACTTATGCCGGTAGCGGGGATCGGAACACTCTGGTGAAAGGCGCAGTTCGTTGATGAAATCGCTCCCCTCCCGGAATTTGGTGTTCGCATCTTCCAACCCGAAAGCGAGATCAGTGATCACGAGTATCTGGTCGTCGGTGACGCCTCGGGCGCGCAGATCGGCCACGCACCGGGCCGCTTCGTCAATGTCGGTACGGGCATGCAGGTGATTGTCGGGCAGTATGGACTGGAAAGTGGTCCGGTAATTTTCCAGCAGGTGGGCGTCGTCATCGGCCATGACGATATGCATGTCCTTGAAGCGTTCCGCGTCTTCTGGAGAATATCCCGCCTGCCTCAGTAAATCATTTGCAGCGGATGGCGGCGTCCGATGGGTGTCGACCGCGAATAACGACCAGCCGAACGGGGAAAACGCCGGTCCCGCAGCCGTCGCGGTCCGTATGACGCCCGCGCTTTCGCGACACACCCGTTCGCGGCTGTGAGCGCTGAGAGTTCCGCGACACCACGCGGCGGCAGCCGAGAGCGCCTGCTCGTCGAACAGAGACGACGAACCGGAGAACCGGCGAAATGACGTTTCCCCGGAGCTCCGGTTCCCTGGCGATGTCGTCTGGAACACGAGCGCCGCAATCAGTAGTCCGGCGATCAGTTGATTTAGTTTCGCGGGCATAAATATCGTTCGCGCGCACGTTTCGCGCGCGAAGAATAGTCTATTCGGTTGGAGCAAATGAATAAATATGCCAGAAGGCTAAATTTTCACGGCAAACGGCCTATGAATTTCTTTCCCCGGTTGGACGCGCTTTTATGGGCCTATCAGAGGGTATGTATTCAGCAGCAGTATTTTGCGAGGATGGATACGGTTTTTTCAGCTTTGGCAGGATCAGCGGGAAGACCGGTTATGTTCAACCTGCAGCGGCCGTCGGCAAAAACCGGATACAGGTGGGCGCCATAGATATCCCGCGCCGCTTCCTGTCGCACTTTGGGGTTGCGGAAAAGCCCGGCATAGGAATCGGAAAAAAAGACCTCCATTGCAGTGCCCCTGGACAGATTCTTCCATAGACATTCCGCCTCCGCGATCCGGTTCAACACCTGCGCGTGCTCGGACTCAAGGCGGGAACGGTCTTTGATAAGCGCTTTTACGAAAGCGCGCGTTACCGGGTGTTCAAAAGACGACCCTCGCGCGCGGATGAGTCCTTTCAATTTCGCGCCAAGCGCATGCAATAATTTCTCGTCGGGATGATAAATCAGCAGCAGCCCGCAGGGACGCAGAGCGAATGTCGTGAAAGCCTTGGTCGGGCTGATTGCCAGGCAGAACGGCGTCCCGGCTTCGATGAAAGGCTCAACCTGATTATGGAAGCTTTCGCGCATTAAATCGGAGTAAGAGACATTTGCGGATTTGGCGGCGTATTCGAACCCCGAATAAGCGCGGTCAAGCGCTACGGGCACTCCTGCGGACCGCGCGGCGGAGGCGCGTTCTATTACGATATCGCGCGCGGGCACGCGACCCGTAGTATTCATGGGACCCGCCTGGTAAACCGGAAGCACCCCTGCCCCGCCAATAACATCGTCTGAGGAAAACTCCCCGTATCCCAGGCGCAGAGAGAAAGCGATGGCGCGGTATGCCGGCCAGCCAAACTCCTCCACGCCGATTGATTTCAATCCATCTTTCATCAAAAGGGCGGCCTGGACCGCAGTCTGAACCGCGCCTGTTCCGGCGTCGGAAGGGAGAAGCAAATCGAAATTCCGCCGGTATGCTTCGGGAACTCTCTGCCAGCGCAAAACCGCGTCCAGAACCTCATTTTTCAGCGCATCCGAATTAAGATAACTTCCGAAGGCGCTTTCCTCCAATTCCTTTTCAACATACTCCAGGATCGTCCGGGACGTAGGCGCGGGCTTCCCATTCTTATCCAGCAGAATGCCAAGACCGTAATTTTTTCCCTCGGAATCTTTTTTACAGAGAATGCCCGCGATCTGATTTGCATCAAAACCTTTTTCCCGCAAATTCTTCGCTTCGGCAAGTACCTGATCACCAAATGATATAGACATAGAGATATATTCTACGAAAGAGATGAGTTATCTGAAAGTTGCCGTGTGTGGACTTAAAACATCCACTCCAGCATGGGCCGTACTCCCACGCCGCTGAAGCCGAGGTCGAGCGTCTGGCCGCCGGGGATATTGAGGCCAGCCTGATCGTTTGCGTAACCGGAGACGTTGTTCGGAAAGGCGCCGCCAACTTCCAACAACCAATGCGGAGTGCGGAGTGAATTTAATGCGGAGTTCGGAGTGCGGAGTGTGGAAGAAGGAATTCCGAATTCCGAACTTGATAGTTGGTACCGCATCGCAAGCAGTGACGAGGGAAGCAGCGTTGCTGCTGTGACGAGGGAAGCGAGTTGCGACTGAAAAGAGGACTCCTTCCCCCCTTGCGGGG